>JAILCQ010000014.1 GCA_024679955.1 Bacillota bacterium | reverse complement strand
CGCCATCACTTCGGCGCCGCCCGCTTTGGACAGACAAAGGGTGATCGCTGCGGTCAAAGTCGTTTTGCCGTGATCCACGTGACCAATGGTACCCACATTGACATGCGGTTTTGTTCTTTCAAATTTTTGCTTCGCCATTTGGTAGAACCTCCTAATAAATAATTAAGCAACGGCAGTTTGCAGGAACGCCCTAATTGCCTAGTTGTACATAATTGTAGCTCAAAAAGCAATCACTGTCAAATGTTTTGCCTCAGAATTTAAAAATAATCCCCACGACCGCCGCCGCGGCTATATATACGATGGGATGCTTTTTAAACTTGAACACCAGCGGCAGCAGCGCCGCGAAGAGGATCGCCGCTTTGTAATCCAAGCCCCAGAGCAAGCCCTGACGGGCGCCGTCAAACAAAGATATCCCCAGCAAGCCAACGGCCACCGCGCCGATCAAACCGGCCACCGCCGGCCGCAGGCCGTAAAACGCATCCTCCACCAAAGGATTGGCGGCAAATTTATGCAGGAAGCGGCTGACCAGCAGGGTGATGAGAAAAGACGGCAAGACGATGGCGAAGGTGGCGAGGATACCGCCCCATACGCCGCCGGTTTGATAACCGGCAAAGGTGGACATATTGATGCCCAAAGGCCCCGGTGTGGACTCGGCAACGGCGATCATATCCGTCAGCTGGTCTTTGCTGAACCAAGGGTAGCGTTCGGCCAAATCGAACAAAAAGGGCAAGGCCGCCAGGCCGCCGCCTATGGCAAAGAGGCCGATTTTAAAGAATTCATAAAACAGCCGGAGGTATATCATTTGCCGCTGCCCTCCCGCCGTTTCGTCAAGCGGCGCGCGCCGATGCCGGCCAAAGCGGCGGCCAGGATGATCAGCACCGGATTGACCGCGTCCAACAGCAGCACGATGAAAGACACGGCGGCGATGACAGCCGTAGCTTTATCCTGCACGCCGTTTTTCAGCAGGCGCAGGGCGGCCTGTATCACCAAAACCGCCACCGCCACCCGGACGCCGGCAAAAGCATGGCCCAACCAGGGCAAATGGGCGGCGTTGCCCAAACAGACGGCAATGATGAGGATCACCAAAAGAGAGGGCGTGGCTATGCCCAAAACCGCCGCCGCGGCCCCGGACACGCCGAACAGCGGCCGGCAGATCAGCACCGCGATGTTGACGGCGATCAGGCCCGGCTGGCATTGGGCCAGGGCATAATAATCGCTGAGCTGGTCTTCCTCTATCCAACCGGTTTTATCCACCGTCTCCCTTTGCAGCATCGGCAGCATGGTATAGCCGCCGCCGAAGGTCAAAGCGCCGACGCGGAAAAACGCCAAAAAGATTTGCAGCAATCGTTTCATAGTAAACCAATCCGGCCGCCGCTTATTGCGGCACGGCCCAATCCAACGCTTCGCCGATATTGTCCCGAACCAGCAGATCCGCATGCCGGTCAAAATCCGTAACGCTTTTATTGATCAACGCCAATCTGTCGCCCTGGAAATAGCGGACCAAACCGGCTGCCGGATATACCGCCAGGGAAGTGCCGCCGATGATCAAGCAATCCGCCTGGCGGATATAGCGTTCCGCTTCGCTCAGCACATGGCCGTCCAAACCTTCTTCATACAAAACCACGTCGGGACGGACCAAACCGCCGCAATCCAAACAACAGGGCAGCGAACCCTGACGGTGCTGCAGCATAAAATCCAAACCGTATTTGGCGCCGCAATTCAGACAGTAATTGCGGTGCACGGAGCCGTGCAATTCCAATACGTTGCGGCTGCCCGCCAGTTGATGCAGGCCGTCGATATTCTGGGTGATCACCGCCTGCAGCTTGCCTTGTTTTTCCAGACGGGCCAAAGCCCGGTGGGCGGCGTTGGGCTGCGCCTGTTCGTAAATCATTTCGTTTAAATAGTATCGATAGAATTCCTGGGGATGGTTCACAAAAAAGCTGTGGCTGACCATGGCTTCCGGCGAATGACCGTATACCGTCTTCGCCTTATACAAACCCTTTTCGCCCCGAAAATCCGGAATACCGCTTTCCGTAGACACGCCGGCGCCGCCGAAAAAGACGATACGCTGGCTGGCGGCGATCATTTCCTGCAATTTTTTCCATTGTTCCCGTTCCGGCATCACAGGCCACCTCTTTCTTTGTTTTTCGTTAAGTGCTTCTCTACAGAGCCGGGATTTCCTGCCCCGGCAGGGGCCGGCCTTTCCCCGGAAAAATGACCGCGGTGGAACCGCGGTCATTCCCTGTATTGATACAGATGCTGCTTACTGGGCCAATTGTTTGTCTTTGTCGATCATCGCCGCCATGCCCTGATGCACGGCGGAAACGAAACCGGCCTTGTCCAGCTGCAGCACCCCGGCTATGGTCACGCCGCCGGGGGAACAAACCTGATCGGTCAGGGCGGCGGGATGCTGGCCGGAGGTTAAAACCATTTTGGCGCTGCCGCAAACACAGTCGGCAGCCAGCGCCTGGGCCATTTGCCGCGGCATACCGGCGGCCACCGCCGCCTGGGCCAAAGCGTCGATATACATATAAGTAAAAGCCGGCGCGGAGCCGCATAAAGCGGTGAACACCGAAAACAGCTTTTCCTCCAATTTGGTGATGGAACCGATGGAAGAAAATATTTGCCGCACCGTCTCCTCCTGCTCCGGGCTGACCCGGTCGTTGGGCGTATAGCAGCTGGTGGCCGCCGCCGCTTTGGCGTTGATATTGGGCATCACGCGAACGATGGGCCGGTTTTCTCCCAAAGCCTTTTGCAAAAAAGCCAAATCCTTGCCGGCGGCAATGGAGACCACCAAGGTTTCCGGCGGCAAAACCGGGGCCAGCTGCGGCAAAAGCGCCGGCAAAACCTGGGGCTTTACCGACAGGACAAGGGTTTTCGCCTGGGCCGCCTGGGCCAAACCGTCGCACAAGGTAATGCCGCAGCTTTCCTGCAATCTTTGGCCTTGGGCCGGGTCGATATCATAACCGCCGATATCCGCGCCTTTGGCGACGCCGGCAGCGGCCATGCCCTGGATAATGGCGCCGGCCATATTCCCTAAACCGATAAAGGCATATTTCATAGAAAAACCCTCCAAAATCAGCGAACCTGGCCGGAGCCGTAAACCACATATTTTATGGAAGTCAATTCGTTGACGCCCAAAGGCCCTCTGGCATGCAGCTTCTGGGTGGAGATGCCGATTTCCGCGCCGAAGCCGAATTCTCCGCCGTCGGTGAATCGGGTAGAAGCGTTATGGTACACCGCCGCCGCGTCCACCTGCTGCAAAAACCGCTCCGCCGCCTCATAATCCTCGGTGACGATGCATTCGCTGTGCATGGTGCCATAGCGGTAAATATGATCCATGGCCTCGAACATATCGTTCACCACTTTGATCGCCAAAATATAATCGTTATATTCCTGTCCCCAATCATCCTCTTGGGCCTGTTTGATGCCGGGCAAAATGGCGCAGGCGGTTTCATCCCCCCGCAATTCCACCTTTTTTTCGTCCAGCTTTTGCCGGATCAAAGGCAAAGCCGCCGCCGCCACGTCTTTGTGCACCAAAATGCATTCGCAGGCATTGCAGACGGAAGGACGGGAGGTTTTGGCATTGTACACGATATCCGCCGCCATATCCAGATCCGCCGCTTTATCGATATAAACATGACATACGCCGGCCCCGGTCTCGATCACCGGCACCCGGGACTGCTGCACCACCGACTGGATCAAACCCCGGCCGCCTCTGGGGATCAACACGTCCACATAGCCGGTTAGGCCCATCAAATCATTGGCCGATTCCCGGCGGGTATCCGGCACCAGCTGTATGCAATCCGCCGGCAAGCCCACGGCGGCCACGGCGGAACGCATGGCCTCGGTGATGGCGGTATTGCTGTGTATCGCCTCTTTGCCGCCGCGCAGGATCACCACATTGCCGCTTTTGAGACACAGGGCGGCGGAATCCGCGGTGACATTGGGCCGGGCTTCGTAAATCACGGCGATGACCCCCAAAGGCACCGTCATTTTCATTATTCTCAAACCATTGGGGCGTTGGATGCTTTCCAAGACCCGGCCGATGGGATCGGGCAAAGCGGCGATATCCCGCACGCTTTGGGCGATGGCGGATATCCTGGTGCCATCCAACATCAGCCGGTCCAATAAAGCCGCGCTCAAACCGGCTTTGGTACCGGCCACCATATCCTGCAAATTGGCGGAAACGATATCGTCGCTGTTCTGCTCCAGCGCATCGGCCATGGCCAGCAAAGCGTTTTTGCGCACAGCCGGGGATACCGTAGCCATATACCGTTTGGCTTCTTTGGCGCGAACCGCCATTTCCATCACTTCGCTCATTTTTTCACCGCCTTAAAAATTGTTCCTACGTCTTGCCCTTCCAAAACATGATAAATATCCCGGGGACGGGAACCGTTGATCACCGCCGTGCAAATGCCGGCTTCCCCGGCCAGACGGGCGGCCTGTATCTTGGTGGTCATGCCGCCGGTGCCCAATTGGGAACCGGCGCCGCCGGCCAAGCGCACGATATCTTCGGTGATCTCTTCCACCACGGGTATGCGTTTGGCCGCCGGATGCAAAGCCGGGTCGGCGTCGTACAACCCGTCCCGATCGGTCAAAATGATCAGCATATCGGCGCCGATCAGCCGGGCCACCTGGGCAGACAGATTGTCGTTGTCGCCGTAGACGATTTCGTCCACGGCCACGCTGTCGTTTTCATTGATGATGGGGATCGCGCCGTAGGCGAACAGCTTTTCAAAAGCGTTCACCAGATTATCGCGGCGTTCCGCATCATCCACGTCGTTTTTGGTGATCAGCAGCTGGCCCACCGTATGGCCGTATTCGCCGAACATTTTATCGTAGATGAACATCAATTCGCACTGTCCCACCGCCGAAGCAGCCTGCCGGCCCGGCGTGTCGCCGGGGCGTACCGCCAGGCCCAATTTGCCGATGCCCACGCCGATGGCGCCGGAGCTGACCAAAGCCACCTGCACGCCGGAATTGTGCAAATCGGCCAAAACCCGCACCAATTCCTCCATATGGCGCAAATTGGTTTTGCCGTTGCTGTAGGCCAGGGTGGAAGTACCCACCTTGACTACGATCCTTGCATTAAAATTAAACATACCGCCCTCGTTTATCTTATTCTTATCCTGTTAGCTTTTTTCGTATCGTCTTTCTTACGATTGCCGTTCCCGGCGCCGCCGTTTCTTGCCCATCGCTTTGCCAAGGCTATACGCCAAGCGTCGCCCGGCCGCCGGCCAAACGGGGTCATATTCGGGAAATGGCTGATGACGCTTTTATCGGTTCCGTCTCAAAAAGCTCATACATATTTATTATAGCGAATCCTCCGGCAAAAAGCTATTCCATTTCCGCAAAATTCAAAATCTTTTTCTTTCCCGCGCTTGCCTTGCGGCAGTACAGCAAGCTGGCCGGGAAACCGCGGCAAGGGTTATTCCTCTTCCGGCCGGCGCAGCAGGTTTCTGGCCGCCGCCAGGGTGACGAGGATCAGGGCCAGCATGCCTACGGCCACGGTGGCGGCCGGCCAATGCAGATCCGCCATCAGTTGATAGCAGCCGATCCATCCAAAGAGGATAAAGGCAGCGGCAGAAATGATTTTCACCTTGCGTTCCGGGATCTTTTTGCCCAGCGCCACCCCGGCGATGACGCCCACGCCGTCGGCGATCAGCATGCCGGCGGTAGTGCCCATCAGCACGAAAAGCGGCGTGACAGGAAATTTGGCGGACAAAGCGATGGTGGCCAGCTGGGTTTTGTCCCCCATTTCGGCGATAAAAAAGGCAATGGCCACCGTAAGCACCGGGCCGAAGCGGCTGCTGCGGTTTTCTTCCCCGTTCAGTTTATCCCCGCGCAGCGTCCATAAGCCGAAAAAGATGAAGGACAGGGAGGCCAAGGCCTGTATCCATATCTGCAGCCGGGAAAAGCTGGCGATATAGCTGCCCACCGCCACCGCCACCCCATGATTGAGCACCGTGGCGATGAAAACGCCGGCCATCACCGGCAGGGCCTTGTACTTGGCGGCGAAAGCCATGGCCAGCAATTGGGTCTTATCCCCCATTTCCGCCAAAACCACCGCCGTCATGGAAAACACAAACGCCATCGAAGCGCCGTCCATTTTATCCCCTCTTTCTTTATGTTTTGCTGCGGCAAAAGCCCAAAAAAGAAAAACCTTCAGCGCAGTTGCAAAACCACGCCGAAAGTCTCGTTACCGGATTCGGCTGCAAAGCCAGACTGGCAAGCCGGTATGTTGACTTTGCATATTCACTACTCCCTTTCAGCCGCTTTATTATACTATTATAGATATGCATTGTCAATCGCTTTCTGACCAGGTTTTGGCCCGCCGCCGGTGAAAAATTTCCCCTGCCACAGGTCTTCTTCCGCCATATAGCGGTCGATCTCCGACAGCACCCGCAATTTATGCAGGCTCCAGCGGGGGGCCAGCAGATAGCGCCTGTCCCCGTCGCCGGTGATGCGCTCGATCACGGTTTCTGGGGGCAGCCAGGTCAATTGCCGGGCCGCCGCCGTCACATATTCTTCCAGGGTCAGGGGCCGGTACAGGCCCCGGCGATACCAATCCGCCAAAGGCGTATCCGCCAGCACGTGCAGGGAATGGATCTTCACCGCCGGCGGCCGCCATTGTCCCAGCCAACGGGCGCTTTCTTCCATCGCCGCCAAATCCTCTCCCGGCAGGCCGCATATCAAATGCACGCATACCCGGATGCCCTGCCGCCGCAGCCGTTGATAGGCCTCGGTAAAACAGGCCCGGTCATAGCCGCGGCCCATGGCCCGGGCGGTATCGTCGTCCGCGGTTTGCAGGCCCAGCTCCACGCTGAGCCACACCCGCCGGTTCAGCGCCGCCAAATATTCGATCACTTCCGGCGGCAGCGCATCGGGCCGGGTGGCGATGGCCAGCCCTTCGATACCCGGCTGGGCCAGGGCCTCCTCGTAGAGACGGCGCAGCTGTTCCAGCGGGGCAAAGGTATTGGTATAGGCCTGGAAATAGGCGACGGTCTTTTGCTTTTGGCCGCCCGCCTTTTGCAGACGGGCGGTTTCCCGCCGCAATTGCTCCGCCAAAGGCAAAGGGGCGGCGGTAAAATAGCCGCTGCCCTGCCGGCAGAACAGGCAGCCGCCTTCCCGGCGGCTGACGCGGTTGGGGCAGCTGAACCCGGCGTCCACCGCCGCTTTGTCCACACGGTAGCCTTGCCGCCGCCGCTCATAAGCCAAAGTATGATAGCGTTTTCCGTCTATGGAATAGGGAAACGGGTTGGACGCCATGCTTTTCCACCTCCCGGCCAGCGGCCTTAAACCGCCCCCTGCCGCCGGCTTTCATAAATGATGACCGCCGCGGCGGCCGCCACGTTCAAAGACTCGGCCCCTTCCCGCATGGGCAGGCCCAGCAATACATCGGCCTGCCGCCGCCAAAACTCGCTGGCGCCGGCGGCTTCCGAGCCCAAAACCCAGGCCAGCGGGGCGCGTAAAGGCGGCCCGGCGAACAGATCCGTCCCTTCCGCAGCCGCCACGGCGATGCGGCGCTCTTGCCGGCGCAACAGGGCCAGTATCTGCTCATCCGCCATACTCAGCACCGGTAATTTGAACAAAGCGCCCATGGCGGAACGCACCGTTTTGGGATTGTAGATATCGGCGCAGCCGGCGTTGAGCAGCACCGCACCGATACCCGCCGCATAGGCGCTGCGGATCACCGAGCCCACATTGCCCGGATCCGCCAGGCGGTCCAAAACCAGCAGGCAGCCCCCAGCGGGAACTTGATCCGCCTGGGACAGGGGCAGCGGACAATCCGCCACCATAAGCAACCCCTGGCTGTGCTGGGTGTCGCTGATCTGCGCCAGCAAAGCTTCCTCCGTCTCGAAACAGGACACCCCCCGTTCCAGACAGGCGGCCACCGCCCGGCCGCTGCGGCCACCGGCCGCTGCCGCCCCGGTGGTCAGGGCAAAGCGAATGCCCACATCCGCATCCAGCGCTTCTTCCGCCAGGCGTATTCCTTCTATTAAGAATGCGCCGTGTTGCTGGCGGTATTTTTTCTGCGCCAAAGAACGGGCCAATTTGAGATAACCGTTGTCCCTGGAGGCGATCCGGTTTAAAATCATAAACCTCTCCTTTGCAAAACGGGGAGCGGCTGTAAACCGCTCCCCAACTTGACAAAACTTGTCCCCGCCAAAATTATAAATTCGCCTTGGCCAAATTGGCAAATTCCTGGAAGGCGGCGGCGTCGTTTACCGCCAGATCCGCCAGGACTTTGCGATTGACTTCCACGTTGGCGTTTTTCAGGCCGTGTATCATGGTGCTGTAGGACAGGCCATTGTTTCTGGCCGCCGCGTTGATGCGGGAAATCCACAGTTTGCGGAAATCCCCTTTCTTTTTGCGGCGATGGGCAAAGGAATAATACATGGAATGGAGCAACTGCTCATTCGCCACGCGGAACAGCTTGGAATTGGACGCGCGATAGCCCTTTGCTAATTTTAAGACTTTTTTATGCCGTTGATGGCGCGTAGCGCCTCTTTTTACTCTGGTCATAATGGAAACCTCCCTTTCGGATTAGAATTTAGAATAGACTAAGCATAGGGCATCAATTTGCGCATCTTCTTGTTGTCGGCGCTGGTAGCCACGGCGCTTTTGCGCAAATTGCGTTTACGTTTCGCGGTCTTTTTGCCCAAAATATGGCTGGCATAGGCATGATGGCGTTTGAACTTGCCGCTGCCGGTAACTTTGACTCTTTTTGCAAGACCACGGTTGGTTTTCATTTTAGGCATGGTTTTCCCTCTTTTCTGACGATTGTTATTTGTTGACATTCGGAGAGAAAATGACGGTCATATTTTTCCCCTCCACTTTGGGCTGTTTTTCTACGGAAGCGACTTGGGACAACCGCTCGATCATCCGTTGGCACAATTCCCGACCCAGTTCCGGATGGGTGATTTCCCGGCCGCGAAACATGATCGTCGCTTTGACCTTGTTGCCTTCCGCCAAAAAGCGTTCGGCGTTTTTCACTTTGGTATCAAAATCATGCTCTTCGATATTGGGCCGGAATTTTACTTCTTTCACTTGAATTGTGCGTTGATTCTTTTTGGATTCTTTTTCTCGTTTGCTTTGTTCGAAACGATATTTGCCGTAGTTCATGATCCGGCAAACCGGCGGCTTGGCGTTGGGAGAAATTTCTACCAAATCCAGGCCTTTTTCCACGGCCCGCATATAGGCGTCTCTGGCGGACAAGATCTCCGATTCGCCGGAATCGCCTACCAAACGAACCTCGCTGGCCCGAATCTCCTCGTTAATGCGTAACTCTTTAATCCTTTTCACCTCCGTAAAAATAAAAGCGACCGTACAGGCCGCTTCCCATAGCATACCCCCGCCGGGGATACTGCCATATGAACCCGAGCGCTTTAGCCCTCAGGTGAGAAGCGGAACTTCTGCTTGATTTACCGAGAGATTATATCATGGCAAAAACGCCGCGTCAAGGTTTTCGGCAAATATTTTTTGCCGCCCGGCGTATACTAAAAAAAACGGCAATTGCCGGCGACGGTTCCGGCCTGTGGAGAGAACATGAGACAAATTCACGTGGTGGGCGAACCCTATTTCGCCGCCTATTCGTTCGAGGCCCATCCCCAGGCCCTGGCAGAGCAAAGCCGGGCCTTGGCGGAAAAGGCCTTCGGCGTCCGGGAAAAGACCCTGCTGGAAGCCGTGATCCGCCGCCGCTATCCCCATTGGCAGGAAGCGGAAAAAGAAGAACTGACCCGCCGTGCCGGGGAATGGATCGCCGGGGATATTTTGGCTTGCCCGCTGTTTGCCGGCCCCCGCCGCCTGGGCCTGTGCAGCAAAGCCCTGGCCCGCCGCCTGCAAAACGCCGACGGCCCTTTTTCCTTGGACGGCTTCTGCCGCTTTGCCTTCCCTCATTACCAAAGCTATCTGCGGGTCAGCGTGGCGGAAGCCGCCGCCCTTTGGCAGGACGAACGGGAGCAAGCCGCCTATATCGCCCTGCTGCGGCGGCGCTTGGCCCAGACGCCCTGCCGCTGCCGGGAAATCCATTTGCGCCTGGAAGGCGGCGTCTATCATTTGTATTATGAGGAAGATGGCCGCCGCCGGCCGCTGGAAGGCGGCCCTCTCCGGGGCTTTGAGGATATGCTGCTGGGCGCCCTGCTGCAATTGGCCCCGGAACGCCTGTTCGTGCACAGCACGGACGGCCAGGGGCGGGCTTTGACCCGGGCCCTGACGGAAATCTTCGCCGGCCGTATCATCCTCTGCCGCCACGACCCTTAAAAACCGCAAACGCGGCGGAATAAAAACCAACACAAAACAAACGATGATCCCGTGGAAACAATGTGTTTTATGGTTGTTTTGACTTGTATTCATAAAAAAATGGATATTTTGTTTTGTTTACGGCAGTTGTTGCTGATAATTTTTGTCTTTTTTGAAATATTTTATATTTTTTGTGCAAAAATCATTGACATCATATATATAATACGCTAAGATAAAGTCAATGCTGCAGCATTAGAATACATCAACGTAACGGAAGTTGCGACTATGAAAAAAAAATGTTTCTTTTGCTTATGTTTGCTTTTCGCAACTGCGCTCATGTTGATATTCTCAACCGCCGCGCTGGCTGTGGAGAGTCCTTACAGTAACTTGGAGACTGGGATCATATGGGTTTTGTAACAGCTAGAAATAATTATAAAACCAACCACTATTACAATTACAGAGTTGCGCAACACACACCGGATTATTTAGCTTGGGCAAGCTCTTCAAAAAATGGTTGGGATTTGGTAGGCTCAAACGGTGGAACATATGCGCGAGTTCGCAGATAACGAATTAAGGTATAATATGAATGGTATGAAAAAATGTTTGAAATGGAGTCTGATTTTATTTTTGGCTCTTGTTCTTACCCTATTTGCATTTGAAGCCTTAAGTTGGTACCATTTTGGAGATGTACCGACGTTGGCGGTTGTGCTACGATTGAGCATAGCGTATATAATAGTTACTTTTATGATTCGAGGGGTTCAGATATTTGTTATTAAGATGAAAGAGCGCAAAGCAAAATGAAATGTGGAGCCGTCCGCAGACGGCAGGGGCATCGCCCCTCCGGAGTAATGCAATTCGTGTACATTGCCATTCAGCGGTGAATTATGCTGCGGCGGCGTTTAACGCCAAGTATATCACGGGCAATTATCCCAATTTGCCCTTGCCCGTAAACGGCCCTATTTACTAGCAATAAGACATGACGGCAGGCAAAGTATTCATAAATGCATATAGAAGCCTTCAAATCTGTCACACCGTGTTTCATTTCCTGTGGATGTTCCAAATCATCCAGGATAAAGCGCTCTGGCGGGCTTGTTGGCTATGGGCACTGATCGTTCTTCTCCTGTTGACGGCAAATAAAAAGCTCAGGGAAAAGGTCGACAGGAACCCGATAACAACTTTTGACAGAATCCTTACAAGCATATGGCTCGCAACGGCTCTGATCGCCGCATTGGTTCATGCGCCCCGTTGACAACAAGTATCTTATATACGGTGCGATTAATGAGATAAATGATATGACGGCAGATAAAAAATTTATAAACGCTTATAGAAGCCTGCAAATCTGTCATACCTTGTTTAATTTCCTGTGGATGTTCCGAATCATTCAATGTAAGCCCCTCTGGTGGCTTGTTTGGGCATGGCTTATCTTGGCTGTTCTGATCATCATAACACACAAAGAAATCAGAGAAAACATAGGCAACAACCCGTGGACAACTTTTGACCAAATACGCACAAACATATGGGCAGCCGTGGGCGTGGTCTCTCTTTTGGCGCATTCACCTAAATGGTGGTAACAGGTTTTTCCCGCATATTGGCAAAAGTCGCCCTTGCGAAAAAGCCGCTTGCCCCGTTTACAAACCCAGAAAAAGAACGCTTTCCGCATCAAAGCGGGCGGCGTTCTTTTTTCGCCGCCGGGAAAGGCTTTGGCGTATGCCGCAGCGGTAATGGCAAGCGGTATCCCGCCGGCGGATTTTTCCTTTATAATAGAATCCATAATATTTTTTCAAAAGCATTGCTTTATTTGCTAAAAAATAGTAAAATGAATAATACTGAAATAGTTTACCAACATCAAAACAACGGAGGTTGCAACTATGAAAAAACAATATTCCCTCATCCTTGCTTTGCTTTTCGCAGCTGCGCTCATGTTGGTTTTCTCAGCCGCCGCGCTGGGCATGAGCGATTATCGCAGCACCACCCTGGACTGCACTTCTTTCAGCTCCAATCAGCAAAGCAGCAACGAAGGCTGGGCCTGGAACGCGGCTACCCGTACCCTTACCCTGGATGACGCCGACATCGACGTCGAAAACGGCCCCGCCGTGATCCTGCCGGCCAAATCCACCCTGGTACTGAAAGGCACCTGGTGCAACTACTTGTATTCTGCAAACGATGCGGCGATCATCGCCAAGGGCGATTTGACCATCAAAAATGATGGCGAAAGCGAGTTCTACGGCAATGGCGACGCGATCGTGGACGTAGACGGCGATCTGACCTTATCCGGCACGGAGATCACCCTGTATCCCGCTATGGGTGACGAACTCGAACTAAAAGGTTCCCAACACGAAGTTCCCTTCATCAATTACGGCCTGCGGGTAGACGGTTCGCTGAACATGGACGACGGCGCCTATCTGAGCATCGCCACCAGCCGGACCTGCATCCTGGTAAACAACGATATGAACGTGGAAGATGATTCGGAATTGATCTGCAGCTATGTACCCGGCAACACCGGCGTTGTGATCAAAAACGGCAGATTGTATGTTTCCGACTCTGAAGTGGAAGTATGGGCCAACGACAACGGCCATCCCCAACTGGCCAAATCCATCGATCCCAGCATCGTGGTGCTGGAATATGACGAAAACGACGGCAGCGTAGCCATTCAGGTCCGCGGCAAAACCAGAAACCTGATCCGCCTGGTGAAATGCGGCGCTGTCGAACCGGATCTGTGGTTCGGCGAACGGGAACTGTTTGCGGAAACCTGCGCGGCGGACGGCGATTATGACATCGCTTCCTTCGTGCTGGAAAAGGGCGATCTGAGCTATCGCGGCGGCGTGCTCACCGGCGCGGCCCGCAATGTTTTGATCAGCCCGGAATATGAAAGCGAAGATATCACCGAAGAAGGTCTCATCGGCCTCATCCGGGACAACAGCGCGCGTCTGCCTTTCACCGACGTATACAAAGGCACCGTGGAATATGAAGCGGTACGTTATGTTTATCACAACGGCCTGATGCAAGGCGTAAGCGCCACCGCTTTCGATCTGAAATCCTATGTCAACCGCGCCATGACCGTTACCGTGCTGCATCGCCTGGCCGGCACGCCGGCGGCCGCCGATTCTCCCTTCAAAGATATCCCCGCCGGTTCCTGGTATAAGGAAGCTGCCAATTGGGGCCATGCCAACAATATCGTCAAGGGCGTCGACGCCAACACCTTCAGCGGCTTGACCCTGCTGACCAAAGAACAGTTGGCCGCCTTCTTCTATCGCTATGCGGAATTCAAAGGCTACGATACCACCAATCGGGCTTCCCTGGTCGGTTACATTGACTATGATTCCATCAGCGAATATGCCAAAGCGCCTATGGGCTGGGCTCTGTCCCTGGGCATGTTCCAAATGAACCGGGTCGGTTATATCGAACCCCAAAGCTATGTGACCAGAGGCGAACTGGCGAAAGCTTTGCGCGCTTTTGATGAAGCTTATTAAAGAAGTTCTTTTCGGGTTTGCATCTCTCGTTTGGGATACATACGCATAACAAAACAAGCGTCCATATGATGATATGGACGCTTGTTTTCTATTTCCGACCGGCGGGGAACATCCTTTTCGATCCGTTTATCCCAACATAGCAATGGAAACGCCAGAAGACAAGAGACCGGCGGCATTCCAGTCATGCCGCCGGTCTCTTGGGCTGCGCCGGGCTTAGCCTGGCGGCAGCGTCTTTACAGATCGGTTTTCCACAGGCCGTGCAAATTGCAATAGGCGTAAACGCTGATCGCACGGTCGTCTGCCAAGGCAAAGGTGACCTTGGGTTCCTGGCCGGGACGCAGGTTTTTGCGTTGGCCGCCATGTTCCGTTTGCACAAATACCCATTGGATATAATGCTCATCCTGCATGGGATGGTCTACGGAACCGATATTGACATGCAGCAAATTGCCGTCCACGGAAACTTGGGGCACATGTTTTTCCTTGCTGGCGTCCACGCTGCCGGCAATCAGTTCCTGCATGGGTTCGCCGCAGCAAACCAGCGGCACGCCGGCATTGTTGATCAGTCCCACCAAATTGCCGCAATGCTTGCACAGATAAAAACGGGTAGCGCTCATAATAAAACCTCCTTAAATGTATGATTAATAGCATCTATTCCTATCAGTAGAATTATATCATACCGCCGCCGCTATTACCAGCCCCATATTCGACAGATTTATATGCGCGGCCTCCGCCCCTATCGCCGGCCCGGCCCCGCAGGCTTTTTGTCCCGGTCATCTATGCCGCGCCGGCCGCATATAGTAAAGCCATAGGACAAAAATCAGGTGCGATATATGGCGCAAATCCATCCCCCTTATGCGGTAAGCAAAGAACAAATCTGGCAGGAGGCCGGCGGCAGCCCCCAGGGCCTGACCGGCAAAGAAGCTCGAAGGCGGCTGCAGCAGGACGGGCCCAATCAACTGCAAAGCGCCAGCGGCAGTTCCTGGCTGACCCGTCTCAGCCGGCAGCTGCTGGATCCCATGGTGATCGTCTTATGCGTCGCCGCGGCCATTTCCGCTGTGCTCAACGAATGGGCGGACAGCCTGATCATCGTCATCGTGGTTCTGGTCAACGCCTGCCTGGGCCTGTACCAAGAAGGCAAAGCGGAAAAAGCGGTGGAAGCCCTGGCGGCGGCAGCAGCCCCTACAGCCCGGGTGCTGCGGGATGGCCGCTGGCAAACCATTCCCGCCGGCCAGGTGGTGGTGGGCGACCGGCTGCGGGTGGAGGCCGGCGATGCGGCCCCGGCGGATCTGCGGCTATGCGATTGCCATAATCTGCGGGCCGACGAATCCGCCCTCACCGGCGAAAACCAACCGGTGGAAAAACAGGACCGGCCTCTGATATGTACCCAGTTTCCTGGACACATTGATTTATGACCGAGGCTCAACAGGTGGATGCCATTCTGTACTTTACAGGTGGCATCCATTTTGTTTTTGCCTGGATGCGCTCGTTATTGTAGTAGTCAATATAATCCGCT
>JAILCQ010000030.1 GCA_024679955.1 Bacillota bacterium | reverse complement strand
CTCTGCCGCCGCCAGATATTCCATATCCGTGATATGGTCGATGAGGGACGACGAGGCCCTGCTCTTGACAGATTCGCCGGGCTGTGGTATTGTAGGTTTAGAAGCTGTACCACTAAACGTTTCGGACGTTTGCGAGAAGAGGTTATCCTCACTTGGCGTAGTGGCAAGGCTTCTTTTTTTTGCTCCTGAATACATGGTCTGAACAGTAAGATCCATGTGCGGCTTTGATACATAGGCAACAACAGTTGTCCTGCCGTTAATAGTCTTTGAAAAAAGAATTGCCGGTTTTCCTTGGAACAGTTTAGGTGACAGTTGAATACTATCAGGGCTTTGGATTACGAGAGGAATATTCAGTATATCTTCGGGCGTAACTGCTCTTTGTCCATACTTTGATTCGGTTTCTTGATTCCCGTGTTTTCCTAATAGTATTTTTCGAATCTCCGACGCTCTTAAAGTGCAATTATAGTTTTCGACGTTTATTCCGGTCTCTTCATATATTTTTTGTGCAAGGTCTGACGGAATTGTCCCAAAGTAAATTTTCTGTTGAACGATACACCAATTCTGGAGTATCGTTCATGTCAGCCGCTTCGTCTACCAGCCGTCCGGCCGTTTCTTCGTCTCCGCTCTCTGCCGCCGCCAGATATTCCATATCCGTGATATGGTCGATGAGGGACGACGAGGCCCTGCTCTTGACAGATTCGTCGGACTGTGGTACTGTAGATTTAGAAGCAGATTCATTGGAGATGGTCTTCTCGGCATTTACCGAGACGCCGCTCATTCTGGGATCTGCTTCGTTTTTTTGTAGCACAAACTCTTTTCCGTCCGGCGTCAGCACTCGCAAAGAATGTACTCGGTCTTTATCGGCAAACAGCACGGCGACGGCAATAGTGCCTGTTTCACCATTCAAGGTCGCTGGTGCCGCTATCGTAATAGAGGGATAACGTCCACCTTTGTGATGTTTATGCCCGCTTAGTTGAACGATACACCAATTCTGGAGTATCGTTCATGCGAGAAGTGTAATTTCTGCTACCAACTAGAGCAAGCGTAATGGAAAATTGTAATTTGTCGGTGTGACACGTTTCTTTTAATGCATCCCCCTCAGATTCAATTTGCACCCCCCCTCTAGGGCAAAATGCACCCCCTTACGATGAAATTGCACCCCCTGCGCTAATTCTATCCATATATGATTTCCTTTCCATAAAAGGTAGGTAATTTTGATAGAATTACCTGCCTTTTTCTTTTGCCTGAAAATGTTCTGAGAACGTCGTAATCCAGCTATTTTAGAACATTTTTACTATAAATACTGAAAAGCAACGCCGCCACGGAGCTCTTTCCGCAGCGGCGTTTTGCTGTTATGTAAACTTTCTATTCTTCCCCTCCGAGACAAATCGTTCTCACAGAGGGGTATCGTTCAATTTGAGGGGTATCGTTCTCACAGAGGGGAAATCGTTCAATTAGACTTCATATGCTTGCTTTTGAGTAAAAGCGCCAGATTGTATTATCAAGCGCAGCGACGGTCAGCCCCTCGTGCTTGGGCTTTAGTAATTCAACTGCTTCTGTAAATAGGGCCTGGCACTCTTCATTTGATACATCTCTTCCACAGGCATCAACAATGCTATGGTGGATGTGGACATCCGGCTTCACTCTGTTCGGGTCGCCAGCAAGCATGAACAAGTAGTTGGCCCCGGCATCGGAGATACCTTTCACAGCACGAATGACAACCTCTAAAAGTTCTGGTGACTCAAACTGCTGGAAATCCTCCAGCGTTTCTATCTGTAACAGCTTCAAATAATGGGCCAGTTGATATATTGCTTCCTCTTTTGGAGTCAGAGAACGCCCCAATTTTTGATGGTTTTTTATGACCTTCTCGGCAAAAGCACAAGAACCACCGCAACTATCGATCCGCTCAATAAGCGCAGAAATGGTGTCTCCTGATGCGTATCTGTCACCACCCATATAGGCATCAGCATAACGCTGTACGACAGGCAGCGTTATTGACTCATATTTTGCGCGCAGTGAATAGACACAGTCTATAAGGCAAATTGGCAGCGATTGATAATGATAATTCACTTGATGTTCGAGATCAAAGTGACCCTCGCAGTAATCTGCGAATTGGCGTGAAAGAGGGTGCATATCGGCTCCTTATTCTTCTTGCTCTCTTGTCACGGGTATGTAAACCATTTTTAGCGGTATCATTTTCTGATACTTTTCACTGAGCTGCCCGTAATACTTCAAAACAAGCTCTACCAATTCTGTTCCGTTGATTCCTCGGATGATCGGTGTGTTTTCGAGGTACTTCTTCGCGTTTTTCGTATAGTTAGACAGCGTCACAAACAGCCCATAATCTCCCTCGCGCATTGCTCCCTTAAGCGATTGGATGGTCGTTTCCTTTATATCCCCATCCTGACTTTTAACCTGAACGAGGATTCGAGGCGGTAGTTCATCCTTATATGCTGTGATGTCGATGCCGTTATCACCGCCATGAGGAGACACTGTCGTCCTATATCCCATCGCCCGCAGCAGATCCGCCACAAACTCTTCAAGATCATAGCCCTTGAGCTGACGACTGATTTCTTTGAGAATGAAATCCTTTGTGCTTTCGACTATCTCTTCTGCAGTTGCGCCAACGCTTTCATCCTCGACTGGAAGCTCTTTCTTGAATCCTTTGTCGAGAGCCGCAAGAAACTCATCAGCATAGTTCTTTACGGTGAAGAGGGACATGAATGACCCTATTTCATACAGCGCTCCTTGAGAGAATGATGTGCGCGGGAGGTGCTTAATCCACTTGACTCGGCGCTGCTGCTTGTATTCAACAGCATCGGGCACATACTGATAGTCGCCGTCGACTACGCCAATGTTCACCATTCGGTCAGTCTTTGATGGAAACACCACATAATCACCAAGCTGCATCTCATGGACGAAGCGATAGAGCATTCCTGAGCTTGTGGAAATGCTACCCTTTTTGGAATCAGGGTATGCGACGGCATACTTTTCCCTGAAGGATTCTCGGTCTGGCGCAATGGTAGACAGATCCCCCATCTCTTTCCAGCCGACTGCAATAACGTTACCGTGCAGGAAAAGGTAATCATCCTGCGTGTGGATTCCCCACATTTTTCCTTCTTCGACCATAGCGCGTTCACCTGCCAGACAGTAGTGTGTCTTTATAATACAGCTTTAGGAGCTTATTTTCAATTCTTAATTGTACAGGCAGCATGTGGTCTATCTCCACTATTGTTTCTGCCGCTGCGGAGCAACCCTACAGCGGCGTTTTGTTTGTTGTAAAACATCCTTTGTTGATGTAAAATAGCTCTCTTCATTATTTCTTATCAGATTAAATCAAATCGTGCCTTGTTTCTGTGTCAAATGCTCGGCTGTATTGTCTTCTGCTCACAGTTTTTTATCATGGGCGCATACACCGGAGCAATCGGCCTGATTGTCAATATTATTCGAAATGTGTTGTTGCTTAAATCGAATGTCTGGAAATGGGCAAAAGGCAGGACCACTTTATATTTCGTTCTTCTGTTGCTGGCGATCATGACTGTTTATACATGGGCTGGTTGGATCAGCCTTTTGCCATTTGTATCTGTGGCTGTTACAACGATCGGATATTGTACACATAATGCGCAAAAAAAACGTCTGTCTCAATTAATCGGTTCTCCCTGCACGTTAACCTATGATCTGCTCATACGCTCATGGGGTGGAGCGTTGAGCGAAGGTATCGCAATCGTGTCCATTCTGATCTCAATTTATCGCTTTGGCTGGAAGAATCTGGCAAATGAGAATTCGTAACGGTCCCACTAAATCTTCCAGTTTGTCAGCGCGCCCCTGCCGTTCGAAATGCACCCCCAGAACAGGCGGTGCACCCCCTCTCGCCAAATTCTATCAAAACAGTGAATCAAATCCATAACAGGATTGCTATTTTAACAAGATAGCAATCCTTCTTTTTTTGGCAAAACAGCCTGTATCGTTTAGGATGTCGCTATTCTTGGCTGTTTTCCTTATCTAGCTAAGAAAAATCCTGATCCAGGTTTGTCCCGGCTCAGGATTTTTTTCTCCTTTTTGATATTCAATTGACCAAACGGGAACCTGTTTTGATTATTCTTCTATCGTTCGGAACAGGTTTTGTTTGCACTTGACGCTGTGCTGCAACACATAAGAAGCAACCCCAGCGTCCAATGCTTTTTGGATTTCTTCTATTTCTGTGTTTATATCATCCAGATTTCGATACCAGCCAATAAGCGTATTCTGAGCGCCCCAGAAAGACATTTCTTTTCCCTCCGATGCAAACAGCGCATATTTGGGGCTGTTTTTCCTGCCTCTGAATTCCTGTGAACGCATCACCTTTGCTATGTCCATGATGACGCCTTCATTTGGAGAAATGATCCGGATAATACCGGGCCGGCTTGTCTCCCGAACATCGTTCCCGGGTATGCTTCCTGTCATTAAACTGTCAAGTGATACATTCAGCTTTTTCGATAAAATGAGAAGCTTCTCAACTTCCGGATACCCTTCTCCGAGTTCCCACTTTGAAACGGCCTGTCTGCTTACGCCAAGCAGTTCCGCCAACTCTTCCTGAGATAGTTGATTCTTTTTCCGAATAGCTTGCAGGTTTTTAGAAAAACTCATTTTTTTATCCTCCTTTTGACAGGAGTATACCGTTTTGCTGTGTAACCTTCCACCAACCTGAATTTGCTTTTCCGCAACTTTAGGTTGCTCTTGGAGTATATCATATATTTCAAGCTTTCGGAAGATGCTTTTAGCCTGCCTTCTCAGTAACCGGACAGCCATGAAGACTTTCTGCAGGGTTGATTATCAAATGCGTTTTTTCGTAAATGGCGAAAACCAACGATGGGGTTATCTCTGTTAAAATGGCAGTTTTTAGCCACAAAAGAACGGCAGGCATTACCTGCCTTTTCTTTTGCCTGAGAAGCTTTGACCGCAGGTTTTCCGGCATATGCGATGCGGATAAATCCGTTTGTTTGGGGCGGCAGGGAAGAAAGCCGCAACGCCTGCTGCCAAGAATGCGGCAAGGAAACTGTTTAATACGCTGCGGGCCTATGGCGTACAGGTTGGCGGTGAATCCCTGGAAGAAGGCTTGCAGGAAAGCGTGAGCATAGCCAATGAGCGCCGGGCGCAGCAGGGCCAAACCGGCCTGGGCAATCTGCTATTGGACAGCGACCGGGTATTACAGGACGCGATCACCGGCAGGGATCAGGAATCCCGGCAGCGCATCGGTCAGGCCATGGGCGAGGGCGCGAAGATTTCCGCCATGATGGGCGGCGGTACGGTATTGGCCCCAAATATTGCCGCAAACCGGATAGAGGCCCGGAACCGGCGGGAATTTGAGAATGACACCTCTGTAGATGACAAGCCGTCGCATCATACCCCTGAGGAACAGAGGATAATTGAAGACTATAAAGCAGCGGTAGATGTTCAACTAAAAGGACTAGTTGAAGAATACTATGCGAATCCTCGAAAACCGTTTTCTAGGCATACTATTTCCGAGGTGGATGAGCGTCAAGCATCCGATGCCGGGCGTTTACTGGGCGGAGATTTTTTTGGATATAAAAACGCCATTAATTCCAACGGCATAAATCATATAATTAACAAACATGGGCCCAACGGGCAAACGGATCTGAGCATGAAAGACTTTAACGATATCGCAAGGGTGGGGTATGTGCTTAAAAACTACGACAAAGTCGAGATAGCACGATACGCAAGCGGAGAGTATGATCTGAGCGCAGAATTTAGAACGGCCGACAATAAGCCGGCCCCCATGCTGAGATATTCTAAAAAAGTCAACGGAACGTATTATGTAGTAGAAGCTATTCCTGAAACAAAACACGAGAAGTTTTGGGTTGTAAGCGCGTACATACAGAAAGATGACGGTACGCAAGCTTCCGATGCAATAAGCCCCGGAAATACGTCTGCTACGTCTCTTGCTTCTTCGCCATCTTATGAGAATAATATAGCATCTGCTATAGCGGATGTCAAGGCGGGAGAACCGGTAAGCGCCGCCCCGGTGCAGCCAAAAACGGAACAGACCAGATTATCCGATTATATGCCCATGCAAACGTCCAATCCGTCTATCACGGAGAACGTACCTACAGAGCCGGTATGGAACAGACGTAACATTGACCTTCGGCAGCCGGAGGAAACAGCGGAAACGGCCCCGGCGGAGGCGCCGCCGCCTCTTACGGAACGGCGAGCCTACAGCCCGTCGGTGGAGGCGTATACGCAGCAGCAGGCGCGGGCCGGGAGCTTCAACGAAGGCGTTCAATCCGCGCAGGAGGGGCCTATCAACAATGAAAGGCAGTTCGTCACCAATAGTCTTTCCAAGTCCCCGGCATTGCAGGCGGTACAGGAGGCTATTTTGGCCGCCGGGAAGGAAGCGCGGGGCAGCGTCAGCATCAGCGAACAGATGGCGGCAGCGGACAGGAGCATTCAGGAAATGGGCGGCTACGATGAAGCGGCCTGGCGGTATCTGTCCAGCGACGACAAGGCCCTTTCCGCCACCAGCAACGCGGTACTGTTGCGGCTGATCAACTACTACGCGGAGCGGGGGGACGTGGGTAAATCCGCCGACCTGGCCTTCAAGTTTGCGGCGGCCACTTCCGACCAGGCACGGGCGCTGAACATCTTGAAATATATAAATATGTTCGGCCCGCAAAGCGCACTGATACAAGCGCAAAAGACCATCCAGCGGATCGACGGCACCCAGGAACTGACTGACCAGGACACCAAAGACATTATGGCCATTGGTGAAGCCCTGAAACGGAGCGCGGACGCCAACGGGGCTGTGATCATCCCTACGGATCTGGACTATCTTTCCGAGGATATGCGGAAATGGATGGAACAGGCGGCGGAATATGTGGAAAAAGGTATCCTGGATTGGCAAAACGTATTGACCGCCAAAAACATGGCGATTGTCAGCAACCGCATACCGGCAAAGAATATCCGCAAATACCAGGCGTTGCAGCGTATTTCCATGCTGGCGAATCTGAAAACCCATTACAAGAGTGTATCTTTCAATTTGAAAAACGTTTCTTAATGTTGTAAAATAGACAAAAGTATTCTATAAAAGGCGCAATAATCCGTATCTTTGCCGGAAGGGTAATCAAATGTCCGTCTGTGACCGTTGGGGAGAGACTGCGCCGTGTTCAGACGGGTAAATGCTGAGCCGGCGTTCACTTGACCGGGCGCTTGGAAGGAGCTGCGATGTGGGCTACTATATTCTGGAAGAAACCATGAGATCATGTACGGCGGATGAGCTGCACAGCCAGACGGGACGACAGTATGTTGCGGTTCTGACAACGCCGGAGTGGAAGACGGAACGCGAACGCTTCGATATGGGGATAGAGATGGAGCCGGACGCCGAAAATATTCATAACACCAAGGCGGAAGTAAACTTCGATTCCCTGACCGGAACGTTTCAGCTTCCGGATCGGGAGCATATCCGGGAGACCGTTTACCGCTTTGCTTTCGCGCTGGATGAAAAAGGGATCGTATTCATCGACGACAGCGGCAAGGCGGAGCAGATGATCGGCGTGATCCAGCATACCAAGCGCTGGCGGGAACCCTGCCTGGAGCGCTTTCTCTATGATTTTTTGGAACAGATCGTGGACAAGGATCTCCCTCTCATGGAACGATACGAGGAAGAATTGGATCGGATCGAGGACGCGATCCTGGACTGTCAGGAAATGGGAGATTTGGCCCGCGTCAACGAAATCCGCAGTGATATCCGGGAATTGCTGGTTCATTATGAACAGATCATCGACATGACGCAGGAGCTGGAGGAAAATGAAAACGGGTTTTTCAGCGAGGAGAATCTGCGTTATATGCATTTGTTCATGAATCGCATGGCCAGGCGTCACGACTCGGCGATTTCCCTGCGGGATCATACGATGCAGGTTCGGGATTTGCATAATGCTCAGATGGAAGTCAAACAAAACCGCACCATAACACTGCTGACCGTCATTACAACGGTTTTTATGCCGCTGACGCTCATTGCCGGATGGTATGGGATGAATTTCCGCTATATGCCGGAGTTGGATTCCCGGCTCGGCTATCCGGTTGTGATCATCGTCAGTATCCTCATCGTGGTATTCTGCCTGATCCTTTTCAAGAGGAAAAAATGGCTGTAAAGAGCAGGTTTTGCCCGCAAAGCCTGTATCCTCCGGGCTTTGCGGCCGCCGCTTCCCATGCAAACAGCCGCATCGCTCTTCCGTATCTATAAACAAACCCCCTCTTTTGCCCGTTCAGGCAAAAGAGGGGGTTTGTTTGCGTTTTGGGCAAAAACGGGTTTGCCGCAGAACCATCGGGCGCAAGGAGGCCAGGGGAAGCCGGCTATTTTTCAAATCCGTCGATCACTTCCCCGCTGGGCAGAAGCTCCCAGGTGCTGTCCGTGATTTGCAGCGAAAGGCTGTTGCCGCTGTCCCGATAAATCACGCCGGTCATCGGATTGCCGCTGGGATCCTCCACCGTGAAAGTGATTTTGTGATCCGCAAAGGTTCCGACGCCGTTTTCCAAACTGCACAATCTGTATATGCTGACGTCCACGGCAAAAGCGCCATCTTCCTTTTCGGCAATGTTCAGTACGCTCCCATCATTGTTTCGGATATGTTCCCCCAGAAAATAGGCGTCGATTTCTTCTCCCTGTTCCGCATCCGCATCTCCCGCCGCGTCTTCCTGAAGCGGAACATAGATTTCCTCGGCGAACACCTGCATATCCATGCCGTTCAGATCGTTGCCCGCAGCAGAAAGCGAATAGGTCACACCGGAAACGGCGTCATACCAGTTTACCACCTGCACGCCCGATGCGCCGTCCACGTACTGGCTGTCGGGCTCCCTGTCAGACCAGGCATAATACATCGCTTCCTTCCCGGCCACGGCGCCTTCTTCCTGGGATAACCATTCAAACTCCATCCCGGAGATATCCGTCAGCTTGTCTGTGCTCTGGATACGGTATACCCATTCCGCGCCGTTCCGCAAATAGCGCATCTGCGCCAGTTGGCTCTTGGCCAGATAGCTGTATCGGATATTGGCAGCGCCTTCCGGCGCCGTCAGGGAAAAACCGGTGGCTTCCAGAACGCCCTGCTGATCGCTTTCCGTCCAGGGGTTTGCAATGTTATCGATCCCGGCGTCAGTCTCGCCGTCCGTTTCGCCGGCGTCTGTGGCGGTCCGGGCGCATCCGCTCAGCAGCGCCAAAATGGCCAGGACGATGAGCAACAGCGTCTTGATGTTGCATTTCTTATTTTTCATTTTCTGTCTGTATCCTTTCTTTAAAAAACCATCAAAAAAACCGTTATTTTGCCGTTCAAAACCTACGCCCCAAACCATACGCCCCCATGGGCTTGAGTCGGTTATCTATTGCGGCTTTCGGGCGCTCTCCTTACGGTTTGGCACGCTATTCTACGCTCTTTTTCTGTCTTGCTTACACTTTCATCAGGCGGGAAAATCATTATTCCTGCTTTCTGCCTGCCCGCTGTATGGCTTTGCCCGCTTCGAAAACCGGCAGCGTGGAAAGGGCCAGGCCCAGGGAGATCAGCAATTCTTTGGCCGTGAGAGTCCCGTGGATGCCGAACAGTTCTTTGAAACCCGGCAGAAAGGCGGCAGCCAGCGTCAGAGCGGTGGTTATTACCATAGCGCCAACCATCCACCAGTTGATGTTTGCCAGCATTTCCCGGCGGAAAATCGATCCGCTGCGGGAGCGCATATTCAGCGCGCACAGCATTTCCGCAAAGCTGACCGTGAGGAAGACCATGACCACGGCGTTTTCACACCATATCCCGTTTACCAGGCCGGAGAAGGAGCCTTTTTCCAGATAATAGCCGATATAATAGGCGGCGATCTCGATGGCGGCCAAATAAACGCCCTGCCACAGCATGCTTACGCCGGCGCCGTTGGCGAAGATGCTTTCTTCCTTGGCCCGGGGCTTCCGCTTCATCAGCTCGCCCTCCGCCGTTTCCATACCCAGAGCCAGACCGGGCAGGGTATCGGTCACCATATTGATCCACAGCAGATGCACCGGGGTAAGAATGGTAAAATTAAGGATAGAGGCGAAGAAAATGATCAGCACCTCCGCCAGATTGGTGGAAAGCTGGAATTGCAGTACCTTGCAGATATTGTCATAAATCTTGCGGCCGGCCTCAATGGCCCGGACAATGGTGGCGAAATTGTCATCCGCCAGCACCATATCGGCGGCGCTTTTGGTAACCGGCGTGCCGGTGATGCCCATACCGATGCCGATATCCGCTTTTTTGATGGAAGGCGCGTCGTTTACGCCGTCGCCGGTCATGGCGGTGACCATGCCCCTGGTCTGCCAGGCGTTGACGATACGGGTTTTATGTTCCGGCTGCACCCGGGCATAAACGGAATACCGGCCCACCACTTCCGTCAGCTCTTCATCGGTATATTGGTCCAGATCTGCGCCTAAAGCCGCTTCTTCGGCGCTGCGGATGATGCCCAGATCCTTGCCGATGGCCACGGCGGTGTCTTTATGATCGCCGGTGATCATGATCGGGCGTATCCCGGCCAGGCGGCATTTTTCGATGGCATCATATACCTCCGGCCGGCAGGGATCGATCATGCCGTAAAGGCCGATCAGGGTCAGCGATTGCTCCAGGCTGTCCGGGCCCAGGTCTTCCGGCAGCATATCATAGGTTCGATAGGCCGCCGCCAACACCCGCAAAGCCTGATCCGCGTAGGACTTGTTGATTTGCCGGATCTCTTCCCTAACGTCCGGGGTCAAGGGGAGGATCTGCCCGTCCTTCAGATAGCCGCTGCAGTGTTCCAGCACCATATCGCAAGCGCCTTTGGTGTATTGGATGAAGCCTGCGCTTGCCTTGTGTACGGTGGACATCATTTTCCGGTCGGAATCAAAGGGCGCTTCCGCCACACGGGGTTGAGCGGCGGAGAGCTCGTATTTGGGCAGGCCGGTCTTCAGTGCATAGTCCACCAGGGCGGTCTCCGTGGGTTCGCCGGTGGAACAGGTCTCTCCCGGGTGGAGCTCGGCGTCGGAGCACAGGGCCATGGCGGTGGCCATCAGAGTCGTATCGTCCGTCCATTCCTGCACCACCGTCATTTTGTTCTGGGTCAGGGTGCCGGTTTTATCCGTGCAGATGATTTGGGTGCAGCCCAGGGTCTCCACGGCGGTCAGCTTGCGGATCAGGGCCTGATGCCGGGCCATATCGGTCACGCCGATGGAAAGCACGATGGTCACCACGGCCGGCAGCCCCTCGGGTATGGCTGCCACGGCCAGAGCAATGGCGGCTACCAGGCTGTTTACGGCGCTGGCGCCCAAAAGATTCCAGGAAAACGGCGTATCCGTCAATACCACGGACTGGATGCAGCCCACGGCGAATACGATGACGCAAATGCCGATGACCAGCTTTGTCAAAAAGGCGGACAATTCGGCCATGCGTTTTTGCAGCGGCGTCTGCTCCTTTTCGGCCAGGCGCAGCGCGCCGGCGATCTTGCCCATTTCCGTATCCATGCCGGTGGCGGTGACCACGCCGGCGCCGCGGCCGTAAACCACGGTGGAGCCGCTGTAGAGCATATTGGCCCGGTCGCCCAGGGGTATATCGTCCTTCCCTTCGGCACACATCAGCACGTCGACCAGCTTCTCCGCCGCCAGGGGTTCGCCGGTCAGAGCGGCTTCCTCTGCCTTTAGGCTGTAGGATTCCAGCACGCGGCAATCGGCGGGAACGGTATCGCCGGCTTCAAAACGGACGATATCGCCTACCACCAGATCTTCGCTTTTCACGGTGATCACCGCGCCGTCCCGTACCACCTTGGAGGTTTCAGCCGTCATCTGCATCAGGGCGGCCATGGCCGCCTCCGCCTTGTTTTCCTGCACCAGGCTCATGACGGCGTTGATGATCACCACCGCCAGGATCACAAAGACGTCGGTGAAAGAGCCCAGGGTAAAATTGCCCTGGGTTTCCAGTATGGTGACGATCACCTGTACCAGCGCCGCGCCCAGCAGCATCAGTATCATCGGGTCCGTGACGGAGTCCAGAAATTTCCGCCAGACGGAGCGTTTTTCCTCTTCCTGCAGTAGATTTTTCCCGTTTTGCTGCAGTCTGACCGCAGCCTCCTGCGCGCTTAACCCCTCAACGGAGGTATGAAGCTCGCGCAGCACCTGTTCCCGGTTTTCCAGATAGTAGGCCACTGTATTATCCTCGCTGTTCGTTGTTATTCTTGCTGTTCGCATGATAGTAAACCCCGGTTGGCTATGACGCAAAACCGCCGTGGCAAGAATAGTCCGACCGGGGCTTCAACCGATTTTTTCGATACAATTTATTCTACACTGAAAACCTCGGATATACAAAGATTTTTTTTGCTTCCGGCAAAAATATATCAAAAAGCCGGTTCCCATAAACGAATCCCCGGCAGAACGGTTCCGCCGGGGAGTTTATTCATCTTTTCTATGGCCGTCAGGCCGTAGCCGGGGCAGGGAAAAGACGGATCCTTTACAGTGCGGAGAACGCCGCCGCGCCTTTGGTATCCAGCCATTTCAGCAAGATCAGCGAGAGGACGGCGAACAGCGCAGACCACAGCAGCAGATAGAGCGTCGCGCCGATTTTATAACCCACCAGCAGGTACAGACCGGCCAAAGCGATGCTGAGCAGCCAACCGCCGAACAGGGTGATCATGATCGCGCCGCTTTGCTTGATGGGCGCAAGCTCGTTGGTCCAGTTGAGGATCGGCATGCGCACCCCGGCCACCGTGCCGGATACGGCGGAAAAAACCGAATACAGCAGGGGCATGATGCAGAGCAAAAGCTTGACCGGCAGGGAGGCCGGAACAACCGCTGCCGTGCAAATCACAGCCAGCAACATAGGGATGGCGGTAAGCAGCATTTGTACGGAGGTTTTGGCCCGCAGTACCGTTTTCGCCTGCACCGGCAGGGATTGGGGTATCCAGATGCTCTTGCCCTCCAGGGATACGGAAGGCGTGGCCATATTGTTCATCGAGGAAAGCAGGCACAGCGAGGCGCAGAGCAAAACGGCTGCGCAGTCCGGCATGCCGCTGAAAACCTGGTTGAGCGTCTCCGCGATCTCCCGCCCTTTGATCAGAAACAGCACAGCGCAGGCGGGGATGAGCAAAACGCCCAGGCCGCAATTGAGCATGTAGCTCGGGTTAGAGGTGAATCTGGCGAATTCCTTGCTTAGCAAAGCGCCAAAGGGGGTCTTTTCTTTGACCGCCTTTTCGGTGTAGCGTACTTTCCCCGTTTTCCCGCTGGCCGTGGCGATATTCAGGAAACTGCGGGACAGCACGATCCAGACCCCGGCAAAGCAAAGCGCCGTGACGGCCAGGTAAATGGCGGCGGCCATCCAATCGCCCTCGCCGGTGCGGCCGAACAGATAGAGGGCGTAAGATGCGCCCTTGATTTGCGTCCCGTAAGCGCCAGCATTCTGGATGATATCTTGCACCATATCGCTGGCCCGGAAGTAAACCACATAGTAGGCGACGATAAACAGCAGGGAAGCCAGAACGGTGATGAAACTTTTATTCTTCAGCTTGAGGCTGATTTTGGCCACCACCCAGCCCAGTATGGCGGAAAGCAGCAAAACGATGACGGTGACGATCAGGAACAACAAAATGCCGCAGATCACCCTGGCCACCGTGGGCCCTGCCGTGATCCAATAGACGATCAACGCCGGCAGCATCACGGTGGCGGCGTACATGGCGCCCATCAAATAGACGTTGGTCAGCCGGGCGGCGATGACCGTCTTTACCGGGATGGGCATAGACAGAAGCAGGTCGCCGTCTTTGGCCAGATAAAGGCCGGAATAGGAGTTGAATACGCTGCCGAAAGCCCCCAGGATGATGGCGATCCCGCCCATCAGCAGGAAGTACAGCCAGCCCATACCTACGGCGGTCAGACCAGGACACATACTCAGGGCCAGGGCGGTGAACATGCCGCCGAGAAGACCGGCCATGATGGCGATAAAGAAAACGAACCAGCCGGCCACCGCCCATTTGGAGCGCATTCTATTGTTTTTGGCGTCATAGAAGTAGCTTTTGAACACTTCCGTAAGCTGTTTTTTGATCAGTACCTTCAGCATTTATTCCGCCTCCAGTTCCAAGAAGACTTCTTCCAGGCTGTCGTCGCCTTTCACTTCCTCCATGGTGCCGGCTTTGATCAGCTTGCCCTGCTTGATGATGGCCACCTTGTCGCAGAGCTTTTCCGCCACTTCCAGCACATGGGTGGAGAAGAAGATGGCCCCGCCCCCGTCGCAATGTTCCCGCATCATTTGCTTGAGCAGATGCGAGGCCTTGGGGTCCAGGCCGACAAAAGGCTCGTCCATCACGATCAGCTTGGGGGAATGGAGCCAGGCGGCGATGACGGCCAGCTTTTGCTTCATGCCGTGGGAATAGGCGGAGACCGGCTGGGCCAGATCGCCGGTGAGCTCAAGCAAACCGGCGTAGGTACGGATCTTTTCCTGCCGTTCTTGGGCGGGGATGGCAAAAATATCCGCCACAAAGTTCAGGTACTTGATACCGCTCATAAAATCGTACAGATCCGGGGAATCCGGTATATAGGCAAATTGCTTTTTGCATGTCAGCGGATCTTCCCGGATGGACGTGCCGTTGATGGTGATGTTCCCTTCGTCAAACTGCAGTATGCCCACCACGCTTTTGAGGGTGGTGGTTTTTCCCGCGCCGTTGTGGCCGATAAAGCCGTAAATTTCTCCCGGTTGAATATGCAGGGATAAATCGTCCACCGCTTTTTTGGTACCGAAGGTCTTGGTCAAATGCTCGATTTTCAACATGGTTTTGTTCCTCGTTCAAAAGATTCTTATTTTTTTTGTCCGGCAAGCGGCATAATCGCTTCCGGAACGGCTGACCGTTGCTCAGCGTCGTTTTTTATTGCCTTTTGGGAGGCAGCTCGCCGCATTTGTGCTTTCTGCGCCGGTGCAAGAGAACCAGGGTCAGTACCGCCGCCGCCAGGATCAGCAGAAACGGCGCGGCGTACAGCAGCATCACCGGCAGATAGGGGCTGCGGAAAAAACCGGCTATCGTTTGCCAGCGGTTTTCATCGATGACGATGGTCAGGTTTTCCGCAGGCAGCGTCGATGAAACGTATCGATATACCCGTGGCGCGACTTTTTCAAAGGGCAAATTGCTGTCGGCCAGCACCGGCATATCCTCGTCCAGATACAGATTGACGGTTAGGTTTTCAAAATCCTTCCACAGGGCCGCCGGGGTCAGATAATACTCGATGCGCCCCATTTTTACATTGAAATCATAATCGGGGTAGCCGCCCAGTCGATAGGCGTAGGATACCGTCACCACATAGCGTTCCCCAGGCAGAAAATCCATGGTAAAGCTGACGCTGTCCACGGTTCCCCCGCCGGCTTCGGCGGCCGCGCCAGTTTCCGTCAGCACCACGTATCGCCAATCCCTGGCAGCCACAGCAGCGCCGTAAGGCAAAGCATAGCTTTCCACGGCAAAATCCGCTGCCTGGCCGTTTACCGTCAGGCTCACGCTGCCGTCTTCCATATGGGGGGCCAGGAACATCGCGGGCGTGGAAACCGGCTTGCCGGTCATGTTTTCCATGGTATAGGTAGCGGTGATATCCGCTTTGCCGCCGTGGACGGCAATATCCAAAACCTCCGACCGTACGGCAATGCTGTCGTTTTGGGCAAAGGTGACGGAGGAGGCGACATCCGCCGGAGCCGGCGCCGCCATATTGGCATAGGCGCAGGGACATACGGCGGATAACAGTATCCACACCAGCGCCAAGGCACAGGCGAAAACCGCCGTTTGCCGGATAGGCGTTGTACCGTACATAGGCATACCTCCAGACTTTATTATTATACTATGACTGGCAAACGAAGGCAAACGTTCCCGGAGCGGCAAGCGCTATCTGGCGGCGGCTTGTTTTTCTCCAAAAGGTCTTATATAATGAGGCCATACAGCGAATCAAGAGGCAGATCGGCAAACCGTCGATAAATATGAGGTCGGCTATGGAATCTTATGCGAAAGATCAAAAAGCAGCGTCCATATTGGTGGATTGGTATCGCCAATGCGCCCGGGATCTGCCCTGGCGGCAGAATCGGGAGCCCTATCCTGTCTGGGTATCGGAAATCATGCTGCAGCAAACCCGGGCGGAGGCGGTACGTCCCTATTTCCGGCGTTTTTTAGCGGCGCTGCCTACGGTTTTCGCTTTGGCCCAAGCAGAGGAAGAACAGGTGTTGAAACTATGGGAAGGCCTGGGCTATTACAGCCGCGCCCGCAATCTGCAGAAGGCGGCCAGGCAAATCGTCCGGGAAAACGGCGGCGTTTTTCCACAAACCTACGCAGGCATTTTGGCCTTGCCCGGCGTGGGTCCCTATACCGCCGGGGCCATTGCCTCGATTTGCTTTGAATTGCCGGTGGCGGCGGTGGACGGCAATGTATTGCGCTGGCGGGCCCGGATGACGGACGACCATAGGCCGGTGGATATGCCCCAGGTAAAAAAGCAGGTGAAGCAGGAATTGGAAGCGGTATATCCGGCGGGGGCCTGCGGCGATTTTACCCAGGCGCTGATGGAATTGGGGGCCACGGTTTGCACGCCCAAATCTGCCAAATGCGCCCTTTGCCCCGTGCAGGGCCTGTGCCTGGCCTATGCCCGGGGCTCCGTGGCGGAGTTGCCGGCGCGCCTGCCCAAACGGGAAAAACGGCTGGAACAACGCACCGTGTTTTTATTGCGCTGCCAGGACAAAGTGGCGCTGCAAAGACGGGAGGGAGAAGGCTTGCTGTCCGGCCTATGGCAGTTGCCCAATGTGGCGGGGACTTTGTCGCCGGCGGCGGCTTTGGCCCAGGCGGCGTCCTGGGGCGTAGAGCCTTCGCTTATGCAGCGGGAGATCCACAAAGAACATGTGTTTACCCATATCCGTTGGCAAATGGTCTGCTATCATATACAGTGCGCCCATATGGCGGAAGGGTTTGCCTGGGCCGCTTTGGCGGAAATGCGGCAAAGCTACGCTTTGCCCACGGCCTTTCGCATGTTTTTGGATGATATATGAAACCGGGCCGGCGCTTCCGGCCGGAAAAAAGGGACGGCCTAGGCCGTCCCCTGGGTTGCGCCGTTTTCACCGGCGTTTTATTTTTTTTCCGCTTGTATCCGGGTGAGGAATTTTTCGATTTTGTCCAAAGCCAAAGCGATATGGCTTACGGAGTAGGCGTAGGAGATACGGGCGAAGCCTTCGCCGCAGGCGCCGAAAGCCGTTCCCGGCACGATGGCCACGCCTTCTTCAAAGAGCAGGCGTTCGCAAAACGTTTCGCTGCTCATGCCGTAGCCACCGATATTGGGAAACACGTAAAACGCGCCTTCCGGCTCGAAGCAATCCAAATGGATGCCTTTGAGGCTGTTGACGATATAGCGGCGGCGGCGATTGTATTCGTCCCGCATATTGGCGATATCCTCGTCCCCTTCCCGCATGGCCTCGATGGCCGCGTGTTGGCTGGTGGTGGGGGCGCACATGATGGCGAACTGATGGATCTTCAGCATTTGCTGGGAGATTTCCCGCGGGGCCAGGGTGTAGCCCATACGCCAGCCGGTCATGGCATAGGCCTTGGAAAAACCGCTGGCGATGATGGTGCGTTCCCGCATACCGTCCAGGGTGGCGATGGAAACGTGCTTGCGGCCATAGGTCAGCTCCGCATAGATCTCGTCGGCCAAAACCATGATATTGGTAGGCCGCAATACTTCCGCCAGAGCTTCCAGATCTTCCGTTGTCATGATCGCGCCGGTGGGGTTGTTGGGGTAGGGCAGGATCAGCAGCTTGGTCTTGGGGGTGATGGCCTGCCGCAAAGCGTCGGCGGTCAGCTTAAAGCAATCCTTTTCCTGGGTGGCGACGACCACCGCCTTGCCGCCGGCCAAATCTACCATGGGTTCGTAGCAAACGAAGCAGGGGGCCGGTATGATGACCTCGTCTCCCGGATTGAGCAGGGCGCGGATGGCGATATCGATGGCCTCGCTGCCGCCCACGGTGACGATGATTTCGTCTTTGGCGCTGTAATTCAGGTTGAAGCGCCGGTATAAATAGCGGGAGATCTCTTCCCGCAGTTCCATGGAGCCGCTGTTGGAGGTGTAATAGGTTTTCCCTTTTTCCAGGCTTTCGATGCCGGCTTCGCGGATATGCCAGGGGGTGACGAAATCCGGCTGTCCTACGGTCAGAGAAATGACGTCTTTCATGTCGTCCAGGATATCGAAAAATTTTCGGATGCCGGACGGCTTGATATTCTGTACTTTATTCGACAGAATGTCGTTATAATTCAGCATTTATATACAGTTTCCTCTCTCGTCGATTTCAATATTGTCAAAGATAACGCCTTCGTCTTTGTATTTGCGCAAAACGAAATGGGTGGCTGTGGAAACGATGGATTCCAAGGGCGCCAGCTTTTTGGCGACAAAATAGGCCACTTCCTTCATGGTATGCCCTTCCAGGATCACGGCCAGATCATAGCTGCCGGACATCAGATACACGCTTTGCACTTCCGGATAGTTGTAGATTTTTTCGGCGATCCGTTCAAAGCCTTTGTCCCGTTGCGGGGCGACTTTCAGTTCGATCAAAGCGGTGACATATTCCCGGTCGGTTTTGTCCCAGTCGATGATGGTTTTGTATGCCAAAATAATGCCTTGATCCTCAAAGGCTTTAATCGATTCTTTTACTTCCGCCACATCGGTATCCAGCATAACCGCCAGTTGCTCAGCCGTCAATTTGCTATCGTTTTCAATGAGTTGAAGCAGATTTTTCATAGGATATCTCCCTTCTTTGCCCTGCCGTTTGCGCCGGTGATTCGGCGGCGGCGGGGCGATTTTCTGTAAAAAACGGCGTTTATGGCTTGCCCAGGCAAAACCGATAGTATAACCGATTCTATAATTATATCATATAGCGGCCGTCAAGCAAACGAGAAAAACGGAAAATTTTTATTATCCGCGAAAATTTCTTTTTTCAGGCCGGGCAGCCGGTTATCCCGGCAGGCTGCACCCGGCCATGGAGCCCCCGCATCCCTCTCAGATGCGCAGCAGCGTTTTGCGGCCGGCCCGTCCCAGATCCATACCGCCGCCGCCCTGGGCCACGATGCGCATGGCCAGGTCGCCGTCGCAAATCTCCGTGCCGGCCAGCATGGTCACGCCATAACGCCGCAGTACCGGCCCGGCCATGGGCGTGGAAGCGCCGACCATGATGATTTCCCTGGCCTTGCCGCACAGGGACAAAATGCGTTCGGCGGTGTGATTGGCCAGGGTGGTGGCGCTGAGCACCACGATATCGCAACGGGGCAGCAGGGCGTCCATTTCTTCGGCGGCGTGGATATGGGGGCCGGGAGCCGGGCGCTTTTCAAAAATATAGAAGTCTTTGGCCAGGTTTCTGAATTTTGCGGCCAAAGGACAGAAAAAGCCGATCATCCCCACCGTATCTTCGCTGCTGCAGGAAACCGCGTCGCCGATGTTTTCCCCTTCGGGGTAGCCCCGGTTCAGCAAAGCGTTGATGGCCGCCAGGCCCACGCTGGCCCGGGCCGGCAGTTTGGAGGCGGCCCATTGCAATATATCCGTGGCCTGGACGCCGGCATAGCTTCCCGCCCGATCCAATACGCCGCAGGAAAAGCCCAATTCTTCCCGGAAGGTATAGCAAACGCCGCAATGTTCCGGGGAAAAACGTACCGCCGTATAACCGACGCCCAAAACCATATCGGTCAGCTGCAAATCTCCTGCCTGTTCCGCCGCATAAGCAATCAACTCTTCTGTAAGCATGGGTATCTCCTTTCGATCGGCTCCGTATCCGGTCTGCTTATCCGGGTTTCTTTGCCGGTTTTTTCCGGCGGTTCAGTTTTCCGCCGGCCGACTTTCGCCGTCACGGTAATCGATGACGATGCCGGGCTGCACATTATACAGGAACACGTTGAAGCAAATGCCTTCGCCCCGGTCTTCTACGGACAGAGCTTCGATCTGCACCCCGGTGGCCAGCAAATTCACGCCGTGAAATACCGGCGTCACCCGGTACAGCACATGATTGCCGGTTTCCGTGATATAGTCGGCAACCATGTTTTCAAAAGCCAGCATGCCCTGGGTGTTCAAATAACGGGTGCCGGTGATCAGGTTCTTTTCATTGGCATTTTCCCCGCTTAGACAGTAGGCGATCAGATGACAGCGGTTGTACAGATATTTGCCGTCTATACCGTCATATTTGACGGTATGCCAGCCGGAAGGCTTGATTTGGCCGATGGGGCTTCTTTCGCCCCGGGGCATGGTTTCCCGGCCCAGATTGGCCCTGGCCATGCCGCAGCGGCCCAGTATGTCCAGGTCGCTGTAGCTTTCATAAGCCTTTGTGGTCAGATCCGCCCGGGTGAAGCCGGGGCGATTGCCGTTGATTTCCACATAGGGCGCGCCGCTGTAGGCAGGGATAGCCTTTACGGTATCCGGCGTTTGGCTGAAAAACAGGCAAATAACCAGAAAGCAATAGATCGCCAAAAGCAAAGCGGACAAAACGGCCAAAGTCTTTTTGCCGCGAACATAGGTTTTATTATGCATGACGGCCTCCTTTTATGGAAAAAATCTGCCGGTCATGCTAAAAATATAGCATGCCCAGGCCTTTTTTTCAACCGTGGGGCCGTTTGCCGCCGGGGAAAAATATGCTATAATAAATGCGCCGTTGCCAAGCCGGAATGGAGCTTGGCCAGATCGCGGCTTCCGGTTTGTCTATGCTTTTGGCGCTGTTGCCAAAGCAAGCCGGGCCCGCCGGAGAAAATGGGAGAAAATGCCATGAATGAAATAAAAACGGAAGATTTGATAGAAAACAGCGACGGTTTGCTTTGCTGTTCTTGCCAAATGCCTTTGCGCTCGGCAAAAACCCATGTTTCCTATATGGACAGCACCTTTTCCACGCTTTTGTTGCGCTGCCCCCGCTGCGGCCAGCCCTATCTGGATGAAGAGACCGCTTTGGGCAAAGTGGCGGAGGTGGAAATGATTTTGGAGGAAAAATAAATGGGGGAAAAAATACTGGAACGCACGGCCAGTTTGTGTCCGGTATGTTTGACCCGCTTGCCGGCGCAGATCGTCGCCCGGGAGCATCGGGTATATTTGGAAAAGATATGCCCGGAACACGGCGCTTTCAGCCGTCTGATCTGGCAGGACGAGGACGGGTATCTGGCCTGGCTGCGGCAGGGCGGGGAAGCGCAGGCCGGCCCCTGGGAGCGGCCTGCCCTTTGGGGCTGCCCCTTTGATTGCGGCATTTGCCAGGCCCATTTGCAGGACGCCTGCTGCGTATTGCTGGAACTGACCGGCGATTGCGACCAGCATTGCCCCTATTGCTACGCGGCCTCCGGGGAAGGGGCGGATCCGCCGCCGGATCTATCGCAAATCACATCCATGTTGGATTTTTTGCTGCAGCGCAGCCAGGGCAGGCAGCCCTACAATCTGCAGCTTTCCGGCGGCGAGCCCACTTTGCGCCGGGATTTGCCGCAAATCATCGCCCTGGCCCGGGACAAAGGCTTTCCCTATGTGCAGTTGAATACCAACGGCAAACGCCTGGCTGGGGAGGCTCGGTATGCTGAAACTTTGGCGGCGGCGGGCTTGTCCGCGGTTTTTCTGCAATTCGATGGCCTGGACGACCAAGTGTATCAAACGTTGCGGGGCGAAAAGCTGCTGGATATCAAAATGGCGGCCTTGGCCGCCTGCCGCCGGGCCAAGCTGCCGGTGGTGTTGGCCTTTACGGCGGTATCCGGGGTCAACATGGAGCAGATCGGCCCCTGCTTTTTTTTGATGCTGGAAAACCTGCCCCATATCCGCGGGCTGCATTTGCAGCCGGTATGCTACAGCGGCCGCCATCCCGGCCTGGCCGCCGGCCCCACGCTGGACGAATGTATGCGGCAATTGACGGCGCAAAGCCGGGGCTTGCTGCGCCGGGAACATTTTAGCCCCTTGGCCACCGCCCATCCGTTATGCGCTTTTCAGGGCAGCTTTATTTACGACGGGCAAAAGGTGGTTTCCGTAGGCAGCGGCGGCTGCTGCGGCGGTATGGACCGCTCCCGCCGCCACCTGGCCGTCAATTGGCAAAGCGGCCACCGGGACGGCGCCTGGTGCTGCTCTTTCCCCACCTGGCTGGATCAACGGGTGCAAAACGGCTTTTCCCTTTCCGCCATGGCCTTTCAGGACGGCCTGAGCCTGGATTTGCAGCGTTTGCGCCGCTGCCGGGTTTATGTGGCCCGGCCGGACCGGTCGCTGATCCCCTTTTGCGCCTTGAACCTGACAGCCAGCCAGGGAAAAACATTATATTCACGAAAAAAGGATTGTGATTCTATATTTTAATGAGTATAATAAATACGAAGCCGATGTATCCATGCATGTGTACGGAAAAAGAATGTATACTACCATGGAATAAACCAGATAAACGAAACTACAGATAAGGTAGGGTATGAAAATGGAACAAAAAGAATTGAACGCCATAGGTTGGCAATGTCCCAAACCGATCATTGAATCCAAAAAGATACTGGACACTTTTACGGAAGGCATTTTGACCGTCCGGGTAGACAATGCGGTGGCTTTCAACAATTTGCGCTCTTATGCCGAAGACAAAGGCCTGGGCTTTTCTTCCGAGACGGAAGACGGCGTCTATGTGGTGCATCTGCAGAAACATGCCGGCAGTGACGGCGGGGAAGACAGCAAACGGCCGGTGGTGGTGGTAAGCGCCAAGACCTTCGGCAAAGGCAGCGACGAATTGGGCGAAAACCTGATGAAGAGCTATCTGTATGCTTTGACGGAAGCCAATCCCAAACCCCAATCCCTGATTTTCGTCAACGGCGGCGTATTCCTGGCTTGCCAGGACAGCCCGGTACTGGATACTTTGGCCACGTTGGAAGCACAGGGTGTGGAGATCTTTGCTTGCGGCGCTTGCCTGAATTTCTATGATCTGAGCGAACGTTTGGCCATCGGCAAAGTGGGCAATATGTTTATGTTTGTGGAGAAAATGAACAACGCCGCCAATTGCATCTTTATTTAAGGATAAGGAGCGACTATGGCTAGCGGTTGTTTTGTGATCACCTTTGACTCCACGCATCAGGCCATCGCCATGGAAAAACGGCTGAAGGGGATGTTTCAGTCGCAATTGATGCCCACGCCCCGGCAAATCACCAGCGGCTGCGGTTTCGCCATCAAACTCAAAACCCAGGACCGGGCCCAATTGGACGGGCTGCTGCAGGAGGCGGAGCCGGGTTATCATCTGTATGCGTTGGAAAACGGCGATTATATTCCCCAAACCTTGTAGTTTGCCCTGCGGACGGAAGGAAAAACGAATAAAGACGGCAATATTTTGGGGTATGCAGAAAGCCTGTGTCTTTTTAAAAGACGCGGGCTTTTTTGTATGCCCCGGCTTTTGGGCAGACCAATGGACAGATGCTTTCCTTTTTTGTATTTATTTTGCTTTTGCCGGTTTATCTTTGCCCTTTGGTTCTACGGCGCAGGCGGTTTCCATATACTGTGATACATAGCTGGACAAGTGGAACGAGGGAAGAGGGGATCGTATGGATGAGACATATAAACAAGTGACGCCCTATTTGCCCGAGGCTTGGCGGCAATACCTGAACGATTTGCCGCCGGCGCTTTTAGCGGAGCTGGAAGAGATACGCCTGCGGCCGGAGCACCCGGTTTTGCTGCGTTTTCACACCCGGGAAGGATGGCTGAACGGCCGGGGCGGGCTCAGCCGGGAGCCGGAGGCGGGCTGCCGTTTCAGCGCCGGGGATTTCGGCAAAAGCGTATTGCTGATCACCGATTCTTCTTATTATGCTCTGGCCGAGGAATTGCGCCGGGGTTACGTCACCTTGCCCGGCGGACATCGGGCCGGTATCACCGGCCGGGCGGTATTGGAAAAGGGGCAGGTGCGGACCTTGAAGGATCTGTCCGCCGTCAATATCCGTTTGGCCAGGCATATCCCCGGTTTGGCCAGGCCGTTGCTGCCTTTGCTGGCGGACGCCCAAGGCCGGCTGTGCCACACGCTGCTGGTGGCGCCGCCCCGGGCGGGGAAAACCACCATGCTGCGGGACATGGCCTGTTTGCTCAGTTCCGGCGCCATGGGAGAGGCCCTGTGCTGCGGCGTCGTCGACGAGCGTTCGGAGCTGGCCGCTTTGCGTTTGGGCGTTCCCCCATTGCCGGTAGGGCCCCGCAGCTATGTGCTGGACGGCTGTCCCAAGGCGGAAGGCCTGATGATGCTGCTGCGTTCCATGGGGCCGCAAGCGGTGCTGTGCGATGAGATCGGCAGGCCGGAGGATGTGGCCGCCATCGCAGAAGCGGCCCATGCCGGCGTCAAGGTGATCGCTACCGCTCACGGCGCGCCGGGAGAGGATTTGGCCCGCCGCCCCGCCTTGCGACAATTGCTGGCGGACAAAGCCTTCGGCCGGTTTGTCTTTCTTTCCCGGCGCTTGGGGCCGGGCACGGTGGAAACGGTGCTGGACGGGGAAATGAGGCCGGTGGAGCGTTCCCGGAACGAATGTGCTTAAGCTGCTGGGCGGCGCGCTGATCGTGGCCGCGTCGGCAGGCGTGGGCCATGTGGCCGCCGGCCGTTTGCAATACCGCTGCCGCCTGCTCTTCGGTTTGCAGCAGGGACTACTCAGTTGGTCCAACCAAATCGCTTATGCGGATCTGCCATTGTCCCGGGCCATGGCCGGCGCGGCGGCCGCGGCCGGCGCCGCCGCTCCCTTGTTTCGCGCCGCCGCCCAGGCTTTGGCCCTGGGGCAAGGCCGCACCGCCGGAGATATCTGGCGGGACTGTCTTGCGGATTGGCCCGGCGGCCTGCAGGAGAAGGACAGGCAGATCCTTTTGGCTTTGGGCCCCCAATTGGGATTGACCGGCCGGCAGGAACAGTTGCAAATGCTGGAATTGACCCGTTTGGCCCTGGCCGGGCAGGAGCAGGAAGCCGCGGCCTACGCCGGAAGCTTTTGCCGGGTGTGGCGCTGCCTCAGTTGGGGCTGCGGGTTGGTAACGGCTTTGCTGCTGCTGTGAGCCGTGGCCGCGAACGAAAAAAGACGGGAAAGAGGTGGCGCTTTTATGGAAGACATATCGATCATCTTTTTTTTATTGGCTTTGGCCATCGCCGTGACCATATTGCATACCTTTCTGAAACAAGCCGGCCGGGATGAGTACGCCTATTTGACCCTGGTGGTGGGGCTGGCCCTGGGCTTGCTTCGGGTATTGCCGGTGATACAGCAACTGTTTGCCGGCGTGGAGTCGGTGTTCAATCTTTATTGACGGGGGAAAGCCATGGAAGGAAGCGTTTTGCTGGCTTTGGCGGCGGTGGCGGTGATCTCTTCGCTGATCACGGTTTTTCTCAAAGACAGCAAACTGGCGGCTTTGAGCGTTTTGGCCGCTTTGGCGGCGGGCGGCGTACTGTTCCTGAAGCTTTTGCCCTATTTCGGCGTTTTGCTGCAGGAATTCGGCGATATCGCCCTTTTGTCCGGCGTGGACAGCTATTATCTGTCGCTGATGCTGAAAATCATCGGCGTGGCCTATGTGGGGGAATTCGCCGGTCAATTGTGCCGGGACGCCGGGCAAAACGCCCTGGCCATGAAAATCGAGTTGGCGGCGAAAGCGGCCATATTGCTGTTGGCTTTGCCGATCATTGCCGGGGTGGTGCAATCGGTGATGGAGGTATTGTCCTGAAAGGGGGATGGGCTATGCCGGGAAAAGCCGCCGGAACAGAGGCCGTTGGCGGCAAAAATCGGAGCCGGAGGCCTTGGCGCGGACTGCTGCCGGCCTGCGTCCTGGCCGCTTTGCTGTGGCTGCTTTGTCTCGCCTGCGCTTGGCCGCCCGCCCTGGCGCAAAGCGCGGACGGCCCGGCGGAGGGAACGCGCCCGCAGGCTTTGGACGGAGACAGGGCAGAGCGGCAGATTTGGGATATGGTGGACAGCGGGGATCTGACTTCGTTTTTGGAACATTTGGACGATCAATTCTCCACGGAAGAAACCGGTTTTCGCTTCAGTGAGCTGTGGCAGGATTTGAAAGACGGAGATTTTTCCGGCGGCTTTTCCCGCATGTTTGACGCTTTGGGACAATTGCTTTGGGGAGAGTTGTTCTCCCAGGCCCGTTTCATCTGGCAAATCGTCGCCTTGTCCCTGCTATGCGCACTGATGGCCGCGCTGAAAAACAGTTTGGGCGGCAGCGTCGGCAAAATCGGCTCCTTTGTAGCCTATTTATTGGTGCTGGCTCCGGTGACGGCGCTGTTCAGCCGGACTTTGGCCCAGGCCGGCGCTACGGTGGATCGGATCGGCGATTTCGTTTGCGTGATGCTGCCGGTGCTGCTGCCCTTGCTGGCGGCTTTGGGCGGCGGCGCGGCGGCTGCGGCGGTGGATCCGCTTTTGACGGCGGCCTTGAGCATGAACCTGCTATTGATCCAAAAAGTGGTATACCCGCTGATCTTCTTTTCCGCCATATTGAGCCTGTTGAGCCGCTTCAGCCCCAGCCTATCCGTGGATAAGCTGGCGGGGCTGCTGAAGGATACGGCCATGTCTTTGTTCAGCCTGAGCACGGCGCTGTTTTGCGGCGTTTTGGGCGTATCCGGTTTTGCGGCGGCTTCCGTAGGCGGTTTGTCGGTGAAAGCGGCCAAAACCGCCGCCGGCATTTTTATTCCCGTGGTTGGCGGTACTTTGGCGGATACCCTGGACAGCGTTTTGGCCGGTTTGGGAATGCTGAAAAACTGGCTGGGCGTGGTGGCCGCCGGGGTTTTGGTCGTCCTTTGCGCTTTGCCGGCCTTGCGCATCCTGCTGCAATCCTGGCTGTTCAAACTGGCGGGTGCGGTGGCCCAGCCTTTGGGCGACGCGATCCTGGCCGATTCCCTCACCTGTGTGGGAAAATATTTGACCTTGGTCTTCGCCGTTTTGGCCGTCAGCGGTTTGTTTGCTTTTTTTTTGATCGTGTTGCTGGTGGCTTTGGGCAATGTCAGCCTGATGATGCGCTGAAAGGAGGGGAGCATGGAGACTGTGGCGGAAATCGTCCGGGGCGTGGCCGCTTTGCTCCTGCTCAGCGCCTGCCTGGATTTGTTGTTGCCGTCGGGGGAATTGGCCAAATTCAGCCGTTTTGCCCTGGGTTTGCTGCTGATCGCCGTGATCCTGCAGCCGTTGAGCGCCCTGTGGGAAACCTGGAAACAGCATCCGGATATCCCCTGGCCCCAATCGGAGGCAAGGGAGGATCCCCACAGCTACCGGCAGCAGGGGGAGGCGCTGGCGGTATATCTGCAGGGGCAGGCTTACGATCAATATCTGGACCAATTGTCCCGGCAGATTCAGGCGTTGGTTTGCCTGAACGAAGGGGTGGAGCAGGCCCGGGCCCGGCCGGAGATCGACGCGCAAAGCGGCGTCCTTACCGGCCTGCAGGTAAACGTCCTCCTCCGGGAAGGGGCCGTCCTGGACCGGCAAAAACTGTCTGCCTCATTGTCCGGCTTTTTTGCCGTGGCGGAAGAAAATATTACGATATCGGAGGTGTCTGCCGGTGAAGGAAGAGGAAGATAGAGATAAGCCCTGCGCGGGGCAAAGCCCCCGGGAAGCGCAGGACAAAAGCGATTGGCTGAAAGAAAAATGGCAGGCTTTAAGCGGCAAAGAAAAGAAAACCCTCGGCAAATTGCTGGCGGTTTTCCTTTTGGGGGCGGCGCTGATGCTGTTTGCCGGCGGAGAACGTTCCCAAGCCCCATCCGCGAAAGCCGGGCCGCCGGCGGAAGAAACCGGCGCCGCCCCGGCGGGAGCAGCGGATTTTACCGCCGAACTGACGGCTCTGCTGCAGCAGGTGAAGGGGGCCGGCAAAGTGGAGGCCATCCTTACCTATGCCGGGGGGCCGCAAAAGGTGTACGCCTATGACCGGGAAGAACGGCAGGGCGAAGCGGAAAGCAGCCTGAAAACCTCTCTCTCCCAGGGCGAGGACGGCCCGGTGCTGCTGCAGGAAAACGATCCGCCGGTACAGGGGGTGATCGTGGTATCGGAAGGCGCGGGAGACCCGTTGGTGAAAGAAAGGTTGTATCAGGCGGTCAGCAGTTTATTGGCCTTGCCTGCCAACCGCATCGCCATTGTGGAAGGCAAGGGCGGCGGGGAATAGGCGCGGCTTGGTCAACGGATAAAACGGAAAATAGAAAGGAGCGCAAAAATGAAAAAAATCCCTTGGAAAAAAAGCGCCGTCCGCAAAGGGAACCGGCGCTTGCCCCAAGCCGTCCTGGTATTGTTCGTCGGTTTATGCCTGGGTCTGTATCTATGGGAGCAGGCCGGCAGCGGCCTGGACGGCGGTATCGGCGGCGAAATGCCGGCGGCGGATATTTCCGCCGCCTTTGCTCAGGTTCAAGCGGCGGACGGCCCGGCGGCGGAAGAAAACCAAAGCCCGGCGGCGGGAACGGAACAAGCGCCGGCAAACGAGGAAACGGATCCCGAAAGGGAAGGGGACGCCTCTTTGTTTGCCGCCTACCGTTTGCAGCGGGAGCAAACGAAAGCCGGGGAATTGGCGGAGCTGACAAGAATCGCAGCGGATGAACAGGCCGGGGCGGAAGCCAAAGCGGCGGCGGAACAAAGCAAAGTGGCGCTGATCGAAACCTATGGTCAGGAAATCAAAGCGGAAACACTGATGAAAGCGAAAAATTTTGGCGAAAACGTGGTGATTATCGGTGAAAAACAGGCAACTGTGATCGTGGGCGGCGAAATAGATGCGTCAGAAGCTATGCAGATCGCCGAAATCGTCGACAGCGTATGCGATATCGGTTATGAAAATGTAATTATTGTAAACCGGTGAAAAGTTTGTTATAATAACTGTATATAACAATGTTTTTGCATCCGTTGCATTGGGATCACCTGTCCCATGATCAAAAAAGGGGGTTATTCAAATGACGGAAATCGATGAAAAAGTAGTGGAAAAAACCTTGGAAGGCGGCGCCAGCGGCGCGATCAAAATCGCCAACGACGTGGTGGCTACCATTGCCGGCCTGGCGGCCAGCGACGTGCCCGGCGTGGCGGGCATGAGCGGCGGCATCACCGGCGGCATAGCCCAAATGCTGGGACGGAAAAACTTGACCAAAGGGATAAAAGTAGAAGTAGGCGACACGGAAACGGATATCGACATCTTTTGCGTGGTGGAATACGGTTACGCCATTACCAAAGTGGCCGGCGACGTGCAGGAAAAAGTAAAAAGCGCGGTGGAAAGCATGACCGGTCTTACCTGCCGCACCATCAATATCCATATCCAGGGCGTCGCTTTCCCCGTAAAAGAAGAAGCGACGGTGGAATAAACGCCGGATTGGCTTGCTGAAGCAAGGAGGTTTGTTCGATCATGAATGTCTTTCGTCGCATCCTGTTGGCGCTTATGGGAACGGTTTTGCTTTGCCTTTCGGCGGCCATCGCGGTATTCGTGACCAACGGGCGCATCGCCGAATCCTTTTTCACCGGCGCCACGCAGATCTTTTTATCCGCCAATTATAGATGGCTGCTTTTGGGCATCGCGCTGTTGGCTTTGATCCTGGGCATACTCGCCTGGTTCGGCGTTTTTTACCGGAAGTCCAAGCCGCAAATGGTGCAAGTGGAAAGCTCCGAGGGCACGGTGATCAACGTGAGTTTGGCCGCCGTGGAAAATGTGATCAAACGCGCCGCCGCCGATGTGCCCGGCGTTTGCGACGTGTCCAGCCGGTTGAAAGTCATTGACGAGGGTTTGGGCGTGCAGATGTTCTTGTCCGTGCCCCAGGGCGTCGTCGTACCGGCCACCGCCTCCGCCGCCAAAGCGACGGTAGAGGAACAAATGCTGGCGATGCTGGGCATTGTGCCGGCGGATATGAAAGTGGTTGTGGACAGTATCGTGGATAAATAGGAGTAGGAGGTTGGCGGATGGACGACAAAACGATTCTGACCTTTTTGCGGGATCATAAATGGACGATCGTTTGCGGGTGCATCGGTTTGGTTTTTGCCCTGTGCGTGATTACCTATGGCTTTTGGAGAGCCCTGTTTATTTGTTTGTGTATCGCCGCCGGCATCTTCCTGGGCAAAAAGCTGGACGAGAAATGGAACATCAGCGAATCTTTAAACCAGATTTTCAAAAAATAACGATCAACGGCCATAACGATCGCCGCTGAAATTCGGGAGGGCCCATGGCGCAAGAGGAAAAAATAGAAGGAACGCCGGAAGCAAAATTCCGGGAGATGAATCTGGAAGATTTCAAAGACCTGTCTTCCGCTCCCAGACGGCGGGCCCGGGAGGCCGCGCTGATCGCCGCCTTTCATATGGATATCGGCGGCGGCAGCTTTGAGCAGGCGGCGGGCTGGTTCGAGGATTTGGGGCTCAGCCCGGAAAATCAGGCTTTTGCCCGAGCTTTGGTGGAAAACGCCGCCAAAGACCGGGAACAGGTGGACGCCATGCTGTCGAAATACGCCCGCGGTTGGCAGGTTTCCCGCTTTGCCGGCGTGGATCGCTGCATTTTGCGTTTGGCAGTGGGGGAAATGCTGCATCCCATCGATACGCCGGTAACGGTAGTGATCAACGAGGCCATCGAGTTGGCGAAAAAGTTTTCCGCCGCCGACAGCGCCGGCTTTATCAACGGCATTTTGGACAATGTCTATGCCCATGAATTTTCCGCCGCAGAAAGTGAGCCGGAAAAATGATCGTTGGAATGGATACCAGTTGCTACACGACTTCTGTAGCTTTGATGCAACAAAGCCGCCTCATCGTCGATTTGAGGCGGCTTTTGACAGTGGAAAACCGCAGCCGCGGCCTGCGCCAAAGCGAGGCCGTGTTTCAGCATATCAAGAATCTGCCGCCGCTGATGGAAGAATTGAAGACCGCCCTGGGCGGGGCGGATATCCGGGGCGTGGCGGTGTCGGTGAAGCCGCGCCCGGTGGAAGGCTCCTATATGCCGGTGTTCCGGGCGGGAGAAGCCGCCGCCGCCACCATTGCCGCCGCCGCCCGTTGCCCGTTATGGCCGGTTTCCCATCAGGAGGGGCATTTGGCCGCGGCTTGCTGGTCTTTGGGGATGTGGCCCCGTCGGCCTTTTATCGCCGCCCATTTGTCCGGCGGCACCGGGGAGATCCTCTATGTGGAACCGCAAGACGCGGGTTTTGCCATTCAGGCCGTGGGCAGCGCCGATTTGGCCCCCGGCCAATTTGTGGACCGTCTGGGCGTGGCTATGGGCCTGCCGTTTCCGGCGGGGCCGGCTTTGGAAAGCCTGGCGGTAAACGCCTGTGAGGATGCTTTTCCCCTGAAGGCGGCGGTCCGGGGCGGGGATATGTCCTTTTCCGGGCCGGAAAGCGCCGCGCAAAGAGCATTGCAAAGCGGCGTATCCCCCGGGGCTTTGGCCAAGGGGATTTTTGTCAATATCGGCGCTTCTCTAAAGAAAGCCCTGGCTTGGGCTTTGGCGGAATACCATTGCGATATGGCCTTGGTGGCCGGGGGCGTGGCCGGCAATTCGCTGGTGAAGGCGTATCTGTCCTCGCTGCCCCAGGCGCTTTTCGCCGGCCCCGCCTACAGCGGGGACAACAGCGTAGGCGTGGCGTATTTGGGACAGCGCCGGCTGGATTAGCGGGACGAAGCCCGCCGGCGGAGATAATGAGATAAAAATGGGATAATTGAAAGAATATGGAAGATGTAAAACTGCCGGTGATCGGCGTGGCGCAACTGAATAATTATCTGCGGGAATACCTGGCGGAAGATACGCTGCTTCAGGATATATTGGTGCAGGGGGAGATCGCCGGTTTCAAAGCCCACAGCTCCGGCCATATCTATTTTACTCTCCAGGAAGAGGAGGCGGGGATCAAAGCGGTGATGTTTCGTTCCTACAGGGCGGAGCTGGATTTTATGCCGCAGGATGGAATGTCGGTCACGGCTTGGGGACAGGTTTCCCTGTATGAAAAAAACGGTTCCTGCCAACTGTATGTGAAACGCCTGTTCCCGGCGGGCCGGGGCGCTTTGGATGTGGCCAAGGACGCGCTGAAAGAGCGTTTGGCGGCGGAAGGCTTGTTCGACCCCGAAAGGAAAAAGCCGCTGCCCGCTTACGCCGCGGATATCGGCGTGATCACTTCGTCTGAAGGCGCGGCCTGGGCGGATATCCGCAAGGTGGCCTACGCACGCTTCAAAGGGGTACGCCTGACCCTGTATCCCACATCCGTGCAGGGGGGCAAGGCGCCGGAGGAGATCGCCGCCGCCATCCACCGGGCGGACGCAGCCGGGCATGAGATCTTGCTTTGCGGCCGGGGCGGCGGTTCGGCGGAGGATCTGTCCGCCTTTGACAGCGAAGCGGTGGTACGGGCCATCGCCCAGGCGCAGACGCCGCTGATTTCCGCGGTAGGCCATGAGGTGGATTTCACCCTGGCGGATGCGGCGGCGGATGTACGGGCGGCTACCCCCAGCCAAGGCGCGGAGCTGGCGGTCTTTTCCGCCGAGACTTTGCGCCGGGAGCTGGCCGCCGGGGAACAGCGGCTGCGGCGCTTGTTCGCCGATGGTATCAACCGGCGGAAGCAGCAGCTGACGGTTTTGTCCGCTGCCGCCGTCTGGGACAAGCCCGCCCGCTATTTGTCTGAGGCCGTCAAAGATGTGGATATGCGGGAGGCGGCTTTGCGGCGTTCGGCCCGGGATTATATGACCCGATGCCGGCAGCAGGCGGCGGCCCAGGCCGGGGCCCTGGAACGCCTCAGCCCTTTGGCCACCTTGGCCAGAGGCTATGCCCTGGCCCAGGATGAAAACCGGGCCTTGATCCGGGACGCGGCTCAGGTGCAGCCGGGACAACGTTTGCATCTGCTGCTGGCCAAAGGCCGGCTGCAATGCCTGGTGGAGCAAAAGGAGGAAGAACATGGCCAAGGCGGCGAAGAAAGAAAAGACCTATGAACAATTGCTGAACGAATTGTCGGAGATCGTGGCCAAGATGGAGGAAGGCGCTTTGCCTTTGGAAGAAATGCTGGAGCAGTACCGGCAAGGCGTGGCTTTGATCCAGCAATGCCGCGCCCGATTGGATTTGGCGGAGGAAGCTTTGCGCGATGATTAACGAATATTTGCAAAAAACCGCCGCAATGGTGGAAAAACAGTTGCAGGATATCTTGACGGCCCCCAGCCCCCGGGAAGAGACGCTGTTCGCGGCGATGCGCCACAGCGTATTGGCCGGGGGCAAAAGATTGCGTCCCGCTTTGTTCCTGGCCACGATGGAGGCCTGCGGCAAAGTGGGCGCGGCCTATTTGCCTTTTGCCGCGGCTTTGGAAATGATACACACCTATTCGCTGATCCATGACGATTTGCCCGCCATGGATAACGACGATTGGCGGCGGGGCCGGCCCACCTGCCATAAGGTTTATGGCGAGGCCAACGCCATATTGGCCGGGGACGCTTTGCTGACCCATGCTTTCGCCGTTATGGCCGAGACGCCTGCTCCGGCCCGGCCCCTGTTGCAGGCCATTGCCTGGACGGCCCGACAGGCCGGGGTCGACGGTATGGTGGCGGGACAAGCTGCGGATGTGGCGGCGGCGGGGCAGGAGATCGGCCGGGATCTGCTGCGCTATATCGACCGGCAAAAAACCGGCGCTTTGTTTTCCGCTTCCATCGTCAGCGGCGCCTATCTGGCGGAGGCCAGGGAGGATCAGATCGAGACCCTGAAACGCTACAGCGATTTGTTGGGCTATATCTTCCAAATCACCGACGACGTTTTGGATATCCAAGGCGACGCCGCTTTGCTGGGCAAACCCACCGGCAGCGACGCCAAAAACGCCAAGACCACCTACGCCACGCTTTTGGGCTGCGAGGGCGCTATGGCCTATGCCCGGGAGTTGGCGGGAGAGGCCCGGCGCTTGTTGCTGGACTGGCCGGAAGAGGCGGCCGTGCTCCGGGAAATGCCCGCGTTCTTCTGCCAGCGCCGGAAATAAGCCGGGAACATATTTTAAGAAAAAAACGTCTGAATATTGTCTAATGGCAGGAAATGTGTTATAATAACACTAACTATGTGGTTTCAATGGCGCACGAATTTCCCAGGCTGAAAGCAAGAGAAAGAGAGGCAATGCCATGATGCATAGTAGATTCAGACCGTTTTTATTTCTCCTCATAGGGGCGTTGCTGCTGTTTTGCGCCGGCTGCGCCAAGGAGGACGACGGCGTCGGAGAAGTGCAGCCGGTCATCATCGAACCCGGTATCGGCGGGGACGGCGGCCAGGTCCAGGAGGAAGAAGAAGAGCAAACGGCGGAAGAGGAAGCGGAAACCGGCGGTTTTGTCGATTACGGCGCCGCCGCCACCTTGGAAGATCTAACGGCGGCCCAGTCCAAAGTGGAGTCCTACTACTTCCGGCAAACCATCCCTTATGTGGATGGCAATGTGGAGATACAGGTTTGGTTCAAAGACAATCAAATGAAATGCGTCTCCACCATGGCCGGTATGACCGGTTCGGAAATGTATTACGACTTTAACGAGAACACGGTGATTTCTTATACCCCGTCGGAAGGAAACAGCGCCGTTATGATGGAATTTTCTCCATCGGATCCGGATTTGCCCGATCAGCCGAAAGCGGAGGATTATCTGTCCTGTACCGTGACGGATACGGAAGAGATCAACGGACAGGTATGCAAGGTGCTGCAAACGGGCACGGGCGATCAATTGTGGGTGAGCACTTTGTACGGTATGCCGCTGCAGGTGGCCTTTACCGATTCTTTGGGCGACCGCTATACCGTAGCTTATGAGGATTTGCGTATCAACGATATCAGCGACGAAGAAATCGCCTTGCCCGATGGGGTAATCGTATATGATATGGGAGCGTCCGGTTTATAAAAAACGGCGTTTTCCATAGGCTTTTAGCAAAGGGAGTAATCGGCGTATGCAGATAGCTTTCAGTATGGTTGCGGCCTTGATAACGGCTTTGCTGGTCACCCCGCTGGCCATTCGTTTGGCGCACAAGTACCATATCGTGGATCAGCCCAATGCCCGCAAAGTCCATCAAACGCCTACGCCTCGCATGGGCGGCGTGGCCATTTATGCCGGCTTTGTGGTGGGCGTATTGCTTTCCGGCTGCTATACCAGGCCGGTGGCGGCCTTGTTGGTTTCCAGCACGCTGGTGATGCTGACCGGCTTGGTGGACGATATCCGGGGCATTTCGCCCAAGGTGAAGCTGTTGGGGCAAATCGTCGCTTCCTTGGTGTTTTGCCTGGGCAGCTCCGGCGTACAGTTTATCACCAATCCTCTAAACGGCGGCCTGATCGATCTGGGCTTTTGGGGCATTCCGGTCACCGTGCTGTGGCTGACCGGCGTATCCAACGCGGTCAACCTGATCGACGGTTTGGACGGTTTGTCCGCCGGCGTTTCCGCCATCGCCGCCCTGTGCATGGCCGCAGTTTGCCTGGCCCAAGGCAATGCCCCGGCCGCTATCGCGGCGGTGATCCTGGTTTGCGCGGCTGCAGGTTTCCTGCGTTACAATTTCCATCCGGCGAAAACGTTTATGGGGGATTGCGGTTCTTTGTTCCTGGGCTTTGTCCTGGGAGCCATCGCCATCATGGGCTTGTCCAAAGGCGCCACGGTGGTGTCCCTGTTCATCCCCTTCATTATTATGGGCATCCCCATTTTCGATACGCTGTTTTCCATTTTGCGCCGCATGTTTCTGCATAAACCCATATTCCAGGCGGACAAAGGCCATTTGCATCACAGCCTGTTGTCCTTGGGCCTCAGCCACCGGCAAACCGTATTGGCGATTTATGCCATCAGTCTGGTGATGGGGCTGAGCGCGGTGCTGATGGCGGTGCTCACCAGTTCCCAGGCGGTGGTGATTTTGATCCTGGTCACCATTGGCATTTTTGCCGGGGGAGAGAAATTGGGCGTTTTACGCGGTAAGAAGCTGGTTTTGCCGGAAAAGCAGATCCCGCAGAAAACCCGTTGAATCCGACATAAATTTTTAAAATTTTATATAAAGTAAGTCTAAAGTTGAATTAAAGGAGTGTTTGCGATGAATAAAGGCGCCGTTGCGGTATTGATTGTTACGGCTTTGGTGTTTGGCGGCGTAGGTTTTGTGATCGGCCAGGTGGTAAACGCGGTGACGGTGATGCCGGGCAGTTCCAACGATCCTTTGGTTTCCCAGAGTTACGTTGACGATTTGGTGGGACAAAAAACCCTGGAATTGCAAACCCAATTGGAAGATTTGCAATCCTATGTGATCAACGGCGGCTCCGGGGCCGCGCCTGTGGACAATACCCCGTCTGGCGGCGATACCAACACCGACGCCAATACCGGCGATAACGGAGACAATACCGGTAGCAATACTTCCGTGAAAGTTACCTCCAGTACCATCAATATCCGTTCTTCCGCTTCCACATCCGCCTCCGTCGTCGATACGGCTGACGCCGGCACGGTGTTGACCTATTTAGGGGAAACCACGGCCAGCGACGGCGTTTGGTATCATGTGAGACTGAGCAACGGCAAAGAAGGATGGGCCGCCAGTTGGGTTTGCGGCGATCCGTATTGATGGCGGAAGCGATGGATTCCGCCGGGAAAAACCGTCGGAAGACGTATCGTTTATACCGTTAGCAATATACAAAGAGGCTGAACAATCGGCGCTGACGCCGGGCACGGCCTCTTTTGTTTTGCCCGCCCCGCGGGAAAGCGGAAAAAAGTGTTTGCACTTTCCTTATTTATATGGTATAAAAAATATTAATTGCTTATACTTATATAGAAATAGAAACGACGATACGCGATAGGTTTGCAATTGGAAAAGGACAGGGAGCCTATGATCGAAAAAATCGCCGGTTTATCGGTGCGTTACCGGCTGTCCGGGCAAGGGCGGCCTCAGGTTCTGTTGCTGCACGGTTGGGGCGTAGATAGCGATACGCTGGAGGATTTGCGCCTGCATCTGGCGGAAAGCTGCACGGTCTGCAGTCTGGATTTTCCCGGATTCGGCCAAAGCCAGGAGCCTCCGGAGGTTTGGGGCGTAAACGAATACGCCGCCTTCGTGAAAGCGTTTATCGACCATTTGGGCTGGCAACAGCCGGTGGTTTTCGGCCATTCCTTCGGGGGCCGGGTGACCATCGTTTTGGCGGCGGCAGGCCATTGCCAAAAGATCGTTCTTTGCGACAGCGCCGGCATCAAACCCCGCCGCGGCTTGTCCTATTATGCGCGGGTGTATTCGTATAAAGCGGCCAAAGCCATTTGCCGGCTGCCCGGCATACGACGCTACCGTCAGCGGCTGCTGTCTTTGTGGCTCAACGCCAACCCGTCCTCGGATTATCGGGCGGCCCAGGGCGTGATGCGTCAGATTTTCGTCAAGGTGGTCAATCAGGACCTGCGTCCCTGTCTCAAGCAGATCGCCGTCCCCGCTTTGTTGCTATGGGGGGCTTTGGACACGGCCACGCCTTTGTCGGACGCCAAGATCATGGAAGCGGAGATCGCCGACGCCGGTTTGGTGGTTTTTGAACAGGCCGGGCATTATCCTTTTTTAAACGAACCGCAGCGCTTTTACAGAATCATCGATTATTTTCTGACGCATCAGGATTAGAGGAGCGAGTATGATATATATAGCCATCTTTGTCGCCGCGCTTTGGTTTGCGCAATGGTTTTTGCTGCGTTTGCCCCATGATTTGCATATGCTGCAGCAAAATTCCTATCGCAACGACCGCTATCGCCGTTGGTACAAACGGAATTTCCGCCGGGAAGCCTCTTTGGCGTCCTGGGCTTTTCTGTTGCCGGCGGCGGCAGCCTGGATATCCCGGCCGGCGGCTTTGATCCTGTTTGTCCTGATCTCCGTGATTTCCCTGGCCTGGGGCCTGACCCATAAAGAAAAGACGATCAAACCCCTGGTGAACACCGACCGGGTGAAGCGGCTCAGATGGGGCGCTTTCGCCCTGGCCTTGCTGCCTGCCGCGCTCATCGGCTGCCTGGCCTGGCATGCCGGCAGCGGGACTTGGACGGGCCGTTTTATGGCCATGCTGGCGGCGCTGGCCGCCGGCTTGTTCCTGCGTTTTTCTTTTGTCCTGGCCTTTTGCGCCAACGGCCTGCTGGCGCCGGTGGAAAACAAAATCAACCGGGGTTTCTATCGGGAAGCCCAGGAAAAACTGGCCTCCATGCCCCAATTGCGGCGGGTGGGCGTCACCGGCAGCTATGGCAAAACCAGCGTCAAAAAGATTTTGGAAGCCATCGCCTCCGAAAAATACTATACGCTGGCCACGCCGGCCAGCTACAATACGCCCATGGGCATAACCAGAACGGTGCGGGAGCAATTGCGTCCCACCCATCAGGTTTTCATTGCCGAAATGGGGGCCCGGCAAAAAGGCGATATCCAAGAGCTGGTGGAATTGACTGCGCCCCAGATCGGCATACTTACCGCCATCGGCCCCCAGCATATGGAAACCTTTGGCAGCCAGCAGGCGATCGTGGATACGAAATTTGAATTGATCCGCGGCCTGCCCGCCGGCGGCGTGGCGGTGCTGAATTTTGACGATCCGCTGATTTTGGCCAACGCTGCCCAGGCCCCCTGCGCCACGGTAAGCTACAGCCTGCATAACAGCGATTGCGATTTTTGGGCGGAGGATATCCGTTACGATCAGGATGGTTGTATCTTCACCCTGTGCAGCCGCGAGGAAAAGGTAACGGTGCGCAGCCGCTTGCTGGGCGAGCATAATGTGTCCAATATCCTGGCCGCCGCCGCGGCCGCGTCGCAGCTGTCCGTCCCTCTGTCCATGGCCGCCCGGGGCGTCAAGCATTTGACGCCGGTGGCCCACCGTCTGGAATTGAAACACAGAGGCAAATATTTGGTTTTGGACGACGCCTACAACGCCAATCCGGCCGGGGCCAAGGCCGCCTTGTCCGTATTGGCCGCGATGGCCGGCGGACAAAAGATCATTATCACCCCGGGTATGGTGGAATTGGGCGAAATGGAAGAAGAATTGAACCGGCAATTCGCTGCGGAAATGACGAAAGTTGCCGATTATATTATTTTGGTAGGAAACAAACGGGGAGAAATCATGGAACCGGCCCTGCAAGCGGCGGGTTTCCCTCAGGAACGCTATTATATCGCCGCCGATTTGACGGACGCCCATGGCAAATTGGCGCAAATCGTCCAAGAAGGCGACGTTGTTTTATATGAAAATGATTTACCGGATGTGTATTAGTACAGAAGAGGCAATAGGGGAGGCACTATGGAAAAGATTACAGTCGGCGTGATTTTTGGCGGCAGAACGGTGGAACACGAGGTTTCGATCATTTCCGCGCTGCAGGCCATGCTGTCTTTGGACACGGATAAGTATCAGGTGGTACCCATATATATTTCCAAAGAAGGCCGTTGGTACAGCGGGGATAACCTGATGAAACTGGAAAACTTCCGCGATATGCCCGCATTGTTGAAGCAGGCCAGGGAAGTATGTTATTCGCCGGCCTTCGGCGAGCAGATCCTCTTTGAGCGTTTCCCGGCCAGGCGAAAAATCTGGCAGCAGCGGATCGATGTGATGCTGCCGGTGGTACACGGCACCTTCGTGGAAGACGGCTGCCTGCAGGGGCTGCTGGAGCTATCCGGCATACCCTATGCCGGGCCGGGGGTTCTGGGCTCCGCCTGCGGCATGGATAAAATCGCCATGAAAGCCGTTTTGAAAGAAGCGGATATCCCCGTGGTGGATTTTTACGGTTTTTATTTCCAGCAATGGCAGGAAGATCAACAGAAGATCGTCGACATCCTGGAAGAAAAGCTGCGCTATCCTCTGATCGTCAAACCGGCCAATCTGGGCTCTTCCGTGGGCATCGGCTTGGCCAGGGACCGGGAGACCCTGATTTCCCGCATCGAAACCGCCGGAGAATACGCCTGCCGCATCCTGGTGGAAAACGCGGTGGAACCCTTGCGAGAGATCAACTGCGCGGTTTTGGGCAAACCCGGGGATATCAAGCTGTCCCTGTGCGAAGAACCCTATTCCAAAGAAGAGATCCTTTCCTTTGCCGATAAATATCTCAGTTCCTCCGCCAAAGGCATGAGCGGGGCAAAACGGCGCATACCGGCGGACTTGCCCGACCAGACTGCGGAGGAGATCCGTTCCCTGGCGGCCAGGGCTTTTACCGCTTTGGACTGCCGGGGCGTGTGCCGGGTGGACTTTTTGCTGAACGGGGAAACCGGACGGGTATATGTCAATGAGTTGAATACCATACCCGGCTCTTTGTCCTTTTATTTGTTTGAACCGGCGGGCGTCCCCTATGGGGAACTGCTGGATACCTTGATCGAACTGGCTATCGACCGCAAACGCCAGCAAAGCAAGCTGAACTTTTGTTTTGATTCCAATATTTTGAGCCAAAGCGGTTTCAGCGGGAAAAAATAAGGTGCGGTTATGAATCCTTTGGCTTATCTTTTGGCGCTGAACCGTTTGCCCAGGCTTTCGCCGGGGAAGCTCGCCCATTTGCTGGATCTGTATCAGGGCGACGCCGCCGCCGTCTGGACGGAATACCGGCGCTGGCCCCAATTGATTTCCATCAGCGCGGACGCCTTTGCCGATATCCAGCGCAGCCGGCAAACGATTTCTCCCCAGGAGCTATACTACGAATATCTGCAAAGCGGGGTCTCTGTGGTGACCTATCTGGACGCTGAGTATCCGCCGGAGTTGCGGCTGATCGAAGACCCGCCCTGCGTGTTGTTCTATAAAGGCCGGTTGCCCAAACCCGGCGAACCGGCCCTGGCTTTGATCGGCTCCCGGCATGCCAGCGGATACGGCAGGCAGGTAGCGGAAATACTGGCCAGGGATTTGGCCTATCAGGGCTATACCATTGTCAGCGGCATGGCCAGAGGCATCGACAGCTTTTGCCACCAGGCGGCCCTGAAAGCCGGCGGCCGCACCGTGGCCGTGCTGGGTTCCGGCTTGGATGTGATATATCCGCGGGAAAACGCCGCCCTCTACCGGCAGATTTATGAACAGGGCGCGGTGATCAGCGAGTTTCCCTTGGGAACGGCGGCTTTGTCCTATAATTTTCCCCGCCGCAACCGCATCATCAGCGCCTTGGCTTTGGGCGTGGTGGTGATCGAGGCGGGTTTGAAGAGCGGCACCCTGCGCACGGTAGACTATGCGTTGGAGCAAGGCAAAGATGTTTTTGCCGTGCCCGGGCCCATTACCTCCGCCTCCAGCCGTGGCACCAACCGGCTGCTGCGGGACGGGGCGAAAATCGTGCTGAGCGCAGAAGATGTGTGGCGGGAATACCAGGAGGCGGAAAAACCGAAGCCGCAAGCGGCAGAAGCCGCCGGGGAAGAAGAAAAGACCCTGTCTGTTCAGGAAAAAGAATTGTTCACGGCCATGCTGCTGCCGCTGCATTTCGATCGCTTGAGCCAGATTTCCGGTATGGACGCCGCGGCCCTGGCCTCTTGGCTGACCATTATGGAGATCCGCGGTCTGGTTCGCCAATTGCCCGGTAATTATTATCAGGCTGTCGTGAAAAAAATATAACTTACAGGATGTTAGATGGGAGTACCGGTTGTATGAAAACCTTGATTATTGTGGAATCGCCGACCAAAGCAAAAACCATAGAAAACATGTTGGGGAAAAGTTATGTGGTTCGTCCCTGCGTCGGCCATGTGCGGGATTTGCCCAAAAGCACCATGGGCGTGGATATAGAGCATGACTTCGCGCCCCATTATATCACCATTCGCGGCAAGGGCGAAGTGATCAAAGTGCTGAAGGACGAGGCCAAAAAAGCGGATCAGATCCTGCTGGCTTCCGACCCGGATCGGGAAGGGGAGGCCATCGCCTGGCATTTGCAGCAATATTTGCGCATCAATAACGAACAGTGCCGCATCCGCTTTAATGAAATCACCAAAACTGCCATTCAGAACGCGGTGGAGCATCCGCAACCCATCGATATGAACAAGGTCGAGGCCCAACAGGCCCGGCGTATTTTAGATAGATTGGTGGGCTATCAGATCAGCCCGCTGCTGTGGAAAAAGGTAAAGAAAGGCTTAAGCGCCGGCCGGGTGCAATCCGTGGCCGTTCGCCTGATTTGCGACCGGGAAAAAGAGATTCACGATTTTGTGCCCCAGGAATACTGGATCCTTTATGCCGTTTTGCAAAGCGACAAAGGCAATCTGGTGGTAAAACTGGCCAAAATCGATAATAAAAAAGCCAAGCTGCCCGATGAAGAAGCGGTGGAAGAGCTGAAACGGCGTTTGGCCGGCGAGACCTATCGGGTGTCCAGCGTCAGCAAAAAGGACCGGACCCGTCATCCCTTGCCGCCGTTTACCACCAGCATGATGCAGCAGGAGGCTTCCCGCCGTTTGTCCATGCGGGCGAAAAAGACCATGCAAACGGCGCAGCAATTGTATGAGGGCATACAGGTGGACGGCGTGGTCACCGGTTTGATCACCTATATGCGTACCGACTCCACCAGGGTTTCCGACGAAGCGCGGCAGCATGCCCGGGACTATGTGCGGGAACGGTACGGCGAAAAATTCCTTCCGGCCAAGCCCCGGGCGTACAACAGCAAAAAAGGTACGGTGCAGGACGCTCATGAGGCGATCCGTCCCACCTCCGTGCAGCGTACGCCCCAGGCCCTCAAGCCCTTTTTGAGCGCCACTCAGTATAAACTGTATAAATTGATTTGGGAGCGTTTCGTGGCCAGCCAAATGGCGGACGCCATATACGAGGTCACCACCATCGAGGTGACGGCCGGCGGCTGCCTGTTTAAGGCCAGCGGCAGCATTGCCAAATTCCCCGGCTATACCCAGGTGTATAACGACGGCAAAGAAGAGCAGGAGCAGGAAGATTTGAGCAAAGTGGTTCCGGTAAACGAAGGGGATGTTCTGCCACTGGAACGTCTGGACGCCAGCCAGCATTTTACCCAGCCGCCGCCCCGTTTTTCCGAAGCTTCTCTGATCAAAACCATGGAAGAATTGGGCATCGGCCGTCCCTCCACCTATGCGCCGATCATCGATACCATTTTAAGCCGCTATTATGTGGTGCGGGAAGAAAAACAGTTGTATCCTACGGAATTGGGCTTCCTGGTGGTGGATTTGATCAAGGAATATTTCGGCGATATCATCGATGTGGAATTCACCGCCACCATGGAAAGCAATCTGGACAGGATCGAAGAAGGCGAAGCCAACTGGGTGCAGATCTTACGGGATTTCTACGACCCCTTCGCCGTTACCTTGGCCCATGCGGAACAGGAAATGGAAAAAGTGGTCATCGAACCGGAAGTGTCGGATCAGGTCTGCGAAAAATGCGGCAAACCCATGGTTTACCGCATGGGGCGCTACGGCCGTTTTCTGGCCTGCTCCGGTTTTCCGGAATGCCGCAATACCAAAGCCATCATCGTGCCCACCAATGTGAAATGTTTGGCCTGCGGCGGCGATATCGTGGAACGGAAAAGCCGCTCCGGCCGCATTTTCTACGGCTGCGCCAATTATCCGGAATGCCGTTATGTGGCCTGGGATATGCCCATAGAAGAAAAATGTCCGCATTGCGGCACGCAATTGACGGCGAAAACCACCAAAACCGGTAAAGAAATGATACTCTGTCCCAATATGGATTGTCCCAGCCGGGCCGGCCAAAAGAGAAAGACGAGATCCGCAAGCAGCAAATCCACAAAGAGCAAATCCGCGGCTCCGGCCAAGCCGTCAAAAAAGAAATAAGGCAAAGGTTGCGTCATGGAACAGATCACGATCATCGGCGGCGGCCTGGCCGGCGTGGAAGCGGCCTGGCAGTTGGCGAAAAGAAATATCCCCTGTCAACTGTGGGAAATGCGGCCACGGGTGATGACGCCTGCCCATCGGGGCGGCGATTTGGCCGAGCTGGTTTGCAGCAATTCCCTGCGGGCCGCCGGTTTATCCAATGCGGTAGGCCTGCTGAAAGAGGAAATGCGCCGTCTGCATTCTTTGGTGATGGAGGCGGCGGACGCGACGGCGGTGCCCGCCGGCGGCGCTTTGGCGGTGGACCGGCGCCGCTTTTCCGCTTATATTGAAAAAAAGCTCAGCCGCTTGCCGGCTTTGCGCATCATCCGCCGGGAATACCGGCAAATCCCCGACGGCAAAGCCATCATAGCCGCCGGGCCTTTGGCTTCGGACGCCCTCAGCCGGCAGCTGCAGGAGCTTTGCGGCGACCGGCTGTATTTTCATGACGCCATCGCGCCGATTGTCAGCGGCGACAGCATCGATTATGATATTGCCTTTTTTGCCTCCCGCTATGACAAAGGCGGCGGGGCGGATTATTTGAATTGCCCCATGACCCGGGAACAGTATCGGGAATTCTACAGTCAATTATTGGCGGCGGAATTGCATCCTTTGTCCGGCTTTGAGCGGGAAAAACTGTTTTCCGGCTGTATGCCTATTGAGAGCATGGCCCGTTTGGGGGAGGATACCATGCGTTTCGGCCCGTTGAAGCCGGTGGGCCTGCCGCTGGCCGACGGCAGCCAGGCCTATGCGGTGGTGCAATTGCGGCGGGAAAATCTGTCCGCGGATATGTTCAATCTGGTTGGCTTTCAAACCCGGCTGAAATGGCCGGAGCAGCGGCGGGTCTTCCGCCTGATCCCCGGCCTGGCCAATGCGGAGTTTTTGCGCTACGGCTCCATGCACCGGAATACCTATATCGATTCCCCCCGGCTGTTGGACGCCTGGCAAAGGCTGCGGGGACGGGAGAATCTGCTTTTTGCCGGGCAAATCAGCGGCGTGGAAGGCTATGTGGAGTCCGCCGCTTCCGGTTTGGCCGCCGGTTTGACCATGGCTGCCATGGCCCGGGGCCGGGAACCGGCCGCCCTGCCTTTGACCACGGCTTTGGGCGCTTTATTGCATTATACCGCCAGCGCCACCGGCGCTTTTCAGCCGATGAACGTAAATTTTGGCCTGTTGCCGCCCCTGGAACAAAGGTTCCGGCGCAAACAGGAGAAGAACGCCGCTCTGGCCAACCGGGCGCTGCAGGATCTGCAAACCTATATTCGGGAACAATTATGAAAACTTCCGTATTGCTGAAACGTTTCGCGCCGTATTTCCGGCCCTACCGGGGTTTGGTATTGCTGGATTTGTTTTGCGCAGCCTTGACCACGCTATGCGAGATCGTGCTGCCGTTGATCGTATCCTATATCACGGATACCGGGATCGCCGATTTGGCGGCCTTGACTTTGCCGCTGATCCTGCGTCTGAGCGGCGTTTATTTGCTGCTGCGGGTCATAGACGCGGTGGCCGCCTATTATATGACTTCCATCGGCCATGGCGTGGGCGCAAAAATCGAAACGGATATGCGGCGGGATCTGTTCGCCCATTTGCAAAAGCTGTCATTTTCCTATTACAGCCATACCAAAGTCGGGCAGATCATGTCCCGCATTTCCGGCGACTTGTTTGAAATCACCGAATTCGCCCATCATTGTCCCGAGGAATTCTTTATCGCCGGCATCAAATGCGTCGCCGCTTTCGCCATTTTGGCCCATAGGAATCTGTCTTTGACGGCCCTGATTTTCCTGGCCCTGCCCTTTATGTATTTGTTCGCCAGCCATTTCAATCACAGGATGCAGCAAGGCTGGCGCAAGACCCGGGTGCAGATCGGCGAATTGAACGCCCAGGTGGAAGATAGCTTGCTGGGCGTGCGGGTGGTCAAATCCTTTGCCAACGAAGCCCAGGAAGAAGAAAAGTTCCGCCGGGGCAATCTGCGTTTTTTGCAGTTGAAAAAAAGCATTTATACGGCTATGGGCGGCCTTAATGCCAGCGTGCGGGCTTTCGACGGCATGATGTATATCCTGGTGGTTTGCCTGGGCGCGATCTATATGACCCAGGGGCGCATCAGCCCCGGCGCTTTCACCGCCTATTTGCTGTATGTGAATATGCTGCTGACCACGGTGCGGCGCATCGTGGAATTCACCGAGCAATTTCAAAAAGGCATAACCGGCATCGAGCGTTTTTTTGAGGTGATGGACGCCCCGGTGGAGATCCAGGACGCGCCGGACGCCAAGATCCTGGAAAATGTCCGGGGAGAAGTGGTTTTCGACCATGTGTCCTTTTTTTATCCCGACGACGAGCGCACCAGCGTGCTGCGGGATATCCATTTGCGGGTGGCGCCGGGGGAAAAAGTGGCTTTGGTGGGCCCCTCCGGCAGCGGCAAAACCACTTTGTGCAATTTGATCCCCCGCTTTTATGAGACCAGCAGCGGCCGTATCCTCATCGACGGCCAGGATATCCGCAGCGTCACCCAGCAGTCCCTGCGCGCCAATATCGGCATGGTGCAGCAGGATGTATATTTGTTTACCGGTACCGTGGCGGAAAACATCGCCTACGGCAAACCGGGGGCCGGCCGGCAGGAGATCATAGCCGCCGCCAAAAAAGCCCATGCCCACGAATTTATCGAAGCGCTGCCCCAAGGCTACGATACCTATATCGGCGAGCGGGGCGTGCGCTTGTCCGGCGGGCAAAAACAGCGGCTGAGCATAGCCCGGGTCTTTCTCAAGAACCCGCCAATTTTGATTTTCGACGAGGCCACCAGCGCTTTGGATAATGAAAGCGAGAGGATCGTCCAGGATTCCCTGACGGAGCTGGCCAAAGGCCGTACCACCTTTACCATCGCCCATCGGCTGACCACCATCCGCAACGCCACGATGATCCTGGTCCTTGCCGATCAGGGCGTGGTGGAGCAGGGCACCCATCAACAGCTGATGGCTTTGGGCGGATTGTACGCCCATATGTACAGCATGTATGCGATAGATTGATGTTTGCGGGGAACAGGGATGGGGAAAACTTATGATGCATACGCTTATTGAAGAATTTTTAACCTATCTGGAATGCGAAAGGAACGCTTCGCCGCTGACCGTCAAAGCCTATGGCTACAGCCTGCGCCGTTTTGCGGAATATGTGGCGGCGGAGCAGGGGAAAGAGGATGCTGCCCAGGCCGACGCCGCTTTGGTGGATCATGTGACCCTGCGGGGTTATTTGCTGGATCTGAAGGAGCGGGGGCTGCACCGGGCCGGCGTCAGCCGGGATCTGGCGGCGATCAGCAGCTTTTTCCGCTATTTGTGCCGCCAGTCCTTGGCCGCGGCCAATCCCACCCGCCGTTCCGCCTATCCCAAGCAGGATAAGCGTTTGCCCCGGTTTTTGTATTATGAAGAGGTGGAGGCCTTGCTCAGCGCCCCCGACGATACGCTGGCCGGTTTGCGGGACAAAGCGATTTTGGAGATGCTGTATGCTTCCGGCTTGCGGGTCAGCGAATTGGTCTCTTTGAATTGCGGCGATATCGACCCCGGTATCGGTTTCATCCGGGTGATGGGCAAAGGCCAAAAGGAAAGATTGGCCCCTCTGGGGGGGGAGGCCGCTTATGCGGTGGACCGGTATTGCCGGGCCAGGGAGAAAAAGGGCTTTTCCGCCGCGCCGGCAGACCCCCTGTTTTTGAATCTGCGGGGCGGGCGGCTCAGCGACCGCTGGGTGCGGAAAATCGTCGATAAATATGTACAGCAGGCGGCCATCGCCAAAAAAATATCCCCCCATGCCCTGCGGCATACTTTCGCTACCCATCTGCTGGAAAACGGCGCGGATTTGCGGGTGATCCAGGAATTGCTGGGCCATCAAAGCATAAGCACCACCCAGATCTATACCCATGTCACCAGCGCGCAACTGAAGCAGGTTTACGACAAAACCCATCCCCGGGCCTGATCCGGGAAAGCATAGAATCGTGGAAGAATAGAAGTATAGGCAAGGAGGTAAGAGGATGACGGAATTGCACGGCACCACCATAATCGGCATTCGCAAAGACGGCCGCACCGCTATCGCCGGGGACGGCCAGGTGACCATGGGACAATCCACGGTGATGAAACACGGCGCTAAAAAAGTGAGGACCCTGCATCATGGGAAGATCCTGGCCGGTTTTGCCGGCAGCGTGGCCGACGCCTTCACTTTGTTTGAAAAATTTGAAGGACGGCTGGAAGAATGCCAGGGCAATCTGGAAAAGGCGGCGGTGGCTTTGGCCAAGGAATGGCGTACCGATAAGTATTTGCGCCATCTGGAGGCTTTGCTGATCGTGGCTTCCCGGGAAAAACTGCTGATCATTTCCGGCAACGGCGAGGTGGTGGAACCGGACGACGATATCGCCGCCATCGGTTCCGGCGGCAATTACGCTTTGGCGGCGGCCAGGGCTTTCGTGCAAGGCGATAGCAACCTGAGCGCCCGGGAAGTGGCGGAAAAATCCCTGCATATCGCGGCGGATATCTGCGTATATACCAACCATCACATCACCGTTTTGGAGTTGAGCGAATCATGATGCCAGCGATGAAAAAAAATATAAAAGAGAAAAAGCATAGCGCCGCCGGCGTTTTGCTGCTGGCCGCTTTGTTGGGCTTTGGCCTGTGCGCCTGCTCCGCCCCTCCGGCGGAAGACGGTTTCGTATCCGGCTCTGATATCACGCCGCCGCCGGCTTCGGCCACCGATTTGTTGCCGGAATATATCGTCAGCCTGGCGGTGGATGAAAGCCAGGGGGATACGGTGGCGCAGATCCCCCGCTTCGATATCGAAGGGAAAAGCCTGGCCATCGCGGATATCAACGGACGAATAGAGCAGGAGCTGCAAACCGTGTACAACGATTTTACGGCGCAGCAGGACGGGGAAAGCTGGCTGGAGATGAAAACCGCGCTGCGTCCGGTCACCGGTTACGCCCAGGCCCTGACCTGGTACAATATCTATCCCAGCTACGGTACGGACGGCTGTGTATATTCTTATGTGTATGATTTGGGCCGGGACGCCCAGGTCACGGTGGAGGAGGCCATGGAAATGCTGCAGCTCAGCCCCGACAGCCTGCTGGCGGCTACGGCGGAAGCTTTATCCCCGGGCCAGCAAGCCGTCTCCGCAGTACCGGCCGCCTGTCTGTTTCGGGACGGTTCTTCGCCGGAGATCTATTATTACGCACAGGTGGAAACGGAAGGCGCGGACGCCTGGACGTATATTTATTGCTATCAGCAGGGCCAAGGAGCGGCTTTGGCAGATTTATCGTCGTTATAACGGAGCAGGCTGCGGCCGGCGAGCCGAAAGGAGGAGCCGATGGAAGATACGAATATCAATTTCACAATGAAACCTATGGATGAAAACGGTAACAAACAAATCCCGGAGCAGGGAGAACTGACGCCCCGGCAAATCGTCGCCGAATTGGATAAATATATCGTGGGCCAACAGGAAGCCAAGCGCTGCGTGGCGGTGGTGGTGCGCAACCGCTATCGCCGCCGTTGCCTGGACCTGCATTTGCAGGAAGACATCCTGCCCAAAAACATTATCATGATCGGCCCCACCGGCGTGGGCAAAACCGAAATCGCCCGGCGGCTGGCAAAATTGGTGAACGCCCCTTTTATCAAGGTGGAGGCCACCAAATTTACGGAAGTGGGCTATGTGGGCCGGGACGTGGAATCGATCATCCGCGATCTGGTGGAAACGTCCATACGCATGGTGAAGGCGCAAAAAGTGGCTCAGGTGGAAAACGCCGCCAGACAGGCGGCGGAGCTGCGCATTTTGGATATGCTGCAGCCTTTGCCCAACCGCCGGGGCGGCGCGGCTTTCGCCTCGGTTTTCGGGGACAGGGGCGCCGCTTCGCCGGAGGACGCCGCCAATGACGAGGCCGCCAAGGCCAAACGGGACGAGATCCGCCGGCGGCGGGTATGGCTGCGGGATCAGCTTGCCAAAGGGGCGCTGGATAAAGAAACGGTGGAGATCGAAGTGGAAGAGGAACCGCCGAAGATGGCCATGGGCATGGAAGAAATGGGCATCGACATGCAGGGGATTTTAGGCAGCATCATGCCGAAAAAAACCAAAAAGCGCAAAGTCAGCATTGCCGAGGCCCGGCGCATCATCACCCAGGAAGAAGCGGAAAAACTGATCGACAACGATGAAGTCACCCAGGAAGCCATCGAAAGAGCGGAACAGGGGGGCATCGTTTTCCTGGACGAGATCGATAAGATCGCCGGCGGAGAAGGGGGCCAGGGCCCGGATGTTTCCCGGGGCGGCGTGCAAAGGGATATTTTGCCCATCGTGGAAGGCTGTACGGTGATGACCAAATACGGCCCGGTGAAAAGCGATTATGTGCTGTTTATCGCCGCCGGCGCTTTCCATCTGACCAAACCGGCGGATCTGATCCCGGAGCTGCAGGGACGCTTCCCCTTGCGGGTGGAGTTGGATAACTTGACCTGCCAGGATCTGCGGCGTATCCTGCTGGAGCCCCGGCATTCGCTGATCCAGCAATATACCGAGCTGCTGAAGGTGGACGGGGTGGAGGTTTGCTTCACCGAAGACGGCGTGGACGCCCTGGCGGAAATCGCCCATAAGGTGAATTGCAATACGGAAAATATCGGCGCCCGCCGCCTGCATACGGTGATGGAAAAGGTTTTGGAGGATTTGCTGTACGACGCGCCGGAGGCGGCAACGGGACAGGTGGAGATCGACCGGGCCTATGTGGAAGGCAAGCTGTCGGGTATCGCCTGCGACGAGGATATGAGCCGCTTTATTCTGTAAAACGCTTTTAGGGTACGGCGTATGCGCACCGGCGTATTCGCCGGAAAAATGAAAACGGACGAATTTTTCTGCGAAAGTGCTTGCATTCTCCTTTGCTTTGCGATATGATGTTTATTGGTCTATTGTGCCGGTAATACCGGCGCGTGAATACACACAGCCTGCTTGATCCGTCATTGGTGCCGAAAGGTGGGCGGCGCGGCTTGCCGCGGACAGGCTGGCGGGTATAACCAAAAAATCAGGAGGTATACAAAAAATGGCAGTAATTTCTATGAAGCAACTGTTGGAAGCGGGCGTGCATTTCGGGCATCAAACCCGCCGTTGGAACCCGAAGATGGGTAAATATATCTTTACCGAACGCAACGGCATCTATATCATCGATTTGCAAAAGACCGTGCACAAAGTGGACGAAGCTTACAATTTCATCAAAAGCGTCGCCGCCGAAGGCAAAAGCGTTTTGTTCGTGGGAACGAAAAAACAGGCCCAGGATTCCATCAAGGAAGAAGCCGAACGCTGCGGCCAGTTCTATGTAAACGAACGTTGGCTGGGCGGCATGCTCACCAATTTCAAAACCATCCAAAGCCGTATCGACTATCTGCGTTCTTTGGAAAAAATGGAAACAGACGGAACTTTTGAAGCTTTGCCGAAAAAAGAAGTGGCCACGCTGAAAGCGCAAAAGGTCAAATTGGATCGTTTCCTGGGCGGCATCAAAGATATGCGTCAATTGCCCGGCGCTTTGTTTGTGGTGGATCCCCGCAAAGAAAGGATTGCCGTGGCGGAAGCGCGTTTGCTGCATATCCCCATCGTCGGTATCGTCGATACCAACTGTGACCCCGATGAGATCGATTATGTGATCCCCGGCAATGACGACGCCATCCGTGCGGTCAAGCTGCTGGCGTCGAAAATGGCCGACGCAATCATCGAAGGCCGCCAGGGTATGGACGCCGCCGAAGCGGAAGCCGCCAACGGCGAAATGAGCGAAGAAGAAGCCGCCAAAGCGGATATGGACGAAGCCGCCGAGGCATAAACGGCATACGATACGATAGGAGGATATAATCATGATTAGTGCGGAAATGGTCAGAGATTTGCGGGAAAGAACCGGCGCCGGAATGATGGATTGCAAACGGGCTTTAACCGATGCCGACGGCAATATGGAAAAAGCCATTGATTTGCTGCGGGAAAAAGGCTTGGCCGCCGCCGCCAAAAAGGCGGGCAGGATCGCCGCCGAAGGCATCGTGGAATCCTATATCCACGGCGGCGGACGCATCGGCGTTTTGGTGGAAGTCAACTGCGAAACCGATTTCGTAGCCAAAACCGACGAGTATAAAGAATTCTGCCGCGACATCGCTATGCAAATCGCCGCTGCCAATCCGGAATATGTCAGACGGGAAGACGTGCCCACCGACGTATTGGAAAGAGAAAAATCCATTGCCCGGGCCCAGGCCATCAACGACGGCAAACCGGAAAAAATATTGGATAAAATCGTCAACGGACGTATTGAAAAATTCTATAAAGAAGTTTGCCTGATGGAACAGGTCTATATCAAAAACAATGACCAAAGCGTCAGCCAATACCTGACGGAAAAAATCGCCAAAATGGGCGAGAACATTTCCATCCGCCGTTTCGCCCGCTTTGCGGTAGGCGAAGGCATTGAAAAACGCCAGGACGATTTGGCGGCCGAAGTGGCCAAAATCAACGCCGGTAAATAAGTTGCGGCGTTTCGGCCGGCAAAGGCCTAAATAACGACAGATCAGCGAGAGTCCGGGATTTCCCCCGGGCTCTTTTTTATCCGGCCGATGGGAAAAGGATTTCCGGCGCAGCGTAAGGGCGGCGGACGGCGGGGTTTTCTGCCGGCTTTTTCGAAATATTTGGTTAAAAATAAATATAGCAGTTGAAAAAACCGGCGGTGATATGCTATACTGTATTGGATGTTGGAACAGCCGCAGGTTTTGCGGTTTTCCCGCTGATAAACCGCCAGCGTATGCCGGATTTAAGCAAAGCCGGCGGAAAAATCGGACCCATGCGGCCCGGCCGGCAGGGGGGCTTGGGCATGGACGCATATCCGGCGGTCAACCCCCGGAGACGGCGTTTTGACAGAGAAAACGCAAATGGGAAACGGAGATTGCCTATGCAGCCAAAATATCATCGAATCATCCTGAAGATCAGCGGCGAAAGCTTGGCGGGAGAGAACAGCTTCGGCCTGGAAAGCAAAACGTTGGAAGCCATCGCCCATCAGGTGGGCAGCGTGGCGGCCTGCGGCGTGCAGGTAGCGATCGTGGTCGGCGGCGGCAATATTTGGCGGGGCATAGCCGGCAGCGCCAGGGGAATGGATCGGGCCACCTCCGATTATATGGGGATGCTGGCCACCACCATCAACGCCTTGGCCTTGCGGGACGCGCTGGAACAAAACGGCGTGGATTCCCGGGTGATGTCCGCCATCGAAATGCGGCAAATCGCCGAACCCTATATCCGTTTGCGGGCCATACGGCATTTGGAAAAAGGCCGGGTGGTGATTTTTGCCGCCGGAACCGGCAACCCCTATTTTTCCACCGATACCACAGCCGCTTTGCGGGCGGCGGAAATCGGCGCCGAAGTGATCCTGATGGCCAAAAAGGTGGACGGGGTGTACGACAGCGATCCCAAAACCAATCCCAACGCACACCGCTTTGACTCTTTGTCCTATCTGGATGTGCTCAGTAAGGAATTGAACGTGATGGATTCGACGGCGGCTTCCCTGTGCAGGGACAATCATATCCCGCTGTTGGTATTCGATATCAACGAACCCGGCAATATTGTCCGCGCGGTAGCGGGTGAACATATCGGAACTTATCTTGGAGGTGAAAGCCATGATTAAAGATATTCTTAGCGACGCCGAGCATAGAATGAGCAAAGTGGAGAGCATCCTGGTCAGCGATTTTGCATCTTTGCGGGCCGGACGGGCCACCCCGGCTTTATTGGATAAGCTGACGGTGGACTACTACGGAACCGACACGCCGGTGAATCAGATGGCCAATATTTCTTGTCCCGAACCGCGGTTGATCGTGATCCAGCCTTGGGATAAGAGCACCGTGGCCGCCATCGAAAAGGCCATTTTGAAATCGGATCTGGGCATGACCCCCAACAGCGACGGCACGCTGATCCGCTTGACCGTTCCTCAACTGACGGAGGAAACCCGTCGGGATCTGGTCAAACAGTGCAGCAAAAAAACCGAGGAATCCAAGGTGGCGGTGCGCAATATTCGCCGCGACGTCAATGATTCCATCAAAAAGCTGGAAAAGGGCAAGGAAGTGTCTGAGGACGAAGTGAAAAAAGGCCTGGACGACGCCCAAAAGCTCACCGATAAGTTCATCAAACGCCTGGACGAGATTTTTGCCAATAAAGAGAAAGAAATAATGCAGGTTTAGTACAAAACTTGTATTTAAAGTTGCAGTTATTAATATAAGGAGGTGTACTCGAATGGCATATGTAATCACTGAAGAATGTCTCGCTTGCGGCACCTGCGCGGAACAATGCCCCGCCGATGCGATCAGCGAAGGCGATATTTATGTGATCGGCGACGAATGTTTGGAATGCGGCGCTTGTGTTGAGGCTTGCCCGGCCGGCGCTATCGTCGAACAATAGTTAACAGGAACATAAAGACATCGACCGGCCGCTTTGCCTGCGCAAAGCGGCCGGTTTTTCTGTGGGCCCGATCCTTTGCCGCCGGCAAACGGCAATAGGGGTATCCCATGACCGCAGGCTGTAGCCCGCCGTTTCCAAGCCGCGCTTTCCGGCATAATTTACCGCAAAAATTGACGGCGCGGCAAATATATGCGATAATACTAAAATAGGCAAATAGCCGGATCAGGCTTAGACATGGGATAGAAGGCTGTCCGGCCGCTTTGCCGGGATTACAAGCAAACGAATGGCAACAGGAGGACATATGTCCCGAAACGAAGAGTACGGCGATCTTTTGCAGCAACTGGATGCGGAACGTTTGCCGCAGCATATCGCGATCATTATGGACGGCAACGGCAGATGGGCCACCCGTCGCAATTTGCCCCGTACCATGGGCCACAAAGCCGGGGCCGAATCCTTGCGCCGGGCCACGGAGATTTGCCGGGAGATCGGCGTGAAGGTTTTGACGGTATACGCTTTTTCTACGGAAAACTGGCAGCGTCCCCAGGATGAAGTGGATTTTTTAATGAAGCTGTTTGCCGAATATTTGCGGCGGGAAATCAAAACCATGAACGATAATCAGGTCCGCCTGCATATTCTGGGTGAAACGGCGCCTTTGCCCCCTGCGGTGCAGCGGGAATTGGCGGCTGCTTTAAGCGCTACCGCCCATAACGACAGGATGATCCTCAATATCGCCGTGAATTACGGCGGCAGGCGGGAGATCGCCTTCGCCATGCGGCAGATGGCCGAAGCGGTAGCCCGGGGGGATCTGTCGCCCCAGGATATCGACGAGGCCGCGGTGGACGGTTTTTTGTTCACCGCCGGCCAGCCCCAGCCGGATCTGCTGATCCGTCCCGCCGGCGAATTGCGGTTGAGCAATTTTTTGTTGTGGCAGGCCGCTTACAGCGAGTTTTATTTCAGCGATATTTTATGGCCGGATTTCGGCAAAAGAGATTTGCTGACGGCTGTTTTGGCTTACCAAAAACGGCAGCGCCGTTTCGGTAAAATATAATGCCGGGGCGAAAGCGCCGGTTCTCTGTTTGTCTTCCCCCTTTGTGCGATCCTATTTCCGGCCGCCCGTTTTTGGCCGATACAAGGAGATATTTATGCAGAAAAAGAGAGTTTTGACCGTGCTGATCGGCGCGCCCCTGCTGCTTTTGGCCGTATATTGGGGCGGCTGGGCGCTGGCCGCGCCGGTGATGCTTTTGGCCGCTTTGGCCGTTATGGAAATGTTGCAGGTCTTGCCCCGCTGTCAATGCCGCGCCCGCTGGTTGTTGGGGCTGGCAGCCGCCGTTTATATATGTGCCGGTTTTATCGCTTTTGCCTTGTTGCGCCTGGATTATCCGGATTGGCGCTATTCGCTGTTTTTGCTGTGTACCGTTTGGTTTACCGATACCGGCGCTTATGAGATCGGCCGCCGCTTCGGCAAAAGGCGTATGGCCCCCTCTATCAGCCCGCAAAAAACCTGGGAAGGCGCCGTGGCCGGCCTGCTTTTGGCTGTGGCCGTGGCCGGTGTGTATGGGGCGATGGTTTTGGGCATAGATATTAGCGAGTCGATACTGCTGGCGGCATTGGTATCTGTTTTTGCCCAGGCCGGCGATTTGCTGGAAAGCAAATACAAACGGATGAGCAAGGTAAAGGACAGCGGCTGCATTTTCCCCGGCCATGGCGGCGTGCTGGATCGTTTTGACAGCATCCTTTTGGCCTCGATGACGCTGTATGTATTGCTGCGGTTTTCGGTTGGCCTTTCCTGATCCCTTCCGCCGGTCAAACGATGCAACTATAGGATGCAACTATATATAGAAAAAGCAAAATCATAAACGGCAATAGCAGCGGAGGAATGGCTTGCGTGAAAACGATAACGGTTTTGGGTTCCACCGGCTCCATAGGCCGGCAAACCCTGGAAGTTTGCGCCAAGTTCAAACAGGAGATACGACCGGCGGCCTTGACGGCCGGCGGCAATTGGCAATTGTTGGCGGAACAATGCCGCCTGTGGCGGCCGAAACTGGCTGCCATCTATGATGAAAACGCTTACGCCCCGCTGAAGGCGGCGGTAGCGGATCTGCCGGTGACCGTTGCGGCGGGGGCGGCCGGCGTAGAGGAAGCCGCCGCTTTTGCCGAAAGCGATACCGTGGTGGCGGCCATTTCCGGGATCGCCGGTTTGGCTCCGACTTTGGCGGCCATCGAGGCGGGGAAAACCATTGCCCTGGCCAATAAAGAGGCTTTGGTCACCGCAGGCCCCCTGGTGTTGGCGGCGGCAAAGCGCCGGGGCGTGGCCATTTTGCCGGTGGACAGCGAGCATTCCGCCCTGTGGCAATGCCTGAAGGGCGAGGATCCCGCCGCGGTTTCCCAATTGGTGATCACCGCCAGCGGCGGGCCGTTCCTGCATTACAGCGAAAGCCAATTGGCCCAGGTCACGCCGGAAATGGCTTTGCGCCATCCCAAGTGGCATATGGGCGCGAAAATCACCGTAGACAGCGCCACCCTGGTGAACAAAGGCCTGGAAATCATCGAGGCCCATTATTTGTTTCAGGTGGATTATGCCCGTATCCAGCCGGTGATCCATCCGCAAAGCATCGTCCATTCCCTGGTGGTCTTTGCCGACGGCAGCGTCAAGGCGCAAATGGCAGCGGCGGATATGCGCTTGCCTATACAATACGCTTTGTTGTATCCCCAAAGGCCGGCGGGTTTGACCGCGCCTTTGGATATCAGCCGTTTGGGCGAATTGCATTTCTCCCCGGTGGATCATGACCGTTTTCCCGCTCTGGGGCTGGCCATAGAGGCGGGGCAGGCCGGCGGCGGCGCACCGGTGGTTTTCAACGGCGCCAACGAAGCGTTGGTGCGCCGGTTTTTGCAGGGCCAAATCGCTTTCCCGGAAATCAGCCGGGGCCTGGCCGGTGTTTTACAGCGCTATCCGGGCGGAAGCGCCGGTACTTTAGAAGAGATCCGCCATTGGCACGATTGGGCGCAGCGCCAAGTATAAAGGGGGTAAAAAACCATTTTGACGGCAATCTTTGTTATTTTGATCTTTTGCCTGTTGGTCGTCAGCCATGAATTCGGCCATTTTATCGTCGCCAAAGCCTGCAATGTTTACGTTACCGACTTCAGCGTGGGTATGGGCCCCAAATTAGCGGCCTGGCAGGGCAAAGAAACCCAATATACGATACGGTTGCTGCCTGTGGGCGGTTGGTGTAAAATGGTGGGGGAGGAAGAGGATAGCGACGACCCCCGGGCCTTCAACCGCAAACCGGTGTGGCAGAAAATGCTGATCGTTTTCGCCGGCCCCTTGATGAATTTTGTCATGGCCATCCTCCTGTTTATCATCATCTTTATGATGATCGGCACCTATTCCTCCGGCAATCAGGTGGGGCAGGTGGCCGAAAACAGCGGCGCGGCCCAGGCCGGATTGGAGCCGGGGGATTATATCGTGGCGATCGGCGGCGAAACCGTGACAGAATGGGCCGATATCGGCGGCGCCATGGCCCGGGCGGACAAAAACGATACGGTGCCGGTGCAGGTGGAAAGAGACGGCCAGACGCTGACTTTGCAGGTTACCCCCTACTTCGATCAGGAGGCGGGCGGTTGGAAACTGGGCATTATGCCCCGGGAAGAAAGGCAAAACCTGTTCGCCGCCATAGCTTTGGGCGTGCGGCAATCGGTGGAATTCACCCGGCTGCTGATCCTGGCCTTGGTGCAAATGTTCACCGGGCAAATCGCTTTCGATGTGGCCGGCCCGGTGGGCATCGTCAGCGTGGTGGATCAGGCGGCCAGCAGCGGGCTGCAAAACGTCTTGCTGCTTACCGGTTATTTATGCATCAATTTAGGGATCATCAATTTGCTGCCCTTTCCCGCTTTGGACGGATGTCAGTTGCTGATCTTCGCCATAGAGGGCATACGGCGCAAGCCCTTTGACCGCGATAAGATCGGCTTGATCAATTTTATCGGTTTGGCGGTGCTGCTGGGGCTGATGGCCTTGATCACCTATCGGGATATCATTCGTTTGTTGGAGTGAGGCAAATATGAAGGTTGGGGAACCCTATCCCAGAAGGAAAAGCCGCGTCGTACATTTGGGCCCGGTGGCCGTAGGCGGCGGCAATCCCATTTCCATACAGTCGATGAACAATACCCGCACGGCGGATGTGGAGGCCACGCTGGATCAGTTGCACGCTTTGGCCGAAGCCGGGGCGGAGATCGGCCGTTTGGCCGTTGCCGGCCGGCAGGACGCGGAGGCTTTGCCGCAAATCGTGGCCCGTTCTCCTTTGCCCCTGGTGGCGGATATCCATTTTGACTATCTATTGGCTTTGGCCGCCATCCGGGCCGGTATCGCCGGTTTGCGTATCAATCCCGGCAATATCGGCGGCAAAGAACGGGTAAGCCAGGTGGCCCGGGCCGCCCGGGAAGCCGGCATACCCATTCGCGTGGGGGTGAACGGCGGCTCCCTGGAAAAGGACCTGCGAAAAAAATACGGCGGCTGCACGGGGCAGGCTTTGTGCGAAAGCGCCCTGCGCCATGTGGAAATGCTGGAAGACAATCAGTTTTTTGATATCAAAATATCTTTGAAAGCCACCTCTTTGCCGGTGATGCTGTCGGCCTACCGGGAAATCGCCGTTAAATGCGAGTATCCGCTGCATCTGGGCGTCACCGAGGCCGGTTTGGGCGAGGACGGCGTACTGAAATCCGCCATGGGCGTCGGCGCATTGCTGAGCCAGGGCATCGGCGATACCATTCGCGTGTCCCTGACCGGCGATCCGCTGCAGGAGGTCCAGGCGGCAAAAAAGATTTTGTCTCTGTTGGACATTCGCCGGCAAGGGTTTTCCTTTATATCCTGTCCCACCTGCGGCCGCACGGAGATGGACGTGGAAGGGGTGGCCCTGGCGGTGCGCCGGGCTTTGGCGGAGGTGCGTCCGTCCAGGCCGTTGACCATCGCCGTTATGGGCTGCGCCGTCAACGGGCCCGGCGAAGCGGCCGACGCCGACGTGGGGATCGCCGGCGGCAAGGATTGCGGCCTGCTGTTTGTCAAGGGACAAACGGTGGGCAAATATCCCACGGAACAATTGGCCCCGGCTTTGCTGGCGGCTGTGGACAAGCTGTTGCAGGAATGAATTTTTGTTTTTTATATAAATTCTATTTTTATATTGCGGACGGAGGAACATGTTATGAGAATGAGCCAACTGTATTCGGCAACTTTGCGGGAAGTGCCTGCGGAAGCGGAGATCGCCAGCCATCAATTGATGCTGCGGGCGGGATTGATCCGCAAGGTGGCGATGGGGATATATTCCTTTATGCCGGTGGGATGGCGTGTGATGAAAAAGATCATGCAGATTATTCGCGAGGAAATGGACGCCAAGGGCGGACAGGAAATGTTTATGCCCACGGTGCAGCCGGCGGAGCTATGGCAGGAATCCGGCCGCTGGCAGGTATACGGCAAGGAGCTGTGGCGGGTGAAAGACCGGCATGACCGGGATTTCCTTTTGGCTCCCACCCATGAAGAGCTGATCACCGCCCATATCCGCAGCGATGTGCGCTCTTATAAACAGTTGCCCATGATGCCCTATCAGATCCAAACCAAATTCCGGGATGAAAGACGGCCCCGTTTCGGCTTGATGCGCGGCCGGGAATTTGTGATGAAAGACTTGTATTCCTTTGACCGGGACGAAGCCGGTTTGGAGATCAGTTATCAAAAAATGCATGACGCCTACACCAAAGTGTTCAATCGCTGCGGCTTGCATTGCCGCCCGGTGGTGGCGGACAGCGGCGCCATCGGCGGTTCCGGCAGCCATGAGTTTATGGCCCTGTCGGAAGTGGGCGAAAGCCAGATCTTGTTCTGCCATCAATGCGATTACGCGGCCACCGACGAGATCGCCGCGGTGGATCCCTGCCCCACCGGCGTAGGCGAGGCCATGGCGGAAATGGAAAAAGTGCATACGCCGGATTGCAAATCCGTGGAAGCGGTGGCGGCTTTATTGGACGTGCCGGCGGACCGTTTGGTAAAAACCATGTGCTATATGGCCGACGGCAAGCTGGTAGCGGTGCTGATCCGCGGCGACCGGCAGGTAAACGAGGTGAAGCTGACCAATGCTTTGGGCTGCGTGGAGCTGTTCCTGGCCGACGATGAAACCGTGCGCCTCCATGGCATGGAGCCGGGCTACTGCGGCCCCGTGGGCCTGAGCCGGGATATCCCGGTGATCGCCGACCGGGAAGTGCCGCTGATGGTGAACCATGCCTGCGGCGCGGGAGAAAAAGATCATCATTTGATAAACGTCAATCCGCAACGGAACGATTACCGTATCGATACCGTGGCCGATATCGCTTTGGTGGAAAAAGGCGCGGCTTGCCCTGTTTGCGGCGCGCCTTTGGATACGGCCCGGGGCATAGAAGTGGGCCAGATTTTCAAATTGCATACCAAATACAGCGAAAAGCTGGGGGCCCGTTATCTGGATGAAAACGGCAAGGAACAGGATATCGTCATGGGCTGCTACGGCATCGGCGTGGGCCGCACCATGGCGGCGATCATCGAACAGAACCATGACGAACACGGCATCATCTGGCCGATGAGCGTGGCTCCGTGGCAGGTGGAAGTGGTTCCCGTCAACGATAAGGACGAATTCCTGGTGGAACGGGCCGAGGCCCTGTATCAGGATTTGCAGGACCGGGGCGTGGAAACGGTGATCGACGACCGCAAGGAAAGACCCGGCGTCAAGTTCAACGACGGCGATTTGCTGGGCTTTCCGCTGCGGGTGGTGATCGGCAAAAAGTGCCGGGAAACCGGCATGGCGGAGATCAAAGTGCGGGCCACCGGCGAAGTGAAGGAAGTGGCTTTGGACGAGGTAACCGCCACGGTGCAGGATATGGTGGACGAAGGGCTGCAGGCTTTGCGGGGTTGACGGCGAAGGCCGGAAGACCGCCGAAAAAAAAACAATTTTCTTGGTTTAATATCTTGTAACGCCGGATGAAACGCGATATAATGGTTTTGCGAACAAATGTTCTAAAGGAGGCAAAAACATGTCGGACAAGTCAAACAAGCTGGATAGGCAGCAGAATATGCCCGCTACGAGACAGGACAGGGAAGAAGCTTTATCCATGGCTTTGGCCCAGATCGAGAAGCAGTTTGGCAAAGGTTCGGTGATGCGTCTGGGAGAACGGGCGATTACCAATATCGGCGTGATTCCTACCGGCTCTTTGGCTTTGGATCTGGCTTTGGGCGTGGGCGGCGTGCCCCGGGGCCGGGTAGTGGAAATATTCGGGCCGGAATCCAGCGGTAAAACCACCGTGTCTTTGCATATCGTGGCGGAAGCGCAAAAAAGAGGCGGTGCGGCCGCGTTTATCGACGCGGAACATGCTCTGGACCCGATATATGCCCGCAATTTGGGCGTTAATATCGACGAATTGTTGATTTCCCAACCGGATACCGGCGAACAGGCTTTGGAGATTGCCGAGGCTTTGGTGCGCAGCGGCGCTTTGGATGTGATCGTGGTGGACAGCGTGGCGGCTTTGGTGCCCCGGCAGGAGCTGGAAGGGGATATGGGCGATTCTCATGTGGGACTGCAGGCCCGCTTGATGTCCCAGGCCCTGCGCAAGCTCACCGGCGCGGTGGGGAAATCCAATACCTGCCTGATTTTCATCAATCAGATCCGGGAAAAAGTCGGCATTATGTTCGGCAATCCGGAAACCACTTCCGGCGGCCGGGCCCTTAAATTCTATGCCTCCGTGCGTATGGACGTGCGCCGGGTGGAAAGCATCAAAGTGGGCAATGACTTTGTGGGCAACCGCACCCGGGTGAAAGTGGTCAAAAACAAGGTGGCCCCCCCGTTTAAACAGGCGGAATTCGATATCATGTACGGCAAGGGCATTTCCACCTCCGGCAGCATCCTCGATATCGGCGTAGAGATGAAACTGGTGAACAAAGCCGGCGCCTGGTACAGCTACAATGGGGAAAGGATCGGTCAGGGCCGGGAAAACGCCAAAGATTTCCTGGATCAAAACCCGGATATCCGCGACGAGATCGAGAGCAAGATCCGCCAAATGTCCATGGAGGGCAACGAATCCTTGATCGAGATCGGTTATGCAGGCGCCACGACCGAGGACGGTGCGGCCGGTGATGAATTGGAATAAACCTGCCCGCGCCGGCGTATTGCCGGCGGACAAAGTATATGCCGCCGCCTTGCATCTGCTGGGCATGCGGGATTACAGCGAGGCCGAGCTGCTGTCCAAGCTGCTGGCCAAAGGCGCCGGTGAAAGCGACGCCGCGGAAACCATAGAACGGCTCAAGGAATTGGGCTATTTGGATGAAAAACGCTTGGCGGCGGCGGTGATCCGCCATTATCAGCAGTATCAATATGGGGGACGCTTGTACGTCCGGCAAAAATTGCGGCAAAAAGGCGTGAAAGAAGAGCATATCGCCAGCGCGATGGAGCAATACTATGACCGGCAAACCGAAAGGGAAGTCCTGGCCCGGGCTGTGGCCAAGGAACGGGACAAATTGCCGGCGGATCTGTCCCGGGAACAATACGCGAAAGAGATACAACGGATCGCCAGACGCCTGTCCCGGCGCGGGTTCTCCGTGAGCGAAATATTTCATCTGCTGCAAAATGACATTTAGCATTGACCTTGATGCTGTGGCGGCGTATAATAAACGCGTACGCCAATAAAAAAAGAGGGTAAGAAACGTGACGACGGAATTTGCTAACGAATATGCGGTAATCAACGAAGGAAAGAACGCGGATATTACAGTGGACGGCGTGACCTACCGGCGCATTTGCCTGCGCACCCATGTGCTGTGGCAAGGGGACGACCTGGCGGAAGTGGCCCAAAAATACGCCGGGCCATTATTGGAAAAAGGGGATATCATCTTTTTCGGCGAAAAAAGCGTCGCCGCCACCCAAGGCCGGTCCATACCGGTGGAAACCATCAAACCCAGCCGTTTGGCGCGGTTTTTGGTGAAATTCGTTTATAAAAACCCCCATGGCGTGGGCATCAGCATTCCGGAAACCATGGAAATGGCGGTTCGGGAATGCGGACGGCTGCGCATTTTGTTCGCCGCTTTCGTTTCCGCCATCGGCAAGCTGTTTGGCCGCCGGGGCTGGTTTTATAAAATCGCCGGTTATCGGGTGGCTTCCATCGACGGTCCTGCCGATTATGTGGTGGAACCGTTGAACCATTGCGTTACCTTGGGGCCTTTGGAACCAGACAAAACCGCCAAATATGTGTCCGACGCGGTGGGCGTGCCGGTGATCATTACCGACGTGAACGATTTGGGCGGCGTCATTTTGGGCGTTTCCGATAAATCCATCGACAAAGATTTGATGGTGCGGATTTTGAAAGACAATCCTTTGGGCCAGGAAGGGCAGCAGACGCCTATGGGTATCATCCGTCCGCTGAAGGCGTGATCGCCAAACCTTGCGCCGGCATAATTAGTTCTTGACATTCGTCTGGAAAAATAATAATATATATATGTTAAAGACTGTTCGGGATTCTCAGCAGAATTTCTGATATGATATATAGATGAAGTGAGATATATATAATCCGTTTAGTTAAAATCCTATATATATTATGCATATCCAAGGCGAAAAGTGTCGTGGGTCATTCATCTATATTCACGAACCGGGTTTTTAACCCGGTTATTTTTTTAACATTCAGCAAAAATAACCAAAAAACAGAGAACGGAGGTGAATTATGCATCCAGTCATTGTTACATTATTGGCTTTGGTGTGTTTAGCCATCGGCTTGGTGGCCGGATACTATATGCGCAAAAATATTGCGGAAGCCAAAATCAAATCCGCCGAAGAAGCGGCGGCAAAAATTTTGATCGAAGCCAAAAAAGAAAGCGAAACCAGAAAAAAAGAAGCTTTGTTGGAAGCCAAAGAAGAAATCCACCGGCAGCGCGCAGAAGCGGACCGGGATAATAAGGAAAAATTCAACGAAATCGTCCGTCAGGAAAAACGTTTGCAAAAGAAAGAAGAAGATATCGACCGAAAACTGGATAGCATAGAGAAAAAAGAAGAGTCCATCCGCAAAAAAGAAGCGGACGCGGAAAACCGCAGACAAAAAGCAGTGGAATTGCAGCAGCAGAAGCTGCAGGAATTGGAATCCATTTCCGGCATCACCACAGCGGAAGCAAAACAGATTTTATTGACCAGCATAGAAGAAGAAGTCAAGCACGAAGCGGCTATGCTGGTAAAAGAAATCGAGAATTCCGCCAAAGAAGAGGGAGAAAAACGGGCCCGGAAAATCGTGGCCGGGGCCATTCAGCGGGTGGCGGCGGATCATGTGGCGGAAACTACCGTTTCCGTGGTATCCTTGCCCAATGAGGAAATGAAAGGCCGGATCATCGGCCGGGAAGGCCGCAATATCCGCACCCTGGAAACCTTGACCGGCATTGATTTGATCATCGACGATACGCCGGAAGCGGTCATCCTTTCCGGTTTCGACCCGGTGCGGCGGGAGATCGCCCGGGTGGCTTTGGAAAAACTGATCCTGGACGGCCGTATCCAGCCGGGGCGCATCGAAGAAATGGTGGAGCGCTCCCGCAAAGAAGTGGAACAGCGCATCTGGGAAGAAGGCGAACAGGCTACCTTCGATACCAATGTACATGGTTTGCACAATGAATTGATCAAATTGCTGGGCCGGTTGAAATTCCGTACCAGCTACGGACAAAACGTTCTGAAGCACTCTGTGGAAGTCGCCCACCTGGCCGGGGTAATGGCAGCCGAATTGGGCGCGGATATCGCCCTGGCGAAACGGGCCGGCCTGCTGCATGATATCGGCAAAGCCATCGACCACGAAATGGAAGGCTCCCATGCGGTCATCGGCGCCGATTTCGCCCGCAAATATAAAGAAAGCCCCGAGGTCGTCCACGCGGTTTTGGCCCATCACGGCGACGTAGAGGTGGACACCCTGGAAGCGGCCCTGGTGCAGGCTGCGGATACCATTTCCGCCGCCCGTCCCGGCGCCCGTCGGGAGACTTTGGAATATTATATCAAGCGACTGGAAAAACTGGAAGAAATCGCCGAAAGCTTTGACGGCGTGGAAAAATCCTACGCGATCCAAGCCGGACGGGAGATCCGCATCATCGTCCAGCCGGATAAAATCGACGATTTGCTGGCAGCCCGCACCGCCAAAGAGATCGTCAAGAAAATCGAAGCGGAATTGGAATATCCGGGCCAAATCAAAGTTGTGGTGATCCGGGAAACCCGGGCGGTGGATTACGCAAAATAGTCTGTTTGCCGCCGGAATTGCCGAATAAAAACCGTTCCTGCAGGGAAACTTCGGGAACGGTTTTTTGCTTCAGAAGTCTGTTCATGGTATAATACTGGTGACGCGTTCGCCTGTTTTCCTGCCGGCGATTCTTCCGGCAGGCGGCAAAGCCCGGGCTGCCGCCGGGAACGGCCGGCTTTTTTCTGTCTCATCCCGTGGCTAGGAAGCGCAGGATCAGCATATACTGCTTTTGTACGAAGGCTTTGCCCTTGCTTGGAAAAGGAGCCACTATGAATATACTGTTCATCGGCGATATCGTCGGCGCGCCGGGCAGGCGCATGGTAAGCAATCAATTGCCCCGTTTGATCGACGAATACCGGGCGGATCTTATCATCGCCAACGGGGAAAACTGCGCCGGCGGATTCGGCATCACCCGAAAAGCCTTTCAGGAGCTGCATGCCTGCGGGGTAGACGTGTTTACCATGGGCAATCACACCTGGGACAATCGGGATATATTCAACTTCATTCAGGATGAAAAACGTTTGCTGCGGCCCGCCAACCTGCCGCCGGGTTTGCCGGGGCGGGGCATGGGCCTGTACCGCGCGGGCGACGTATCCGTGGCGGTGATCAATTTGTTGGGCCGGGTCTATATGGCCGGCGTGGATTGCCCTTTCCGCACCGTGGATAAGCTGTTGGAACAGGCCCGGGCGGAAACGCCCTATGTCTTTGTGGATTTTCATGCCGAGGCCACCAGCGAAAAGATCGCCATGGGTTGGTATGTGGACGGGCGGGCCAGCGTTTGCGTAGGCACCCATACCCATGTGCAAACCGCCGACGCCAGAATACTGCCTAAAGGTACCGGCTTTATCACCGACGTGGGTATGACCGGCCCCCGGGATTCGGTGCTGGGGGTGGATAAAGATATTATCGTCAAACGTTTTTTGGACGGCCTGCCGGCAAAATTTGCAACGGCAAGAGGCGATTTGCAATTCAACGGCATCGTGGCGGAAATCGACGGCCAGGGACATTGCCAAAGCATAACGCCCCTGCATTTTTGGGAGCCGGCCCTGTGACCGCCGGGATAGGAAAGGAGACAGCGAGCATGCGCATAGACGCCCATTGCGACACGGCCATGTATTTGTTGCGGCATAAAACTTTGGATACCTTGCCCCAGGCAGATTTGGATTTTGACCGGCTGCAGCAATATTTGGACGTAGCTTTTTTCGCCATATGCACGGAAACGCCGGAATATCAGTCCCGGGAAACGGAGATATGGGACGCCGTATTCACGGCTTTGCTGCGGGACGTGGAAGAAGAGGGCCCATGGCTGGAGGTCTTGACCGGCCGGCGGCAATTGCAGGAATCCAGGCATACCATGATCCTGATCGGCGCCGAAGGGGCCAAATGCCTGGGCGCGTCGGCGGAGCATTTGCAGCGCTGGTTTGATCAGGGGCTGCGTTTTCTGGGGCTGACCTGGAATCTCAATAATCCATTCGCCGGCGGCTGCGCCGAGAACGGGGAGATCACGCCGGCGGGCAAGGCGCTGATCCGCCGCTGCAATCAGATGGGGATATTGCTGGACGCGGCCCACATGGGTGAAAAAAGCTTTTGGCAATTGACGGAATACTGCGACGCCCCCTTTATCGTTTCCCATACCTGCTGCGCCGCCCTGAACCCCGATCCGGGGCCGTATCCCCGCAATATCACCGACCGGCAGATGCGGGAAATGGCCCGTTTGGGCTGTGTGGCCGGCATAACCTTTGTACCGGATTTTCTGGGCGCCCCCGGCAATTTGGAGCGCCTGTGCGATCATATCGCCCATGCGGCGGATATCATGGGTATAGAAGGGGTGGCTCTGGGCAGCGATTATGACGGCGCGGATTTGGGCGACGGCATGCAGGGAGTAGAGTATTTGCCCCTGCTGTATCAGGCTTTGTCCGACCGGGGCTTCAGCGAAAGAGAGATTTGCCGGGTGGCTGGCGACAATATCAAGGATTTGCTGCAGCAGGTCTTGCCCCAATAAACGCATGCCCACCGGCAGGCGGGTTTTCTCAAGGAGAGTAGAACATGACCGGTTTCGATACCCATGTGCATAGCGACGCCTCCGACGGGCAATGCTCGCCGGCGCGCCTGGTGGAAAAGGCCAGGGACCTGGGGCTTCTGGGCATTGCCATCACCGATCATGATACCATGGCCGGCATAGAAGAAGCGCAAAAACGCGCCGGCGAACTGGATTATCCGTTTATTGCCGGGGTGGAGCTTTCGGCGCAGCATGGGGAGCATGAAGTGCATATCCTGGGTTACTGGCTGGATCACCGCCAATTGGACGGCCATCCCCGTATGATCGAAATGCGGGAATCCCGGTTGACCCGCTGCCAGGAAATCGTGGACCGCCTTAATCGCCTGGGTTTCAAGCTGGACGTGACGGATGTGATCGATGCGGCCAACGGCAAAGCCCAAAGCCTGGGCCGGCCTCATGTGGCCAAGGCCATGGTGAAAAAAGGCTATGCGGACAGCATGAAAGAAGTTTTCGCCAAATGGTTGTCCTGCGGCGCGCCGGCCTATGTGCCCCGGATGAAGCTGGACCCGCTGGAAGCCGTGGAAATCATACGCTCTGCCGGCGGCGTCGCCGTTTTGGCCCATCCCGGCGTAGGCGGCGGCGATTATTTGATCCCCTGTTTGATCAGAGCCGGTCTGGGCGGTATAGAGGTATACCATCGGGAGCATAACCGCATGGCCGAACGCAAATATCTGCAAATCGCCAGGGCTCATGGCTTGGCCGCTTTGGGCGGCTCCGATTTTCATGCTCCCGGCTTTCGCGAGCTGGGCTGCCGGGTGACCACCCTGGGTCAATTGGCTCTTCTGGCCCAGCATAAAGAATAGCCCGATCCGCATAGGCATATACTACTTTTGCCGCCGTATGGCCGGCGGCCAATCCACCGGCAAAGGAGATAGGCTTATGGACGAATCTCTGGGCAAAGATGTGTACGAGGATAAAATCCGCGCCCTTCAGGAAAGCGTTTTCAGCTTGCGTTTGAGCAGAGGCGTATTGCTGGATCTTTTGCATCAAAGCCAAATCCAGCAAAAAAAAGAAACAGAAACGTTGCGCCGGCAAAACGCCGGTTTGAAAAAACAGGTGGGCGATTATGCCCGGCAACTGTGGGAAAAAAACAAAAGGATCTGTGAATTGGAAAAGCATGTCAAATCGTAAAGGATGCGGATAGATGAAGCTGTTTTTGTTGCTCCTGGCCAGGTATACCTACTTGATCGTGCCGGGCAAATACCGGCGGGATCAAAACCTTTTGCCGAAAGCCCTGCGCTTTCTGCCTTTGCTGGGCCTGCTTTGCGGCCTTTGCCTGCTGGGTGTGGCGCGTTTGCTTCTTGCCATCCCTTTGCCCATCGCCGCCGCCGCATTGACGGCAGCGAATCTGCTCTTGGGCGGCGGTTTGTTTTTGCAGGATTTGATGGCCCTGGTGGACGGGGGCCGGCGTGGCGTTTTCCCGGAAACGGGGGAAACCCCTTTGCTGCCTACGGATTGGCAGGAAAGGCGGGAAAAGGCTGCTTTCCGTTTCAGCAAAATGGCCGCCGGTTGGGGCGCTGTATGGCTGTGTGTGTTGTACATCGCTTATCTGTTGCTGCTGCGCTGGCGGATGATCGGCGCCGCGCCTTTGATCGCCGCGCCGGTTTTTTCCCGTTGGCTGCTGGCATGGCTGGTATACGGTTTTCCCGCCGCGGAGCCGGCATGGCTGCATAAAGGCTTCAGCAAAAGGAGCTTTTGGATTTGCTCCGGCTTATCCTTGTTGATCCTGTTGCCTTTGAGCGGCTTGACTATGCTGATGTCGCTGGTCACCGCCTTATTGGGCGTATACATATTTGCCGGTCAAAGGCATTTCAGCGCCGGCGGTTTGGATGAGGCCTGCTATGGCGCAGGCGTGGCTTGCGGCGAATTGCTGTTTTTGCTGGCCTGGCTTTTGTTCGGCAGCATAATGGTATGATGGCAGAAACGTTTTGGATTTGCGAATCAGGAAATGAGAAAGATTTATGGCAGAAAAAGAGAAACCGGCAAAGAATATTCATAGCGGCCATCGGGAACGGCTGAAAAAACGGGCGCTGCAGGAAGGATTGGACCAGTTCGACGACCATCAGGTGTTGGAATTGCTGCTGTTTTATGCCATACCGTACAGGGATACAAATGAATTGGCCCATCGTTTGATCCAACAGTTCGGCGGTTTGTCCGGGGTATTGGACGCGGAGTACCGGCAATTGCTGGATGTGAAAGGCGTCGGCCCCAACGCCGCTTCCTTTCTGGCCTTGATCCCGCAGATCTGCCGCAGCTATCAATTGTCCAAATGGGGCGACCGCCTGCTGTTCGACAACGTCTATACCCTGGGCGAATATTGCGTCAGCCTGTTTATCGGCTGCGCCTATGAGAAGTTTTACTTATTATGCCTGGACAATCAGAACCGTCTGATCCAGGCCGTGCTGGTCAATGAAGGCACGATCAACGAAGTATCGGTATATCCCCGTCTGGTGGTGGAAAAGGCCCTGGCCTATAAAGCCAACAGCGTGGTGCTGAGCCACAACCATCCCGGCGGCAGCCTGCAGGCCAGCGTCGGCGACGTCAAATTGACCAAACGGTTGGTAACGGTGTTGAACGAGATCAATATCAGCGTCACCGATCATATCATCGTCAGCGGCAACCGCTATATCAGCCTGGCCGCCAAAGGCATGATGTTTTAGTTTGAGATTTGTTTTGGAAGCGATAGGGAGCGAAACATGGCATTTGTGCATCTGCATAATCATACGGAATACAGCTTATTGGACGGCGCGGCCAAAATCGACGATTTGGTGACCCGTGCCGCGGCCTACGGCATGCCCGCCTGCGCCATCACCGATCATGGCGTCATGTACGGCGCCATCCATTTCTACACCCAGGCGAAAAAGGCGGGGATCAAGCCGATCATCGGCTGCGAGGTTTATGTCTGCAACGACCGTTTTTCCCGCAGCGGCCGCAAAGGGGACACGGCCTGCCATTTGATTTTGCTGGCGGAAACCAATGAAGGCTACCGCAATCTGTGCAAGATCGTTTCCATCGGTTCCCTGGAGGGCTTTTATTATAAGCCCCGGGTGGACAAGGAGGTGCTGCGCCGTTACAGCAAGGGGATCATCTGCATGTCCGCCTGCATCGCCGGGGAAGTGCCGGAAAAAATACTCAGCGGCGATATCGAGGGGGCCAAAAGCATCGCCCGGGAATATCTGGATATCTTCGGCCCGGAGCATTATTTTATCGAAATACAGAATCACGGCCTGCGGGAAGAATTGATTTGCCTGCCTCATTTGCTGCGCATCGCCGACGAATTATCCCTGAAGGTGGTGGCTACCAACGACTTGCATTATGTGGACGCCGCCGACGCGGAAATGCATGACATCCTGCTCTGCATCCAAACCGGTAAAATCCGTTCCGATGAAAACCGCATGCGTTTTGCCAACGATCAGTTTTATCTGAAAACCGAAGAGGAAATGGCGGCTTTGTTTGCCGACCGGCCGGACGCCCTGCGCAACACCGTGGAGATCGCCGACCGCTGCCAGGTGGATTTTGAATTCGGCAAGCTGTATATGCCCAATTATCAGGCGCCTGCCGGTTACGACCTGCAAAGCTATTTGCGCCATCTGTGCGAAGAGGGGCTGAACCGTTTGTACCGGCCGGTCACGCCGGAGATCCGGGAAAGAATGGAATATGAGCTGTCCATCATCAACCGTTTGGATTTCCCCGGCTATTTTTTGATCGTCTGGGATATGATCAATTACGCCCGGCGGCAGGGCATTTCCGTAGGGCCGGGCCGGGGCAGCGCCGCCGGCAGCATCGTCGCCTATTGCCTGGGCATCACCAATATCGACCCCCTGCGTTACAATTTGCTGTTTGAGCGTTTTTTGAACCCGGAACGGGTGACGCCGCCGGATATCGATACGGATATCAGCGATTTGCGCCGGGGGGAAGTGGTGGATTATCTGGTTCATAAATATGGGGAAGATCATGTTTCGCAAATCGTCACCTTTAACTTTATGTTGATGAAAGGTGCAGTGCGGGCAGTGGGCCGGGTTTTGAATATGCCCTATGCGGACGTGGACAAAGTGGTCAAGCTGATGCCGGAAGACCCGAAGATCAAAACCATCGCCAAAGCCATGGAGCTCAGCCCGGATCTGCGGAATATTTACGATAACGACCCGCAAGTGAAAGAGCTGTTGGATATTGCCGATAAGATACAGGGCATGCCCAGCCATTGCGGCAAACACGCCGCCGGCGTGGCCATCGCCCAGGACGAAGTGATCAGCTATATGCCGGTGCAAAAGGACAATAAAGACGGCAGCGTCACTACCCAATACCCCAAGGAACAGGTGGAGGCCTGCGGTCTGGTGAAAATGGATCTGCTGGGCCTGCGCACCTTGTCCGTGATCGACGACGCTGTGGAAAACATCGAAAAAAGCAGCGGTTTGAAAATCGACATCGACGCCATTCCCCTGGACGACCCCGCCACCTACGCCATGCTCAGCGAAGGCGACGCCATCGCCGTTTTTCAGTTGGAAAGCGAAGGCATGCGCAAGATATTGAAAAACCTGCGGCCGGAGCGCTTCGAGGATATCATCGCTTTGGTGGCTTTGTACCGGCCGGGGCCCCTGGGCAGCGGTATGGTGGACGACTTTATCGACGGCAAACACGGCTTGAAAAAAGTCACCTACGTTCATCCTTCCATGGAAAATATCGTCCGGGAAACCTACGGCGTGATCCTCTACCAGGAACAGGTGATGCAAATCGTCCAGGTGTTGGGGGGCTTCTCTCTGGGCAAAGCGGATATGATCCGCCGGGCCATGGGCAAAAAGAAGATCGAGATCATCAACGCCGCCCGGGACGATTTTGTCAACGGCTGCAAAAATAACAGTATTGACCAGAAAACGGCGGAAGACATTTTCGAGCTGCTGAAAAAATTCGGCGAATACGGCTTCAATAAAAGCCACAGCGCGGCTTACGCCTTGGTATCCTATCGCACCGCCTGGCTGAAAGCCAATTATCCTTCGGAATTCATGGCCGCCATGATGACCTCGGTGATGGATACCGTGGACAAGGTGCCGGAATATATCGAGGAATGCAAACGCATGGGCATAGCCGTCCTGCCGCCCTCCATCAATGAGAGCGATATCAAATTCAGCGTGGTGGACGGCAAGATCCGCTATGCCATGAGCGCCGTGAAAAATGTGGGCCGGGAAGCGGTGAAGAGGATCGTGGAAGAAAGAGAGGCCAACGGCCCCTATGCCTCCCTGGCGGATCTGTGCCAGCGGCAATTGCTGAACCGTAAGGTGCTGGAAAGCCTGATCCGCTGCGGCGCTTTGGACGGCCTGGGCAGCAACCGGGCCACCATGCTGGCTTCCATCGACCGAGCCCTGGAGCTTTCCAAAAAAGCCGAGGCCGACAAAGCCAGCGATCAGCTGTCTTTGTTCGATTTCGGTATGGACGACGTTTCCGGCGGCGCTACCCTGCAATTGATCGAAACGCCGGAATATCCGTTCAAACAGCTGTTGGCCATGGAAAAGGAGATGATCGGCTTTTATGTCAGCGGCCATCCTTTGGACGTGTACGGGGAGCAGCTGTACCGCAAGGCCAGCCATCGCATCGGCCAACTGGCGGAGGCGGAAAACGGCCTGCGGATCAAAACCGCGGGACTGATCAGCGGCTTGACCCGGCGCATCACCAAAAAAGGGGAACCCATGGCCGGCTTTGTGCTGGAAGACCAGCAAAACGCCATCCATTGCACGGTGTTCCCCAAAGCCTATGAAAAGCTCCAGCCTATGCTGGCGGAAAGCCGGGCCGTGTTGCTGGCTGCCCGGGTGCGCAACGAAAACGGTATGGCGGAATTGACCGTGGACGATGTACAAGCCCCGTTAAAGCTGTATTTGCGCTTTGCCGATTCCCAGGATCCAACCGTGCTGCAGCAAGCCCGCAGCCTGATGTCGGATTATCCGGGTATGATAGAAGTGCGGGCCTATTTCAACGATTTGCAGACCTATAACGACTTTCCCGGCATCCACGGCGTGGATATCGATCAAAGCCTGCTGCAATCCCTGCGCCGCTTGCTGGGAGAGAAAAACGTGGTGGCGCAATAGCCGGCAAAAGGACAAAAGGGCTGCTCATCGCGGGTGATGATATGAGAATACGTTAATATAATAAAATTTGCCTGAAGTGAAAAACTTTTTGTAAAAGGCTTGTTTTTAGGGCTTAAAAGAGGTACAATTCTTATGTGGGTGAAGGAAGTGTTTTTAGTTTTGGATTCTGGAAGGAATCTCTAAAAGGCAAATTCTATACATAAAATGTATAGAGAATAAAGGGAGGTAATGGAATGTCTTTTGATGTGGCAAAATTCATGGAGAACGTGAAAGCCAAAAACCCCGGCGAACCGGAATTTCACCAGGCGGTAGAAGAGGTCGTTTTGACTCTGGCCGACTATATCAACGCCAACCCCAAATATGCGGATAACAAAATCCTGGAAAGAATGGTCGAGCCTGAACGGGTCGTCATGTTCCGGGTCCCTTGGGTCGACGACAAAGGCGAGATCCAAGTCAACCGCGGTTACCGCGTGCAGATGAACAGCGCGATCGGCCCCTACAAAGGCGGTCTTCGCTTCCATCCCAGCGTGACCTTGGGCACCCTGAAATTCTTAGCTTTCGAGCAGGTCTTTAAAAACAGCCTGACCACTCTGCCCATGGGCGGCGGCAAAGGCGGCGCGGACTTTGACGGCGTTGGCAAATCCGACAACGAAGTCATGCGCTTCTGCCAATCTTTCATGACGGAACTGTACCGGCACATCGGCCCCAACCTGGACGTTCCCGCCGGCGACATCGGCGTAGGCGCCAGAGAAGTGGCTTATATGTTCGGTCAATACAAAAGAATCGCCAATGAATTCACCGGCGTTCTCACCGGTAAAGGCCGCAGCTTCGGCGGCAGCTTGATCCGTCCGGAAGCTACCGGTTACGGCGTTATCTATTTCGCGCAAGCCATGTTGGCCACCAAAGGCGACAGCCTGGAAGGCAAAACCGTGGTCAATTCCGGCGGCGGCAATGTCGGTACCTTCCTGATTGAAAAAGTCAATCAGTTGGGCGGCAAAGTCGTTACCGTAGGCGATCCTTACGGCTATGTTTACGATCCCGACGGCATCAAAGGCGAAAAATTGGAATTCCTCAAACCCTTGTGGACCGTATATCGCCGTCCCATTAAAGACTTCGCCGATAAATTCGGTCTGGAATATCGCGAAGGCCGCAAACCGTGGGAAGTTCCCTGCGATATCGCTTGCCCCACCGCGACGCAGAACGAATTGAACGAAGAAGACGCCAAGACCTTAATTAAAAACGGCTGCAAATGCATTGCCGAAGGTTCCAATATGTCCTCCACCAAAGGCGCCGTTGACGCCATTCTGGCTTCCAAAATCCTTTACTCTCCCGGTAAAGCTTCCAATGCCGGCGGCGTAGCGGTTTCCGGTTTGGAAATGTCCCAAAACAGCATGCGTTACAATTGGACCTCTGAAGAAGTGGACGCCAAATTGCAACAGATCATGTCCGACATCCATGAAACCTGCCGCGAATACGGTCAGGAAGGCGATTACTGTAACTATGTGAAAGGCGCCAACATCGGCGGTTTCGTAAAAGTTGCCGACGCCATGATCGCCCAGGGCATCGTTTAATCCTTTGCTTTGCGGATTGCGAGAATTGCAATGTTACAGACTGCAGGCAGCGCCTATGCGCTGCCTGCAACTTGTAAAGCAAATACATATTCCCGGCCCTTCCAAAGACGGATAGGGCGGCGGGAATATGGACAGTCTATGTTTGGCAGGTTCGCGCCTGCTTTCATCAAGGATCAAGAGGAGGTGTGAACATGGCCGCTATTACCAAAGACATGGGCATTATGGACGTGGTGCAACAATGGCCGCAAACCGCCCAGATTTTAATGGAGTTTGGTATGGGTTGCATCGGTTGCGCCGCCGCCCATTTTGAAAATATCGAACAGGGGGCTACCGCCCACGGTATCGATGTGGACGCTTTGATGACCGCCTTGAACGCCGCGGTTACCCAATAGCGTTTGAACGTGCTCGCGGCGTTTGGCTCGCCGCAGCGTCGCCTTTCCCTTGCCGCCCGCTGGGCGTCGCGCCGGTCGGCGGCATGCCGGAAATCCGTTTATAAAAGAAAGCCGTTCCTGCCGGCAGGAGCGGCTTTTTGTACGTTACCGCCGTCGCGGATTCTGGCCGCGGATTTCCGCCGGATAGGATTCCCTGGCCGGAATGATCACGCGGCTGTGATCGGGCAAAGGCTCCACCCGGGAAAACTGGCGATTGTAGTAAATCAGTTTTCCCAATGGCGTATCGGTGATTTCCGCAATGTTCATCAAGGTTTCTCCCGGTTGGGAAGTGTAAACAAACGGTTTTACCGCTTCCTGATCCGGCCTGGCCGCTGGGTTCGTTTCCTCCTGCCATACGGTGGGCACGTTCACCGCCGTGCCGGGAACGATGGAATTGGGGTCCGCGATCTGCGGATTGGCCGCCAACAAAGCCGCCAAAGAAATATTGTGGGCTTTGGCGATCTGCCATAGAGTTTCACCTTTGCGTACGGAATGAATAAGCATGGAAGTACCTCCCCGAAATCTATATGGATACTCTATGCGCTTGCGGCTGTTTTGTGCCTGTACGGAAAAATTTACTTTTGTCAAAAGCTGCAAAAACCTTGGTCATGAAAAAGGGTTATAGGTTTTCTTGGCGAATACAACAATTCGAGAAAGACTTGAAAAGTGTATCTATGTGGGGGAATCATGATCAACAAAGATACTTACGGAGATATGGCGCAAAGCATGGCGCAACAAAAGAATAAGGCCGGTAAAAAATTGGGAAACAAACAAATGATCCGGCGGCAGGCGGCGGTATTGGCAGACATGCTGGCCGCCAGCACCGAATATTTGCAATACATAGAAGCAAAAAAAAGCCTGATGGCGCATAAAGAGCAAATGGCGATCCTCAACGAGCTGCGCCAGCAGCAGTTCAATCTGCGTTTTGTCGCCATGATGGGCGAAAATACGGAAGAGGAATCCGCTGACTTTGAATCCGCATATGCCGAGATAACCAAAGAGCCGGTCATCAACGACTATTTGTACGCGGAAGGCAGGTTATATCGGTTGATTTCCGAAATCCAGGACGTTTTTTGCTCGAAACTGGAGGTCGGCGAAGAGATACTGATGTACGAAGAAAGTTCGGGTATCCTCAATTGAATCCAAACTTCAGGAGGCATTTGCATGGCGGAACAGAAACAAAAACGAATGACCAGGCAAAAAAAGCTGATTTATGAAATACTCTGCTCGACCAAAAGCCATCCCACAGCGGATTGGATCTATGAGCAAGCGCGGAAACAGATCCCCGATATCAGCCTGGGCACCGTATATAGGAATTTGCAGGTAATGCGGGAAGAAGGGCGGATTTTGGAGTTGAGTTACGGCAAGAATCAAAGCCGTTTTGACGGGAACCCCAAACCCCATTATCATTTTGTGTGCGAAAAATGCGGCAGAGTGCTGGATTTTGATCCGGATGTGCCGTTGGTCAGCGAAGATATTTTGGCGGCCGCGCCGGGCATGGTCAAATATCACCGGCTGGAATGCTATGGCATTTGCCATGATTGTCTGCAGTAAAAATTTATCATAAAATATTATTGTCACCGTAGGAGGTATGGATCGTGTTCATGCAGAGGATTCGTCATGCGACGAAAAGAAGACGCGGCGCATTGATTGCCGTGGTCGTGTTGTTGATTTTAGGTTTGGTCCTGGGTTTCGCCAGTTGGGGAAGCAACGATTATTCTTCCGCCAACCAAAGCGGGGCTTCGATAGCAGACCAAATCAATTCCTATCAAGAGTATCTGGCCGGCGCTGAAGCGAAGTATCAGGCGGAGCAGTCTTATGAAAACGCCAACACTCTGGCTACCGGCTATCAATATTTGTATCAATTGTACGCCAGCGCCTCTGAGGAGGAAAACGCCCCGGATTATCAGGCGCCTGCCCAAGCCGCTGCCGCCAATGCCGCCAAGTATTTCAAAGCCAGCTGCGATCTGGCCCCGGAAAACCTGAACGATGCGGGCCGGGCCAGGATCTTGGCCAATGCCGGTTCCATGTATTATGCCGCCGGCGATGAGGACGCCGCCAACGCCTGCTTTGAGGAAGCTGCCGCCGCCGCCCCCCACGATATCGAGATGGCGGCCAATTATGCGGGTTACCTCTATGCCACCCAGGGCCTGTCGGCTGCCGAAGACTATCTCAATACGTATATCGACGGTCTGCCCATGGGCAGCTCCGATGTGGAACAGGCGAAGAGCCTGATCGAAAGATATCAAAAGCTGGATTCCTTTAATGCCTCGTTGAAAGGCACGTCGGAAAACCAATAGTTTTTCGTATAAACAGCAAACAGCAAATGCGCGAACAGGCGGGTGGCACATGCGCCCGCTTTGTTTGTCTGATCAATCCGTTATATGGAGGACGCAATGAATATCGATCAGCAAATATTGATAAATTGGCGTAGGTATTTGCATATGCATCCTGAAGTTTCCGGCGAGGAAAAGGATACGGCCGATTATATCGCCGGTATTTTAAGAAGTTTCGGCTATACAGTAAAGGAAAGGATCGCCGGCTATGGGGTCATGGCGGTCTTGCCCGGCGACAGCAAGAAAAAATGCGCCGCTGTGCGCGCGGATATCGACGCCCTGCCCATCCTGGAAGAGAGCGAGTGTCCGTATCAATCCCTCAGCCCCGGCAAAATGCATGCTTGCGGCCATGACGCCCATGTGGCGATGGCCTTGGGCGCGGCGAAGCTGATGAGCGAAAATCCGCCGGCCGGCACGGTAAAATTTATCTTTCAACCCTGCGAAGAAAAGCCCCCGGGTGGCGCCAAATTCATGATCGAAGCCGGCGTGCTGAAAAACCCGGACGTGGACGGCATCTTCGGCACCCATGTGGTGCCCGACCTGCTCCCCGGACAAATCGGCATCCACGACGGCGCTACCATGTCCTTGGACGATACCTTCAGCATCGCCATCACCGGCAAAGGCGGCCATGGGGCTCAACCCCACAAGGCCGTGGATAATATCGTGGTGGCTTCCCAGGTAATCATCGCCCTGCAGAATATCCGCAGCCGCCGTATCGATACCTTTGATCCTTTGGTGATCACCATCGGTTCTATGCATGGGGGCAGCCGGCATAATATTATACCGGACCGGGTCGACATGAACGGAACCATTCGTTGCTTCAGCGACGAAATCGATATGAACGTGCGGCAATGCATCGAAGAAACGGTAAGGGGTATCTGTTCCGCATACGGCGCTTCTTATGAATTGAAATTCCATGACGGGTATCCGCCTTTGATCAATGATCCCAAGTTGGATATGACGGTGGCGGACGCGGCCACCAAAGCCGGTGCGGAAGTGGTGATTATGAACCGGCCGCGGATGACGGCGGAGGATTTCGCTTTTTACGGCAAATCGGTGCCGGCGGCATTCTTCTTTACCGGCGCAGGCAGCGAACGTTGCCGCTATCCCTTGCATAATTCCCGTTTCGATTTGGAAGAAAGCGCTATGCCTTACGGCAGCCTTACCTTGTATCATGCCGCTTTTGCTTTGGCTTCCCAGGATAAATAATATGCCGGCGAGGTGAGAATGGCGGATTCGTTTATTGCCTTTTTTTCCACGGTTGAACCCCATCTGGCGGTATTCTTTTTGTCGATGCTGCCGGTTACGGAACTCAGAGGGGCGCTGCCGTTAAGCGTTTTATGGGGACTCACGCCCATGCAGGGGTTTTTATGGGCCGCTGCCGGGAATTTTGTGCCGGTCATCCCCCTGTTGCTGTTTTTGCCCTGGGCCATTCGTTCTTTATCCAGCAAAGGCCCCTTGCGGCGTCCTTTTCAAAAATTGATCGCCCACAATCGCGACAATCAGGATAAAGTGCGGCGTTGGGGCATGTTGGGCTTGTATTTTCTGGTGGCGGTGCCGCTGCCCATGACCGGCGTGTGGACCGGTTGCCTGGTGGCTTCCTTGATGTCTCTGCCCTTTGGCCGTTCCCTGATCGCGGTTTCGGCAGGCATACTGACCGCCGGTATGATCATGACGCTGCTGCTCCACGGGGCGGTGGCGCTGGTTTCCTGGCCGAGTGGAGGAAAACTGCTTTTGGCGGCATTTGCCGTTTTGACCGTTGTTTTTCTCTGCCGCCGCCTGAAAAAATAGGGCTTTCCTTTCGTTTTTTCTTTTTTCGGTCTTTCATATATGTAGATGGCATTTTAAAAAGCGAACGCTATATATAGCGTTCGCTTTTTTGTATGTCTTAATCAGAAAAATTTAATAATTTTTTTTACCCAAAAAAGAGGACTTGAAGGCTGAAAATAGAACTAAAAAGAGTATCAAGTGGAGGAAAGTGGAGGAAAGTAGAGCGTCTATGTTGATCGGCGAGATACCTCATTCCATTGACGCCAAAGGGCGATATATCGTGCCGGCTAAGTTCCGCGAAGACTTGGGCGATAAGTTCATTATCACCAAGGGGTTCGAGCATTGCCTTTTTGTCTATACTTTTGAAGGTTGGCAAAGGGCCGCGGGAAATATGCGTCAATTGTCCACCACGGATGCGGAAGCCCGTAAATTTGCCAGAAACTTTTTTTCCGGCGCCTATGAAGCGGAAGTAGACAAACAATATCGAGTGGTTTTACCGGCCAATTTACGCGCCCATGCCATGCTGGATAAAGAAATCGTCACCATCGGCGTGTCCAGCCGCCTGGAAATTTGGGATAAAGCCCGCTGGCAAGCCTATATTGAGGAAGCCGACGCGGAGTATGAAGCGGCGGCGCTGCGATTCGATAATGTGAATCTGTAAGGAGCCGGTATGGAAGATCGTAGCGATATCGCCTTTCACCATGCGCCGGTTTTGCTGCGGCAGACCATCGAGGCTTTGCGCCCGCTGGCAGGCGGGGTATATATAGACGGCACGCTGGGCGGAGCCGGACATGCGTCGGCGCTTTTGGCCGCCGCCCCCGACAGCTTTTTGTTGGGCATAGACCGGGATGAAGACGCTTTGGCCGCCGCCGCCCGAGTTTTGGCGGCCTATCCGGGGCGATTCATTTTGCGTCATGACACCTTCAGCCATATGCGGGACGCCGCCGTTGCCGCCGGTATAGAGGCGGCGGACGGGATCCTTTTGGATCTGGGCGTTTCTTCCTATCAGATAGACACTGCGGAGCGGGGGTTTTCCTACCGGAACGACGCGCCTTTGGACATGCGTATGGATCGCGGCCAGGGCGTTACCGCCGCCGATATCGTCAATACCTATACGCCGGAACAGCTTTGCCGCATCCTTTTCGACTATGGGGAAGAGAAATGGGCGAAGCGCATCGTCCGGTTTATCGTGGAGGGCAGGGCCAACGAACCTTTTGTCAGCACCGGCCAACTGGCAACCGCCGTCAAGCAGGCCATCCCGGTGGGGGCCAGGGAAAAGGATCAACATCCCGCCCGCAGGACTTTCCAGGCGCTGCGCATCGCCGTCAACGGCGAGCTGGACGAGTTGAAGCAGGGATTGGCCCAGGCTGTGGAATTGTTGCGGCCCCAGGGCCGGCTGGCCGTGATCACGTTTCACTCTTTGGAAGACCGTATCGTCAAAGATACTTTCCGCGAATATGCCACCGATTGCTTATGTCCCAAAGAATTGCCCGTATGCGTTTGCGGGCATAAAGCGTCGGTCAAACAAATCAACCGCAAACCGATCGTGGCGGAAGCCGAGGAATTGGCCGACAATCCCCGGGCCCACAGCGCCAAATTGCGCATTGCGGAAAAGCTCTGAAGCGGAAAACGTACGAACGCACTTCACATATTTATCGAAGAAAAAGAAGAATCCCAGGTGTTTTATCCACGCAAGAAACGGTAATGATGGGCAAGAGGTGAACATATAATGGCAACAGGCAGCAGCAGTACCGCCTATCGGGAATATCAGGAATATGTGAATTACCCGGAGGTCATGCGCCGGCAGATGGAAGTTCTGCCCGGCGGGAAAATCGCCAGAAAAAGAAGACTGCGCCGGGATCGGCTGGCGGTATGTTTGGTCAGCGTATGCCTGTTGGCGTTTTGTTTTACCTATTTGCTTTTGGCGGCGAAAATCGGTATGACCAACGGGCAAATCAACAGCGTGCAGCGGCAAATCGCGGAAACGCAGAATGATATTGCCTTGGCCGAATTTGAATACGGCAAATTGAATTCACTGGCCAGAATACAGGCGTATGCGTCGGATCAGTTGGGAATGATAAAACCGGAGGCGGGAGAAGTGTATTATTTGAACGAGAAAAACAGCGCTTATATTGCTATGGGATTGCAAAACGGTATGGAACAGGAAAACATCTCCGCTTTGGAAGAGGATGCCGGCGATCAGGGACTGTGGCATTCTCTGGCGATGATGTTGGATCGTCATTTTTACGGGGAACCCGCCGCGGCGGAATAACTTGATCCCATCTATAAAAGGAGCGGTGGAATGCGGCCGAAAAAACTCAATAGAATCGATTTGCAGCGGCGGATCACCTTGGTGTTGGTCATTTGCTTATGCTGCTTTTCCCTGGTTGTGGTTTGGTTGGCGAAGATCCAATTGATACAGGGCGCAGCCCTGCAGGAAAAAGCCAATGAAACCCGGACCAGGGATTTGCCGGTGGCGGCGGCCCGAGGCGCCATATACGATTGCAACGGCAATAAATTGGCCTTCAGCATCACCGCCGACTCCGTCAGCGTCAGTCCGCCGGATATCAAAGCGGCCGGGCAGGAAAAAGAAGTGGCCTCATTTTTGGCGCAGGCATTATCTTTGGATGAACAAACGGTTTACCAAAAGGTAACGTCTGACGTTTCTTTTGTATGGATACAAAGAAAAGTCGATTTTGATGTGGCGGCGAGGATCAAAGAACAGATCGCGGAGAAAAACTATGTAGGCATCAACCTCATCGAGGAAACGCAGCGCTATTATCCCAACGGCGTTTTGGCCGCCCATGTGATCGGTTTTTCCGGCATCGATAACGAAGGCCTGGAAGGCGTGGAAAAATCCATGGATGGCGTTCTGGCCGGAACCGACGGCCGTATTGTCGGCGAATACGACAATCAGGGCCGTTTGATCACCCAGGCAGAGTATGAATATATCGCGCCTACCGACGGCAGCGACGTATATCTGACCATAGATGAAAACATACAGTTTTTTGCGGAACGGGAATTGGATGCGCTGATGAACAGCGATACGCCGCCCAAGGGTGCGGGCGTATTGATTATGCGTCCGCAAACCGGCGAGATACTGGCGGCCGCCTATCGCAATGCTTTTGATCCCAACCATTACGGCGATTTCGACGCCTCCGCCTATCGCAATTTTTTGATCAGCGATTCCTATGAGCCCGGCTCGGTTTTTAAAATCATCACCGGTTCCACGGCCTTGGAAGAAGGGGTGGCGGATCTGAGCAGCCGCTATTATGACCCCGGCTATATCATGGTAAACGGCACCCGTATCGGTTGCTGGACCAATAATCCCCACGGCAGCCAAAGCTTTGCCGAAGCGGTCAAAAATTCCTGCAACCCGGCTTTTGTAACCATCGGTTTGTCTATTGAAGAAAAACAGCAGGGCCTGTTTTATAAATACATCCGCGCATTTGGCTTCGGCCAGAACACCGGCGTGGATTTGCCGGGGGAAGCCCCAGGCATCCTGATCGATGAAGAAAACGTGCACAAGGTGGAGATCGGCACCATATCCATCGGCCAGGGCATAGCCGTTACCCCCATACAGATGATCACCGCCGTCAGCGCCGTGGCCAATGGCGGCGTGCTGCTGAAACCGCAAATCGTCTCCAAAGTGGTGGACAGCGACGGGACCGTCCGCAAAAAGGCGAAAGCGGAACCGGTGCGGCAGGTGATATCCGCCGAGACCTCGGCCACCATGCTGGAAGTACTGCAGGGCGTGGTCGAAGAAGGCTCCGGTACCAAAGCGGCCATTCCCGGCTATAAGGTGGCCGGCAAAACCGGCACGGCGCAAAAGGCGAAAAACGGCGTGTACGCCCCGGGCAAATATGTAGGCTCCTTTGCCGGTATCGTACCGGCCGATCATCCGGAATTGGTATGCCTGGTGATCGTCGACGAACCTTCCGGCGTATACTACGGCAGCCAGGTGGCAGCGCCGGTTTTTTCCGCCGTGGTCAGCGATTGCCTGCGCTATCTGGGGATCGCCCCCTCGATCGAAAACGAAGTAAAACCGTCGGTGAATCAAATCAAAGTCATCGACGTGACCAATTTATCCGCCGAAGGCGCGGAGCAGGCTTTGCGCTTGTCCGGCTTTCAGGTGGAAGTCGCCGGCAGCGGCGATGTTGTGGTTTCTCAATTGCCCGCCGCCGGATCCAAGGCCGATGAGGGCAGCCTGGTTTCCATAGAGCTTGGCGAAGCCCCCGAAACCGGCGCTTTGGGCATGATCACCGTGCCCGATCTCAGCGGCAAACGGATGTCCGAAGTGGCGTCCCTGCTTTCCGCCATGGGACTGAAGCTGACCTATACCGGCAGCGGCGAAGCCGTGGAGCAAAAGCCGGAAGCCGGGGAAAAAGTACAGGCCGGTTCTACGGTAAACGTTCGCTTCAACGAATAGTTTTGCCGGAAGCCGCCGGCTCCTCTGTATAAAAAGGAGGTATGGATATGAATATCAAACAGATTCTGGAAGTTCTGGACGGAGAATGCCAAGCGGAAAATTTGGATTCGCTTTTGGATAAGCAGATAAAAGAGTTGGTCTACGACTCGCGCAAGGCGGATCGGGACTGCCTGTTTGCGGCCATCGTCGGAGAAAACGCCGACGGCCATCAGTATATCGGCAACGCGCTTGCGGCGGGGGCGGCAGTGATTTTGGCCCAAGACAGCGGCAAGATCCCTGGCGGCACGCCGGTGATTTTGGTAAAAGACAGCCGTCGCGCCCTGGCGAAAATCGCGGCGGCCTTTTATGATTATCCGGACCGGCGTTTGCGCTTGATCGGCGTCACCGGCACCAACGGCAAAACCACCGTTACCAATTTGATCCGCTGGATCTTGCAGCAAAACGGACGTCCCTGCGGCCTGATCGGCACCATCGAAAACAAATTGGGCCAAAGATCGGTGACTTCGCTGAATACCACGCCGGAATCGGTAGAATTTTTCCGCATGCTTCGGGAAATGGAGGACAACGGCTGCCAGGCGGCGGTGGCGGAGGTTTCTTCCCACGCGCTGAGCCAGGGCCGGGTGGACGGCTGCTTTTTCCGGGGGGCGGTATTTACCAATTTGACCCAGGATCATCTGGATTATCATCAGAGCATGGAGCAATACCGGGCCTGCAAAGTCAGGCTTTTCGCCATGGTGGGACAAGCGGGCGGCGACGGCTACGGCGTGATCAATGTGGACGATCCTTCCGCCGCCGATTTTGCCCAGGCTTGCGCCGCGCCTTTGTGGACTTACGGCATGCAGCAAGGGGCCGGCCTGCGCCTGCTATCCTATGCCTCGCAAACCGACGGAACGGATTTTGATTTCCGTTTTGAAGGCCAGGTTTATCACGCCCATGTGCCGCTGATCGGCAAATTCAATATATACAACGCCCTGGCGGCCATCGCCGTTTCTTTGGCGGAAGGCCTCGCCATGGAAAATGTGCTGGAGGCTTTGTCCCAAGCGCCGCAGGTGCCCGGCCGCTTTGAGCTGATCGATTGCGGCCAGGATTTTTCGGTGGTGGTGGATTACGCCCATACCCCGGATGGCCTGGAAAACGTGCTGCGGACGGCCCGGGAACTGACTTCCCGGCGCTTGATCAGCGTATTCGGCTGCGGCGGCAATCGGGATATGGCCAAACGGCCGGTCATGGGCAGGATCGCCGGTTCCTTGAGCGACGTGGCCATCATCACCTCGGACAATCCCCGTTTTGAGGATCCCATGGCCATCATCGAACAGATCGAAAGAGGCATCAAAGAGATCTGCACCAATTATTTGGTGGAGGCCTCCCGCGCCGACGCCATCGGCATGGCCCTGAAGCTGGCGGAACCCGGAGATATGGTGGTGATCGCCGGTAAAGGGCATGAAGACTATCAAATCGTTGGCAATGAGAAGCAGCATTTCGACGATCGGGAAATCGTGCGCCAGATCTTGAACGGCGGCGGAGCAAAATAATGAGTTTCTTATAAAATGGAACGTGGAGAAGAGTGGTTATGGCTTACTGGTATGCGCTGATTTTTGTTTTGGCTGTGCTGTTGACGCTGGTTTTGGGAAAATGCATCCTGCCGCTTTTGATACGGCTGAAAATCGGACAAACCATCCGTTCCGACGGGCCGCAAAAGCATTTGAGCAAGGCGGGCACGCCTACCATGGGCGGATTCATTTTCATTGTGCCCATGCTGATTTTGGCGGCGGTTTTCTGCAAGTCCCGGCCGGAGCTGTGGCTGTGGCTGTTCAGCTTCCTGGCCTTCGCCCTGATCGGCTGCTGCGACGATACGATGAAAGTGGTGTTTCATCGCTCCAAAGGCCTATCGGCGGTGCAGAAACTGCTGGGCCAGTTCACTGCCATCGCTTTGCTGCTGGCCGGCGCCCATATTTGGGCCGGCCGGGATACGGTGCTGTACCTGCTGCCCGATCTGCCGGTATGGGACGCCGGATGGCTGTATTATCCGTTGATGGCCATATTTCTGGTGGGTTTGATCAATGCGGTGAACCTGACCGACGGTTTGGACGGCCTGGCCGCCGGCGTATCGCTGATCGTGTTCTGCGGCTATTTCATCGCTTTTCTCATTCTGAAGGGCCGTGGCCTGGACGTGGGTGATCAACCGGTTTTGGCCTGCGCTTTTGCCGGCTGCTGCATCGGTTTTTTGGCCTATAACCATTATCCGGCCAAAGTTTTTATGGGAGATACCGGGTCTTTGGCTTTGGGCGGCGCAATCGCCGGTTTTGCCTTGCTGGGCAAAACCGAATTGCTGGCCCTGGGTTTTGGCCTGATCTATTTGCTGGAGGCCGCCTCCGTTATGCTGCAGGTGGGCTCGTATAAGCTGACCGGACGGCGCATTTTCAAAATGGCGCCTTTGCATCATCATTTTGAACAAATGGGTTGGCCGGAAACCAAAGTATCCTATATGTTTTGGTTGGCTGCCCTGATTATCGTATTGCTTTCGTTGATCATCGCTTTTTAGCCGCACGGCCAAAGCGCATTCATACAGGGGGATCCTATGGAAATCAAAAATAAGCGGGTTTTGGTGGTGGGCGCCGGTTTAAGCGGCTTGGCGGTAAGCCGCTTTCTGCTGCGTCACGGCGCGGACGTTACCCTTTACGACGGCAAAAACAGGGATAAACTGTCGCCGGAAATCGACAGTCTGCAGGCCCAGGGCTGCCATATGCTATTGGGCAACGCCCTGCCGCAGATGGAGGATTGGCATTGGGCCGTGGTCAGCCCCGGCGTGCCGCCGATGATCCCCTTTTTGAACATGTGCCGGGAGGCGGGGATACCGGTGATCGGCGAATTGGAGCTGGCCTATCGCATCAGCAAAAGCCCCTTTATCGCCATAACCGGCACCAACGGCAAAACCACCACCACGTCGCTGACCGGATATATGCTGCAGCAGGCCGGCGTCAACGTTTTGGTGGGCGGCAATATCGGCATGCCCCTGGTGGACGAGGTGGAAAACTTTTCCGGCTGGATCGTGGCCGAGGTCTCCAGCTTTCAGTTGGAAAGCTGCTATGATTTTGCACCGCATATTGCTTGTCATTTGAATTTGACCCCGGATCATCTGGACCGTCACGGCACTTTGGAAAACTATGCCGCTATGAAGGAAAAAATCTTTGCCCGGCAAAAGGAGACGGATTTTGCCGTTATGAATCATGACGACCCCCTGGTGCGGCTGCACGAGGATCAATGGGCCGCCCAAAAGCGCTATTTCAGCCTGCAAACCCAGGTAGAGCAGGGGGCCTATGTGCAAGACGGCGCGATTTATATGGCGGATCATGGGGAATCCAGGCATCTTATCGATACCAAGGACGTATACATTAAGGGCAGCCACAATTGGCAAAACGCTATGGCAGCGGTGGAGATCGCCCGGGTCCTGGATATCGATCCGCGGCAAATCGCCGCCTCTTTGCGCACTTTCCCCGGGGTGGAGCATCGCCTGGAATTTGTGATCGAGAAAAACGGCGTGACTTATGTGAACGACTCCAAAGGCACCAATCCGGCGTCTACCGCCAAGGCTTTGAACGCCTATGACCAGCCTATCGTATTGATTGCCGGCGGCTATGACAAAGGGGCGGACTTCTTGCCCTTGATGGAATTGATCAAAGAAAAGGTACGGTATATGGTGCTGTTGGGCGCTACCGCGCCGAAAATCAAAAAAGCCGCGGATCAAGCCGGCTTCAGCGACTACCGGATGGCCGACAGCTTTGAAGACGCGGTCCGTCTGGCGGAAGCGGCGGCCCGTCCCGGCGATGTTCTGCTTTTATCTCCGGCCTGCGCTTCTTGGGATATGTTCTCCGACTATGAACAAAGAGGCAAGCTGTTCAAGCGGCTGGTTACCGCATAGCCAAACCAAGGCGCGCTGTCGCCGGCACATTGTTACCGCAGTACAATACAAGGAGGGAATACATGCCACGTCCGCAGCAAAAAAATCAGAGTCCGGATTGGTGGATATTGATCAGCGCTTTATTGCTGTTGGTCGTCGGCTTGCTGATGGTTTTTTCATCCAGCCAGTATTTCACTTCCTATCCGCCCTATAACGACGCCTTGTATTATTTGAAAAGACAGGCGGTCAGCGCCGTCCTGGGCCTCGCCGGCTTGATCGTCGCCTATCGGATGTCTGCCGCCTGGTACCGGCGGCTGGCTTTTCCCGCTTTTATGATCGTTTTGGCCTTATTGGTCTTTATGGCCCTCAGCGAGCAGATCGCGGTGATCGGCGGCGCGCAAAGATGGTTGGAGATCGGCGGTTTACAGTTTCAGCCCTCCGAGCTGAGCAAAATCGTCTTGCCCATGCTGCTGGCGTCCATCCTTACCGGCTGGCAAAGGGAAATCAAAACGTTTAAATGCGCCGCTTATTGTATTGGATTGACCGGTATGGTGTGCGGCTTGATTATTTTGCAAAAAGATCTGTCCACCGCCGTGGTGGTGGGGGCGGCCTGCTTCGCCATGATGCTTTGCGCCGGCATCGCCGGCAAGTACTTATTGGCGGTGATGGGCTGCGGTTTCGGCGGGGCCGTCCTGGCCATTATCATGGAGCCGTACCGTATGGAACGGGTATATTCCTGGCTGAATCCTTGGGCCTATCCCAAAGACGAAGGCTACCAGGCCATACAGTCTTTGCTGGCTTTGGGCTCCGGCGGTCTGACCGGCGTGGGCCTGGGCAACGGCGGCGCCAAGTGGTTTTATCTGCCCAGCCGGCATACGGATTTTATCTTTTCTGTTTTAGGCGAAGAACTGGGCTTTGTCGGCGGCGTTTTTTTGGTGGCCCTGTTCATGCTTTTCGTATGGCGGGGCATGACCGTCGCCGTGAAGAGCGATAGCGTCTTCTCGTCCTTGCTGGCAGTGGGGCTCACGGCGGTGATTGCCGCCCAAGCCCTGGTCAACCTGGGCGTGGTCACCGGCCTGCTGCCGGTGACCGGCGTGACCCTGCCCTTTGTGAGCTACGGCGGCACTTCCCTGGTGGTCACCCTGACCATGACCGGCATGATCCTCAATTTATCCCGCGGACGCAGGTGAAGGCCAAAGCCGGCGGCCTGCCACCGCCGGGAGCAGACGGTGCAGCCGGATATTTTATTTGCATTTACGGCAAATATCGCGTACAATAAGGAACGGTGGTGAAAGTTATGAAGGCGATTGTATCCGGCGGCGGTACCGGCGGGCATATTTATCCTGCTTTGGCTATAGCCGGCGCATTGAAAAAAAGCGGATGCGAAGTCCTGTTCATGGGCGGACAAAAAAGCCCCGACGGACAGGGGGCGGCGCCGGAAGAAAAGGCGGCGCAAAACGCCGGTTTTGCCTATCAGGCCGTGCCGGCCAGCGGTTTGCATCTGCGCCGTTTGACTTTAGGCAAAGAAATTTTCACAAATTTACAGGGTTGGCGGCAAGCCAAAACCCATATAAAAAAATTTAAACCGGATATCGTCATCGGCTGCGGCGGTTATGCGGCCGCTCCGGTGCTGAGGGCCGCCCAATCTTTGGGCATACCTACGCTTTTGCATGAGCAAAACGCGTATCCCGGTCGGGCCAATCGCTATTTGGCCAAACGCGCCAAGGGCATATGTCAAACGTTTGCCGCTTCGGCTTCTTTTTTTCCGGCGCAAACCCCTATGTTTTTGACCGGTTTGCCGGTGCGGCAGGCCGTGCTGCATACCGGCAGGCAGCAAGCCTGGGATTTCTTTGGTATCGACGGCGCGGAGAGAGATATCCCCACCGTATTGATCACCGGCGGTTCCCAGGGCGCGCAAAGCATAAACAAAGCCGCTCTGGACGCCTATGCCCGTCTGTTGGACGCGGATGTGCGTATCGTGCATCTGTGCGGCAAAAAGAATTATCCGCAGCTGCGCCAGGCCGCGCCGCAGCACCCGCGTTTGCTGCTGTATCCTTATCTGGAACAAATGGAATACGCTTTGGCTTTGGCCGATTTGGCTGTGGCCCGGGCCGGCGCTTCGTTTATCGCTGAAATCGCCTGTTTGGGCCTGCCATCGCTGTTGATCCCCTTTCCCTATGCGGCGGGGGATCACCAGACTGCCAACGCCCAAGCCATGGCGGCGGCAGGGGCGGCGGAAATGATCGGAGACGCCGGTTTGAACGGCGATCTTTTGGCGGAAAAAGCCTTGGCCTTTATCCATGATCCGGCAAAACGGCAGAAAATGAGCGAAGCGGCAAAATCTTTGGCCAAGCCCCAGGCGGCGGAACATATTTGCCAAATCGCCAAGGATATCATAGAGGAAAACTCGGCAAGGAGATAGTTATGGAGCAGAATTTGCATTTTATCGGCGTTGGCGGCATCGGCATGAGCGCCATTGCCATGATCATGCTGGGCATGGGATTTTCCGTCAGCGGTTCGGATGTGAAAGCCGGGCGCACCACTCAGGCTTTGCTGGAGCAGGGGGCGGATGTGCGCATCGGCCACGACGCGGCCAATATCCCCGACAACGCCCAGGCTGTTGTGTATTCTTCCGCCGTCAAAGACGACAATGTGGAACTGATCGAAGCCAAACGCCGGGGTTTGCCGGTGTATAAGCGGGCGGAAATGCTGGCCTATCTGATGAGCACCAAAATCAGCGTAGGCGTGGCCGGCGCCCACGGCAAAACCACCACCTCGGGGATGATCGGCACCATGCTGCAGTTTTGCGGTATGGATCCGACGATCATCATCGGCGGCATGCTGCCTGCCATCGGCGGCGGCAATGCCAAAGCCGGCAGCGGCGACTATTTGGTGGCGGAGGCCGATGAAAGCGACGGCACCTTTTTGCTGCTCCATCCTACGGTGGCCGTGGTCACCAATATCGACAGCGATCATTTGGATCATTATCAAAATCTGGACAATATCAAAGCCGCCTTCGGACAGTATCTGCGCCAGCTGCCTGCCGGCGGTCTGGCCGTAATCAATAAAGGTTGTCCCATTCTTCGGGAATTGATGGAACAGATCCCGGCCCATTATGTGACCTATGCCCTGGACGAGGCCGATCAGGCCGATTATTGGGCGGAAAATATCGGCCATGACGCCGGCGGCGGCGCTTGTGCCGACGTATATTACCATGGGGAATGCCTAGGCCGTCTGTCCCTGCATATCCCGGGACGGCATAATATTAGCAACGCCCTGGCCGCCATAGCCTTCGGCCGGCATATCGGCTTGAGCTTTAGCCAATGCGTGGCGGGCTTAAGCCATTTTACGGGCACGGGCCGGCGCTTCGAGCTTTTGGGTGAAGTAGACGGGGTGCAGGTCATCGACGATTACGCCCATCATCCGGCGGAAGTGGCGGCCACGATCAAGGCCGCCCGGGATGTGGTCAAGGGCCGCCTGGTGGCGGTGTTCCAGCCTCATCGCTATACCCGTACCCAAAGCTTGTACCCGGCTTTTGCCCAGGCGATATGCGCCGCCGACCTGGCGGTGGTATCGGAGATATACCCCGCCTTTGAGCCGCCGATCCCCGGCGTTTCCGCTCGTTTGATAGTTGACGAGGCCCGGAAAATGGGGCATAATAATATATGCTATGCGTCGGATATGGACGAAGCTTTGTCCTGTTTGTTGCAAGAGGTGCGTCCCGGCGATTTGCTGCTGATCATGGGCGCAGGCAATATCCGCAGCGTGGGCGAGGAGTATTTAAAACAAAAGAGGGGGATAAGCGGTGAATAAAGCCCAATGGCTTACTGCTTTGCAGGATATTTTTTCCCAGCCGGTTTTGGCGGACGAATCGATGCAGCGGCATACCACCTGGAAAATCGGGGGGCCTGCCGATTTTATGGTTTTTCCCGCATCGGAAGAGGAATTGTCCAAATGTCTGGCCCTGGTGCATAAAGAGGATATGCCCTGGCTGGTGATCGGCAACGGTTCCAATCTTTTGGTGGGCGATAAAGGCATTCGCGGCGTGGTGATCAAGCTGGCCGCTCCCTTCTCCGCCAGCTGTTGGCGGGGCGAACAGGTGGAGGCCTGCGCCGGTATGCTGCTTTCCGCTTTGGCCTTGGAGGCGGCGGAGCGCAGTCTGGCCGGTTTGGAATTCTCCCGGGGCATTCCCGGCAGCGTCGGCGGCGCGGTGCGCATGAACGCCGGGGCCTACGGCAATACCATCGGCGAATTCATCACCGAGGTGGAGGCCATTTCCCATAACGGAGAGCCGTTGACTTTAAAAAAAGAGGAGATCCAGTTCTCCTATCGGGACAGCAGTCTGTTTAAATTGCCGGCGGTCATCACCCGGGTACGTTTGCGTTTGCAGACGGGGGACAAAGAAGAGATCATGGCCAAAATCAAAAACTTTTCCCAGAGACGCAGCTTTAACCAGCCCCTGGAATTCCCGTCCTGCGGCAGCGTTTTCCGCAACCCGGATAACGATCATGCCGGCCGTCTCATCGAAATGGCGCATTTGCGGGGCATGTCCATCGGCGGCGCGGCCGTCTCCAAAAAGCACGGCAATTTCATTATCAATTTGGGCGGCGCGAAAGCCAGCGACGTCAAAGCCCTGATCGAAGAAGTGCAGCAGCGGGTCTATGAATATTCCGGCGTAAAGCTGGCCACAGAAGTGAAAATGGTGGGCGAGTTTTGATCCCCGCCGCTTTGCCGGCAGTGAAAAATGAAATCGGATATAAAAAAGGACGTTTCACCGTATGGTGAAACGTCCTTTTGCGTACATAGGCAATCGTTCAGGCGCGCAAATAGGGATTATAGCGTTTTTCATCCCCCAATATGGTGGCGGGGCCGTGCCCGGGGCAGACAATGGTGCTGTCGTCCAGTTGGCAAAGCCGCGCTAAGGACTGGCGCAGCTGTTCAAAGCTGCCGCCGGGGAAATCGGTGCGGCCGATGGAAAGCTGGAACAACGTGTCGCCGGAGAACAAATAGCCGTCGCCCAGCAGGCAAATGCCGCCGGGGGTGTGGCCGGGGGTGTGTATGACCGTCAAGGTCAGTTTGCCCACTTCAATGGTGTCCCCGTCTTCCAGCAGCCGGTCCGCTTTGCCGCCCCGGCAAACGCCGCCGCCGAACAAAGCCAAAGATAAGCTGGGCCGGGAGAGCATCGGTTCATCCAAACGGTGTATCATCAAAGGCGCGTGATATTTTTCCTGCATATCTTCATTGGCCCCGATATGATCGGAATGGCCGTGGGTGTTGATGATGGCCGTGATATGCAGGCCATTGGCCTCTACCTGGCGGAAAATCAGCTCCGGATCGCCGCCCGGGTCGATGATCGCTGCGTCTTTGCTGGCGGTGCAGACCAAAAGATAGCAATTGTTGATTTGCTGCAGCACCGGAACGTTGATGATCTGATACGTTTCGTTCATGTGTTTTACCTGCTTTCCAATAGTATTGTTACCGGGCCGTCATTGCACAGCGTGACGGCCATGTGCTCTTGAAAAAAACCGCTGACCACCGGTATGCCGGCGGCGGCCACCTGTTCCTGATAGCGCCGGTACAGGCGGCGGGCCAGATCCGCGTCCGCCGCCCGGTCGAAGCTTGGCCGGTTGCCTTTGCGGCAATCTCCGTATAGGGTGAACTGGGAGACGATCAGCGCCTGACCCTGTATATCCGTCAGGGACTTATCAAGCTTGCCCTGTTCGTTTTCAAAAATGCGCAAACGGACGGTTTTTCGCGCCAAATGATCCGCGTCCGCCTCTTCGTCGTCCTTGGCAACGCCCAAAAGGATCAAAAAACCGGCCTCGATGGATCGCTGTTCTTCTCCGCAGCGAACCGTAGCATGTGTTACTCTTTGAATCAAGGCGCGCATGGCGATCCCCCTAGTTTTTTTCCTGTTTGCCCGTGGGGTTCACCACCCGGCGGACTTCCAATACGTCTTTGATGCGGGTGACCCTTTGCATGAGATAATCAAACTGATCCGGGTTCCGCACTTCCATCTTGATAAAACACCGGGCCATATTGGTGCGCTGATCCACGGATACGTGCACGCCGGTGATGGTGGTTTTGGTTTCGGCCATGACGGCCAGGATATCCATGAGCATTCTATCCCGGTTCATGCAAAGGGCTTCCATCTCCACCGGATAGACGCCGCTTTGTTTGCTGCCCCATTCCACCTCGATCAGCCGGTCGGCCTCGGTTTCCCGATAGCGGCGCACATTGGCGCAATCGGCCCGGTGTATGGAAATGCCCCGGCCTCTGGTGATATAGCCGATGATTTGATCGCCGGGCAAAGGCTTGCAGCAGGAGGCGAAATGGATCATCAACCCTTCGCCGCCGCCTTTGACGACGACGGTTTCCGGATGGATGGGCTGTCGCTCCGGTTGCATACCCGGTTTGATCTCCACTTTGGGCGGCTGTTCCCGGCGATAGTCTTCTTTCAGGCGGGAAATGACGTTTTCCGCCCGCAGCGCCCCGTCGCCCAAGGCGGCGTACATATCGTCCAGGGTAGTGAAATTGTAGCGTTTGACCAAATCCCGCAATTTATCCGCCTTCAAAATGACGGCGGGATCCAGATTGTATTTTTTGCACTCTTTATCCAGGGCTTCTTTGCCCAATTCGATATTGTCGTCCCGTTTTTCCTTGCGGAACCATTGGCGGATCTTATTTTTGGCCTGCTGGGTTTTGACGATTTTCAGCCAATCCCGGCTGGGGCCGCTGCCCTTGGCGGTAAGGATCTCCACGATATCGCCGTTTTTCAACTGGGTTTCCAATGGCATCAGGCGATGGTTGATCTTGGCGCCCACGCATTGATGCCCCACCTGCGTATGCACCCGGTAGGCAAAATCGATGGAAGAGGAGCCGGCGGGCAATTCATAGACGTCCCCGGCCGGACTGAACACGTAAATGTTTTCGCTGAAGAGAGAGCCTTTGATGTTTTCCATAAACTCATTGGCGTCGCCCACATCCTGCTGCCAATCCATCATTTGCCGCAGCCATTCTATTTTTTTGTCAAAATCCGCCACGCTGCTGGTGCCTTCTTTGTAGCGCCAGTGGGCGGCAATGCCGTATTCTGCGGTGCGATGCATATCCCAGGTGCGTATCTGCACCTCAAAGGGAGCGCCGTTGTCGGCGATCAGGGTGGTATGGATAGACTGGTACATATTGGCCTTGGGCATGGCGATAAAATCCTTGAAGCGGCCGGGTATCGGTTTCCACATGGTGTGTATGATGCCCAGCGCGCCATAACAGTCATTTACCGTGTCCACGATCACGCGGATGGCGTTCAAGTCAAAGATTTCGCTCAGCGCCTTATGCTGATTGCGCATTTTATTGTAAATGCTGAAATAGCTTTTAAAGCGACCGTTCACCTCGCATTGGATCGACGCTTTTTCCATGGCCTGACGAATCAACCGGCAATGCTCCTCGATGAATTTGTCCCGTTCTTCCTGGCCTTCCGCCAATTCCTCTTTGATCTTGGCGATGTCTTCCGGTTCCAGAATGGCGATGGCCCGGTCTTCCAACTCGCTTTTGATTTTGAAAATGCCCAAACGATGGGCCAAAGGCGCAAAAATGGTCAATGTTTCTTCAGCGATCTCGATTTTGCGCAATTGGGAATGATGGGATTCGATGGTGCGCATATTATGCAGCCGGTCCGCCAGCTTGATGAGAATGATGCGGATATCGTTGGACATGGCCACAAACATCTTGCGCAGGTTTTCCGCCTGGGCGTCGTGGCGGGTGTTGAACTGCAGTTTGCTTAATTTGGTCAAGCCCACCACCAAGTCCATGGCGTCTTTGCCGAACTTCTGACCGATCACTTCCGCCGGTATGGTGGTGTCCTCCACCACATCATGAAGCAGACCGGCGATAATGGTGGTATCGTCGATCTGCATGGTGCTTAAAATCTCGGCCACCGCCAGGGGATGGACGATATACGGCTCGCCGGAATCCCGTTTTTGATTGCCGTGAGCGGAGGCGGCCAGTTGATAGGCGGCCAATATTTTGGCGCTGTCGGAAGCGGGATTGTATTTTTTTACGTTGGCGATGATTTGTTCGATGGTTTCGGCCATAATCTGTTAACCTCGGTCCGGGAAATAAAAAAGGCTATCTCTGGCGCATAGCGGCGGGAGACAACCTTATTTTCTGCTTAAGGGAGGGGCAGCTAAAAGGTATGATGCGTAAGTTGTATGCGATCCAGCTCTTCCAAAAGATACTCGTTCAAAACCCGTATATACGTACCTTTCATGCCCAGGGAGCGCACTTCCACCACGCCGGCGGATTCCAGCTTGCGCAAGGCATTGACAATGACCGAGCGGGTGATGCCGACTTTGTCGGCGATTTTGGAAGCCACCAGCAGGCCGTTGGTGCCGTTCAATTCGTTGAAGATATGCACCACCGCTTCCAGCTCCGAATAGGAAAGGGTGTCGAAAGCAATGCTGACCACCGCTTTTTGCCGGGCGGTGTCTTCCACTTTTTCTACTTTCGCTCTTAAGATCTCCATGCCGATGACGGTTGCGCCCAATTCGGCCAAAATCAGATCCGATTCATCAAACTCTCCGGTTTTGGACAGCATCAACGTGCCCAGCCGCTGGCCGCCGCCCATAATGGGGATGATGGTGGTGTATTTGTCTTTGAGGAAGCAGGTATTGTGCACGCCAAAAACGCAAGCGCCTCTCCGGTCGATGTTCACTTGCGTTTCGGTGGTTTTCAGCAAATCGTCATTATACCGGTCCGGGTAATGGGCGTCCAGTTTGACGATATCGTCCATGGTAGGGCAATAGAAGTTTTCCATGAAGGTGTAGCCCAACACTTTGCCTTTGCGGCCCAGAATATAGACGTTGCTGTTGATGTTTTTGGACAACGTTTCCGCCATTTCCACAAAACTAATCGGATGCCCCGCCGCTTTTTGAATGATTTTGTTGATTTCACGTGTTCTTTCCAGCAGGGTGCTCATTGAATCAGCTCCGTTTCTCTATGATAGGTATATGCTCATTTTTCTTCCCGGCGCAAAAACGTCGGCAGATCAATGTCGCCCAGGCTGACGGGTTTTATCTGCGCGTCGGGCAATTTCGGGGTGGCTAAATGGCCGCTGGCGGCGATGCCGTTGTTGGAGGCGGCCGCCGTGCTGATGGGGCTGCGATTGTCGAAACCGGTGGCGATGACGGTGACTTTCACCGCGTCTTCCAGGGTCTCGTCAATGCCTACGCCGAAGATGATCTGCGCGTCGGCGTCGGCCACTTCATAGATATATTTGGCGGCGTCGTTGGCTTCCAGCAGGCTCATTTCCGGTCCGCCGGTAATGGAGAGCAGTATGCCTTTGGCGCCTTTGACCGAGGTCTCCAGCATGGCGCTGGAAATCGCATTGGCCGAGGCGTCCACCGCCTTGGTTTCTCCTTTGCCGATGCCGATGCCCATCCAGGCGGAGCCGGCGTCTTTCATGACGGATTTTACGTCGGCAAAGTCCAAATTGATCAAAGCCGGTTTGCTGATCAAATCGGCTATCCCTTGCACGCCTTGCCGCAGGATATCGTCGGCGATCATAAAGGCGTCCTGCATAGTGGTTTTTTTATCAACGATCTGCAGCAGTTTATCGTTGGGGATGGTGATCAGGGTATCGACGCTTTCTTTCAGCTCGGTAATGCCCATTTCCGCCTGCTGCGCCCGTCTTCTTCCCTCAAAACTAAAGGGCTTGGTCACCACGCCTACGGTCAGCGCGCCCATTTCCCGGGCGATAGCGGCTACCACAGGGGCTGCGCCGGTGCCGGTGCCGCCGCCCATACCGGCGGTGACAAAGACCATATCCGCGCCTTCCAGCATGGCCGCCAATTCGGTGCGGCTTTCTTCCGCCGCACGTTTGCCGATTTCCGGATTGCCGCCGGCGCCTAAACCTTTGGTCAGTTTGGGGCCGATTTGCATGACCGTTTCCGCGTTGGAGTATTTGAGGGCCTGTATATCCGTGTTAATAGCAATAAAACTAACGCCGTCCAAGTTGTTTTTGATCATTCGATTTACGGCGTTGCTCCCACCGCCGCCGATACCGACGACTTTTATTTTGGCAAATTGGCTAGACATATCATCGTCAAAAAGTAACATCTACATGCCCCCTTATGGAAATGTATAACTGTGCTAATAAATTCCACGTCCGAACGCGATTCCCTGCTGAAAAACTACTGTAAAAATATTAATTCTTGCTTTACGGCGAAAAACCTTTTATTTTGCCGTTTCTTTCAAAATAATGTCGTTTTTCTTATTGTTTGTAGCTGACCACGGCCTGTCCGGCGGATACGTCGATATAGCGGATCCGGCTTAAGGTGCCGGTTTCGCTGTGATCGTTGATGATGGCGCTGGCCATCAGGTATTTTTCCGGCAAATCGTTGCGGTCGCCCATGCGCACTTCCACGCCGGTCAGGGTATACAGTTTGATTTGCTGGGCGTCGGCCACGTTCACTTCGCCCAGATCCAGTACATAGTTCTGCAGATCGGCCACGATGGACAGGGCTTGCTCCATCTCGGCGCTGCGGATGTAGCAGCCCGGGGCGGCGGTGGCCGCCAACTCCTGAGGCAAACCGGTGATCAAAGGCAACTGACAGCCGTCGGCGGCGCGGCTGCGGGCCAGGATACGGCCCTGATCGTCTATGGTCACGAAAACCTGATCCAAAACAGCCGTGGCCACGCTTTGCCTTTCTTCCACGGTAATGGTGATTTTGCCGGTCAAAGAACGGGAAACCTCCGCGTCTTTGATACGCGGTTCGATTTGCAGCAGCTGCTTGACGGAGCGGTTGTTCACGGCAAAAATATTGTCGCCGCTTTCAATACCCGACAGTTGGATGATCCTTTGGCTGTCCACTTGATTGTTGCCGGCGATGCGGATCTCCCGTACGGAGAAAAAAGGAGAAATGGCGAAAAAATAACCGGCAAAAAGACAGGCAAGGGCAAAAACCACCATCAAAGCCCAACGAAACTGTCCGGCTTTGCGTCTGTTTTTGCGGTAAATGTCGATATTCGTCACTTTGCGAACGGGTTTTTTCGCTTTGGCCTGCATGGGTCTACTGACCATATTTTCCCCTTTCCCAAATAAGCATGCGGCAAACCCTTCGCCGGCGTTTGCTTCCGGCCGCGGGACGGAGAACGTTGCGCCCCGCCGGAAAAGGATTTGACGGAAACATATACTATATATAAGTATAGCAAAGTATGGACAGGATTGCCAGAGATTTTATTGACGAAAACCCGCGGCTTTCCGGATAATAAAAACGTTTATACCGCCGTGGAAGTATTTGACAAATACGGGGAAAGACGTATATAATTAATTAGTTTGGCGAGCAGGCAAAGGAGGGTATGCATGAGCATTACCAGACCCCGGGGAACCAATGATTTCCTTCCGGAGCAAACAAAAAAATGGCAGGCTGTGGAAGCTTTGCTGCGGAATATGTGCCGGGAATACGGTTATCAGGAGATCCGCACGCCTATGTTTGAGGATACGGATTTGTTTGCCCGCGGCGTAGGGGACGGTACGGATATCGTACAAAAAGAAATGTACACCTTTACCGACCGTTCCGGCCGTTCGCTGACTTTGCGCCCGGAAAATACCGCGGCGGTGTGCCGGGCCTATGGGGAAAACAAGCTGTACGGCCTGGCCAAAGAGGTGAAGCTGTACTATATCGGGCCCATGTTCCGCTACGAGCGGCCCCAGGCGGGCCGTTTTCGCCAGTTTCATCAGTTCGGCTTGGAATATTTCGGCTGCGCCGACCCTATGGCCGACGGAGAGATCATCACCTTTGCCTGGGATTTCTATCAGCGCCTGGGTTTGAAAGATCTGAAATTGCTGATAAACAGCGTGGGCTGCGCCAATTGCCGTCCCGCTTACCGCCGGGCTTTAACGGAGTATTTTCAGCCCTACCTGGAGCAGCTGTGCGGCACTTGCCGGGAGCGTCTGCTCCGCAACCCGCTGCGTCTTTTGGATTGCAAAAATCCGGCCTGCATGGAGATCTGCGCCGGCGCGCCCAAAATAACGGATTATTTATGCGGCGATTGCGCGGAACACTACCGGCAGGTGAAACAACTGCTGCAGGCCGTGGATATCCCCTTTACGGAAGACCCTGGCCTGGTACGGGGCTTGGATTATTACACGAACACCGCCTTTGAGATCGTCGTGGACAGCATCGGCGCGCAAAGCGCCGTTTGCGGCGGCGGACGCTACGACGGCCTGATGCAGGAGATCAACGGACAATCCTGCCCGGCTGTGGGTTTTGCCTTGGGCATGGAGCGGATATTTACCGCTTTGGCGGCGCAGAATGAGAGTATAGAGGCGGAACAGGCCGTAGACGTATGGGTGATCGGCGCAGGCAGCCGGGCCGCCCGGGACAAAGCCTTTGCCGTGACTGCCGCTTTGCGGCGCGCCGGCTGGGTTTGCGGCATGGATTACGAAGATAAGAGCATGAAGGCCCATATGAAAGCGGCCAACCGTTCCGGCGCGCCTATCGCCGTGGTGATCGGCGACGATGAGGCGGCTGCCGGCGGCGTGCTGGTGAAATGCATGGAAGACGGCAGCCAGACGTTTGTGCCGGAACAGGAGCTGCCGGCGTATTTGAGCCGAAAATAAATAGAACGGCAACGGTATAATAGCCATCGGATATTTTTTAAAATAAAAGGAGCGGTCGATTATGGTGGAAAAGATGATGAAGAGGACCGATTATTGCGGCGATTTGCGGCTGAAAGACGACGGCCGGGAAGTCGTTCTCTGCGGTTGGGTGATGCGGACGCGGGATCACGGCGGCTTGATCTTTATTGATTTGCGAGACCGTCAGGGATTGGTGCAGGTGGTATTCGATCCCCAGGGAGACGCGGAATCCTTCGCCCTGGCCGAACAGGTCCGCAGCGAATACGTGTTGAACGTCAAAGGACGGGTACGCCCCCGGCCGGAGGATACGGCCAATGAAAATCTGGCCACCGGCGAAGTGGAAGTGGTCGGTTCCAAATTGATCATACTCAATCGGGCCAAAACGCCGCCTTTTTATATTGAAGACGACGTCAATGTGGATGAATTGCTGCGTTTGCGCTATCGCTATCTGGATTTGCGCCGGCCGGTGATGCAGGATGCGATCAAGCTGCGGCATAAGACCGCCATGGCCATGCGCCGCTTTTTGGACGAAGCCGGCTTTTACGAGATCGAAACGCCGATGCTGGGCAAAAGCTCGCCGGAAGGGGCCAGAGATTATTTGGTGCCCTCCCGGGTGCATCCGGGAGAATTTTACGCCCTGCCCCAAAGCCCCCAGCTGTTCAAACAAATGCTGATGGTGGCCGGCATGGATAAATATTTCCAGATCGCCCGCTGCTTCCGGGACGAGGATCTGCGGGCGGACCGGCAGCCGGAATTCACCCAATTGGATATGGAAATGTCCTTTGTAGAAGAAGAAGACGTGCGCCGTCTCTGTGAAGACATGCTGGCCTATGTGTTCCGTCATGCCATGGGCCGGGAGATCCCCACGCCTTTCCCCACCATCAGTTATGCGGAAGCCATGAGCCGTTTCGGTTCCGATAAACCGGATCTGCGTTTCGGCATGGAGCTGATCGATATCGCGGATATCGCCGCGGAAAGCGATTTTACCACCTTTGCTTCGGTGGCGAAAAAAGGCGGCTGGGTCCGGGGCATCAACGCCAAAGGCTGCGCCGGCTATTCCCGCCGGGATATGGACGCTTTGAAAGATTTCGTGGGCGTATACGGCGCCCGCGGCCTGGCCTATATCATGGTGCGGGAAGGCGAGCTCCATTCGCCCATCACCAAATTCTTTACCGAGGATCAGACGCAGCGCCTGCTGCAAAGAATGGGCGCGGAACCCGGCGACTTGCTGATGTTTGTGGCGGCGGATTGGCGGGTGGCCGCGGAAAGCCTGGGCCATTTGCGCCAGGAAATCGCCAAAAGAGAAGGGCTGATTGACGATAACGAGCTGAATTTCCTGTGGGTCACCGATTTCCCCATGTTTGAATACGACGCCGGCGAAGGCCGTTGGACGGCCATGCACCATCCTTTCACCATGCCCAAGGATGAAGATTTGCCGGTTTTGATGGAAAAACCCGGCGAAGTGCGGGCCAAAGCGTACGACTGCGTGTTGAACGGCGTGGAATTGGGCGGCGGTTCCATTCGTATCCATCGCCGGGACGTGCAGGAAAAGATTTTTGCTTTGCTGAATATCAGCGAAGAAGAAAGCAAAGATAAATTCGGCTATTTGCTGGACGCTTTTGAATACGGCGCTCCGCCCCATGGCGGCGTAGCTTTCGGTTTGGACCGGATGATCATGCTGATGGGCCATAAGGACAGCATCCGCGACGTCATCGCTTTCCCCAAGACCCAAAGCGCCGCCTGCCTGATGACCCAGGCGCCCAGTTCCGTCACCATTCAGCAGCTGCGGGAATTGCATATCCGTCCCAGCATGCCGCAAAAGAAAAACGCCGGGGAAGCCGACGGGAATAAAGAATAATACAGTATAGGATCGCATAAAAACAGGAAGCCGTGGCTTCCTGTTTTTTGCGGGAAAACCGCTATGCGGTTTTTCGATATGGTAAAATTTCCGGTTGTGAAACCGGGGGAATGGTGGTATACTATAACCATTCCCTGCGATGTTCGTGCAGATGACCGTATGTTTTGACCCAACACCTTTTATAAGGGAAGCCTGCTCCGATCATGGCCGTCCTGCCTCGCTCGTTCGAGGACTGCGAAAGTGATCGGGCGGTTACCCACCTGCACACAGCAGGTTTCAAAACCGCGGTCCTCACGGCAAAGCGGGGGTTTTTATAACCAAAATACAAATACCCAGCTTTTGCCGGCACGGGGATACGATACAATATTGCGACAGGGAGGAAATCCATGGAAGACAGGATACAGCAAGCCAGAGAAAAAATCATCGTCGCTTTGGACGTAGCCAGCCGGGAGCAGGCTTTTGATTTGGTAAAACGCCTCTCCGGCAAAGTGGGCGCTTATAAAGTGGGTATGCAGCTTTATAACAGCGAGGGGCCGGATATCGTCCGGGACATACAGCTTTTGGGCGGCCGCGTCTTTATCGATTTGAAATTTCATGATATCCCCAACACCGTAGCGCAAACCAGCCGCGTGATGGTGCGGCGCCAGGCTTTTATGTTTACGCTGCATGCCAGTGGCGGTTCCAAAATGATGCAGGCCGCCCAGCAGGCTTTGCAGGAAGAAGCGGAAAAGAACGGCCTGCCCCAGCCTTTGTCTTTGGCGGTGACGGTTTTGACCAGCATCAGCCAGGAGGATTTGCGGCAGGAAATGGGCGTGGACAAGCCCATCGCCCAACATGTGGCGGTTTTGGCCAAACTGGCCAAGCAATCCGGCCTGGCCGGCGTGGTGTGCTCGCCGCAAGAGATATCCGCCATTCGCCAGACCTGCGGCAAAGACTTTCTGATCGTCACCCCCGGCGTAAGACCCACCTGGGCCAGCGCCGACGACCAGCAGCGCATCACCACCCCCGCCCAGGCTATGCAGGCGGGCGCCGATTATCTGGTGATCGGCCGGCCCATCACCAAAGCGGAGGATCCGGCGGCGGCGGCGGACAAAATCGCCAGGGAAATGGCGGAAGCCTGAGCCGTTTCGCGGCAGAATGCCGCAGGTCAGCGATAGTATTTCGGCGGGATTCTTTCCCGCCTTCCGTACACATGGTATTGCTATCGGTATTGTTTTGTGGTATAGTACTATCGGCATCAGATGTCGGACGTCTCCGCAGAACCGGTAAATCCGCCTTGGGCGGTAACCCCGGTCTGGATATCTGCGGGGACGTCAACAGAAAAAGAACTTTGCGGCGATACGCTTTGGGCGTTAAGCACAGGGCCGGTGTTTCCGGCATTGTGCACCGTGACTTGCGAGTTCTTTTTTTGTTGGATATGCGGATAGCGGCCTTGCATGGCGGCTATCCGTATAAACCTACATAATAAGCCCATATAAAAGAACCGGGAAGTTATTTTCCCGGTTCTTTCGGTTGTACATATAGGGTTTTTTGTTTAAAATAGATCACCATGCCCGGTTTGGCATGGGCGGGTTTTTTCACTTCCCGGGCCAGGGTATAATCCACAGCGATTTTGTCCGCCTCTCTGCCGTCGGAGAACCAGGCGGCGATTTCTGCCGCCATGCGCAGGGTGGCGTCGGGCACTTCGCCGCCCCGGCTTTCGATGATCACATGGCAGCCGGGGATTTTCTGCGCATGCAGCCAGATATCCTTTTCCGCTGCCATTTTCAGGGTCAGTTTGTCGTTTTGCTTGTTGTTGCGCCCGGCCAAAATGGTGTATCCGTCCGGTGAAGTGTATTGCCGGGGCGGCAAAGCCGGTTCTTTTTCTTTGGTATGCTTTTTATCGCCTTTGCCTGCCGGCGCCGGGGGACGGATCAACCCTTCCGAGGCGGCCTCCTTGGCGATAGCCTGCAAATCGCTGCTTTTTTCCGCGCAGTTTACCATGGTTTGCAGGCTGAAGACATAATCCAGTTCTTCCCGGTTGGCTTGCAAATGCCGCTCGATGGGCGTCCGGGCGTTTTTGGCCTTGCTGTAGCGCCGGTAATAATAGCCGATGTTTTCCTGGGGGCTCAGGGCCGGGTTCAAGGCGATGGTGACCGTGGCGTTTTCATCGGCAAAAGAGGGCAGCTCCGCGGATTCCATCCCTTTGCGCAAATGATACTGATAGGCGGAAAGCAAATCCCCCGCTTCTTTATAGCGGTCGGCGGCTTCACATTGGCGCAGATCCTGCTCCTGCAGGGAAATCTTTTTATCCAATCGGGCGATATGGTGCGAGAACGTTTTGTTTAAGGCGCGTTTTTGCTCCTGGAACAAAGCCTGCTGTTCTTTATAGCCGTAAAAAGCGTCCATGGCCTGGCTCATGCCGGAGAAGCTGCGGTATTCTTCCGTTTGCCATTGGCTGGGAAGAAAGGCGGCAAAATCCACCGGTTGGCCTTGGCGGTATAGCAACACCGGCTGAAAAGCGCCGGTTGACGTTTTTTCCCGCAAGTCGGTTAAAGCCTGGCAAAGCTTGCTGATCTCATAAATGCCCAGTTCTTCGCAGAGGCAGTTTTCGTCTATATTGTGGGCGCAGCAGCAACTGACGGCGAACAGGGGAGAGACGCCGCAAACGTTTTTCACCAGCGCTTCTTTCAGCGGCAGCTCCGGCCGGCGAAACAAAGCCTGGGCCAAACGGTCTTCGTCCGCATCTTTCAAGGTCAATTTATGCATGGGCGGCGGCGGTATATAGGGCTGCCCCGGCAAAACCTGGCGATAGCGGGAAAGATTGCTGCCGTAGCGGCGAATGCCGTCCACGATCATGCCGTCCTCGTTTACCAATATAATATTGCTGTGCTTGCCCATGATTTCCACGATCAAACGGCAAAGGGTGATATCGCCGATATCGTTGCGGGTCTCCAATTGTATCTGCGCCACCCGTTCTCCGGGCGTCTGCTCCAGGGCAAGGATTTTGGCTCCTTCCAGCCATTTGCGCAAAACCATGGCAAACAGCGGCGCCTTCATGGGGTTTTCCCGGACGCTTTCCGTGATTTGCATGCGGCCCTGCTCCGGATGGGCGGAAAGCAATAGCTTGCCGCCGCCTTCCAAGCCGTGGAATTTCAGGATAACGGTAGATTTGTCCGGCTGATGGATCTTACCGATGCGGGATCGCAAAGCAACGGGTCGGATCTCATGCAAAACGGCGGCCAAAACGAAGCTGTCAAAAGCCATAGAATCCTCCGGCGTTTTATAATTATAATATTATAATAACAATATGATAACAGAATAATAGAGTTAGTAACAGGATAATAACGGAATGAATTTGCTAAAACTTCCCCAAAAATGTATCAATTTAAGTCTAAAATAGCCTTTCATAACAAAAAAGTCAAGAAAAAAAAAGGATTTTAATGGAATAAATAGAAGTAAAAAAATGCAAAAATATAAAATCGATAAAGGCGGTATCCAATTGACAAATAGCATGACAGGCTATGGCTGCGGAACGGCAGGCAACGAGGATTGGTCCGTTACCGTAGAGATCAAAGCGGTGAATCATCGCTTTTTAGAAATATATTGCCGCTTGCCCAAAACGCTGGCTGCTTTTGAGGAAGATTTAAAAAAAATCATCCAAACCGGCGTCAGCCGCGGGAAATTGGACGTTTTTTTCACTTTGGAGCGCCTGGGCGCAAAAAAAATCACGGTTGTTATTGACAATGACCTGGCTATGGCTTATCATAAATCATTGATAGAACTGGCATCCATGTGCCAGATCCAGGAGCGGATCAGTCTGTCGCAGATCGCCTCTTTCCCCGGGGTGCTTACCGCCCAAACGGAAGAGGAGGATGTAGACGAACTGTTCGCATTGGCGGCCGCCGCTACCAGACAGGCCGTAGCGGCGCTTTGCGTTATGCGGCGCCGCGAAGGCGAAGCCTTGCAGGCGGATCTGCAGGCCAGGCTGGCTTTGCTGGAAGGCATTGTCGCCGATATCAGCGCTTGTTCTGCCACGGTGGTGGCGGAACAGAAAAACCGTTTGGAAAACCGTCTGGCAGATATTTTAAACAATATTGAAATCGATGAAAACAGATTAGCGAATGAGCTGGCTTTTTTTGCCGACAAATCGGATATTACCGAGGAACTGACCAGATTGTCCAGTCATATACGCCAATTTGATCAGTGCCTGCATGTAACGGAGTGCGTAGGCCGCAAGTTGGACTTTATTCTTCAGGAGATGCTTCGGGAATTCAACACGATTGGCTCAAAATCCGGTTCTTTATCCATCAGCAATTCGGTGATTGGAGCAAAAAGCGAATTGGAAAAAATTAGAGAACAAATCCAAAATATCGAATAATTATCGTATAATAACATTATCGAATAATTTAATCGGAGGTGTTTTTTATGTCAATTCCCAAATTGTCTCCCGAAGAAAGAAGCAAAGCTTTGGCGAAAGCCCAACGGATCCGCAGCGAACGCATGGAAGTTCGCAAGAAATTAAAAAGCGGCAAGCTGACTTTGGCGGATGTTCTGAAACATGCCGACGAAGAAGTTTACGCCAAAATGCGGGTCAGATATTTGCTGGAAAGCCTGCCGCAAGTGGGCAAAATCACCGCGCAAAAAATCATGGAAGAAGTCAACATTGACGAAGCCCGTCGCGTGCAGGGTTTAGGCGCCAGACAGAAAGCCGTTTTATTGGAAAGATTGGGTTAATTGTCCGATTGTCCTGGGGAGGAGTATCATGAGCGGAGTTCGGCTGATTCACATTGGCTATGGCAATATCGTATCTGCGGAAAAAGTCGTCGCCATCGTCAACCCGGATTCCGCACCGATTAAGAGAATGGTTCAAGAGGCCAGAGACAGCGGTTATTTGATAGACGCCACCTGCGGTAGGCGTACCCGTGCCGTTATCATTACCGATAGCAATCATATTATCTTAGCCGCTATACAGCCGGAAACGGTAGGCAATCGCTTCGGCGGTTTTCACCGGAACGCAGACGAAGAAGCAGGAGACTGACGCATGTCGGATCCAGGATTATTGCTCATATTATCCGGCCCATCAGGCGTAGGCAAGGGTACGGTATGCAAAAGATTGCTGCAAACGGATGCGAATACGACCGTTTCCGTTTCCGCCACCACACGCCAGCCCCGTCAAGGCGAAGTGGACGGGGAACACTACCATTTTTTAACCAAAGAGGATTTTCTGCATAGAATAGCGGGGAATGAATTCCTGGAATGGGCGGAAGTCTTTGGCAATTACTACGGAACGCTTAAATCGGAAGTGGATCGGCAATTAAACGCCGGAAAAAATGTTATATTGGAAATCGACGTCCAAGGGGCAATGCAGATCAAAACTGCTTGCCCCCATGGAATCTTTGTGTTTATTTTGCCCCCATCTTTAGAAGAATTGGAAAACCGCATCCGCCTGAGGGCTACGGAAAACGACGCCAATATCAGCATGCGTCTGGCCAAGGCCGAAGAAGAGATCGGCTACGCAAAAAAATATGATTATCAAATCGTCAACGACGATGTAGACCGCGCCGTTGCGCAGATTTTAGGCATTATCGCCGCGGAAAAAGCCAAACGTTTCCCCGGCGCATAAAGAAACCGCAGACCCCTGCAAAAGCGTGCCTGCGGGCGGACAGAACAGGAGGATCGCCTTGTTAAACAAACCGCCGCTGAATCAGCTGATGGAAAATATGGATTCCAAATACGATTTGGTCATCGTCGCCGCCAAGCGGGCGCGCACGATGATCAGCGATAATCCGGATATGCTGGCTACCAGCTCCATGAATCCGGTTTCCATGGCCTTAAACGAAATCGCCGAGGGAAAAACGTTTTGGCCGCCGAAAAATACTGCGGAATAAGAGGGTTTCTATGTTTACAGAGAGAAAGATTACCGTCGGCGTCACCGGCGGTATTGCTGCATATAAGGCTGCCGATATCGTCAGTTGGCTGAGCAAAAACGGCGCCGGGGTACAGGTGGCCATGACCAAAGGCGCATGCGCTTTTATCGACCCCCTGGTTTTCAAAACCCTGTCCAAACGGCCGGTGGCCGTGGACATTTTTGACCAGGCGGAGGCTTATAACGTGCCCCATCTGGATTGCGCCGCCTGCGATTTGTTCGTGGTCGTTCCCGCTACCGCCAATATTTTGGCCAAAGCCGCCCATGGGCTGGCCGACGATTTGCTCAGCGCCGCTTTGCTGGCTACCAAAGCGCCGGTGCTTTTTGCGCCGGCCATGCATTGCGATATGTATACCAATCCGGTCACCCAGGAAAATATCGCCGCCTTGTGCCGCCGGGGCTGGCGCATGATCGCGCCGGACAGCGGCGTTTTGGCCTGCGGCGCCCAGGGAGTGGGACGTTTGGCCTCCGTTCAGCAGATACAGGAGGCGATCACCGAAGCGCTGCTGCCCGCCCGTCCCTTGCAGGGCAAGCGAGTCTTGGTGACGGCCGGCCCCACCTATGAGTATTTGGACCCTGTGCGCTTTATCGGCAACCGCTCCAGCGGCAAGATGGGCTACGCTTTGGCGGAGGCCGCCTGCCGCGCCGGTGCGGACGTGACTTTGATCAGCGGTCCCTGCGCTTTGGCTACGCCGGCCGGCGTGCAGCGGATCGACGTCATCAGCGGGGCGGATATGGCGCAAGCCTGCTTTTCCGTTTACGACGGCGTCGATATCGTGATCATGGCGGCGGCGGTGGCCGATTACCGGCCGGAAGAGTATATCCCCCATAAACAGAAAAAGGGCGCGGAAAAGACCGTCCGTCTGGTAGAAAACCAGGATATATTGGCCGCTTTGGGTCAGGAAAGAGGGGACCGCCTGTTGATCGGCTTCGCTGCGGAGACCGAAAATCTGGCGGAATATGCCCGGATAAAGCTGCGTAAGAAGAATCTGGATATGATCATCGCCAACGACGTTTCGCAAAAAGGCGCCGGTTTTGACGGCGATACCAATATCATTACCTCCATCGTGCGCGGCGAAACCGAGGACACCCTGCGATCCTGGCCGTTGATGAGCAAGAAACAAGCCGCAGAGCAAATCATTGAACTGATAACCGGTTTGCCGCGGTTTCCATACATTGGATCACAAAAGGAGGAAAAGCAAAAATGACAAGATTATTCACTTCCGAATCGGTAACCGAAGGCCATCCTGATAAAATGGCCGACGCCATTTCCGATTCGATTTTGGACGCTTTGCTTTTGGAGGACCCGATGAGCCGGGTGGCCTGCGAAACGTTGATCACCACCGGTTTGGTGCTGGTTTCCGGGGAAATCACCACCAATTGCTATGTGGATATCCCCAAGGTGGTACGGGATACGGTGCGGGCAATCGGCTATACCCGGGCCAAATTCGGCTTCGACTGCGATACCTGCGCGGTGGTGACGGCCATCGACGACCAAAGCGGTGATATCGCTATGGGCGTCAACGCCGCCCTGGAAAAGAAAAGCGGCGATCAGGACGCCTTCTCCGCCATCGGCGCCGGCGACCAAGGGATGATGTTTGGCTTTGCCTGCGATGAAACCGACGATTATATGCCGCTGCCCATCCATCTGGCCCACCGTCTGACGAAAAAGCTGGCCGAGGTGCGCAAGGCGGATTTCCTTTCCCCGCTGCTGCCGGATGGCAAAAGTCAGGTCACGGTGGTCTATGACGATCAGGGACGGCCGGTGCATATCGACACGGTGGTGATATCCTCCCAGCATCGGGCGGATGTGGATCTGAAAGATCTGCGTCCGTATATTGTGGACAAGGTGATACAGTCCACTTTACCGCCGGGCTTGTTCGATGAAAGCACCCGGATATTGATCAACCCCACCGGCCGTTTCGTGATCGGCGGCCCCCACGGCGACACCGGTCTGACCGGCCGGAAAATCATCGTCGATACCTACGGCGGCATGGCCCGTCATGGCGGCGGCGCTTTTTCCGGCAAGGATCCCACGAAAGTGGACCGTTCCGCTTCCTATATGGCCCGCTATATGGCGAAAAACATCGTTGCCGCCGGCCTAGCCCGCCGCTGCGAGGTGCAGCTGGCCTATGCCATCGGCGTGGCGGAACCCGTTTCTTTGCTGGTGGATTGCTTCGGCACCGCCCAGGTGGATGAAAGCAAGCTGACCGCCGTTTGCCGGGAAGTTTTCGACGCCCGTCCGGCGGCCATCATCGCCAATTTTGATTTGCGCCGGCCCATTTACCGGCAGGTATCCGCTTACGGTCATTTCGGCCGCCCGGAACTGGATCTGCCTTGGGAAAAGCTGGATAAAGTGGAAGAATTGCGCAAAGCCTTCTGAGACAGTAGATTTTAGCAGAATCAACATAAAAACATAAAAACATAAAAACGCCCTTGGCTCGCATTTTACCGTTATGGGAAGCGAGGCGGGCGTTTTTTTATGGTGTTGCCGCCGGAAAAAACAAGTTTTTATGCCCCAAGAACGGACAATAATTTGGCGCGGCCAAGACCGGACGGATCCTGTTATAAAAGATGATGGGGGTAGCGTCTGGCTACCCATTGGCAAATATAGTCGATAAATTTGCCGGTGGCCGGTCCAGCGCTGTTTTGTTTGCGAAATGCCAGGGCGATCGTTCTGCTGGCAGGGGGATCCAGCTCCAGGGCCGCGATGTTTTGGCTATGGCCGGTAAGCAGCAGCTCCGGCACGATGCTCATGCCCAATCCATGCTCTACCATGGAGAGGATGGCATAGTCGTCCTTGGTGGTGAATTTGATTTTCGGCGAGACATTGGCGGCCTTTAAAACCTGCTTTACATCCTGGGCGGAGCTGTCCGGCAGGCTGATGAAGGGTTCCTTGGCCGCATAGGCGATGGGGAAGCTTTTCCCCTGGGTCAATGGATGATCTTGCGGCAAAATCGCCAACAGCCGGTCCTGCAGCAGGGGAATACAGTGGTATCTGTCGGAGACCGGTATATGTACGAAGCCCACGTCCACCGCGTCTTTTCGCAGCCATTTTTCCACATCGTAGTAGTCGCCGTTTAAAAGCTTGAATTGGATATGGGGAAAGTCCTGCTGGAATTCTTTGATGATATCGGGCAGCCAGTGTACGGCGACGCTGGTAAAAGTGCCGATCCGGACGGTGCCGGCGTTCATGCCGCGCAAGGCATATACGATTTGCTTCAGTTGCTCATGATGGTCCATCATACCGCATATGGCCGGATAAATCTGTTCGCCGGCGTCGGTCAGACGTATGCCGGCCCGGCTGCGGATCAATATTTTGAATCCCAGTTCCTCCTCCAGCGAGCGGATCATGTGGCTAACGCCGGATTGCGTGTATCCCAAATCGTCGGCCGCTTTGCTCAGACTGCCCAATTCCACCGTGCGGATAAAGGCCTCATATTTGTTCAGCATACGGTAAACTCCCCATCGAGTCAGATTATAAACATTAGAATTTATTTTATTATACATGAAATTTTTTCATATATAAAGTATTTTATTGCAATTTATTGTATTTTTTTATATAATTTTAACGCTTTGCAAAATTTATTAGATAAGGAGTGTTATATGTTTAACAGTCAGTTTGTGGTTTTTGCTATTTATTTATTGTTTATGCTGGGCATAGGCGTTTATTTTTTCACCAAGTCCAAAGGCTACGGGGATAAGGATTATTTCCTGGGCGGACGCAAAATGGGCCCTTGGGTAACGGCTATGAGCGCCCAGGCCTCCGATATGAGCGCCTGGTTATTGATGGGGCTGCCCGGCAGCATCATTGCCTGGGGCATGGGCCAGGTTTGGATCGCTTTAGGCTTGATGCTGGGCACCATCTGCAACTGGATTTTTATCGCCACCCGTTTGCGCCGGTTTTCCCGGGCGGCCAATGATTCCATCACTTTGCCGCAGTACTTGACCAACCGTTTCGCATCCACCAGCTCCGCGCTGAAAGTGGTATGCGCCATCGTCTTTTTATGCTCCTTTACGGTATATGTGGCTTCCGCTTTTGTAGCGGGCCGTACCATCTTTACTACGCTTGTTCCCAGTCTGAGTCCGAGTCTGGCCATTGTCATCTTTGCCATTATCGTTTTGATCTACACCTTCCTGGGCGGATTTCGGGCGGTTTGCTGGACCGACTTTTTCCAGGGGCTGATGATGCTGGTGGCGCTGCTGGCGGTGCCCATTGCCATGTGCGCCATCGGACGTTTCGGCGACAGCTCCCTGTATGACGCCATCGGCGGAGCGGCTTTCCAGAAAAGCTTTTTCAGCGCCGATTGGACGGATATCGTTACCGGTTTGTCCTGGGGATTGGGCTATTTCGGCATGCCCCATATTTTGGTGCGGTTTATGTCCATTGAAAAACCCTCCATGGTCAAAAAATCCCGCATCGTTGCCATCACCTGGCTGATCATTACCCTGGCCGCCACTTCTCTGATCGCCATTCTGGGACGTACCTGGCTGCTTTCCGACGGCTCCGCTTTGGCGACCCTGATCGTTCCGGACGGCAGAAAGACCGTTTTCATCCAGATCGTGCAGGATATTTTCCCCGGCGCGATTGCCGGCCTGTTGATGGCGGCCATCATCGCCGCTTCCATGAGCACGGCGGATTCTCAGCTTTTGGTGGCCTCTTCTTCCTTCACCAGTGATATTTACAAACCGTTGATCCGTAAAAACAAGGCTTCTGACAAAGAGGTTCTGTGGGTAGGCCGCGTGGTGGTGGCCATCGTGGCCATCATTGCCTTTTTGATCGCCAGCAGCGATTCCGAATGGGCCAATGATATCATGAATATGGTGGAAAACGCCTGGGGCTTGTTTGGCGCAGCCTTCAGCCCGGTGATCATCCTTTCCCTGTTCTGGCGGCGCTTTAATTTCCAGGGCGCATTGGCCGGTATCATTGTCGGCTGTGTGGTGGACGTTCTGTGGCTGCTGCTGTTCACTTCCACCATGTCGGAAGCCATCATTTACAATACCAATATTTATGAGATTTTGCCCGGCTTCCTCTGCGGCCTGCTGGCGGCTGTGATCGTCACTTTGATCACGCCGGCCCCCGGCAAAGAAGTGGACAAAATCTTCGACAGCGCCACGGCTGCCGGTATCGACGACTAAAACCAAGGCATGGTATTGGTTTTAAACGATTGAGCGATTTGTATTACGCCGCCGCCCTGCTTGTACGAAACAAACGGGGCGGCGGTTTTTTATGTCCCATCGATGGTAACAAATCGCCGGTTGCATAAACCGCACCCATTCGTCTGAGAATATGGTATAATACGGTAAACGGATAACACATAGGGATCGTGTGAGCCCCATGCTGGAGGGCGCGAATGGAAAGGTCGTTCTTTCTGTAGGCGGAAGGAGGAAATACCGGTGGATAAAACAGGTGTGATCCATGGCAGATTTCAGGTTCTGCATAAAGGACATATGGAATATCTGCTGGCGGGAATGAGCAGATGCCAACGGCTGATCATCGGCGTCAGCAATCCGGATCGGCGTTTGACCAAATATGACGGCGCCTGTCCCCACCGGTCGGAGGCTTTAGCCAACCCGCTCACCTATTTTGAACGCTATGAAATGATAAAAGGCGCTATGCTGGAGGCCGGACAGCGCTCTTTCGATATCGTGCCTTTTCCTGTCAACATACCGGAGCTGATTTTTAATTATGCACCAAAGGAAGCCATGTATTATTTGACGGTATATGACCAATGGGGCGAAGAAAAAAAGAAAACGCTGGAAAGCCTGGGCTGCCGGGTGGAGGTGATGTGGCGCAGGACAGACGCCGACCGCTTTACTTCGGGCAC
>JAILCQ010000013.1 GCA_024679955.1 Bacillota bacterium | reverse complement strand
GGCGGCGGACGCAGCTTCGGCGGCGGAGGAGGCGGCGTCAGCCGCGGCGGCGGCGCGGGACGGCGCTAGCGGAAAAGCAAGGGGGCGAGCACATGGACAAAAAGCAATGGCGGGCCTTCTGCAAACAGCGGCTGGAAGATGCGGACGAGGAGCAATTGGCCGCCGCCGGCCGGCGTATCGTTTCCCGGCTTTTGGCTTTGCCCGCATATAAGCAGGCGGAAAGCATTTTCTGCTACGCCTCCAAGGGCCGGGAAATCGATACCTTCCCTATATTGGAAGACGCCCTGGCCAACGGTAAGATCGTCGCCCTGCCCCGCATCACCGGACGGGGGCGGATGGAAGCCCGCTGGATCGCCTCCACGGAGCAGCTTTCCCCCGGGGCTTTCGGCGTACCGGAGCCGGGCGCGGATCAGCCCCAGTTGGCGGCGGACCGCATCCGATTGGCGGTGATCCCCTGCTTGTCCTGCGATCTGCAGGGACGGCGTTTGGGCTATGGCGGCGGCTATTACGACCGCTATCTGAAAAAAACCGATTGTCTGAAAGTGGCGCTGTGCCGGGAAATGTCCCTGGCTTTTCATTTGCCCGGGGAAGAGCACGACGTTTTGATGGACGTGATCATCACCGAACGGCGAACCATTTCTATAAAAAAACTGAACGACGAAGGAGAAAATTATGAGCAAAATCCAGATGAAAACCCCCCTGGTTGAGTTGGATGGAGACGAAATGACCCGTATCCTCTGGCAAATGATCAAAGAGCAATTGATCTTACCCTTTGTGGATCTGAAAAGCGAATATTACGACTTGGGATTGGTTCATCGCGACGAGACCGACGATCAGGTTACGGTGGATGCGGCCATGGCCATCAAACGCTACGGCGTGGGCGTCAAATGCGCCACCATCACCCCCAATGTCCAGCGCATGGATGAATATAAACTGCATCAAATGTGGAAAAGCCCCAACGGCACCTTAAGGGCACTGCTGGACGGCACCGTGTTCCGGGCGCCGATTTTGGTAAAAGGCATCGAGCCCTTGGTGCGGGGCTGGGAAAAGCCCATCACCATCGCCCGTCACGCCTACGGCGACGTCTATCGCAACGTGGAGATCAAAACCCCGGCCGCCGGCAAAGCGGAACTGGTTTTCACCGATGAAAACGGCGGCGAGATCCGGGAAACCATCGCCGAGCTGCAGGCGGGAGATATCATCCAGGGCATGCACAACCGGCAGAAATCCATCCGCTCTTTCGCCCACGCCTGTTTCCAATATGCCTTGGCCACCAAGCAGGATCTGTGGTTCTCCACCAAAGACACCATTTCCAAAAAATACGACGGCCTGTTCAAAGAAGTTTTCGCCGAAATCTACGAGCAGGAATACGCCGCCGCTTTTGAAAAGGCGGGCATCACCTATTTCTATACGCTGATCGACGACGCGGCCGCCCGCATGATCCGCTCCCAGGGCGGATTCATTTGGGCCTGCAAAAACTATGACGGCGACGTGATGAGCGACGTCATCTCCACCGCCTTCGGCTCCCTGGCCATGATGACCAGCGTGCTGGTAAGCCCCGAGGGCAATTATGAATACGAGGCGGCCCACGGCACGGTGACCCGGCATTATTATCAATATCTGGACGGACAGGAAACCTCTACCAATCCCATCGCCACCATTTTCGCCTGGAGCGGCGCTTTGAGCAAACGGGGTGAGCTGGACAACTTGCCCGATCTGAACGAATTCGGCAAACGGCTGGAAAAAGCGGTGATCCGCACCGTGGAAGCGGGAACGGTCACCAAAGATTTGGCCGGCATGCTGCAAAACGTCACCCCCCAGGTGATGAACAGCCGCCAATTCCTGGAAGCCGTGGCCAAACGCCTGGAGGCGGACGACTGAGCGGCAGTTCAAATCCCCTGGCCGGCAGGACCAGCCTATATATACGCATACAAAAAGGGAAGGCAAAAAATTTTGCCTTCCCTTTTTTTCGCTGTATTTTTGCTCAAGGTCTCTTTTTCCCGGCAGGCCGGGCGGGCGTCCGCTTTATTGATAATGCACCAGGATGCTGTCGTCGCCTAAGATGATTTTATAATCGCCTTTGCTCCACAGCTGCAGGGTGTAGGTAAACGCGCCGTTGGAGCCGTTGGCGGTGATCGAATGGCTTTGGCGGCTGACATATTGGCCGGAGGCGTTCAGCAGGTAGACCTGCAGGGGGGCGGACTTGGAGGCGGTCCAGCCCAGCAGGTTCAGGCTGGCCTGGTTGACGGTGCGCTCCCGCAGGCCGGCAATGATGCCGTCGCCGGCAAAGACCTCCGCCACGGCGTAAAGATCGCTGATATCCCCTTTGCCCCGGGCCAGGCCGAAGCCGACGAAGCGGGTATTCTCGGCCAGCAATACGCCGCCGCCTTCGCCGCTGAGCCAGCTTTCCAAAATCTTATCGGCGAAGGGATAGCCATGGGCCAGGAATTCGTAACCGGCCGGCACTTTCCAAACGGCGGCCCGTTTGCTCAAACTGCCGTTGCTGGGAGAAGTATGGCTGAAAAAGCCGTTATCCGCCATATCCTGGCTGTGGTTTTGGGCCAAAGCGCCCAAAGCGTCCACCATGATCACCGGTTCGTAATTCAATTTGGCCCGTTCCTCATTGAGCAAACGCTGCAATTGATTTTTCATTTCGCTGATGTCCTGGGTCACCACGGGAATGCTGGGGGCGGCGGCGGTGGTGATGGTCACCAGATATTTCACCGGATCCCAATCCACATTGGCCCCGAAATTCTCGCTGATGAAACGCAGGGGGATCATGGTGCGGCCGCCAATAATGCGGGCGGGCACATCCAATTGTTTTTCCGCCCCGCCCACGGTAGCCCGGGTGCTGTTGATGTAAAGAATGATCGTCGTACCGCCGTTGTTGACGGTAACTTTGCGCTGGTTGGCGTCCCAGGCCACCGAGGCCTGCAAAGCCTCGCTGATGGCCCGCACCGGAACCAGGGTGCGGCCGTCCTCGATCACCGGCAGCACGTCCATTTGCACCGGCGCGCCGTTTACCGTCACCGAAACGGCGGGATGGGCCTGGGCCGGCAGGCAAAAGGCGCACAGGGCCAAAACCGCCGCCAGCACGGCGACGCACAGCGCCTTGCGCCAAAGCAAAAGCTGTTGTTTCATATCGTACCTCCCATAGATATTACCAATATACACGCTATATCCCTTGGACGGCGGCGGGCAGCCCTTGGTTCCCGGGCGGCGGGCCGTCGCCGGACCGTATACAAACATTGTATTTAGTATATCCCAAGCCGCCGCCGGACGCAACCGTAAAAAAGCGGTAAAAAGAAAAGCGGCCGGAAGCGGTTTTCCCGGATTTCCTTTGACTTTTTTCCCCGCTCATGATATTATACGAAATGATGAAAAAGTTTGATAATTTGTACAGCGGCGACAAGACGCCTGTTTATTCACGGTTTCTATTTTAAGTATTATGAATCATATAGATAATAGGAGGCTCATTATGACGGAACAACAGAAGCGCAAAATCGGCATTTGCGATACCACCCTGCGGGATTCTCAACAATCCCTGCTGGCGACGCGCCTGAAAATCGATGATATTTTGGAAGTCGCTCCTTATTTGGACAAAATCGGCTTCGCGGCCTGCGAAGTATGGGGCGGCGCCACTTTCGATACATGCATCCGCTTTTTGGACGAAGACCCCTGGGAACGGCTGCGCAAGATCCGCAAAGCCATGCCCAATACCAAGCTGCAAATGCTGCTGCGGGGACAAAACCTGCTGGGCTATCGCCACTATCCCGATGACGTGGTGGAAGAATTCGTCAAGCATTCCGTAGCCGACGGCATCGATATCATCCGCATTTTCGACGCCCTGAACGATTTGCGCAATATTGAAAAATCCATCAAAGCCACCAAAGAAGCGGGGGCCAGCGCCCAACCGGCCTTTTCCTATACGGTAAGCCCCATCCACAACGTGGAATATTACGTCAAACTGGCCAAGGAAATGGAGGATATGGGGGCGGATTCCATCGCCCTGAAGGATATGTCCGGTATCCTTTCCCCCACCGTGGCCTATGAGCTGTCCAAAGCCATCAAGGAAGCCATACACATTCCTTTGCAAATACACTCCCACCATTCCACCGGCATGGCCCCGGTAGCCTATTACGAAGCCATCCGCGCCGGCGCGGATATCATCGACTGCGCCATGAGCAGCATGGCCCTGTCCAGCTCCCAACCGGCGGTAGACGCCATGGTGGCCTGCTTCCTGGATTCCCCCTATGAAACCGGCATCAAGCTGAACGATTTGGATACGCCCAACGCCCTGCTGAAGGAGATCCGCAAGAAATACGCCAAATTCGACAAGGCGGATCCCCGGGTGAACGTGGCCGTGCTGAAAAACCAGATCCCCGGCGGCATGATCTCCAATTTCATTTCCCAGCTGCGGGATATGAACGCCTCCGACCGGCTGCCGGAAGTTCTGGAAGAAGTGCCGAAAGTCCGGGCCGACATGGGCTATCCGCCGCTGGTGACCCCCATGAGCCAAATGGTGGGCTCCCAGGCCGTGCTCAACGTATTGAGCGGCGAACGCTACAAAATGAAAACCAAAGAGATCACCGCCTATCTCAAAGGCGCTTACGGCAAATCCCCCGGCCCCATCGACGAGGACTTCCGCAAATCTTTGATCGGCGACGAAGAAGTCATCACCTGCCGGCCGGCGGATCTGATGGAGCCGCAAATGGAATCGGCGCAAAAAGAGATCGGCGCCTGGGCGGAAGGCGAGGAAGACGTGCTCACCTATTTGCTGTTCCCGGAACAGGGCAAAACCTTCCTCAAACATAAAACCGAAAAAAGGATGGGCGTAGACCCCAGCCTGCTGGACGAACAGAACAAAACCTATCCGGTATGATCTCCTGATCTCCGGCATGCCCCTGTCCGGCATAGAACGGTTCTGATAGGATCAAAAAGAGCAAGGCATTCCGCCCTCACGGCGGAATGCCTTTTTCTTATGCCTTATGCCGTTTTTCTGGGATTACGGGCAGGCTTTGTCCTGCCTATGCTGCCGCCACGCCTGCCGGCCCAGGGTCAGCAGCCCGTAAAAGGCCGCCGCTTCCAGGCAGATCAGCCCCAGATCCCGGGGCAGGAAAAAGCTTACGGTCTCGCCGCCTTTGACAAAGAGCTGGCCCAAAAGATAGGCCAAAGGCAGGAAGCAAAGCTGCAGGATAACCGGGCCCCGGCGCTTCTTGCGGCAGATCAGCCAAAGGACGGCCAGGATCGCCAAAAGGACCGCGGCCATCAGCCCATAATAGGCCAGTGCCAGCCGGGGCAATATCTGCATGCCGCCGTTCATCGGCTGGCCCCACAGCAAAACCTGCTCCCCGCCGAAGCCGTAAATCACCCGGTCCGGCGCCGGGTAGAACACGTCCTGCGCGCCATGGCTTTCCAAAGAAGCTTCGGAGAAAGCCTCCTCCTCATTCCGGCTAAGCAGGCGGGCCCGGGTATCGTAGTATTGCAGATACACGGTGAGCTCGCCGCTTTCCTCATCCAGATCGAACTGGGTCTCCACGCCGGAGACCCGGTCGCTGCGCTCCACCAGCAGCGCTTTTCCCGGATTTGCCGGCTGCCAGCCTTCGGGCAGAAAACCGCTGTATCCGGGGAAAGACGGGGTCTCCGCCGCCGGGTCATAGGGTATGACGCCGGCCACACGCAGAAGCCCGGGACTGTAGGGCAGCGGCTCTGCCTGGGTTGCATGGGCCAGCAGGGCGAAGAGCAGCACAAACACGGACAAAGCGGCGATGGCCGCCGTGCGCAGGCGGCGTTTTTTCAGTTCTTTTTTCAGCTGCTGCATAGGCGCGGCGCTATCCGGCGTCCGCGCCGCCGGCTTTTGCAGACCCGCCAGATAGTCCCGGCAGGAAGCGCAGGCGGCCACATGCTCCTGCACCAAAGCGGCGCTTTCCCGGCCGGCCAGACCTTCCGCGTAAAGGGGCAGCAGGTCCCGGATCACAGAGCAAGGTAAATTCATAGGGCGTCCTCCTTTTGTTGCAGTTTGTTTCGTGCCCGGTGAAAAACCACGCAGGCCCAGTTTTCGCTTTTGCCGAACAGCGCGCCGATCTCCCCAAAGCTGAGCTGGGCAAAAACCCGCAAAGAGAAAACTTCTTTGTAGGGCTCCGGCAGCTGGTGGAGCAGCCGGTGCAGCCGTATGCTCTCCGCATGGGCCAGGGCCTGTTCTTCCGGCCCCGCCGCTTCATCCCGGCGTTCCGCCAGGCTGTCCAGGGATTCGGTCTTTTTTTTGCGCCGTTCCGAGAGGAAGACGTTTTTGGCAATGGAACAAAGCCAGGTCTGCAGGCTGCTTTCTCCCCGGTATTTGCCAAGGGATTGCAGGGCCTTGAAAAACGTTTCCTGGGTGATTTCCTCCGCCTGCCGTTGGTCCTGGGTCAGGGAAAGGGCAAAGCGATAAACCGGCTGAAAATAGCGGCGGTAGATCTGTTCAAAATCTTGTTCGCTCATCTTTTCCCCCCTCTCTGTCTATTAGACGCATGAAAAGCGGTTTTCTTTCAAAAAAGATAAAATAATTTTGAGAACGTCCTGCGCGCCGGCCATAAAAAAAGAGAAGAACCGGGTCTTCTCTTGGACGCTTGCCGTCGGGCGGGCCTGGGCTCAAAGGGCATGGCCGCCGGACACTTTTATGACTTGTCCGGTCAGCATTCTTGCCTGCTCGCTGGCCAAAAACAAAATGGTTTCCGCAATATCCTCCGGCTGCAGCAATTTCCCCATGGGGATCAAGGGCCGCACGGCTTTTTCCAGGGCTTCGTCTATCCATCCGGTTTGCGTGGGGCCGGGGGCCACGCAGTTCACGGTGACGCCGTAAGGCGCCGCCTCCAGGGCCACGCTGCGGGTCAACGCTTCCAAAGCGGCTTTGCTGGCCCCGTAGGTGATCTGCCCGGCGAAGATCTGGGCGGCGTCGGTGGAAACATTGATGATCCTGCCGTAATCCCCCCGGCGGCGGATGAACTCCCGCATCATCAGAAGGCTGCCCCGGACATTGACGGCAAAGGTATCGTCGATCACCTGCCCGGGGATTTTTTCGATGGTATCCAAACCGCTTTCCTCGTCTACCGCCGCATTGTTCACCAGGATATCCACCCGGCCGAAGCGTTCCGTAACCAGCCAGTAGATTTCCTTTACCGCTTCCTCATCGGCAATATCTCTTTGCAGGACCAGATGCTCCGCATACATTTCCCGGAGCTTGGCGGCTACGATATCCGCGTCCCCGGCATTGGCCGCGTAATAGCGGTCCGGGCCGTTTTTATCCGTCTTGGCGGGGTCAAAGGGCCGGGGCACTTTCTTATATACCAGGGCCACCCGGGCCCCTTCCCGGGCGAAAGCCAGGGCCGTGGCCGCGCCGATGCCCTGGGGATTATTGGCCCCGGTGATCAGGGCCACCCGGTCGATCAATCCGTAACAAACCATTGCGCTTCCCTCCGCAAATCATCCAAGAGGCGGCCGTCCTGCTTCCCGGCGAAGGCCGGGCCGCCGGGAATAGGCCGCAATCCACTCCGGCAGCGCCGGCCGGCCGTTCACGGTGACGCCGTCACAGGCATACGCTCCATAGAAACGCCTTTCCTCAAAGGCGTCAGGGGTTGACGGTCCGTTCCACGCTTTCCCCGGGGGCCAGGATCAGGCATCGGGCCTCGGTGCGGTCTTCCACCGCGCCTTTGAACAGTTCCGGATCCTGGCTGATGGCGGGAAAGGTGTTGTAATGCATGGGGATCACCGTTTTGGGCTGCAGCCAATGGACGGCGGTGACCGCGTCCTCCGGGCCCATGGTATAATAGCCGCCGATGGGCAGCAGGGCGAAATCCAAAGGATAGCGGGAGATCACCGTCTGCATATCCCCGAACAAAGCGGTATCCCCGGCATGATAGACGGTGGTCTGGCCGTCGCTGATGATATAGCCGCAGGCCAGGCCGGCATATTTGCCGTCGGGCAGACGGGAGCCGTGTATGGCCTGGGTCATGATCACCGTAAACTCCAAAAAGCGAATGACGCCGCCGATATTGAAGCCGATGGAGGAAATCTTGCCCAGCGTCAGATTGTCCAGCAGATCCACGGGGCCGGCCAAAACCGAATCCGCCTGCCTGGCGATGGCCAGGGCATCCCCCAGATGGTCGCTGTGGCCATGGGTGACCAGCAGCAGATCCGGATGAAAATCCGCCGCCTCCTTTTTGCATTGGGGATTGTCGCTGATGAAGGGGTCGATCAGGGCCACCGAGCCTTTGGCGCCGGTAATGGTAAAACAGGAATGTCCCTCAAAGGTTATTTTCATTTTGCACCCTCCCTTGAGCGGGGCCGGAACCCCACGCGGCTTTCTTTTTATTGTAACACAGCGCCAAAGGCAAGTCAAAAAATGGCCCAGAAGAACAGGGCCAGCAAAGCCAAAGCCACCAAAACGGCAGGGCTGACCATCAGGGACACCAACAACAAAGCCGCCACGATCAATAGAATCAAATCGGATGTGGAAAAACAGCGGTTGGCCTGCTCCACCAGGGAGCGGCAGCCGCCTTTCAGCTTTTGCCAAAAATCGCTCATTTTTTCTTCCTTTCCGCCGCCGGGCTTTGGCGATTTGCCGGTTTTGCCATATGGATAATCCTTATGCCGCCGGCCCGCAGAACATGTCTTCCGGCGGCCCTTTGGGGCAAAGATTTTCCGGCGGGAGGCCGGCGAAACGGCGAAAAAAAGGCGTTCCCTTTACGGAAACGCCTGGTATGATCGGTTTTTGTTTGTCTCTGTCTGGTCTGTTTTGCCTTTTTGCCAATCCGGCTCGGCCCACGCCGCAGGGCAGGGCCGCAAAGGTTCAGTGTTCGTCCCGGCCCAAAAGCTTGTTTTCGATCTCCTGCAGGGAGCGGTTGAGCTGGCTGTCCGACTTGCGGGCCCCGCCGATCTTATCGCAGGCATGGATGACCGTGGTATGATCCCGACCGCCGAAATCCCGGCCGATCTGCGGCTGGGTGGCCCCCATCAATTCCCGGCACAAATACATGGCCACCTGCCGGGGAAAGGCCACGGAGCGGTCTTTTTTGCGGCTTTTCATGTCTTCCGCGCCAATGCAATAATAGTCGGCCACGGTTTTTTGGATCAGCGGTATGGTCAGCTTGGGCGGATCGTCCGCCGGCAGCACGCCGCGGAGGGCTTCCCTGGCGAAGGGCAGGCTGATGGTAGGAACATTGGTCAGCTTGGCGGAATAGATCACCTTGTTCAGGGCGCCTTCCAGCTCCCGGATATTGGAACGCAGTTTTTCGGCAATGTAGTAGATGACCTCTTCGTCGATTTCCACCTGGTCGTTTTGGGCCTTTTTCTTCAGGATGGCGCAGCGGGTCTCCCAATCCGGCGGCTGAATATCGGTGATCAGCCCCCATTCGAAGCGGGAAAGCAGCCGTTCTTCCAGAGGTTGAATGTCCCGGGGCTGCCGGTCCGAGGAGATGACGATTTGCTTGCCCGCGTCGTGCAGGGCGTTGAAGGTATGGAAAAACTCTTCCTGTATCCGGTCTTTGTTGGCCAAAAACTGAATATCGTCTATCAGCAGGATGTCCGCGGAACGGTAGCGGTTTTTGAATTCGTCGATGCGGTTGCTGCTCAAATAGGAGATGAATTCATTGGTGAACACCTCGCAGGACACATAAACCACTTTCTTCTGCGGGGTCTTATCGCTGATATTGTGGCCGATGGCCTGCATAAGATGGGTTTTGCCCAAACCGCTGCCGCCATAGATGAACAGCGGGTTATAGGAGCGGGAGGGGCTTTCCGCCACCGCCATGGCCGCCGCGTGGGCGAAGCGGTTGGAAGAGCCCACCACGAAAGAATCGAAGGTATAGCGGGGATTGAAAACCGGAGCGTCGGTAAAGATCTTGCGGACGCCGGCTTTGGGCTCTGGCAGGGTTTCGGCGCTGGTATTGACGAAAACCACTTTCAGCGGTTGGCCGCCGGCCCGCAGCAAAGCGGACATGATCTGATCCTGGTATAGCTGGGCCAGGGTATCTTTGGCCCATTCGTCGGATACGCAGATATACACCGTTTCGCCCCGTTTTTCCACCCGGGTGATGGTGGCCGGCTTGGAGACGGTAGCGGGGGCGAACCAGGATTCAAAACTGGCGGGATGAATGTCTTCTTTTATGTATTCCAGGGCTTTCTGCCATAGCTTATCCAAAACAAACCTCCTGTATACACGCTTGCCCGGCCGGAAAAGCTTTCGCGCAAGCGGTAATAAAATCCACATTGGACAACCGTGTCCTTCCGGCGGACACAATAGGAATGTGGATAAAACGAAATGCCTTCTGTATGTATTTTTTATTTTACCAAGTTTTATCCACATTTTCAAGGGCGGTTTGCCAGAAAAAAAATGAAAAAGAAAATTTGCTCATTTTTATCCACATTCTGCTTTTTATTGAATTGACAACCCTAAGCGCTTGATATATAATTCTAATGTTAGCTATTAGCCTGATAATTGGGGCTGTGCGCCCTTTATCAACGGTTTGATGGGAAATATGCATTGGATTATTTATTATTAGGAGGAGTTATCATGGTTAAACGTACGTATCAACCCAAAAAAAGAGTGCATAAACGGGTGCACGGTTTCCTGTCTCGCATGAGCAGCAAAAACGGCCGCAACGTTTTGGCCCGCCGCCGCGCCAAAGGCAGAAAATCCTTGACCGTATAATGTTGCCTGCCCAATACCGGCTGAAAGCCAAAGGGGATTTTCGCCGGGTTTACAATCGGGGGCAAGTGAAAGCTTGCGGCGCTTTCATCCTTTACGTGGGTAGCGGCAAAAACAAAAATTGCCGCATCGGTTTTTCCGTATCCAAAAAAGTAGGCAACGCGGTCACCCGCAACCGCCTGAAAAGGCTGTTTCGACATAGCGCCTACGCCTTGATCGGCAAATTCCAGCCGCGGAAAAACTATGTTTTCGTCATCCGCAACGGCGCCAAACCCTTGAACCAGGAACAAATCAAAGAACAAATGGACTGGGCCTTGTCCGCTTTGCATGAAGGAAGCGTCCAGGAGAGAGCCGGCAAATGAAAAAAACTTTATTGATGGCGATCGCTTTTTATCAAAAATATATTTCCCCGCTTTCGCAGCCCCATTGCCGCTATTTGCCCACCTGTTCCGCCTATGCCGCGGAGGCCATCGCCAAATACGGCGCTTTAAAAGGCGGTTTTTTGGCTGTGAAGCGCATTTTGCGCTGCCATCCTTTCGCCAAAGGCGGTTACGACCCGGTGCCTTAATGCGTTTCCGGTATCCATAGAGTACATTGGAGGTTATGCCGTGACTGTAACGAACTTGTTATTCGCTACGACGCCAATCGTAGGGGCCGGCTTTTTCGGCACGATTTGGCAGGGGATCAAAAACGGTTTCGTCTATGCCCTGGAAGGGATATTCGACTTGACCAACGCCATTCATATCCCCAGCTATGTGCTGGCCCTGTTTATATTTACCCTGATTTTAAAGCTGCTTTTGCAGCCTTTGATGAACAAACAGCTTCGTTCCACCCGGATGATGCAAAGGCTGACGCCGGAAGTAAACGAGATCAAACGCCGCTACGCCAACGACCAAATGAAGCAAAACCAAAAGGTAATGGAGCTGTACAAGGAGCACAACGCTTCCCCTACCGCCGGTTGCCTGCCGCTTTTGCTGCAGATCCCCATTTTGTGGGCTTTGTTCCAGGCTTTGCGGGAATTCACCCCCGCCCATCCGGAATTCTATAAATTCTTTTGGATCCCCAACCTTTCGGAACCCGACCCCACCCGGATCGTTTTGCCTTTGCTGGCGGCGGTGGCCACCTTTTTGCAGCAGCGGATCTCCACGGTCAACGCCGCCGACCGCACGCAAAAAATGATGCTGTATATCTTCCCGGTGATGTTTTTCTTCATGGTGCAGGGATTCCCTTCCGGCCTGGGCTTTTATTGGATATTCTACAGCCTGATCGGCGCGGCCATCATGATCCCGCTGAAACGCAAATGGGCCGCGGAAGATAAAGCCTTTGAGGAAGAACAGGCCGCCAAGAAAGCGGCGGAAGCGGAAGAAAAACGCAAAAGAAAAGCGGAAGCCATCGAAAGAAAGAAGAAAAACCCCAAAAAGCCCGCCCAACCCATCTATCATACCGAAGAAGGCGACTTCGTCAACGATGTGGACGCCTTTGACGAGGAAGAATTGGATTTCGACGCCGAGCCGGAAGAAGGGGAAGACCTGTATCACTGGCTGGCCCGCCGGGGCATTCGGGTGAAAAGAAAGAAAATGCGCCTGCATCCCTATTCCACCGAGGAAGAAGTGGTGGAAACCTGCCTGATGCCGGACGGCAAGGAAGTGGATATCCAGAGCCTGCGCCGGGAATACCAGGCGCTGACCCAGCCGGCGGCTGCGGCTCAACCGCCGCCGGATCTGAAGACCCTGCTGGGATTGGGGAAAAAGAATCAGGAGCAAGCGGAAAAAGCCAACAACGAAACCGAAGGATAAAAACGGCCCCGGTTTCTTAAAGCTACCGGCCTCCTTTGCCGCAGGCCGGTAATAACGGAGGGAGATTATGCGCAAGGAATACGAAGCCAGCGCCAAAACCGTGGAAGAGGCGATCGACAAAGCCTGTATTTTGGCCGGCACCACCATTGAAAACGTAGAAGTGGAAGTATTGGAATTCGGCGGGCGAGGCATTTTCGGCATCGGCCATAAAGACGCCCGGGTCAGAGTGATCCTGGAGACCGAAGACAAACCGGCCCCTCCGCCCAAAAAGGCCAATCCCCAGCCCAAAGAGAACGCCGCCAAGGACAAGAAAGAAAGCGACGGCGGCAAAGGGGAAGGGAAAAACGGCGAGCGCCGCGCCGCCGGACAAAACAAAGCCAGAAACAATAAAAACAACGGCGAAAGCCGCCGGGAAGAACGGGTGAGACCGCCCAAAGAAAACCGGGAAAGCAAAGAAGAAAAAACCGAATCCGTCCATGCGGACGCCCATATCACCCCGGTTTTGGACGGGGCCATGGCCGGGGAATTGACCGCCGCCGCCATGGACTTCCTGACGCCTATCTTCCAAAGCCTGCAATGCCAACCCCAGGTGCAAACCCAGATCAAAGAAGGGATACTGTGGCTGTGCCTGGAAGGGGGCAATCTGGGCCTGCTGATCGGCCGCCGGGGAGAGACCCTCAACGCTTTGCAATATCTGACCAATTTGGCCGTAAACCGGCATCGCAGCGATCATGTGCGCCTGGTTTTGGATGTGGAAAACTACCGCTCCAGCCGGGAAGAGACTTTGATCGCCCTGGCCCACAAAATGGCGGACAAAGCAGTGCGCACCGGCCGCCGGGTAGAATTTGAACCCATGACCCCCCATGAACGGCGCATCGTGCATCTGGCCCTGCAAAACGACAAGCGGGTGGATACCAGCAGCCGCGGGGAAGAGCCCTATCGCCGGGTGGTCATTTACCGCCGCCGCAACGATAAGCGGCGCAACGGCGGCAAACCCGCCGCCGCCCAGGAAGCGCCGGTACGCAACGAAGATTCTTCTGCCGGCCTGGAATAAAACACAACCGGCCGCCGGCGGCGGAAAACGGTTTTTCGCCCTACCGGCGCGAGCCGGCGTCAAACGCAAGGCGGCATATGCCGCCTTGCGTTTTGCATATGCGCCCGGGCAGCGCAAAGCCGCCGGGCGAAAGCCGCCAAGCCTACGGAGAAGGAGAACCTATGACTGACTATGAACAGGAAACCATCGTCGCCATCGCCACCCCGCCGGGACAGGGGGGGATCGGCGTCATCCGCCTCAGCGGCCCTTCGGCGGCGGATATCTTGGCCGCCTGCCAGAACATCCCCCTGGCAGAGCAACAACAGCGCCAGGCCCGGCGCTTATATCTGCATGATATATTCGACGAGCAAGGGCGCTTGATCGATCGGGCGCTGACCGTTTTTATGCCGGGGCCGGCTTCCTATACCGGCGAGGACGTGGCGGAGATCCAATGCCATGGCGGGACCCAGGCTTTGTCCCAGATCTTGGCCGCCGCCCTGGCCCATGGGGCCCGCTTGGCCCAGGCCGGGGAATTCAGCCTGCGGGCTTTTTTGAATGGTAAAATCGATTTGAGTCAGGCGGAGGCCATCGGCGACCTGGTCGCCGCCAAAACCGCCGCCGGGGCCCGCAATGCCGCCGGGCAGTTGGCCGGCCGTTTGGGCCGGCATATCGCCAAATTGGAGAGCCGTTTGACCGCCGTGCAGGCGGCCATTACCGCGGCGGTGGATTTTCCCGACGAGGTGGACGAGCCCCAAAACCGCCAAATGGCGGAAGAGCTGACGGCGGTGGCCGGCGATGTACAGGCCCTGTTGGACAAAGCGCCGGCCGGTCAAATCCTTCGCCAGGGGCTGGGGGTGGCCCTGGCCGGGCCGGTGAACGCCGGCAAATCCAGCCTGTTGAACCAGATCCTCGGCTTTGACCGGGCCATCGTCACCGATTGCCCCGGCACCACCCGGGATATGCTGGAAGAATATATCGACCTGGACGGTTTGCCCCTGCTGCTGCGGGATACCGCCGGTCTCCGCCGGGGCGCGGATATCAGCGAGCCGGAGCGGATCGGCATGGATAAAAGCCGGGACGCCCTGGAACGCAGCCAAATCGTGCTGCTGGTGGCGGATCTGACCGACCCCGCTTTCAGCCGGGAACATATCCTGCCCCTGGCGGCGGCCTGCGCCGGCCACAGCCTGCTGGTATTGAACAAAAGGGATGCGGCGGCGGAACGGCTGCCGGCGGCCATCGCCTGCTATGCCGGGGATTTTGCCGGAGAGGACATTTTGCCCATATCCGCCAAAACCGGCCAGGGCATGCCGGAGCTGCTGGCCCGGCTGAAGGAAAAAGCCGGCGGGGCCCGGCTTTGGCAGGAGGAGGACGGCCTGCTGGTCAACGCCAGGCAGCGCCAGGCTTTGCAGCTGGCCGCCGGACATATCCGGGAGGCCCTGGCCGGACTGGAGCAGGCTCTGCCCCAGGACCTGATCACCATCGACCTGGAGGCGGCTTTGACCGCCCTGGCGGCCATCAGCGGCCGGGACGTGGGCGAAGAAGTATTGAACGACATTTTCCGCAATTTCTGCGTGGGCAAATAGCCGGAACGCATTGCAGATACAGCAAAACGGAGGACGGGACGGATGGAGGCATATCAATCCCTGTTGCAGCCAGGGGAATACCTGGCCGGCACATATCAAACGGTGGTGATCGGCGGCGGCCACGCCGGCTGCGAGGCGGCTTTGGCGGCGGCCCGCATGGGGGCGAAGACCCTGCTGATCACCATGAGCCCGGAAAGCGTGGCCATGGCCCCCTGCAATCCGGCGGTGGGCGGCGCGGCCAAAAGCGTGCTGGTGCGGGAGATCGACGCTTTGGGCGGGGCCATGGCCCGCATCACCGATCAGGCGCAGATCCAGATCCGCATGCTCAACACCGGCAAAGGCCCGGCGGTGCAGGCGCTGCGGGCGCAAATCGACAAAGCGCTGTATCAACGGCTGATGCGCCGCCGCCTGGAAGAACAAGAAAACCTGGACATCCGCCAGGGCGAAGCGGTGAAGCTGCTGCTGAACGAGGGAAAAAACCGGGTGATGGGCTGCGTCACCGCCAACGGAGCCGCCTTTGGCGCGGAGACGGTGATTTTGGCCAGCGGCACCTATTTGTCCGGCCGGGTGATCATCGGCGACTACGATTATCCCTCCGGCCCGGCAGGCTATCCCCCTGCGGCGGCGCTGGGCCGCTTTCTGCGGGATATGGGGCTGCCGGTGCGGCGCTTCAAAACCGGCACCCCGGCCCGGGTGGACAAAAACACCATCGATTTTTCCAAAACGGAGATACAGCCGGGGCTTAGGGGCCTGTATTTTTCCTATCTGACCCGGGACGGGGAATTTCAGCGGCCCTCCATCCCCTGTTGGCTCACCTATACCAATGCCCAAACCCATAAGATCATCCGCGACAACCTGCACCGGGCGCCGCTTTTTTCCGGCCGCATCGAAGGCGTGGGCCCCCGCTATTGCCCTTCCATCGAGGACAAGGTGGTGCGCTTCGCCGATCGGGACGCCCATCAGCTGTTTTTGGAACCGGAAGGGGAAAACGAACGGGAATACTATGTGCAGGGTATGAGCTCCTCCCTGCCGGAAGAGGTGCAGGCCGCCTTTTTGCGCACCATACCGGGGCTGGAAAAGGTGACGCTGATGCGGCCGGCCTATGCCATCGAATACGATTGCCTGGACCCCCTGTGCCTGAAAGCCACCCTGGAGCACAAGGATTTGGCGGGCTTTTATCCGGCGGGGCAGATCAACGGCACCTCCGGCTATGAGGAGGCGGCGGCCCAGGGCTTGCTGGCCGGGATCAACGCCGCCGCCGCCTGTTTGGGCCTGCCGCCCTTGGTCTTCGACCGCAGCCAGGCCTATATCGGCGTTTTGGTGGACGATTTGATCACCAAGGGGGTAAACGAGCCCTACCGGCTGTTCACCTCCCGTTCCGAATACCGGCTGCTGCTGCGGCAGGACAATGCCGATCTGCGCCTGACCCCGATGGGCCTGCCTTACGGCCTGATCGATGAAGAACGGCAGCGGCGCTTCGCCGCCAAAAAAGAGGCGGCGGAAGCGGAGATGCGGCGGCTGAAAGCCTATCATCCCAAAGAAAAAGAGCTGCAGGCCCTGGGCCTGAAAGCCAGTCACGAAACCAGCCTGGAGACCCTGCTGCGGCGGCCGGAGATCGACTATGCCTATATCGCCGCCCATTTCTCGCCGGCAGAGCCCCTGGCGGCGGACGCGGCGGAGCAGGTGGAGATCGCCGTCAAATACGAAGGCTACATTGCCAAGCAGCAGGCCCAGGTGGATAAATTCAAGCGGCTGGAGCAAAAAGCCTTGCCCCAACCTATGGATTATCAGCAGATCCAGGGCCTTTCCACCGAAGCCCGGCAGAAGCTGACGCAAATGCAGCCCGCCAATATCGGCCAGGCGGGGCGGATCAGCGGCGTCTCCCCGGCGGACGTCAATCTGCTGCTGCTGTGGCTGAAGGCCCATCCCCAAAGCAAAGCCGGGGAATAGAGCCGCGCCTTGAAGCATGTTCCACGTGAAACATGCGCCCGGGGAGATGGCCTATCGCCCCTACTGTTTCATGTGAAACATTCCCCAAGGGATTTTATCCGTTGTATCCGTTTCCTCTGTTTTGCCCGTTTTGTTTCATGTGAAACATTGCTTTTTCACCTTTTTCCCAGGAGGGATCGCCATGGAAGATTTCGCCCAGGCCCTGGAGCAAACCGCTCTCGAACAAGGACTGGATCTTAGCCCCGAGCTCTGCGGGAAGCTGGCCTGTCATTGGCGGCTTTTGCAGCAGGCCAATGAAAAATTCAATATCACCGCCATCCGCCAGGCGGAAGACGGCATAAACAAACATTATCTGGACTCTCTGCTGCCGGCGGCCAAAATCGCCGCCTGCCAACCCCGGTTGGCGGCGGATATCGGCAGCGGCGGCGGCTTTCCCGGCCTGGTGCTGGCTGCCTTCATGCCAGAATGCGAATTTGTGCTGCTGGAGGCCAACGCCAAAAAAACCGCCTTTTTGCAGCAGGCCGCCCAGGCTATGGAGCTGCCCAATGTGCGGGCCCTGCCCCTGCGGGCGGAGACCGCCGCCAAAAAAGAAGACTGGTACCGCCGTTTCGACCTGGTTTTGGGCCGGGCCGTGGCCCATGCCGGCATATTGGTGGAATACGCCATGCCCCTGCTGAAGCCCGGAGGAAGCCTGTTCCTCTACAAAGGCCCCCGGGGGGAAGAAGAATTGCGGCAGGCCGCCCCGGCCTTGGCGGAGTTCTCCGCCGAAATCCGGGAGATATGGCCCTATTCGCTGCCGCCGGAGGAAAAACGCCTGCTCTGCCATATCGTAGCCGGGGAGGTCTGCCCGGCCAAATATACCCGGCGGGAAGGCATGGCGGAAAAAAGGCCCCTGTGCCCTACCGATTAACTTTTCTTTATCTATATATGCGTATATGCGAAAGCATGCTGAAACGGCGGCCCCTGGCCGCCGTTTGCGCTGTAAAAAGAGCCCTATAGGTAAAGCAAACCTTAACGCATCTACGCATACAGATGCCAATGGTCGCGGCAGGCGGCGCAAGATCAATCCCCCATAACCGGTCGCCTATGGTCTGTATTCCCCTGGCCCCGCGGAACCCAGGGCAATCTTTCTATTGCTCTTTATCCCTGCACGAAACAAGGCAAAAGCCCGGCCATGGCCGGGGCCGATAAAACAAAAGCAGGCGGAAAACCGTGGTTTCCCGCCTGCTTTTGCCGCAACCGCTCTATATATGCTGCGTTCCCGCTCTATGCTTTTCCCATGCGCCTTCGCGCCGGATGCAGCGTTCTATTCTTCCGGGGCGGATTCCTCCCTGGCGCTGTGCAGATCCAGCACCGTGGCATATTGCAGCCGCAGGATCTCGCCTTTTTCCACCGCCACCGGATGCTGGAACAAAGGCCCGTCCAGGACGAAGGTATGATATTCGCCGTTTTCGCCGCAAGCGTCCAGGCCCAGATCCTCCAGCCGGTGCAGGATGGGCAAATCCAGAAATTCCCCCAGCAGATCCACTGGGGTCACGTCGTTTTGCACGCATTTGATCATCGCCTTATAGCCCAGGCGCAAAAATGTTTCCACACATTCCCGCCGGTTTATATGCCACAGGGGATGCAGCGGCTGCAGGCCCGCGGCCTCGCAGCGCCGGCAATTCCACTGCAAATGGTCCTCAATATCGATATCTCCGAAGGCGCAGGCCTGGGCCCCCATGGCTTTGGCCTGCCGCAGGCCGTTTTCCAGCACTTCTTCATAGGAATCGTCGCCTGTCTCGCAAAAGATCAAAGGCAGATTCAAAGCTTCCGATACGTCTACCCAAATGGGCATTTCTATGCCGTGGAACCAGGATCGTTTCTGCTCCCGGTTCATCATCACCAGCAAAGCCACAGGTTCGTTGCCGGCGGCCTGCAATTGATGCAGAGCCAATACGCTATCCTTGCCGCCGCTATAAGATATGACAAATTTTACCATATAGCCTCCTAAAATCTCTGTTGCGGCCGGCGTCGTCCCCCCTCGACGAACCTTTCCGCCCCTTTTACGCCCGATTGTTGCTGCCGAATACGCGGATCTTTTGCCGTATCAGTTCCCTGGCCGCCTCCCGGGCCGGGGCCAGCATTTTCCGGGGATCCAGCAAAGCGGGCTGCTCCGCCAGGGCCGCTTTGGCCGCCGCCATAAAGGCCTCCCGGATATTGGTGTCGATATTGATCTTGCGCACGCCGTTGGCCACCGCTTCCCGCAGGGTGTCGTCGGGCACGCCGGAGCTGCCATGGAGCACGATGGGTATATCCAGGCGCCGGTCGATCTCCCGCAGCCGGTCCATATCCAGCTTGGGCTCGCCTTTGTATTGGCCGTGGGCGGTACCGATGGCGATGGCCAAAGCGTCCACCTGGGCTTTTTCCACAAAGTAGCAGGCTTCGTCCGGGTCGGTATACAGGGCTTCTTTGTCGGAAACATAGACATCGTCTTCCGTGCCGGTGATTTTGCCCAGTTCTCCTTCTACGGAAACGCCGCAGGGCCGGGCCACCGCGGCCACCCGGTTGACCAGAGCGATGTTCTCCTCCACCGGATATTTGGAGCCGTCCACCATCACCCCGGTGAATCCGGCATGTATGCATTTCACCGCCTGCTCAAAGCTGGTGCCATGATCCAAATGCAATGCCACCGGCACCGGCGCTTTTTGCGCGGCCAATTTGGTCAAAGCGGCGATATATTCCAAACCGGCGTATTTGATCGCCCCCTGGGAGGCCTGAATGATCACCGGCGATTTTTCCATGACGGCGGCGTCAATGATCGCCTGGATGATTTCCATATTGTTGCAATTGAACGCGCCTACCGCGTATCTTCCTTTTTCCGCATCCTCCAGCATTTCCCGTAAACCCACAAGCGCCATAATGCAAGCCTCCTTATCGATAATAAGTATAGTATACCAACGAAAAACTGCCGCCGTACAGACGCGGCTGTCCTTACCCTTTGCCCTGGGGTAAGGCCGGTTTTTCGCGCAGATTTCTGTATCGCCGGGAGGAACCGGCGCTTTTTCGCCTTCCCAGGCGAGTCAGCCTTCCAGTCCCGCCAATTGTTCCGCGGTTTCCTCCCAACGGCTGTAATATTCGCTAAGCTGCTCTTCCATACCTGCAATGATTTGGCTGATCTCCGTCAGCCGCTGATAGTCGGCGGCGATATCCGGGTCGGTCAAGCTTTCTTTATGCCGCTCTAAAGCCTGCTCCGTTTGATCGATTTGTTCTTCCAGGCGGCGGGCGGCGGTTTCCAGCCTGCGGCGGCGGGATTGCTCCTCTTTGCGCCGCAGATAGTCGGCTTTTTGGCCGCCGGCGCTTTCCTCCCGCTTTTTGGGCCCGGCAATGGCTTCCTTTCCGGCGTGGAGCAGCCTTTTTTCCAGATAGTAATCGTAATTGCCCGGATACAGGGTCAATCCATCGGCGGTCATATAATAGATCTTGCTGGCCAGGCGGTTGATCAAATAGCGGTCATGGGAAACCACCAGCATGGTGCCTTCATAATCCAGCAGGGCCTTTTCCACCGCTTCCCGGGAGGAAACGTCCAGATGGTTGCTGGGTTCGTCCAGCAGCAAAAAATTGGCCGGCTGCAGCATCAGCTTCAGCAATTCCAGCCGGGCCCGCTCGCCGCCGGACAAACCCACCGCCGGCTTCAGCGCCTGCTCGCCGGGGAAAAGGAAGCAGCCCAGGGCTGTGCGCAGCTGGGTTTGGCTCATCCGGGGAAAACAATCGTAAAGCTCCTGCAAAACCGTTTTTTCACTGGTAGACGGGGCCTGGATCTGATCGTAATAGCCCATATGCACATTGATGCCCGGCTTTACCATGCCCCCGTCCGCCGGCAGCAGGCCGAGGATGATTTTCAGCAGCGTGGTTTTGCCGCAGCCGTTGGCCCCCAGCAAAAACACCCGTTCCCCTTTGTTGATCTCCAGATCCACGCCGGAAAACAGGGGTTTGCCGCCGAAGCCTTTCTTCACCTGATGCAGGCGCAATATCTCATTGCCGCCGGGCAGCGGCGTATGGAAACGAAAATGCAGGGTAGCCTCTTCTTCTTCCGGCACGACCAGGCTTTCCTTCAGCTTGGCCAGCTGCTTTTCTTTGCTGGCGATGGTCACATAATTATGGGCCTGATTGAAGCGGCGCTGTTGGGCGATCATTTCTTCCAGCCGGCGGATCTCCTTGCACTGGTTTTGATAGGCGTGGCGCAGCGAAAGCTGCTCCGCGGCTTTTTTGCGCTTGAACTCGCTGTAATTGCCCTTATAGCATTGCAGGCGGCCATGGGCAAAGCGCCAGGTCTCATTGGTGGTTTTGTCCAGAAAATAGCGGTCGTGGGAAATCAAAATAAAGGCCCCCCGATAGCCGGACAAAAAGCCTTCCAACCATTCGATGGCCGCGATATCCAGGTGATTGGTGGGTTCGTCCAGCAACAGCAACGGGGATTCGCTGAGCAGCATCCGGGCCAGCAGGGCCTTGGAACGCTGGCCGCCGGACAAGGTCCCCACCGGTTTTTCCAGCTCCCCATCGGCAAAGCCCAGGCCCAGCAGAGCGGAACGGGCCCGGGAACGGCAGGTATAGCCGCCCCGCCGCTGATATTCCTCCTGCAGGCGCTGCTGCTCGTCGATAAAAGCCGGCAGCGGCTGCTTTTCCAAAATCTCGCTCAACTGGGCCAAGCGCTGCTCTATGGCAAAGAGGGGGGCGAAAACCTCCTCCACCGCCGTAAGCAAAGGGGTATGGGGGCTTACGCTTAGGATCTGTTCCATATAGGCGGGTCTCACGCCTTTGGCAAAGGTGATCTGCCCCTGATCAGCGGCCATTTGCCCGCAAAGGATGCGCAGCAAAGTGGTTTTGCCGCAGCCGTTGGGGCCGGTCAGGCCCACATGGGCGTTTTCTTCCAAAGTAAAACGGACCGGGCCGAACAATTCTTCTCCGGCAAAGGATTTATGCAATCTGTCGGCGGCGCAAAGGATCATGAGTTGGGATCCTTTTTCGGGTTTTGGCCGTTCCATTCCCGGGGGACCGGACGGACCATAGATTCCGGGGCCGGCGCTTCTCCGGCGGCCGGATCGGCCTGAGCCGCCGCGTATACCGCCTGCCGGTCGATTTTGAAGACCTGGGTATATTCGTCTTCCGGCTTGGCGTCTTTTTTCCGGGAATATTGCCGGGTGACCTGGGAATCTTCCCCGGGCCAGGCGGCTTCCGCTGCGGCCGGAGCCGGAGCCTGGGCAGGCTGGGCTTGCGCGGCGCTTTGTTGCTGCGCTCTCTGCGCAGCCGGAGCCTGGGCAGGCTGGGCTTGCGCGGCCGGGACCGGATTTGCGGCGCTATGCTGCTGCATGCCGGCAGCCGGGGCCGGGTTCGCGCTGTTTGGCTGCCGGTGGCCTTCCCGTTCCGCCATCAGCCGCTGTTTTTCCGCCATGATCTGCTCTTTTCTTTCCGACACGGCCCGGCGCTTCATACGCTTGGTCATGCGCACCAAAATATAAAACAGCAAGCTGAGCAAAAAGCCGACTTGGCCGATGGTTGCCCATACCTGTTTCACCGGCTCGGTGACGGAAATGAATTTGTCCAAGGGCAGCAGGTTCAGATCCAAAGCAAAATTCAGCCATATCAGCAAGAAAAGCAAAGGCATCAGCAAACCCGGCCAAAAGGACCAGCGCAGGCTGAAAAACAGCTGGATCAAAAACATGATCGCCAAATAGATAACAAACAGAAAAATCCATGTGGCAGGTGAATAAAGCATATCCAATAACATAAAGCCAACCCTCCCCGTTTTACCGCCAAAAAGACGGAAACGGCAATTTTATTTCTGTTCCCTTTTTAGGAAACGGGGCCCTTTTTTACTCCTCTTTCAAGCGTTGGGCCTGATCGGAAGTGATCAAAGGATCGATGATCTCATCCAATTCCCCTTCCAGTATCCATTCCAGCTTATGCAGGGTCAAGCCGATCCGATGGTCGGTGACCCGCCTTTCCGGGAAATTGTAGGTGCGGATCCGTTCCGAGCGGTCGCCGGAGCCCACCTGGCTTTTGCGGGCGGAGGCTTCGCTGGCGGCGGCCTCTTCCTGCATTTTTTCCATCACCCTGGCCCGCAGCACCCGCATGCCTTTGGCTTTGTTTTTGATTTGGCTTTTTTCATCCTGGCAGGACACCACGATGCCGGTGGGGATATGGGTGATGCGCACCGCGCTTTGGGTGGTGTTGACGCATTGGCCGCCGGGGCCGGTGGCACAGAACAGATCGATGCGGATATCGTTGGGGGAAATGTCCACTTCCACCTCTTCCGCTTCCGGCAGCACCGCCACCGTGGCGGCGCTGGTATGGATGCGGCCGCTGGATTCGGTGGCCGGCACCCGCTGCACCCGGTGCACGCCGCTTTCAAATTTCAAACGGCTGTATACGCCCTTGCCCTCGATCAGCAGGACGATTTCCTTCAAGCCGCCGATATCGGTAAAGTTGGCGTTCATGATCTCCATATGCCAACGGTGCTTTTCCGCGTAGCGGCTGTACATTTTATACAGATCATTGGCGAACAATGCCGCTTCCTCGCCGCCGGTGCCGGCCCGGATCTCCAGAATCACGTTCTTTTCGTCATTGGGATCCTTGGGCAGCAGCAGCACTTTCAATTGCCGTTCCAGCTCCGCCAAGCGTTTCTGGTTTTCCTCGATATCCATTTTGGCCAATTCCACCAGATCGGGATCGCTTTTGTCGTTGATGATCTGCTCCGCCCCGGCGATCTCCTCTTTTACGTCCAGATATTGCCGGTAGGCCAAAACCACGTCTTCCAAATCCGCCCGGGCTTTGACCAATTTCTGCCATTGGCTTTGATTGGCGATGATTTCCGGATCCCCCACCTGCTGGGTAAGAGCGTCGTATTTTTCCGCTAAAGCGGCCAGTTTTTCTATCATTGCCGGTATTCCTTCCTCCGTTTTTGTTCTTCATGCGATCTTGCCGGTTTGCTCAGGCTTTGTCTGCGGAAGATTTGTTTTCCTGGGATTTTGCCCCTTGGGCCTTGTTACCCTGGGGCTTGCCGCTATGGGCTGTATGGCCTTGTGGTTTTCCGCCTTGGGGCTTATTCCCCGGATGGGCATTGCCCTGGGGCTTGCCGCTTTGGGGCTTGTTTCCCGGCTGCGCATTGCCCTGGGGCTTGCCGCTTTGGGGCTTGTTTCCCGGATGGGCATTGCCTTGTGGTTTCCCGCCTTTGGCCTTGTTTCCCGGCTGCGCATTGCCCTGGGGCTTGCCGCTTTGGGGTTTGTTTCCCGGCTGCGCATTGCCCTGGGGCTTGCCGCTTTGGGGTTTGTTCCCCGGATGGGCATTACCCTGGGGCTTACCGCCTTGGGCCTTGCTGTCCTGGGGTTTATTGCCTTGGGGTTTTGCCGCCGCGGCTTTTCCCTTGGGTTCAGGCGCTTGCTTTTTCGCCGTGGAGGCTGCCGCCGGTTTGGCGTCGGGTTTTTCCGCCACCCCGGCGTCCTGGCCGCCTGGCTGCAGCCAGGCTTTCCCCGCTTGCCAGGTCTCAGCCAGCCAGGATTTGCCTTTTGCCCCGGCGGTTTTGCAGGCTTGGCCGAATTTCGCCAGCCGGACCCCGGCGGCAGCCGCCCCGGCTTTCAACGCTTTCGCCAAAACCCGTCCTTTTTCCGCCAAAAAGGCGCCGGCCCGCGTCAAAGCCCGGCGGATTTTCACGGCTGCCAAAGAGGCTGCGCCGGCTGCGGTTTTTCCCCAGCCCCGCAAGGTATCGACAGCGGCGGTTTTCGCGGATGAGGACGACGGCTCTTTTGTCCCGTCGCCTTTCGTCCCATCGGCCTGGACCGCAACGGCCCGGTCGGAGACGGCCGCCGGCTCCGTTTCGCCGGCGCCCTGTTTCGCGGCGAATGTTTCCAGAAAAGAGGGCATAAACGAGGTTTTTGCCGCTTCTTCCCCGGTTTGTTCTTCCGGTTTTTCTTGGGATATTTCTTGTCCTTCCTGGGTTTTTGCCGTTTTTTCCCCGGGGGTTTCCCCTTCTTTTTGCGGTTTCTCTTTTTTCCGCCAGGGTTTTTCCGCCACCCAGGTTTTCAGCTGTTCCTTGGCCCATTGGCCGCCGTTCTCCGCCGGTCCGGCGCTTTCCTCCCGCTGCTGCAGGGCGGCGGCGGCGATTTTCAGCATAGGTTCCTGAGGCTCCCGCAGCGTAAACTTTTGCAGGAACGACCCCGGCGACGTCAGGGTCTTCCACAGGGAATTGCCGTCGCCTTGCCAATAGCGGCGGAAAAATTCATAGTTCAGACCAAAAATCAACACAAAAAGCAGCAATTCGATAAGAATACGCTCCAGCGCCGGCAAATAAATGCAAAAAGACGCAGCCATCACCAAATACAAAAGGGAACTCAGCACATAGCCGGAAGCGCAGCCGTTATGGATCAGGGAAAAGGCCTTCAGTTTTTCCCAGGCCTGTTTCAAGCCCCGCTCCGCAGCCATTTGGGCATGGATGGCTTTATGGGCCGCGCCGTGATAAGCCTGCAGCCTTTGCACGCCCTCCGTTCGCCCCAAGCCCAGCAGCAACAGGAAAAACAGGGCCGTTTTAACCGCAAAATTCACCGCCAGGGCCAATTTTTTGCCGAAAAACAGTTTCACGGCGGTGACCAGGATGGCCGGCACTAACAAATAGAGGAAAAAGCAGGTCAAAACCGCCGTCAAAAGGCCCAGGGCAAATCTTCCCCAGCCCATATTCTCCTCTTCGCTGGCCCCGGCCTGCCGGGCGGACCACAGCAAGGCGGAGAAAAAGGCCGCCATTTCCCGGAAAAAGAAAACCACGCCCCGCAAAAGCGGCAGGGCCGGCAAAGCATCTCCATCTGCCTGTTTGATCAGCTTGCGGCCGACGATATCGCCAAACTCATTGCGGCAAACCACTATCTTTTTTTCTGCATCGTTAATCAGCACGCCCTCGATCACCGGGCAGCCTCTGTATTTATCCCGTCGCGTCATTGTTCTCTCCATTTATTTCCGCTGTATCCGCGATCCCGGCGGGAAAGTCCCTCGCCGGTCCTCTTCGCTTTTTATTTGCCCATAGGGCCATTTTCTTATTATATCCCTTTTCGGAGAAAAGCTCAATTCCCCAATGGGGGAAAAATGGGGATATCAGGCCAGGGCCGCCAGATCCCGGCGGCATTTGTCTAAAAAGCTCCGCCTTTCCTCCCCCGGCGGCAGCGAGCAATCCCAAAGGATATTGCCCGGCGTTTCTGCCTGCCGCAGCAGGCCCTTTTGGGCCAGAACCGTGTATAAATGCTGGGATACGCCGGTATTGCCGTCATATATCACAAAGCAGGGATAGTTTTCTTCCAGCCAGCGGCGCAAAAAAACATAATGGGTGCAGCCCAAGACCAAAGCGCCGGCCCGGCCCCGATAGGGTTCCAGCAAATGGCGAAGATAGGCGTATATCTTCTCGGAACGAAAATCCTCCTCCACCATTTCCATCAGCCCCGGACAGGCCAAAGGGATCACCTGGGCGTCCTTGCCCACCTGGTCCAAAAGGGCGGCGAATTTTTTCTCCCGCAGGGTCAGGCGGGTGGCCATCACCAAAACCCGCTTATGCCGCAAAACCGCCGGTTTCAAAGCCGGTTCCAGGCCCAATATGGGCAGGTCGTAATCCTGCCGCAGCATGGCGGCGGCGGCGGACGTGGCGGTATTGCAGGCCAAAACCAGGGCTTTGCTGCCCAAAGCGTACAGCCTACGGCAATTGTCCCGCATCAGCTCCTGGATCTGGGCCGTGCTTTTGTCCCCGTAAGGCGCGTTGGCGATATCGGCGAAATAGCGGAAATCCTCCGCCGGCAGCAGCTTTCTGGCTTGGGCCAAAACGGTGATGCCGCCGACGCCGGAATCGAATACGGTAATGGGCTGGTAGAGGTTATACCCAGTTTGTGGATAACTTGTGGACATATTCTTCATTCTTGTTTATTTCCCGTTCATAAAAGCGGCGATTTTCCGCTTTTTTCCTGCTATAGACCTTGGATGAACGATTATACTTATTAGGAAATATTCCGTTTTTTATGTGTATACTTTTATCGTTTTTGTGGGAAAAAGGCCTTTTTACTTGGCCGGACAGGTCAGTTTTCCTTTTTCCACATGCCATTGGCGGCCCTGGGAAAAAGAAAAGCGGGTGGCGGTGAGAAAGGTTTGGGTTTTGCCCACGGTCAAGCGCAAAAGGTTTTTTTGCCGCTGCCCGTCCAGCTCGCTCAACACGTCGTCCAAAAGCAAAACCGGGTATTCGCCCCGTATTTCCCTGGCCACAGCCAGCTCCGCCAGCTTCAAGGCCAGGGCGGCGCTGCGCTGCTGCCCCTGGGAAGCGTATGCGCGGCTGGAGACCCCGTCCACGTCGATGGACAAATCGTCCCGATGCGGCCCGCACAAGCTCATACCCCGGTATAATTCCCCCTTGCGCAGCCGTTCCAGCTGCAGGGTCAATTGTTGCCGTATGCTTTCTTCATCGTTTTCCGCTTCCGGCGAAAGCCCCTGGCTTTGATAACACAAGGTCAGTTTTTCGCCCTGCTTCAGGGATTCCTGCACGTTTTCCACCACCGGCCCCAAAGCTTCGATCAATTGCAAACGGCGCGCGGTGATTTTCGCCGCCAAATCGATGAATTGCCTGTCCCATAAGGGCAGCAGATCTTCCCGCTGCTGTTTCAGACATTGGTTTCGCTGTTTCACCACCTGATTATAGCGGATCAGCAAAGAAAAATATTCCGGATACAGCTGGCACATTTGCCGGTTGATATAGCGGCGGCGCAGGGCCGGGCCGCCTTTGATCAGCAGCAGGTCTTCCGGCGCGAAGGTCACGGTATGAAAACGGCCGATGATCTCGCCCAACCGGCGGCAAACCTGCTGATCGATCCGCCATTTCCTGCGTTTTTGTTTGTTTACCGCCGCGGAAAGAGAAAAAACTTCGTTTTGACTTTCGATATCCGCCTGCAAATAGAAATATTCTTTGCCCCATTGTATCATTTCCCCTTCACCGCAGCCGCGGAAAGAAGAGGACATGGACAAATAGCCGATGGCCTCCAGCAAATTGGATTTTCCCTGGGCGTTTTTGCCGGTGATCAGGTTCAGACCGGCGTCAAATTCCGCCTCTTCCCAGGAATAATTGCGAAAATTTTCCATGTGCAGACGGTTGATTTGCATGTCAGCGGCTCACCCTTACCGGCAAAACCAGATACATATAGTCTTTGTTTTCTTCCGTAGCCGCTTCGATGACGCCCGGCGTGGTAGAACCGGTCAAACGGAAACAAACCATATCATCTTCGATCACCTTCAGGGCTTCCAGCAGATAGCGGGCGTTGTAATTGGATACCAGGGTCTCGCCCTCTATCTCCGCGGGCAATTCTTCTTTGATGGTGCCTTCGTCCGGCACCTCCGCAGCCAATAGCAGCTTATCCCCTTCAAAGGTCAGCCGCACGATATTGCCCTTGCCCCGGGTCACGTCCCGGGAAATCAAAGAAGCCCGCTCCAAAGCGTTGCACAAACGCTGATTGTTGATCAGGGAATGGCAGCAAAACAAATTGTCCGCTGGCAGCACCTGTTTATAATCCGGATACTGTCCCGTAATCACCCGGGAGGTAAAGGTCAGATTGCCCAAATGGAAATAGGCCTGGTTGCGATTGGCGGTGAGGACGATCTCATCCTCCTCGTTTACGGCTAGGCGGGCGATCTCCTGCAGGGTGCGGCAGGGGATGATCAGGGAAGCTTCCCCCTGTCCCTGCCAGGGGCAAACGCCTTTGGCCAAACGGTGGGTATCCGTGGCCACCATGGTGATTTTGTCCCCGGAGATTTCCAAAAGTATGCCGGTAAACACCGGCCGCACTTCGTCGTTGGCGGCGGCGATGGACACCTGCCGCACCAAACGGCGGAACGGCTTCACCGGTATGGTCCCCTGTATCTCCCCTTCCGGCTGGGGCAAAGCGGGAAACTCTTCCGCCAGGAAACAGGGCACGGACATTTGCGATCTTTCATATTCCACCAGCAACTGCTCCCGCCCCATGCTTTCCAAAGATATATTGGCGGAAGGCAGCAATCTGGTTATGCCGGCGAATTTCCGGCCCGGCACCGCCACCTCTCCTTCTTCCACAATATCCCCGTTGATCACGCATTCCATGGCCATTTCCAGATCCGTGGCCCTAAAAGACAGCAAACCGTCCTTGGCGGTGATCAAAATCCCACCCAAAACCGGTAGGGTGTTTTTGTTGCTTACCGCTCTTTCCACAGCTTGCACGGCATAGAGCAAATCTTCCTTTTGTATGTTTACTTTCATTTTTTCAATCCTTTCTTTGCGGATACTTCTTTTGCGCCGGTGGCTCAACGGGAAACATGGATATTGATGAGGATGAGGATATATATAGTAGTCATAATAAGGGGTGTTAAAAATGGGGATAAACCGCATTTGACAAAATATAGCAGGTTTTTTGCCAAAATTTACCTGTTGATATTTTTTTGTTTTTTTCCCCATTATACAACGGGGGAAAAATATCGCTTTTTTCTTTAACCAAAAAGCAACGGTTATTTTTTTAATCTACAAAGTTTCAACGGCGTTTTAACCGTTTATCCTCATTTTTTTGTGGATATAATTTTCTGCGGATAACAGTCTACATTTTATTATACCATAAGTAAAAGGATAAAAAATGCCACGGCAAAAAAAATTTCATAATAATAGAAAGAATAAGAAGGACAGGGACAGGCACGGAAAAAACAGGGTTCAACTGCTCAAAAACTTTTGTTTTGCCGCCACGGCGGCCTGCAGGGCCGGGCTCAATGCCTGTTTTTGTTCCTGCAAAAACAGGGCGTCTTCCCTGGCGGTTTGCAGCAGATCCGCGTCTTTTGCCAGGTCCGCCACCCGCAATTGAGGCAGGCCGTGCTGCCTTTGGCCGAAAAACTCCCCCGGTCCTCTTTGCCGCAGATCCGCTTCCGCCAGGGCAAAGCCGTCGCTGCAGGAGACGATGGTTTCCAGTCTTTCCTTGGCCGGGCCGGATACCGGATTGTGCAGCAGCAGGCAATAACCCTGTTCCTTGCCCCGGCCGATCCGGCCCCGCAATTGATGCAATTGGGCCAGGCCGAAGCGCTCCGCGTCCCGGATCAGCATGATGGTGGCGTTGGGGATATCCACCCCCACCTCCACCACGGTGGTGGAAACCAAGATCTGGATGTGATTTTGCTGAAAGGCTTCGCTTACCTGCTGTTTTTCCGCGTTTTTCAAACGGCCGTGCAGCAAACCCACCCGGTATTGGGGAAAACGCTGCCGCACTTGTTGAAAGCAGCTTTCCGCACCCGCCAAATCCAAAGCTTCGCTTTCCTCGATCAAAGGGCAGATGATAAAAGCCTGGCGGCCTTTGGCCAGTTCCTTGCCGATAAAGGTATATATTCTTTCTTCCATGCCGTAATCCGCCGCATAGGTGCGCACCGGCAAGCGGCCGGGGGGCGATTGGTCGATCACCGACATGGCCAGATCGGCATAAACCGTCATGGCCAGAGTGCGGGGGATGGGCGTGGCCGACATGATCAGCGTATCGGTCAAATTCCCCGCCAGCTTGGCTCTTTGCATCACGCCGAAGCGATGCTGCTCGTCGGTGATGGCCAGACCCGGCGCATGCCATTGCAGGTTGTCGTTGAGCAAAGCATGGGTGCCGATCAGCACGTCGACGCTTCCCTCGGCGAAACCGGCGACCACCCGCCGTTTTTCCTTGGCCGGCAGGGAACCGGTGAGCTTTTCCGTGGTCAGGCCAAAGCGCCCGAACAAAGGCTGCAGGTTGGCAAAATGCTGGCCGGCCAATATTTCCGTGGGCGCCATCAAAACCGCCTGCCTGCCGCCTAGGCAGGTTTTGAGGATGGCCGCCGCCGCCGTCATGGTTTTGCCGCAGCCCACGTCTCCCTGGACCAGCCGGGCCATAGGCCGGGGCCGGTTCATATCCGCGAATATTTCGCCGATGACCCGGTTTTGCGCCGGGGTCAGGGGATAGGGCAAAGCGGCGGCAAAGGTTTCCAGCAGTACCTTATCATTTTGCCGGGGCCGTTGGATTTCCGGGATATTGCCGTTTTGGCTGAACCCGGTCACCGCCAATTGCAAAATCAACAGTTCTTCATAGGCCATACGGCGGCGGCTTTGCTCCAAACGCTGAAAATCTTCCGGAAAATGCAATTGCCGCAGGGCTTCGCCCCGGCCGGGCCAGCCGTGCTTATCGCATAAGGCCGGCGGCAATATCTCCTGTATGGAAGAGGCCCAACGGCGGCAGATCTGTTCCGTCAAAGCGGCCAGGGTTTTTTGATGCAAGCCCTCCACCGTGGGATAAATGGGCTGTATGCCGCCGCCGGGCAAGCCCTGATCCCAATAAAAATCCTCCGCGGTGAATTGCCGCTGGCCATAGGCATATTCCATATGGCCCAAAACGGTGATCTGCCGGCCCGGCCGCATTTGCTGGGCGATATAGCGCTGATTGAACCAGACCACGGTGATATCGCCGCTTTCGTCATGCACCCGGGCTTTCAACAGCGTCAGCTTGCTGCGGGTGGGCTGGATCTGCCAATCGCCCACCGCGCCGCGGATGACCCGGCTTTCCCCCGCCGGCAAACGATCCACCGGGGTGATGTCCCGCCAATCCCGATAGGCCCGGGGAAAGAAAAACAGCAGGTCTCCGGCGCTGTGTATCTGCAGTTTGGCCAAAAGCGCCGCCCGCTTGGGCCCCACGCCGGGCAAAGCGGTGGTGGGCATATCCAAACCCGGCAGGGCGGCGGCGCGCGCCGGTTCGGCCGCTGCCTTCGGCCGCCGGGTCTTGCCCGCCGCTTTTGCCGGGGCCGCTGTTTTGGCGTTCGCCGCCGGTTTTGCCG
>JAILCQ010000028.1 GCA_024679955.1 Bacillota bacterium | reverse complement strand
TGATTTTGCGCCGCTTGCTGCCCGGCCGCGGCCGCCTGCGCCGCTGGGCCACAGGAATCGGCTGCATCGGCCTGGCCGCCGGCTATTTGGCTTTGGCCCCCAGCTATACGGCGGATCCTTCCCTGGGGCTGCTGCTGTTGGCCGCCGCCTTGCAGGGCGTGGCCGCTGCCGCATTGGCGGAATATCTGATCGGCCTGGTGTGCAACGACTAGCCCGGAAAACGGATTTTTGGGAGAAAATGACGGCTGGGAGAATCCTGTCTAAAATTCCGCTGAACTTTCTTGACTGTTTCCCCAGGGCCTACTATAATGAAGCAGAATCGGCCATGCCTTATTTTGACGAATCCTTGGCGTCATGCTTACATCCGGAATACGCCTCGCGGCATAGCCGCCGATCCTGTCCGGAATCCTGAGAATCGGTATAGAAACAAAAGGAGAAGCTATGAACGTTGAAAAACCCAAAAAACCGCTGATTTGGTATTGCGCCATCGCTTTGACCGTGGTTTTGCTGTTGAACATATTTTTATTGCCCATGTTGGACGCATCCGCCACGCAAAAAGTGGATTATAAGCGCTTTATGGCCGACGCGGCGGCCAACAATATTTCTACCGTGCAGGTAGATACCACCAAGATCTCCTATCATTTGAAAAACGACGATACGCTGTATTATACGATACGCATGGACGACCCGGATCTGACGGAACGGTTATGGCTTTCCGGCGCGTCTTTCGGCCAGGCGGAGCCCAAACAGACTTCCCTGTGGCTTTCCCTGCTCATGGGCTACGGCATTCCCTTTCTGCTCTTTTACCTGCTATGGCATTTCATGGGCAAAAAGCTGGCAGGTTTGGGCGCGGGAGCCGGCGGCAATTTTATGCAATTGGGCAAATCCGGCGCGAAGATCTATGCCAAGGATCAAACGGGCAAGACCTTCGCCGACGTGGCCGGGCAGGACGAGGCGAAAGACAGCCTGATGGAAATCGTCAGCTTCCTGCACGATCCCCAAAAATATGCGGATATCGGCGCCAAACTGCCCAAAGGCGCCCTGCTGGTGGGGCCGCCCGGTACCGGCAAAACCCTGTTGGCCCAGGCCGTGGCCGGAGAGGCGGACGTGCCTTTCTTTTCCATATCCGGTTCGGAATTTGTGGAGATGTTCGTGGGCATGGGCGCGGCCAAGGTGCGGGATCTGTTTAAGCAGGCCAATGAAAAAGCGCCATGCATTGTCTTTATCGATGAGATCGACACCATCGGCAAAAAAAGGGACGGGGCCGGTTTTTCCGGCAACGATGAACGGGAGCAGACCCTCAACCAATTGCTGGCGGAAATGGACGGCTTCGACGGCACCAAAGGCGTGGTCATCCTGGCCGCCACCAACCGGCCGGAAACCCTGGACAAAGCCCTGCTGCGGCCCGGCCGTTTCGACCGGCGCATCCCGGTGGAATTGCCGGATCTGGCCGGACGGGAAGCGGTGCTGCAGGTACATATTCAAAAAGTACGCCATGCGAACGACGTCGATTTGAAAGCCATCGCCCGGGCCACCGCCGGCGCTTCCGGCGCGGAATTGGCCAATATCGTCAACGAAGCCGCTTTGCGCGCCGTACGCATGGATCGGGACACGGTTTTGCAAGTGGATCTGGAAGAATCGGTGGAAGTGATCCTGGCCGGCGCCCAGCGGAAAAACGCCGTCATCACCAATCAGGAAAAAGAAATGATCGCCTATCACGAAGTGGGCCACGCTTTGGTGGCGGCCAATCTGAAAGGCGCAGCGCCGGTACATAAAATCACCATCATTCCCCGGACATCCGGCGCTTTGGGCTATACCATGCAGGTGGATGAAAAAGAAAAATACCTGATGAGCGAGGAAGACGTATTCCACAAAATCGTCATCTTCACCGGCGGCCGGGTGGCAGAGGAGATCATGTTCAACGCCCGCACCACCGGGGCGGCCAACGATATTGAACAGGCCACCCATTTGGCCCGGGCTATGGTCACCCGCTACGGCATGAGCAAGGATTTCGGCATGGTGGCTTTGGAAACCCTGAACAATCCCTATCTTTCCGCCGACGCCTCCCTGGCCTGTTCCGGGGGAACAGCGGAGAAGATCGATGAGGAAGTGGTACGCATCGTCAAAACCGCCCATGATATGGCGGAAAAGATCTTGCGGGAGCATGCCCAGAAGCTCAATCAAATCGCCCGGGTGCTTTTGGAAAAGGAAACCCTGACCGGCGAAGAATTCAGCGACTTGCTGGGCGGGGATATGCAGCAGATAACGGCGCAAAGCGCCGAAGCCAGAGAGCAAGAAAGCAACGACGCCCCGGCGACCGTATAAGAAAAGCGGCGAAAAATCGCTGCCCCCCGCGGGAAAGATTTCAAAAATGAACAAATGCCCTTGGCAAAGTTTCCCCTTCGCCAAGGGCATTTTTGTCTCTGTTTGGTTTCTGTTCTGTCCCAATGGGCGCTTCCGTCAATCGTTTTCCAGCCCCAAAACCTGCGAGATGGACGTTTGCTCCACCTGCAAATAATCGGCGTGGATATAGGCGGGGCTGCCCTGCCAATCCACCTGATGCCAGCCGGGCCGGTAGTTTTGCTTGCGCACCACGAAATCGGCGCCCAAAATGCCGGTACCGAGCAATTCCGCCTGATCGGAAGGCTGGCTGCGCACGTTCACATAATCATTCACGCCCGTCACCGTGCCCAGTAAAAACCGGGCGTCTTTTTCCCATTCGCTCAGGTACAGATATTCGGCGCTGATATAAGCGAAGCCATCCCCATAGCGCAGCTGATGCCAGCCGGGGGCGGCGTTTTGCGCCGATACCTGAAACATCTGTCCCTGATGGGCCTTCCCTAAGATTTCGCTGTCGGCAGAAGGGCCGCTGCGAATATTGATGCGTTCTCCGTTGACCAATACGCCTACCAGAACCGTTTCCGCCTTTGCCGGTTTGTCCGTTTCCTCTTCCGTGGAAGGCGGCGGAGAGTTTTCTTCCCGGGGCTGCGCCTCGCCGCCGCAGGAAGACAAAGCAAAGAGCAACAGCAGCGCCAGAGTCCATCCCCAACATCTCCTCATGGCATATTCCTCCCTTCGTCCTGCAAACGAAGCCAACCGCGCCGCCCCGTCCCTGAACAAAGGCGGCGTTTACAACAAGCTGTCGTCGATTTCGTCCAACCGTTTCCGGCGATCGTGAAAAGAGCCGAACAAGCGGGGGTCCGCAAACAGCGTGAAATCCAAATCCGCCAGCACCGCCTGGTTTTCCTCGCCGCCTTCGGCCAGGATCTCGCCGAAAGGCGATGCGATCAAAGAATGGCCGCCGAAAGCGCCGCATTGATTGGCGGACAGCAAAAAGCAACGGTTTTCCGCCGCCCGGCTGCGGCAAAACAGGCGGTATTCCTCAATGCGTTTGCCGGGCCAGCAAGCCGGCACGGTAAACAGGCGGCTGCCCCTAAGGGCCAGATTGCGGGCGAATTCGGGGAAGCGCAAATCATAGCAGATCATCATGGCCACCGGCAAAGCGGCGGCGGGACTGTCATAGGCCACCCATTGATCGCCGGCGGATAAATATTGATCCTCGTCCATGTCATAGGAGAACAAATGCGCTTTGCTATAGGCGGCCGCCAACTGTCCGTCGGCGGTGACCGCCATAGACGTATTGTAATACTTTCCCTGCTTGGCTTGGATAAAGCTGCCGCCGCCGATTTCCAACGCCAATTCTTTGGCCAGTCGGCGCAAAAAAGCCCCGGTTTCCGCCTGCAGGGTTTCCCCGTAAGCCGCTGCCCGGGCAATATCGAAGCCGGTAGGCCACAGCTCCGGCAAAACCGCCATACGGGCGCCGCCGGCGGCAGCCTGCCGCAGCAGGGATTCGGCCAAACGGAAATTGGCCGCTTTATCTCCGGGTATAGAAGCCATTTGAATAACCGCCGCACGCATAAGCATCATCCTTTCAGCAGATCCGGCAATTGCCGCAAAGCGTCGATCGTATAATACGTTCCCACAGGCGTTTCCGTCTCGTATTCCCAAACGGGATGGGAAATATGCACCGCCCGCAAACCCGCCTGTAGCGCCGGATTGATATCCGAACGCAGGCTGTTGCCCACCAGCCAGGAACCGGCGGCGGCCCGGTTGCGGCGGAGAAAAGCCAGCAAACCCGGGGCGTCCTTGCAGCGGCAGATCTCCACATCGGTAAAATAGGGCAGCAGGCCGCTTTGCGCCAAACGGGGCTGCTGTATATACGGTTCCGCCTGGGTCCACAGCAACAGGAGGAAATCCCGGCTCAGCTCCGCCAATACCGCCTCGGCGTCCGGGGCCAGGCGCGGTTTTTTGCGGTACACCGCCCAGCCCGCTTCTTCCGCCGCGGCCGCCACATCCGGCCGTCTGGGCAAAAAACAGGCGGCGGTTTGCCGCATGGCCAGCGGAAAACAATCCGCGGCCAAAAAGCCCCGCCGCCTCACATTATCCAAATCTTTGGTGCTCAAATAGGCGGCGATTTCCTGCCGCCGGTTTACGCCGGCTTCGGCCAGAAGCCGGTACAGGTCTTCCCTGGCGGCGTCGAAGATCTCATTGGTATAGACCAAGGTGTCGTCAAAATCGAAAACGACGGCCTGCTTTTCCCCGCCGCTCATTTGCACCCGGCCCGCACTTTCAGCCGGTTGTCCTTATCGGCGCAAAGCAAATAGAAATCACAGCATTCCACAATGCGGGAAATCACACGCAGGCCCAATATATCCTTCAATTGCTCCAAATCCAAATTGCTGGTGACGATCAACGGCAGATTATGATTGAGCCGGTAATTCAGCAAAGCATACATGCGGTTTTTCGTCCACTCGCTGTAATTGTGGGAGCCCAAATCGTCCAATACCAGCACCGGCGCTTGCCGCACCCGGTTCATCAGCGTTTCTTCGCTGGTTTCCGATTCCGGGTCATAGCTGTAGCGCAAGCTGTCCAGCAGATCCGGCACCACGGTGAACAAAGCGCCGCAGCCCCGATCGATCAGGGCGTTGACCACGGCGGCAGCCAAAAAGGTTTTGCCCCGGCCCACCTCGCCCTGGAAGAACAGACCCCGGGGGCGCTTGCCTGCCGTCACATCCGCCACAAAATCCCGGCAGGCCTGACAGGCGTTTTCCGCCAGGCGGCGATAGGTACGCCCCTCCGGATCGGTCAAAAAATCCGAATAATAGTCCAGACGAAAGGCGTCCAGGGTATGCCCCAGCAAGGCCGGCTGCAAGCCGGCGGCCTGTTTCCGCGCCGCCATCTGCTTTTCCCGCCGGCAATCGCAGGGATACGCGCCGTCTTCGCCCATCAGCCAACCGGTATCCCGGCACAGGGGGCATGTATATACCTCCGCGTCGCTTTTGGCCGGGTAAGACGGCCAAAACGGTTGGAAGGCCACCCGGCTGAATCCGTTGTTTTCCTCCAGGCCTTTGGCAGCGGCCTTTGCTTTTTCTTCCGTCACTTATAAACCTCCGAATAATCGTCGCCGCCTTTGGGCGCTTTTTTGCCTTCGCTGCGGCCGCCGCGGCCGGCGGCGGGTTTCCGCCCATCCTGATCCAGGGCCAACACCGCCTCCAAAGAGGTCAGATTGCGCTTTTGCCAGCTCAGCAAAATTTTATCGATATAGGCCAGGGGGGCGTTGCCCTGCATCACGCCTTGCAAAACCGCCCGGCGCAAAGCCTCGTCCAGCAATTCCTCGGGGATATGGTCGTCGTTCAGCCAGGCGCGGATCTGCTGATTTTCTTTAAAAGAAAGGCTGCGGCCCATTTCCTGCTCGAAGGCGTAGTAAATCCCGCCGGCGGGCTTTTTTTTGCTTTTTGGGGACAGGTTTTCCGCAGAACCCGCTTTGCCTTGCCGTCTTTGGCAAATCACCCACTGTTCGTACAGCAAGCGGTACAAGCCGTCGAATTGATAAAACCGTCCCCCGTCATAATCGTTGATCAGGCCTGCGTCCACAAAAGGCGACAGCAGGTCGGCGGCGGCCTCCGGCGAACAGGCGAACTCCCGGGCGATATCCTCAGGATACAAAGCGCCTCTTTTCTGCCGCAGGTACAGCAGGCGCAGCAATATGGGCAATTGGCTTTCATTGAGATTGAAACGGCGGTATTCCCTGAGCAGCAACATGGGCGCAAGGCAGGATTCGCCGCTCAAATCCTGGCTGAAGCGAAGATTCTTTATGAGCATATCTGCGTTTTTTACCGATGCGTTCATGTCCTATCGTTCCCATTCCCCATTTTTTCAGCACAAGCGTTTCAGGAAATCTCTGGCCCGGATCAAATTCTCGATGTCCTGGGTCATAGCCAGCTTTTGCACCACGGTGTTGATGTCCACCAATATATTCTCGTACATGACCTGCTGCGCGAAATCCTTGTTGCCGGTGATCACCACTTTTTCGGCGCTCAGCTCCACCATATCGCCCATTTGCGGCACCGTGGTCTCCACGCCGTATTTTTCATGCAGGGTTTCGGCAAAAGACAGGGCCGATTCTTCCTCGCCGTGCACCACAAAAATCTGCTGCGGCATGCTTTGGAAGCGATCCAACCAGGACAGCATTTCTTCCTTGTCCGCATGGGCGGAAAAGCCTTCCATGTTCACGATATCCGCTTTCACGTCGATTTCTTCCCCGTGTATGGTCACTCTTTTCTCCCCATCCAGCAAACGGCGGCCCAGGGTGCCCTCGGCCTGATAACCGAAAAACAGCACCGAGCATTCCGGCCGCCACAGATTGTGCTTCAGATGATGCTTGATGCGGCCGGCGTCGGCCATACCGCTGGCGGAAATGATGATGGCGTTGCTTTTGATGGCGTTGATATGCAAGGATTCGTCCATGGTGCGGGCAAACACCAGATTATCCAGGATGAACGGCGGTTTGCCTTCTTTATGGTATAATTCGCTGGTAAATTTATCATAATATTCCGGGTGCTCGGCAAAAATCTCCGTGGCTTTTACCGCCAAGGGGCTATCCACATACACGGTGCAGGGGCCGATCTTGCCTTCGTCCGTCATGGCGTGTATCATCATCAGGATATCCTGGGTGCGGTCCACCGCGAAAGCGGGGATCACCACATTGCCGCCTTTGGCAAAGGTGGAGTTGATCACCTGGGCGAAATGGGGCATTTCATCCTCGGCGTCCACGCCGTGGATGCGGTTGCCGTAGGTGGACTCGATCAGCATAAAGTCGGCCTCGGTGATGGTTTCCGGGTCTTCGGTGATGGCCTGGTCGTAGCGGCCCAGATCGCCGGTAAAGAGTATCTTCTTCGTCTGGCCCTGTTCGGTATAATACAGCTCGATCATGGCCGAACCCAAAATATGTCCGGCGTCGCGAAAGACCACTTTTATGCCTTCCGCCGGCTCAAAAGCCTGGCCATAATTTTGTTCCCGGAACAAAGGCTGCATATCTATGGCGTCCTGGGCGGTATAGATAGACTCCAGCAAAGGTTTGCCGGCCCGGGTACGTTTGCGGTTTTTGCGTTCGATTTCCATTTCCTGGATATGGCCGCTGTCCGGCAGCATCACCGCCGCCAGCGCCACCGTGGCCGAGGTGGCGTAAATCGGGTTTTGATAACCGCAACGATACAGTTTGGGCAATAAGCCGCTATGATCGATATGCGCGTGGGTAAGCAAAACAAAATCGATATCGGTGACATTAAACGGGAAATCCTGATAATTCCGTTCTTTCAGCACCTTGGAGCCTTGAAACAGGCCGCAATCCACCAAAAAACGGCTGTTGTTATGTTCCAATAAATAACAGGAGCCGGTCACGGTCCGCGCCGCTCCCAAAAAAGTAATCTTCATCTTTGCGCCCCCTTTATAAACTATTTACTTTCTACCTTTTCCAACAAAAAACCTGCCTCGCATCGATTAAAATAAAACCGGCCGCTAAAAAAATCCATTGACAAGGATTTCCCTATCAAGTATAATAGGAACGTTGCCAGATATTCCCGGGACGTAGCGCAGCTTGGTAGCGCACTTGATTTGGGATCAAGTGGTCGCAGGTTCAAATCCTGTCGTCCCGACCATTTTGTCTAAACCGATTTCACATGAATAGATACTGATGGGGTGTAGCCAAGCGGTAAGGCACCGGTCTCTGAAATCGTCATTCGATGGTTCGAATCCATCCACCCCAGCCAAAACCGTCCTTTTGGGGCGGTTTTTTTATCCCGCCTCTCTTGGATGTTGTCAAAACCTGTACATGTTTCGCCGCTGCCGATAGAAACGCCGCGAATTTTTCCAACCGTATCTGCCATGCAGGCAAAACGAAGAATCAGAATTTTATGAGGAGAGTATGAATACGCAAGTCCAATCTTCGGCGCAAACAACTGCATCCTTTTATAAAACCGCCGCTTCCATCGGCGTTCCGGTGATGATCAGCAGCTTGATCAGCATCGGCTTGAATATGGTGGATACGCTGATGATCGGCCGTCTGGGGGTTTTGGAATTATCCGGCGTGGGGGCCGCCAACCGCATCACCTTTATCGCCCAGGTGATGTGTTTCGGTTTTTATGCCGGCATTACGATATTTTTATCCCAATACTGGGGCATCAAAGACATCAAGAACATTCACCGCACCCTGGGCATCGGCTATGTCAGCGGTTTTATCCTCTGTTCCCTGTTTACGCTGGCTGCCGTCTTATTTGCCAGGCCGCTGATGTCCCTGTTTTCCGACGACGGGGCGGTGATCGGCTATGCGGTGGATTATCTGCACATCGTTTGTTTCACCTATCCGCTCAGCGCCTTTTCTTTTTTGATCATATTCGCCTGCCGCAGCGTGCACCGGCCCATGATACCCACGGTTTGCAATGCCACGGCGCTGCTGCTCAATACCTTTTTTAACTATTGCCTGATCTTCGGCAAATTCGGTTTTCCCGCCTGGGGCGTGAAAGGGGCGGCCGTGGCCACCCTGGGATCCCGGGTGGTCGAATTGCTGCTGCTGCTGGCCTATGTATATCTGTTCAGCAAAGACCATCCCATCGCCGCCAGATTTTCCGGTATGTTCCCCATACAGCTTCCCTATCTCAAGACTATCTTCCGCACGGCTTTGCCCTCTTTGGCCAATGAAGCCATATGGAGCGTGGGCACTTCGGTGTATTATATCGCCTTCGGCATGGTGAACAATTCCGCCATCGCGGTGGTGCAGGTGGCCGGAGTGGTGAACGACTTTTTCGTGGCGATCTTTTACGGCGTAGGCAATGCCAGCATGGTGATGATCGGCAATGAATTGGGCCGCAACCGCACCCAACTGGCCTTTCAATACGGCAAATCCTTTATCCGCATCGGCTTGATCTGCTGTTTGTTCTCCACCGCCGCCCTGTTCTTCAGCCGTAACCTGATCGCCGGCATTTACAATTTCGATCCGTTCACCAACCGGCAGCTGCTGGAGACCCTGTTGGTATACGCGCTCTTCACCACGCCCAGGATGATGGGCTATGTGGTGGCTATCGGCATTTTGCGGGCCGGCGGCGACACCCGTTTTTGCCTGCTTTGCGATGTGGCGGGCATATGGTGCCTGGGGGTGCCGCTGTCCTTCCTGGGAGCGGTAGTCCTGCATCTGCCCCTGTGCTGGGTGGTGGCCCTGTGCTTTGCCGAAGAAGTCTTCAAACTGGCTTTCTTCGTCCATCGCTTCCACAGCAAACGCTGGATCAATGTTTTCGTTTAATCGATGGAATCCAAAAAGCCCGCCTTTGCCTGAAGAATACAGGCAAAGGCGGGCTTTTTTCATTTCTTTATGCTATTGTTCCGGCGTTTCGCCGCGCCGGTTTTTATCCTGAGGGGTTTGCCACAAATGGCGCAGGCTTTCGCCGATCAGCGGCACGGCCTCGATGGCCTTATCCAAAGGCGTGGCCCCCCATACCGGGATCAAACGCACCTGATCCTGGCTTACCGTCAAAAAGGCCACCGGCTGCAGGCTGATGCCCGCACCGCTGCCGCCGGCAAAAGGCCGGCCGTCCACAGACGTCCGTCCGTATTCGCCGCCGCCGGCGATAAAGCCGCAGCTGACTTTGGATACCGGTATCACGGAAACCCCGGAGGCGCTTTCGATGATATCGCCGACAATGGTGTTGACGTCCAGCATGGAACGAATGCTCTCCATGGCCGTTTCCATCAGCTTTTCTATTTCATGTTCTCCTGACATAGCGTTTCTCCTTTGGCGCTGGATTTGGCATTTTCAACAAGCCATCGTTCATACTATTGCCCAGGCGAAAGCTGAATATACATTCCCCGCTGACCTGCGTCTCTCTTTGTCCCGGGACGAAACGGATATGCAAACGGGGCGGGCAGGCTTCCGCCGGCAGCAGCGGGATCAAGGCCCCCAGCAGGGCGTAAACACCGCCGCCCAGCAAAGCCTCTGCCGCCGGGCTCCGGCTTTCGCCCAAAGCCACGTTCAGCCGCAGGCTATGCCAGCGGCAGCGGCGCAGCCGGCCCGAAAGCACCTGCCGGAGCAGGCCTTTTTCCCCTCCGCCATCAACCTGCCGCCGCAAAGCCAACGGCCGGGCATAGCCGCCGAACACTTTGGGCAGCCAGAAAAAACGCCAATCCCCCTGAGAAAAAACGATTTTAAACGTAAAGGGATAAAACAATCCCAGCAAAACCGCAAAACCGATCGCTATCCAAAACAAAAAAACACCGCCTTCGGCCGTTTTTCACAGTATGCCCCGAAAGCGGTGGAATATATATCGCAAAATGTTTTGCCTGCGGCTCCGGCGCTTTCGCAACGGTTCAGAATTCTGCCGCCTGTGGCTGGGGCTCTGCCGGCCCCTTGTATTCCAGGCACAACATGGTCAGGTCGTCGAACTGTTCCTCGCCGCCGGCAAAACCGTCCACGGCCCGGCGGACATTATGCAGCACGTTTTCCGCATCCGCCGTCACATCGGCGTTCAGCGCCTCCAGCATCCGTTCCAGGCCGAACATACCGCCCTGGCTATCGGTAGCCTCCGGCACGCCGTCCGTATACAAAAACAGCTTCGCCCCCGGCTGCAATTGCAGGGTATATTCCTGGTAACGCATGCCGGGCAT
>JAILCQ010000023.1 GCA_024679955.1 Bacillota bacterium | reverse complement strand
CACTTGTCCCAGATGAAAATCAATGGCTGCATTGGTTGCTGGCGTGGAGGGAAAGACGCGGAACATCCTTGCGCCCAAAGAGACGATATGGAACAGATCTACCCGGCATACAAAGAGGCGGATATTGTCGTTCTTGCTTCGCCGCTGTATTACTGGTTTGTTTCCGGCTTTTTGAAGAACGCTTTTGACAGATTGTTTGCGATCGCGGAAGGTGATGCAGACTATCGCAATCCGAAGAAGCAGAGCGTCCTGATCATGGCGGCGGAGGGCGCAGGCTTTGAAGAGAGCGAGTATTGGTATGATCATTTGGAAAAACACATCGGCTGGAAGAGCCTGGGAAAAATCCTTTGCGGATACGTAACCCAGCCGGGGGATACGCAAGGGAAAAAAGAGCTGGATGACGCATACCGCCTGGGCAGCTCCATAAAATAAAGAATACTGCAAAAGCGCCTGGGAGCCGATGCGGCTCTCAGGCGCTGCCGCATCTATAGGGCTATGCTTTCCCCCGGCGTCCTCCCGGAGAGGACGCCGGTTTCTCCCCATCGGCGGCGGCGATGAAAATTTTGTCAAAGCGGTTGAGGAAAAACGGGAAATCCGCTATACTGTACATAGGATTCCCGGCAAATATTGTAATAAGAAGCGTATGCGGCCTCATTTTTCCGCCGGCAACCGCTTCCTGCACCTACGGAGTTTTTGCCATGCGCATCAAAGTCATTTACAATCCCCATTCCGGCAGAAGAGTGATACAGAAAAACCTGGAAACCATCGTCGGCCGCCTGCTGCTGCAGGGAACGGCCCAAAGCGTGGACGTATACGCCACCAAAGGGGGCAAGGACGGGGAAGAAGCCGCCAAAGCCCTGCGCCCCGGGGAATACGATCTGCTGATCGGCTGCGGCGGCGACGGCACCCTGAATCAGCTGGTCAACGGCCTGATGAAAGGGGGCAGCCATATCCCCCTGGCCATGCTGCCGGCGGGCACGGTGAACGATTTCGCCTACAGCCTGCGGCTGCCCAGCGACGCGGACGCTTTCTGCCGCATGGTGCAGGCCGGGCAATACAAAAAGGTGGATTTGGGGCTGGCGGGAGACAATTATTTTGTCAACGTAGCCGCTTTCGGTATGTTTACCGACGTGGCCCATAAAACCTCCGCGGAAAACAAAAGCGTTTTGGGAAAAATGGCCTATTATCTGCAGGGGATGCGGGAAGCGCAGGAGCTGTTCTCTACCCTGCCGGTGGAAATGCGCAGCCCGGAAAAAACCATTCGCGGCAAATTCATGGTCTGCATCGTCAGCAATTCTCCCAGCGTGGGCAATATTCGCCATCTGATGAGCAAAGCCAAGGTAGACGACGGGCTTTTGGACGTGCTGCTGCTGAAACGCAAGCAAATGCCCATACAGCCCCGGGATTTGACCGCCCCCTTCAATCTGCTGGAAAAACTGGTCAAAAGAGAAATCGAAAACGATCCCGGTTTGGTCTATTTTCAAACCCGGCGGGTGGATTTTTATACCACCGCCGCCATCCGGGCGGAACTGGATCTGGACGGGGAAAGCTATGGCTTTTTGCCGGTGTCGGTCAAAGCCGTACCCGGCGCTTTGACCCTGTTGGTCCCCCCTGCCGGCAGAAGACGGTCGCAGGTGACAGCCTATGAATCGACAACAGGCATTAGATAATCTACAAGCAAGCATGGCCGATTGCCGCCGCTGCCCTTTGTGCCAAAAGCGGCGGCATATCGTATTCGGCAAGGGCAATCCCCAGGCCCGTATCATGCTGGTGGGAGAAGGCCCCGGCGCGGAAGAGGACGCCCGGGGCATACCTTTCGTAGGCAAGGCCGGGCAGCTGCTGGACAAAATCATCGACGCCGCCGGATTGCCCCGGCAGGATATATACATCTGCAATGTGGTCAAATGCCGGCCCCCCGGCAACCGCCTGCCCACGGAGGAAGAAACCGCCGCCTGCAAGCCTTTTTTGCGGGAGCAAATCCGCATCGTGCGGCCGGCCATGATCATCAGTCTGGGGGCGTTGGCCGGCCGGGTGCTGCTGGACGACAGGGATTTCCGCATCGGCAAAAACCGGGGCCAATGGCGGCAAAGAGGCGCGTTCCCGGTTTTGCTCACCTATCATCCGGCGGCGCTGCTGCGGGACGAAAGCAAAAAAAGGCCGGTTTGGGAGGATTTTTTGCAGGCGGCAACTAAATATAATACCATTGCCGCCGGTACAAAACCTGTAGAAAACGAGGATGGGAGCGGCGTTTGAACCGCCCCCCAAACCGCTATGATCCTTTCTTTTGTCAGCCCAAGTCCTGCGGATACCGCCGCCTTGGGAGAAAAAATCGGCCGCCGCCTGGAACAGGCCGCCGTCTTCGCCGCCTATGGCGATTTGGGCGCGGGCAAGACCCTGCTGGCCGCCGCCATCGCCCGGGGCCTGGCGGTGGAGGAAACGGTGACCAGCCCCACTTTTATTTATTATCAGCGTTATTCGGGGCGGCTGCCCTTTTATCATCTGGACGGCTACCGTCTGGAACATTTGACCTATGAAGACAAAATCGATCTGGGGCTGGAAGAATGCTTTGGCGGCGACGCCGTGACCTTTGTGGAATGGCCCCAATACGCGGCGGAGTTTTTGCCTGCGGAGCGGATAAACATACGTATAGACCGGGACGAAACGGAAAACGGCCGTCTGCTGACCTTCGATTTCGACCCGGATATCCATCCCTGGTTATGCGAGGTGCTGATATGAGCAAACTTTTGGCCGTAGATACTTCCACATCCAGCTTAAGTTTGGCCGTGGCCGGCCCGGAAGGGGTATGCGGCGAATTTGCCCTATACAACGGTGAGACCCATTCCCGTTCCCTGCTGCCCATGGCCGACGCGCTGTTATCTCTTTCCGGCATCCAGCTTACGGATCTATCGGCTTTGGCCGTGACCTTGGGCCCCGGCTCCTTCACCGGTTTGCGCATCGGTCTGGCCACGGTAAAAGCCTGGGCCTTCGCCCTGGATCTGCCGGTGGCCGGCGTCAGCGCCACCCAGGCCATGGCTTGGGCCGCCACTGCGGACAGCGACGTCTATTCCTGCCCCATCTTTGACGCCCGCCGGGACGAAGTGTACGCCGCTTTGTTCCAGGGGGGGCAGCGGCTGTGGCCGGACGACGGGGTGAACCCGCAGCTTTTGGCCATGCGCCTCAAACAATTGAAGGCGCCGGTGGTGTTTTCCGGCGACGGGCTCGCCAAATACCGGGACTGCCTTAGGGAAATACTGGGGGATCACTATCGGGAAGCCCCCGGCGACCGCCGCCGCTTTATGGCCGCCGCCGTGGCCACCCTGGGCTATGAAAAATTCCGGCGGGGCGAATTTATCGACATCGTTGGTCAGGAACCGGAATATTTGCGGGGGGCGGATATCGACCAGCATCAGCCTCACGCGCACTGAATAAAAAGAAAACAAAGGAAAAACTATGGACGATAAAAAGAATTACGTATCTCCCCTGTCCAGCCGCTATGCCAGCCGGGAGATGCAATATCTGTTTTCCCCGGATTTCAAGTTCACCACCTGGCGGCGGCTGTGGATCGCCCTGGCCAAAGGGGAACAAAAACTGGGCCTGCCCATCAGCGACGGGCAGATCGCCGAAATGGAAGCGGCCCTGCCCCATATCGATTACGCCGTGGCGGAAGCCAGAGAAAAAGAAGTGCGCCATGATGTGATGGCCCATGTCTACGCCTACGGCAAAGCCTGCCCCTCGGCGGCGCCCATCATCCATCTGGGGGCCACCTCCTGCTATGTGGGGGACAATACGGATATCATCATCCTGGACAAAGCCGCCCGGCTGATCCGGGCCAAGCTGGTGCAGGTGGTGAAAAACCTGGCCGCCTTTGCCGAAGAATACCGGCAGCTGCCCTGCCTGGCCTATACCCATTTGCAGCCGGCCCAATTGACCACCGTGGGCAAAAGGGCCTGCCTGTGGATATGGGAATTGATGATGGATATCCAAGATATCCAGTACCGGCTGGAGCATTTGTCCCTGCTGGGCTCCAAAGGGGCCACCGGCACCCAGGCCAGCTTTTTGGAGCTGTTCCACGGCGACCGGCAAAAGGTGCGGCAGCTGGAAGAATACATCGCCGGAGAAATGGGCTTTTCCTCGGTGGTACCGGTATCGGGGCAAACCTATTCCCGCAAGGTGGACGCCAATATGCTGGCGGTTTTGTCCGGCATCGCCCAAAGCGCCCACAAATTTGCCAACGATATCCGCCTGCTGCAATCCTTTGAGGAAATCGAGGAACCCTTTGAAAAAGACCAGATCGGCTCCTCCGCCATGCCCTATAAACGCAATCCCATGCGCTCGGAACGAATGACCGCCCTGGCCCGCTATGTCATCCACAACAGCCTCAATCCCGCCGGCACCGCCGCGGAGCAATGGTTCGAGCGGACTTTGGACGATTCCGCCAACAAAAGGATCGCCGTGGCCGAAGCTTTCCTGGCGGTGGACGCCATCCTCAACATCTATATCAATGTCAGCGACGGTTTGGCGGTCTATCCTTTGGTGATCCGCCGGCGGGTCATGGAAAAACTGCCCTTCATGGCCACGGAAAATATCATGATGCGGGCGGTGGAAAAAGGCGGCAACCGGCAATTGCTGCACGAGCGCCTGCGGCAGCATACCCATGCGGCGGCGGCGGAAGTAAAGCTGGCGGGCAAAGCCAATGATCTGCTGCAAAGGATCGCCGCCGACCCGGCCTTTTCCCTGGACAGCCGGGAATTGGACGATTTGCTGCAGCCGGAGCTGTACGTGGGTTTGGCGCCGGAACAGACCCGGGAATTTTTGGATACCCAGGTATATCCCCTGCTGGCCAAATATCCCCAGGAAGAATTGCATCCGCAACTGAACGTATGATCTGTGATCGAGGCCAAGTATGGAAATCAGCCGCTTGATCGAAAAAGAACGAAAACTGGGCTACAGCGACAGCGCCGTATTCGGCGGTTTTTCCGCCTACGTAGCCGCCAGAGCCCGCCTGGAACAAAACGAAGCCCTGGCGGCGTTGGCCAACGCCTATCGGGAGGCCGCTCTTCAAGAGCGGCCTCGTCTTTTGCAGGCCATCGCCGAACAAACCGCCGGGGAAACGGCGGATATGGCCAAACCGGCGGCCACGGCCAAACCGGCGGCCACGGCCAAACCGGCGGCCACGGCC
>JAILCQ010000010.1 GCA_024679955.1 Bacillota bacterium | reverse complement strand
AAACGGGCTTCCGGCAAAAGATGAAAGACACGCCTACGTTCATTTGCGTATCGCCTACCACGGGCGAAGCTCAAGCGGAATTTGCTTACCGACAGCACAATCCTGGAGCTGTCTCTCGAGGTGCTCCGCCTTATCATGTCTGGTTAACGTATCACTCTGGGAAGCCATACGGGCAAGGACATCTTGTAGATCTTCTACATCCAACATATTGACCGCAAGGCAAAAGAACACATCCTTTGTCCCGTCGTCATAGTCTTCCAGAAAGCGGGTCAGGATATCCTTCTTTGCCCGCTGTTCCGCAAGATACGCCTTGATCCCGATCTCTTTTGCTTTTGCCATGTCCTTTTTCTGGTTCCTGTGTGAGATCAGCGAATCGTGCCGCTCAATGCCGTCATATCTCTTACAGGGGTATTCATTGCACTGAAAGCAATACTCCACGTTGCCGTGTCTGACGCTGCATGGCGCTATAGGACAAGTCTGATAGCAGGTGCTGCCGTTGAAACACCCACTGCATTCTCCCCGAATCTGCATGGGACACAGTCCGCAGTTCAAACCGCAAAGCGAAAACAAGCTGTCTGTTCTGTTAAACTCGCTTTTCATTACAGCGTCCTCTTGCTTCTGCGTATCGCCGCCATTCGATCCATGTCCCCGTGCTTGATTTCGTCATCCAGTGTGGAGACGATATTCTCTTTCATTGCAAGGAAGTTGGGCCCGGTTAGATTCTTGCCGGATACGGTATGGTGGGTAATAAAGGTGCAGTTGCAGGTCAGATGTTCCACGAAGGTTTTCAGCTCGATCAGCATTTCTTTTTCGGAAAGCGGGGTGAACTCGCCGCGCTCGGCTTCCTCAAGAAGCGGTGTGCCGGGAAACAGTACCAACCCGCCGGTGCCGACGAGCATGGGCTTGCACCGGCTGAATACCTCCGCAGAGTGAATCGCGTGATCCATGCTGTGTTCTTTACCAGCCACGCCGTTGAGGAATGACATCCAGAAATCGACACCCGCCTCCGTCAGCTTTCCGCACTGTTCAATAATATCTTCCGCATGATAGCCTTTAACCACCCGATCCAGCGTCCAGTCATCGCCGCTCTCCACGCCGAGGGAAATCTCACGAAGTCCCATTCCCTTCAGGCTCTTCAGCTGCTCGACCGTCTTGTTGCGGATGTCGGTCACTCTCGTGGCGGCATAGATGTACTCCATCTTCGGCAGATACTTGCCTATCATCTCAAGGATCGGAGCCAGTTTATCATAAGTCATGCAGAGCGGATTCGCCGAGAGAAGCTGGATCGTTTTTGCGTCCGGGACGCCCTCGGCCAGTTCCTTCAAGTCTTCCTCGATCCACTCCGTCGGCTGCAGTTTGAAGGGTACGCCCTTGTACATAGTGCAGAACTTGCAGCGATTGTGGGTGCAGCCCTGCGTGATCTGCAAAAGCGGGAACGTGGGCCAGTATGGATTGCGGTATACCGTATCAGTAAAATGCATATTTCGCACCTCTTACAGTTCAAATACGAAATCTTCGATGGGCTTTCTTTTGTAATGCCAGCCGTTGGCCTTGGCCCGGTCATTGGGATAACCCAGCCCCAGCATCATCACGGGGATCATATAATCCGGCAGGCCGAAGGTATCCACAACGGTCTTGGAATCAAAGCCTCTGATCCAGATGGTATGGACACCAAGTTCCTCCGCTTCATACATCATAGTTGTTGCCGCGATGGAAGCGTCCTGCTCGCCGGAATTGTAGTTCCGGTAATACCGGTCGCCGGGATTCGTCCAAACTTCACGGGCATCGTAGCAGACTAGAATCATCAGCGGTACGTTGTAGTGGAAGTGCGTGACAGTTTTAAGCTTTTTCAGTCCGTCCTCGCTACGAATCAGATAAAACTTCTGCGGCTGATAGTTACAGGCGGTGGGAACTACGCGCCCAGCCTCCAATATTTTATCCAGCTTTTCCTGCTCTATGGGACGGCTGTCAAAGAAACGCTCCGAGTATCTGTTTTTTGCAAGCTCCAGAAAATCCATAACTGCCTCCTTATTCCATAAACGGCGCACCGAGCTCTTTTACGATCGTATCGCAGGAATCGATGCTTTTGATCAGCCCTGAAAGGTTGCTGACGGTGTTCACCCCCGCGTCCGGGTCACCCTTCAGCATGCCGTAGTAGAAGCTGCCGGAGGGCGGATTCATATCACCGTTTCTATTGGCTTCCAGACCTTCCTTGCCGTGCTTATGCGGCGTGGTTCTCCACTTGGAATACCCGTTCGACTGCGTAAAAACGATAAAATCGTCGGGGTGGGTATCCATGATATCCTTTTTGGTAGCGTCCGCTGCACGGCATTCCTTCGACAGGATGAAACGCGTACCGACAAAAACGCCTTCCGCGCCGACGATCTGCACGGCTTTTGACAATTTTTCATTTACAATACCGCCTGCGGCAAGAACAGGGATGCTGACGGCATCAGCAAGCAGCGCCGTGATCGCAGTCGTGCCGGTGGAAAGCCCGGGCATGCAGCCGCCCTCGTCGCAGCCGGTCGCTACAATTATATCCGCGCCCGCTGCCTCGGAAAGCTGTGCCCCGCGGATCGTCGGATTCGCTTCACGCATAATGACGGTAAAGCCGTCTTCTTTCCACGCTTTGATTTCGCCGGGGGAGACATCGCCCGCAACAACCAGGATCATCACGCCTTCTTCTTTGGCCAGCGCGACCATTGCCTTGCTGAAGCCGTAGGGATCGCCAGCTGCGGGAAACACGTTGATGCCGAAGGGCTTGTCGGTCAGCTTTTTCGTACTGCGGATCGCCTTACGCATTTCCTCAACGGATTCGGGGATGCCGCGCACGATCTCCTCGGCATCGGCGCTGGTTCCGAGCACACCGAGCCCTCCTGCGTTTGAAACCGCCGCCACAAGCTCCGATGAAGTGATCCATGCCATCGGTCCCTGAATCACGGGGTATTTTATGTTCAGAATTTCACATACACGGTTCATAATTATCGCAACTCCTTTTTTGTTTGTGATTCCATTTTATTTCGACCGCTTGATTTTTACAATTTACAGAAATATAATTATGATAGTATTTTTTACAGAATACAAATTTTGTAAAATCAAGGAGGTCGGAATATGGCGGAGATTACAAAGCTTTGGATCGCAGAAAAAATGCGTGAATTGATGAAACATAAATCCATTGATAAAATCCGCGTGACGGAAATCTGCAAGGCAGCGGAAATCGAGCGTCCTACGTTCTACTATCACTTTAACGACAAATATGACCTTGTGGCGTGGATGTTCTATCACAGTGCTTACGAGACGGATGTGATCTCTGTGGAGTCCGCGGCGCAGAGCATGAACAAGATGAAAAGCGATATGATCTTCTACAAGCGCGCATATGAGGATTCCTCTCAAAATGCTTTGTGGCGTTACATGGTTGAATACTTTGTCGCCAGATATACGGCAATTGTTAAGGAAAAGCTAGGTGCGGATACGATTGATACGCAAACTGCTTTCAGCATCCATCTTTACTGCATGGGAGCCGTTGGTATGACCCGGGAATGGGTGCTGGAGGATAATATCACATCCGCCGAAACCGTCGTGAAAATGATGTTTGCTTCCATGCCTGAGAATATGCGTTCGATATTATTTGCTGAACAATAAGCATAATATATGCCCTGGACTTTGACCATATGCCGTTGCGGAGAGCATTGTGTTTCGTGTTCTTTTACCAGAAGGCAGCATCGTATTTGAGTCTTATCCCGATCTCTGTCTCTGATAATAGTTAGACTCCCACCTCCTACACCTTTTTGTTCTTTCTTTACAGAACAAAGAAACGAAAAAGTACACCAGCGTTTTCGGGCTGTCCCTGCCGTTGAAAGCAAAAAATCGGGCTCCGAAGCAGCCAATCGACTGCTCCGAAGCCCGATCCCCCTGTATTTGCCTTGATTTTTGCCCCAAAAGCAAGAAAAAATATCCCCCGGCATAGCCGGGGGTTTTTCCTTTTCGGGCATAGCCCTAATACTATTGGCTGCGCACAAGTGCGCATGGATTGGCCTGCCAGCCATGCATCTTTTATCTGCTACCCTTAAAAGGGTCTTGGGGGTCGAATATACTTATCTGGTCTGCTTCCCGATCCCGTTTCAATTGATTTGCTATATACGTTTTGATTGCTTTTGTGTCCTTTCCCACAGTGTCTACATAATATCCCTTACACCAAAATTCGTGGTTTCGGTATGCGTATTTCATATTCCCATATTTCTGAAATATCATCAGGCTGCTTTTCCCTTTCAGATATCCCATAAATCCCGAAACGCTCATTTTGGGCGGTATACTTAGTAGAAGATGCACATGATCGGGGCATATCTCTCCCTCTATTATCTCTACGCCTTTCCACTGACATAGTGTACGAAAGATTTCTCGTATATCCGCACGTTTCTCTTCATAGAAAACCTTTCTTCGATACTTCGGAGCAAATACCACATGATATTTGCAATTCCATTTTGTATGTGCTAAACTATTCACATCATTCTGTTGCGTTGGCATAGAATGGCCTCCTAATGTTTTTATTATTTGCTAGCTGGCAGGCTTGTGAATAGTTTAGCACATTAGGAGGTTTTGTTCATCGCTTAAGCTTTTTAGAACCACGCGATAGTCGCGTGGTTCTCTTTTTACAAAAAACCTCTTTTGCCTTGATAGACAAAAGAGGTTTTTATATGGTGACGCGTACGGGATTCGAACCCATGAATGCCAGCGTGAAAGGCTGGTGAGTTAAGCCGCTTCTCCAACGCGCCAAATTGGTAGCGGTGGTTGGAATTGAACCAACGACACCCCGGGTATGAGCCGAGTGCTCTGAACCTCTGAGCTACACCGCCGCAAACGCTGCTTTTTTATTGTACGAAAAAGTTTATAAAAAGTCAAGAAAAATATTCTTTTTTTCAAACTTTTTTATTAGCGCCTTCTCTCAGGCCAGCAGCAATTTCGCCGCCAGGCCCATCAGCAGCAGTCCCGCCCCTCTGGACCAGGTAAAGGGCGCTTGCGCCAGGCCGAACCAACCGAAGCGATCCACCAGCATGGCCATGGCCAATTGGCCCACGATAATCGCCGTGGTGGCGTTGCCCGCTCCCAGCTTGGCCACGGCGGACATCACGCCGAAAATGATCAGCACATTCACAACGCCGCCCAAATACAAATACCAGGGCGCTTCGCCGATTTTGCTTAAATCGCCCTTGCCCAATCCGCATACAAACAATAATACCGCCACCACGGCCAAGCCGATGGCGTGCACCAAAAATACGCCTTTCCAAACGCCGACGGTTTTGCCCAAAGCGCCGTTCAAAGAGCCCTGGACGGCCATAGCCACGCCGGCGGCGGCGGCCAAAGCCAAAAACAACCACTGGTACACCGTATCTTCCTTTCCCCGGTGAAAAAAAAGCAAACCGGAAGCGTGATTTTTCGCTTCTAGTTTGCTTCAAAGCGGCAAAAATAAACGGTTTGCCGTTCATTTTTTTATGGAGATGGCATAGCCGCCCCGATCCGCCTCGACTTTTTCCACCGTGAGTTCCGGCAAGCCCATGGCCCGGCGGCGTTTCCGGCATTTTTCCGGGGTTGCTTGTGCAGGCAGCTCTTCCTGCGGCGGCGCTTCCTTCGACGGCCCGGCGGCGGCCTCAGGCAAAGCCGCTGCGGCTTTCTCCTCCATATTTCTATTTATTCTTTCTGTTTCAGCATCTGTTTCTGTATCCGTTTCCACATCCAGGGCTTTGCCGTCCTTGCCGCCCAACAGCTTCGGCAGCAATTCCGAAGCCGCCACCACCGCCGCGGCAGCCACCGCCGCCTCCGCGCCGGCCCTATGCTCCAATGTATCCAAGGCAGCGGCCGCGTCGGCCACTTTTTCCACGATACCGGCCACGGCAGCCGCCTCGGCCACCACGTTTTCCAGCGTTTCCGCCACATTGCCCACCTTGTCGCTTACCGCATCGGTCATGGCGGCGACGGCGGAGCGGCTTTCCGCCTGCGGCCCCTCTGTTTCCGGGACTTCTGGGGATATCACGGCAGCTTCCACCTGGACGGCGGCCAAAGCTGCGGTTGTCTCGCTTTCGGCCTCTGATTCGCTTTCAGCCTCTGACTTGCTTACGTCCGCCGCACAGCTGTCCGCAAGGGTTGTTTCCGGCCCTTTCCCGGTCTCCGCCGGAGCTAGAAACGCCTCATCCCGGCTATCGCCGAAAGATATTTTCACCGCGGTTTCCCTTCCGCCTGCTCCGCTGTCCGGCTGCGCCTGCCCATGATCTGCGCCGGCCGCGCCATCCGACCGTTCCTCCCCCGCCTTTTCGCCGGCCTCCGCCGCCGCAGATCCGGCTGCCGTTGCTTCCGCAACCGTCTCCGCCGTCTGGTTTTCCTCTATCCCTGTCGTTTCCACCTGGGTTTCCATGATCCATTCCCCTGGCGCCGCCTTTTCCGCCTTCGCTGTTGCTTTTTCTTCCGCGGCGGCTGCTGCGGGAACGGCGGCGCGGTTTTCCTCCGGCGTTTCCCTGCTTTGCTTGCCGTTTTCCGCCGTATTCTGCGGCGACTGCTTGATCTCCACCATTTGCCACCCCTCTTTTTGCGCTTGTTTTTTCCCTTCAGGACCTTGCAGCGGTTTGATGGCTTGCCGGTCGATGGTGACCATAGTCCATAGCGGCGGTTTGCTGTGCCGTCGGCCGGCGGCCTGCTTATGTTCCGCCGCTACGGCCGGGTTTTGCTGCGGCGCGGAAGGCCAAAGAGCGGCAGGCGCATCCGCTTTCTCCATGTCCGGCCCGGCAGCGGCGATCTTCAATTCCATTTCCATTTCCAGCGCCCGTTCCCCCACCAAGAACCAGTCCAGGGCGTTTACCGTCACCTGGGGATCGCCGGATACCGCGCCGTTTTCCCGGATCTCAAAGGGCAAGGTCAGCAGCGCCTGCCATTGTTTGCCGCCGGGCTCTGCGGCCTCCGCCTGGCTTTTGCTGCTATCGCCGGCAAACGAGATATAATCGATCAGCAGATCGGCTTCGCCGTCACAGTATATCATCCCCTGCTCACAGTCCACATGATAGGTCCCGATATCGGCTTTCATTTCCTGCACCAGGCCGATACCCGGAGAACCGGGGGGCAAAAAAACCGTGCGCGACAGCGGTACAATATACTCGGCCATAAAAAAACCTCCGCAAAGCCTTTTCTGACAAAGCCTATGCCCGGCCGCCGGGGAATATGCCTCACTTTTTCCGGCTACAGCCAAGCACAACCGGGGGCAAGCCGCATAGGATAAAGCAAAAAAGGAAGTGTTGGGCATGCGTCAAGGCCGATCCACTTATGTTTTTCCCGGCAGCAATACCGCTTTGGGGTTTCAGTCTTTTTACCGCCAGGGCCTGCAGGGTCTGGAGCATATATATATATTGAAAGGCAGCCCCGGCTGCGGCAAATCCACGCTGATGCGGAAAATCGGTTCCGCCATGCTGGAACGGGGATATGACGTGGAATTCTGGCAATGCAGCGCCGACAACGATTCCCTGGACGGCGTGATCGTCAAAGGTCTGTCCGCAGCGGTGATCGACGGCACCGCGCCCCATACCGTAGACCCGGTCTATCCGGGCGTGGTGGATGAAATCATCAATTTGGGCGAACATTGGTCGTCCCAAAGCCTGCGCCGGCAAAAACAGAGCATCCTGCACCTCTATGAATCGCTGCAGCAGGCCTATGCCGCGGCGCAGGAGGATCTGTCGGCCATCGGCGAAATCACAGCGGAAGCCTGCCGCCGGGAAGAAAAGCGGCTGGACAGCCAAAAGCTGAACGACAAAATCCATCAATTGCTGGATGAATTGTTTGTGCCCACAGGCGCCGTTTGCCGGCATTTGTTTGCTTCCGCGGTGACGCCCAGGGGATTGATCAGCCTGGCGGACGCCCTGACCCGCGTCTATCCCCGCCGCTATATCCTCAACGGCCCGCCCGGCTGCGGTAAAGAAAAGATATTGCAGGCCGTGGCGGACGCCGCCGCGGAAAAAGGCCTGGCCGCCCAGGTCTATCACAGCGCCTTGCAGCCGCAGCATATCGAAGCCGTGGTTTTGCCGGAGCTGGGCACGGCGCTGGCGGATCTGTTCCTTTGTTCCCGGGAAAGCCAGCCGGGAGACGTGGTGATCGATTGTACGGAGCTGAGCCATGAAAAAACCGACGATGGGGAAACCCTTGCCTTCAAACAAAAGCTGAACGACCTGGCCGACAAAGCCGCCGGCAAATTAAGCGAGGCCAAACTGATCCACGACAAGCTGGAAAGCTGCTACAGCCAGGCCATGGACTACGAGGCGGTGGATTTGGCCGGCAAACGCCTGTTCAACCGGCTGTTGACTTTGGCGGCGGAGCAGGAAAACCGGCCGTGATCCCGGCCGGCGGTAAAAATACCCCTTGACGGGGGCTTAATAGAAATCGCATTCTTGACAAAAGGGGCATCGCCGCAAACAGCGGCAATGCCCCTTTTCCGGTATGGCAAGAAGAGGCAGGCAAAAGCGGCCAAACCGGAAACAGGCATTACAAACAGCTTCGGGGAGCGATAAACGCTCCCCGAAGCGGAAAGGGTACTATGATTCTTTTGTATGCGCCGACATCCCGATTTACCCTGCCGCAAAGCTTTTTACAGCATGGCGCAATCCAGAATGGGATTGACCATGATATCTTTGGTCAAAGGCGTATCCGTAACGGCTGTTCTGGCCAAAACCATCTTTCCGGCCGGCACGGAATGGGTCAGCCACACGCTGCCGCCGATGATGCAGTCGTTGCCGATGCGCGTTTCGCCGCCCAGAATGGTAGCGCCGGCATAAATCACCACCCGGTCGCCGATATCGGGGTGCCGCTTGACCCCCTTGACCAGGCTGCCGTCGGGCCCCACGGCAAAGCTCTTGGCGCCCAGGGTAACGTGCTGGTACAGCTTGACCTTGCAGCCGATGGTGGTGGTCTCGCCGATCACCACGCCGGTGCCGTGATCGATAAAGAAAGAATCTCCGATAACCGCCCCGGGGTGAATGTCGATCCCCGTCAGGCGGTGGGCATATTCTGTCATCATACGGGGCAGAAGCGGCATCCCCACCCGGTACAGAACATGGGCCAAACGATAGGTGCTGATGGCCATAAAGGCCGGGTAGCAGAGGATGACCTCGTCTATGCTTTTGGCGGCGGGGTCTCCCTGATAGGCGGCGGTCAGATCCGTTCGCAACTGCCGCCTGACCTCCGGCAGGTTTTCCAGAAGAGCAAGGACAACTTCTTCTGGACGCAGCTTGGAAGGGATGCGCGTAAGGATGCCGTTCAATACTTCCACCGCTTGCTGCAAACGTTCTTCTCTCGATACCGGTTCGGCGGCAAAGCGGGGAAACATGGCGTCGATCAGCAGATCGGTGATATGCTCCACCTCCTGCCGCAGGCCATAGTAATCGATAGGCCGCTTGCAATTGGTCGCATCCTCTTGCTCCAGTTCATGGGCTGTCAGCCGGATCAAAAGGGAAAGGGTCTGTTCCATATTAATCGGCAAACAGCGGCGTGGACAAATACCGGTCGCCGGTATCCGGCAGGAGCGCCACGATGGTTTTGTCCTTGTTCTCCGGGCGCTTGGCCAGCTGGACGGCAGCCCATACCGCCGCGCCGGCGGAGATCCCCACCAACACTCCTTCGGCTTGACCGACTTTTCTCCCTGCCGCAAAGGCGTCTTCAGTCGTTACCGTGATGATTTCATCGTATACGTCCGTGTTCAGCACATCGGGCACAAATCCCGCTCCGATGCCCTGGAGCTTATGCTCGCCGGCGATCCCCTTGGAAAGGAAAGGCGAATCGGCCGGTTCCACGGCTACGATCCGAACAGAGGGATTCTGCGCTTTCAGGTATTCGCCCGTGCCGGTGATGGTGCCGCCGGTGCCAACGCCCGCCACAAAAATATCCACCTTGCCATCGGTGTCCGCCCAGATTTCCGGGCCTGTGGTCGCTTTGTGGACAGCGGGGTTGGCGGGATTGACGAATTGGCCGGCAATAAAGGCGTTGGGAATGGTCTTTACCAATTCATCCGCTTTGGCGATGGCGCCCTTCATCCCTTTGCTGCCCTCGGTAAGCACCAGTTCCGCGCCAAAGGCTTTCATCAGTATGCGCCGCTCCACTGACATGGTTTCCGGCATGACGATGATGAGGCGATAGCCTCGAGCCGCCGCCACGGCGGCCAGACCGATACCCGTGTTGCCGGAGGTAGGCTCAATGATGACGGAGCCCTCTTTCAACAGGCCTTTGGCCTCGGCGTCATCGATCATGGCCTTGGCCACACGATCTTTCACGGAACCGGCGGGGTTCAGATATTCCAGCTTGGCCAAAAGCTTGGCGGCCAGCCCTTCTTCTTTCTCGATATGGGTCAGTTCCAGCAGCGGTGTATGGCCGATCAGTTGATCGACGGATGTATAGATCTTAGACATGATGTTTCCCTCCTAATGCATGATGGATTGAATTCTAAAACAGCATATGGCATTCAAACGATTCATCCGGGCAACATCGTTTTTTTATATGGGACATCGGTAAAATCTCCTTTGGCGTTATTGTATAGAGTCTCTCCATATGGCGGGTTTGAACTGATCCAGCAGCGGCAGCAGGCGCTGGTCCACATCGATTCTCAACACGGAGTTGAAATTGTTGGTGGCGATCATCTGACCGGCGAAGCCTACGATCACCACGATCTCCCTGTCGTCAAAGAACTTTCTCAACCGGTCAAAGAGTTCGTCCGGGACGGCGGTGGGGTTCTTGACGATCGCCTGCGCCAACTCGGTCAAGACCTGTTCTTTCTCGTCATAGTGCAGATTTTCCGGATCCAGGCCCAGGCCTCTTACATCGCTGATAAAGAACAGGGAACAAAGCTGACAGGAATTGGTGGTGGAAATGGCGTGGGCATAGAGGATGGCGTCCTTCTGCCCGACCACCTCTACCAGCCGGTTCCAGGAGGTGTACCAGGCCATATAGGCGTCGTAGGTGGCTGCGTCGTTCAAAAGTCCCTTTTTCATATTGGTGACGGCGTTTCTTGCCGCCAGTTCGTCATAGCGTTCCTTTTCCGCGCCTTTTGCCTGGTTTTGCTCTACAAGTTTTACTCTGGCCATTGTATCTTCTCCTTTTCGTTCTAAAGTTAACGGGTCAGCGGCGTAAATGATCGGATATCCCTTTGCCAAACAAATAACCGGAGAACCCATCGGGCTCTCCGGCTGCATACAGGCAAACAGAGATCTCAAACGGGTACGGCAAAGCGCATGCACCGTTTCCGGCCCATGGGACAACATATGCGAATACCGCTGCAGATCTCCCTTTTCATAACAGCCTCCCGCTCAAATCATAATCGCTGGAATAAACATAGTGGTTTAATATGTTTATAACATATGCCGCTTGTTTTGTCAACGGTTTTTTGCCCAGGATTTCGCGAAGGCGGCTCTGCCCGGAACAGATACCTGCAGTCAGGCGCTTTTTGCGGCTGCCTCATTTTTGCAACAAGTCGCTGAGGCGCTTGCCGTAGAAAAAATCATGGGTCAGCTTGTCATACTCTGCCCAGAGAGAAAGGGTTTCGCAATCCATCGCTCGGGGGCAAGGCGCCGCGCCGGCGGAAAGGCAGGCCACCGAATTCAGCGAACCCTCCATCCGTTCCAGTATCTCGCCAATGGTGTAGTCCTGGGGCTCCCGGCAGAGCTTATAACCGCCGCCTTTGCCGCTGGCTCCCACCAGCAGGCCGCCGGCCACCATCTCTTTTACGATGATTTCCAGATATTTTTTGGAGATACCCTGCCGGGCGGCTATGTCCTTTAAGGGCGTATAGCCGCCGGTTTTGTTTTTGGCCAAATCCAGCATTACGCGGATGGCATACCGGCCACGGGTCGAGATCATAGCAAATCCGCCTTTCCTTGTTCCGATTCTTTCGTTTATCCAATTATACAGTAGGCAAATGGATAAATCAAGATATTTTATAAAAACATATTGACACAGTAGGTGAATATGATTATAATCAGCGTGTAGGCTTTGAAAAGGAGATAAGCATCATGATCTATGCGGATAACGCCGCCACCACCAAAATGAGCGATGCGGCCATCGATACCATGAATACCGTTATCCGGGACTGCTGGGGGAACCCGTCCAGCCTGTACGGAACAGGACAGAAAGCCAAGGAAGCGCTGGAAGAGGCCCGGGCCAAAGTGGCTTCCGTGATCGGCGCGGAGCCGGGAGAGATCCTGTTCACCTCCGGCGGCAGTGAGGCGGACAACCAAGCCATTCTTTCTGCAGCCGCATTGGGCAGGAAAAACGGGAAAATGCATATCATTTCCTCCGCTTTTGAACATCATGCCGTTTTGCATACATTGGATAAGCTGAAAAAAGAGGGTTTTGCCATCACCCTGCTGGACGTGCATGAAAACGGGCGTATCGTTCCGGCGGAGCTGGCCGCGGCCATCCGCGAGGATACCTGCCTGGTAACGATCATGTACGCCAATAACGAGATCGGCGTCATACAGCCGGTACGGGAGATCGGCGCCATCTGCCGCAAAAAAAACGTACTGTTCCATACAGACGCTGTGCAGGCGGTGGGGCATATCCCGGTAGACGTGGAAAAGGACAATATCGATTTGCTCTCCTCTTCCGCTCATAAATTTCACGGCCCCAAGGGCGTGGGTTTTCTCTACGCAAAGAGCGGCGTCAAGCTCGCCAATCTGATAGAAGGCGGCGCTCAGGAGCGGGGCAAACGCGGGGGCACGGAAAATGTGCCCGGTATCGCCGCCATGGCGGAAGCCCTGACCGAAGCCAATGCCAAAATGACGGAAAACAGCGCGCATCTCATACGGATGCGGGACAAATTGATAGAAGGACTCCGCCAAATCCCCCATTCGGCGCTAAACGGCGATTCGCGGCAGCGTCTGCCCGGAAACGTCAATTTCTGCTTCGAAGGCATCGAAGGGGAATCCCTGCTTCTGCTGTTGGACGACAAAGGCATCCAGGCTTCCTCCGGCAGCGCCTGCACCTCCGGCTCCCTGGATCCCAGCCATGTGCTTTTGGCCATCGGCAGAGTCCATGACGTGGCCCACGGCTCCCTGCGTTTGAGCATCGGCGAAGATATTACCGAAGCGGATACGGCATATATCATCCAAGCGGTAACAGAAACCGTCTCATATCTGCGCAGCATTTCGCCGATCTGGCGGGATCTGATCAACGGCAAAAAGGAATTTATTCTGTAAGGAGGCAGTCAAAATGGCTTTATATAGCGAAAAAGTAATGGATCACTTCCGCAATCCCCGCAATGTGGGCGTGCTGGCCGACGCCAACGGTATCGGCGAAGTGGGCAATGCCAAATGCGGGGATATTATGAAAATGTATCTGAAGATCAAGAATAATATCGTGGAAGATGTAAAATTTGAGACCTTTGGCTGCGCCAGCGCCATCGCTTCCAGCTCCATGGCCACGGAACTGATCAAAGGAAAACCTGTAGACGAGGTCATGAAACTGACCAATAAGGCGGTGGCGGAAGCCCTGGACGGGCTGCCGGCCTACAAAATGCATTGCAGCGTTTTGGCTGAACAAGCCATACAATCCGCCTTGGAAGATTACCAAAGAAGGGCCGGGATAGTTTCTGACTAACCCTTACATACCAAATGTCCCTGTCTAAAAAACACCCCATCCCCAAAGAACGGCCATGCAAGCGTATTTTTCTCTTGCATGGCCGTTCTTCCGCCTTAATCAGGGAAGCAACGTCGGTTTGCCGCTTTTGGCAAAACTTTTGCGCCGGCCGCGGCTACGTCTGTTTTCACCGGGCAAAGCCTGAGAAAATACAAGGATTTTCCGGCGGTGGCAGGATTTTCGCCTTGGGGGCAAAAATAATCTTTCATCTGGATTTATCGGAAAGGGGCGAAGGATATGGATTTCTATCAACTGGCGGAAGCCCGCCAAAGCTGCCGCAACTTTTCCTCGACAAAGCAGCCGAGCACGGAACAGATCACGGCCTGTCTGGAGGCGGCAAGAGTGGCGCCCAGCGCCTGCAACAGCCAGCCATGGCATTTTACCGTCTGCCGGGGGGATTTGGCGCGGACGGTAGCCAAAACCACCCAGGGCATGGGCATGAATAGATTCACCGATCAAGTCCCCTGCTTTGCGGTGGTCAGCGAAGAGGCCTATTCCCCCGCCGCCGCCGCCGGCAGTAAAATCAAACATCAGGATTTTCGCAGTCTGGATATCGGCATCGCTGTCGCACATTTTTGTCTGGCCGCCCAGGAGCAGGGACTGGCCACCTGCATATTGGGATGGTTTGCGGAAAAGGATCTGCAAAAGGCGCTGCGCATTACCAATCATATCCGAGTGGTCATCGCCCTGGGCATAGCGGCGGAGGACGACACTCATCGGCCGAAAAAAAGAAAAAGCTTGGAGGATATGGCCGATTTTCGCTGAGCATAGGCACGTCGGAGAAAGAAGGCATTGCCAAATCGGGAAACAGGAGCAAAAGCATGAATAAACAGGAACAATTGCAAACCGTGAGAGATATTTTATCCGGCGACCGTTTCGCCATGGAAACCGGCATCGTTATCGACGATTTTTCCGAAGACGGGGCCGTTTGCCATGTGGATATCGGCCCATCCCATTGCAATCTCAGCAAGGCGGTGCAGGGCGGCGTTTTTTTTACCCTGGGCGATTTTTGTTTTGCCGTTGCCTCCAATGCCGCCAATCTGCTGGGAAAAACCGGTTATTTGGCGATCAGCCTCAGCAGCAGCATTTCTTTTGTCAAACAGCCTCGGGGCAAACGCTTGATCGCCACCGCGAAAAAGGTTTCCGCCGGGCATAAAACCTGCCTGTATCAAATCCATATCAGCGACGAAATGCAAACCCCCTGCGCCGAAATGCTGATCAACGGCTATACCGTAAAATTTGAACTGCCGAAGGCGGAAGCGGCGTACACGGAACGGGAATAGCACCGCAACCTGCGCCGGAGAACAAAAAGATGGCAGGCCAGCATATAACGACGTCATCTGCCAACCGATACACATAAAAAAACGGCATAGCGGAAACTATGCCGTTTTTTTATGTGTATCGGTTCGAAAAGCTCTGTTGTACCGTGCTTCCCGGCGCATAGAGGCGCAGGGCGATTTTTCCCCGCCGCCATGCCGCTAAAACGATTTGCTCTTTACTCTGCGTTTTCGATGAACCGCATCAGCATGGCCGCCGCCTCCGCTCTGGTAGCGTTGCCTTGCGGCACAAGTGTCGTTGCGCTGCGGCCGGTGATGATCTCCTTCATCACGCACCAGTGCATAGCCTCGTCCGCCCATTCGCTGATTTGGCCGGCGTCCTCATAATCCAGCAGGAACATCCACGCGCCGGTGAAGCCGCCGCCTTTATTTTGCTCGTAACGATACAAGATGGCAGCGAACTGTTCACGGGTGATCAAGTCATTCGGCCCGAATTTGCCGTTGCCATAGCCTTCCACGACGCCGTTCCGGTTCGCCCAAATCACAGCGTCGGCATACCACTGGCCGGCCGCCACATCTTCAAAGGGATTGTCTCCCGCCGCCGCCGGACTGCCTGCCAGCCGGTAGAGGATCGTGACGATCATGCCTCGGGTCAAAGGACTGTTGGGCGCGAATTCATTCGTAGATACGCCCTGCATCAGGCCTTTTTCTATCACATAATCTACGTACGCATGGAACCAGTCGCCCTCGTTCACGTCGGTCAGATGCACGGAGGGGCAGTCATGGCCGGGTTCAACGGGCTTCTCATTTTCTTTCCAGCCGGCATATACGGTTTTGTTGCCGTCCATCTTGATGGAGGTGATTCTTTCCGTCAAAGCCTTGTCGGCGTACCAGCCAGTGAAGGTGTAGCCTTCTTTCGTCGGCGTTTCGCTGAGGCTCACCGCTGCCCCTTTGTCGTGTTTGGCCGCCGCTATGCTGCTGCCGCCGTTGGTCTCGTAGGTCAGGCTATAACGGGTGGACGTGCCTTCGGAGGAGGGATTGGACTTGGGCTTGACCGTCAGTTTGACGGTCGCCTCTCCCAGCGTGGTAGCGGATTCATAAACCGCCGTGATGCTGGCGTTGCCTTTTCTTACGATGGTCACCTTGCCGTTATTATCCACCTTCGCCACGGCTTCGTTGCTGCTGCGCCATGTCCAGACGCCGTTTTCGCCTTCGTTGGCCGCGGTGGCGGCAAGGCGGAAGTCCGGGTCGCCGTAGGTTTTGCTAATGTTGCCCCCTGCGATGGAGACGGCCGCATTCTCCTTTTTCACGACGGTAGCGGTGATCGCTCCGTCGGCGGTGTAGGCGGAATATTCCGGTGCAGCGTCGCCCCCCAAATCTTTTTCCGTGATGTTCACGGTGATGATCACTTCCCCGGTGGCGCTTGCGCTTGGCGTCAGCGTAGTGCCGGAAATGGTCGCCGCGTCGCCGCTCTTGACGGTGAAGCTCACGTCGCCCTGGGCGTCGGAAACAAGGGTGCTCAGGTCAAAATCGTTGCCGCCGCGGTATAGCTTGACCGTCGGCGTGATGGTCGGTTCCTGCTGCGCAGCGGTGACTGTCAGCGTGCCCAGGTTTTCCGTTTTTATGTTGTAATTGCTGGCTTTTGCCGTATCCCAATCGATGGTGTAACCGTTTTCCGAGGAGCCGGCGTAGGTCTGGCTGCCGCTTGTCGTAACGGTCGCCTTTTCACTGTTCACCAGGCCCGTTATTGTCCCATCAGCCTGGGTCAGCGGCGTTCCGTCGTACGCCTTCGTTGCGCTGCCGGTGGTGACTTCGATTTCGGCGGGGAGGATGTTGAAGGAGACTGTCTTGGTCCCCACCATACCATCATTTAATGTTATGATCACCTTCGCTTCTCCGACGTCAACATTGTCCGCATACGACAGGTCATATTTGTCGGGGAATACGGCGTCCACACCGTCAAGCGTCATGCCAAACAGGCCAAACGTGGGCTCAATGGCTTTGCCGGTGTAGACCTGATCATCCAATTCTTCAGGGGTTATCTCTTTGTAGACCGGGGTGAGCGTCACGTCTTTTGCGGGCATGGGGAAGGTGGTCTCTATGGCATCCATGCGGCTGAAGTTCACGCCCTCAACGTATGCCCACTGGACGAAGGCCACACCCTCCGCAGGATTATTGGCTGTGACGGTAATGGTATCGCCTTCCAACGCCTTTATCTTATCCGCCGTGCCATTCTGAACGGTAACGTTATATTGGCGCGCGCCGCAGGCGCATGTATCGTCGTCACCGTAGCTGTGTCCTTCAGGCTCGCCTACGTGCCTGCAATAGGCGCAGACCGGGGTGTGCGTTGTTTTGGTAATATCCTTGAAAACCGTATAGCTGTGGTTTTCGCATGCGGATATTCTTGCGTAAGGGCTTCTGCAGGCGTTTACGCGGTCGTTGATACCGTTTGTTTCAGAAACGGGCTCAGCGTTATTTTCATTTCTGCCTGAATGGACCACGGCGTTTTCGTAAACAGTCAATGAACCGTTGTTGCTGTTTCCCGCGGCGGCGCCGATGGCGTGGGCCTCGGCATTGTTTGAATAAGCGATAACGGTGCCGCCGTATATCGCCACGTCTCCGCCGGCTCCGCCGTTATTGCCGCTAGTAGGACCACCGCCGCCGATGCCTGCTGCCTTATTTATACCTCTGACATTGACCGTACCACCGTATATACTGACTTTACCACCGTTGCCGGCAGGATTATCTGCGTTCCCTGCACATCCGCCGCCGATCCCGGCGGCGCCGGCATTTCCGGTGGCGGTAATATCGCCGCCGCGGATGATAACCTCTGTGGAGGATGCTCGTCTGCCGCCGCCTATGCCTGCGCCTTTATAGCCGCCGGTGGCGTTAATGACGCCGCCGTTTATGACGATCTTTCCGCCGCTACGGTTATCGCCGCTGCCGATCCCAGCTCGAAGCCCATCGCCCTGCGCGGTCAGCTTTCCGGTCCCTTTTTCTTGCGCAAATATTTCAAGGCAAGCGTTGTTTCCTGCCTCTACATTCAGTCCGTGTGCGGCGTTAAGCTCCGTACCGTCGCAGAGGATCAAGATCACATTCCCTTTGACGGTCACGCAGTTTTCAAGCGTTACGTTGCTTGCAACAACATAATAGGGACTGCCATCGCTGTTCCCATCCCAAACGGCGTCGCTGCTTTCCACGACGTTGTAATCCGTAATGGTTGTGGAGCCGTTGGGATATACATAGGTCAACGATGCGTTGCCGCCTGCCCCATCATCGGCATATGCGGACTGCCAGGGAAGCATGATCCCGGCAGCGAGCAATATGGCGAGAAGCGTATAAAACCGTATTCTTGATTTGTGTTTCATCAGATAGCCCCCTCTTTTCAATTTTTTCTGCAGCTTTATTTCTGGATCAATTCCTGCAAGGTTCTTCGTCGCTTCGCTCTCAGAATAACGATAAAGGCGCGGGTCGTCCCCACTGGAATAATGGGAGCCGTCCACGGAAAACCACCACCGTTCAAACCAAAAAGCGCATGGCAGCGGGAAAGCAAAGTGCTCCCATCGCCCCTGTGCGCTCCATGCATTCTGTCATTTTTCCACGCCGAAAAAAGGGTATATCTACCCTTATCCGCGCTCCGCGTTCCGTGCGCACAGCGATCATGCGCATTTTTTCGCGTTTATCAAGGGGCTTCATAAGGTTTTCCCTGTAAAACCGCATGGCTCGCGCCCTCCGTTTTTCCTTTGCTGTTGCTCTTTCGTATGTCAGTAAAAATACATACAAAAATATAATAATAATTATAGCATAACAACGGGGAACTAACAAGATAGCATAACAACGGGGAACTAACAAGCCACACACAAAGGCAGGCTGCAAGCATTGGGTTTGTCCCGAAATATCGCCGCCAAGTGATATATGGGAAAATTAAGGATGTAGGAAAAATATTGCGGGAATTGAGTGAACGCAAGGGTGTGGAAATACTGGAAGCAGAAGCGTGTCCGGAACATATTCATATGCTGGCGTCGATTCCCCCGCATTTGAGTGTGGCACAGTATGTGGGATATTTGAAAAGCAAGAGCAGTCTGATGATATTTGACAGACATGCGAATCTGAAGTACAACTACGGGAACCGTCACCTCTGGCGCCGAGGGTATTATGTGGACACGGTTGGGAAATATGAGGGCAAAATACGGGAGAATATAAGAAATCAACTGCAGGAAGATATAACAAATAACCAGATAAGTATTAAAGAATTCATCGACCCGTTTACGGGTGAGCCAGTAAAAAAGCTAAGCTAACAGTCCCCGAGTAGGAGGCTGCCAGCAATAAACACGTGGTTATTAGATTGTTTCAGTGCCCCATATGGGGGCCACCACAGGAGATAGGCCCTTATAGGGCCTGTTCAAACCACCGGTTCAACCGGTGGTTTTGATTTATGAAGATAGCCTATTCGTAACCGTTTTTGCCAAAAAACCCCAGGGCATAGCGCGTATCACTTTGAGGGAATAAACGGTATGATATTGCCGGCTACGGCGGAAATGGGCATGGTTTGCAAGACGATTTTGCCCGGTCCCGTGATCACCGTATTGAAAAGCCCCTCGCCGCCAAAGAGCGCATTTTTCACGCCCGGAACGGTTTGCACCTCCATCCGGCAGCCGGCGGTCATCATGGCAAGATAGCCCGTGTCCACGATCATTTGCTGGCCGGCTTGCAGCTCATACTCTACAGCAAAGCCGTCTACCTCGATAAAGGCAATGCCGCTGCCGCTAAGCTTTTGCATGATAAAGCCTTCCCCGCCAAAGAATCCCGAGCCCAGCTTTTTCTGAAAGGCAACGGAAAGCTCTACCGTGGTTTCGCTGGCCAGGAAAGCGGATTTTTGCACCACCATTTCATGGCCCGGGCTGATCTCCACAGCCAAAATAGAGCCCGGAAAGCTGGAGGCAAAGGTGATTTCCCCTTCCCCGCCCTGGGCGGTATACCGGTTTTGGAACATGGATTCCTTGGACAGCATTCTGCCCAAAGCCTTGCCCAGGCCGCCGTTTGTGCTGGTCTCCATTTTCATATTGGGCGTCATCCAGCACATGGAGCCTTTTTCCGTGATCATGGTTTCGCCTGCGGCAAGAATGCATCTTACAGCAGGAAGCTGTCCGCCGATGATTTCGTATTGCATAACCAATACCTCCGTTTTTCTTTTTCTAAAACACCGCAATCATGCGTCCATAGCTACGGCAACAACCTATTTTCGCAGCGTTTGGGCTTGCAATCCTATCTGGGACGGTAAAAAGCATAGACGTATTCGAGTCCGTTTCATATATAAGTATAGAATAGGCCGCTTTGCCTTGTCAAAGTTTTTTGCATGGCTATGACACCGTTTTGTCCGCTTCTCACAGGATACGATCCAATGCGGCGGCGGACGGGATATGCGGCGCAAGCCCCTCGCCGCTAATCGTAAGGATTGGTTTTTTCCAGGCCGTCGATCACTCGCCAACCCCCTTGGGCCAAAGCCTGCATTTCGTTTTCACCGGGCATGACCGTTACCGGCGCGATAAACGACACCCTTTGGGCCACGCACCGGCAAAACTGCGCCGATTTGGCCATGCCGCCGGTGAGCAGGATGGAATCTATCCGGCCGTTCACCACCACGGCCAAAGCGGCGATGGATTTGGCCACGGCCAGGGCCATGGCCTGATACACCGTGGACGCTTCCCGATCTCCCGCCGCCATTCTCTCCTCCACCCGGCGCAGGTCGGTTTCCCCCAGCAGATCCGCCAGGCCGCCCTGCTGCCGCAGGCGCTTTTGCAGGGCCGGCAAGCGTTCCGGCCGCTCCCGGATGATGTCCAGCAGCGGATAGGTGGGCAAAGCCCCGGCCCGTTCCGGGGAAAACGGCCCTTCCGAATCGGTGATCATATCCACGATGCGCCCCTGGCTGTGCAGGCTCAGGGTAATGCCGCTGCCCAGATGGGCCACGATCAGATCGGTTTGCCGGTAATCCAGCTGCCGCTCCCGGCAATAGCGCAGGGCTGTAGCGCGCATATTCAGATTGTGCCCCTGGCCGCGGCGACGGATCTCCCGCAAGCCGGTGATCCGTACCACGTCGATCATCTCATCCACGGTGACCGGATCATAAATATAGGCGGGAATACCCAACGGATGGGCCACCGCATACGCCAGAGCCGCGCCCAAATTGGAGGCGTGGGGGGTGACGGGATATCGGGCCAAAGCCGTCAGTATTTTTTGATCCACTTCATAGGCCCCGGCCCGGGCATGGGGCAAAGCGCCGCCACGGCCCACCGTGCCCGCCAATTCCTGCCGGTTCAGGGCTTTATCCTGCAAAACCGCCTCCACCACCTGCAAACGCAGGGGCAATTGCTCCTCTATGGACGTCAGGCCGTTCAGGGTTTGCCGGTCGTGGAGAATCTCCTCCTGCCATAACGGGCCCTGCCTGGTATATAGGGCGATTTTTGTCGATGCGGAGCCGGGGTTTACAATCAATAGTTTATCTTTTTTATGCGCTTTATCATTCATATTGTTTCTCCATACCCATGGCCACCAAAGCCGTAATGACGATGGCATAGTATTTTTCCTGGGCGCTGGCCCCGCGGGAAGTGAGGATCACCGGGACTTTCGCCCCCACCACCATGCCGCCCATGATCGCGCCGGCGCTGCAGCTCCAGCATTTGCCCAGGATATTGCCGGCCGCCAGATTGGGAGCCACCAAAATGTCAAAATCCCCCGCGTCCGGGCAGGAACAGCCTTTTTCCCGGGCCAGGCGGGCGCTCATGGCCACATCGTAGGACAGCGGCCCCCGGACGATGCAGCCGCTGATCTCCCCCCGGCGGTTCATCTGCTCCAAAGCGGCGGCGTCCACCGTCTCCTGCATCCGGGGATTTACTTTTTCCACCCCGGCCAGCACCGCCGCTTTCGGCGAAACATAGCCCAAAGCGTGAAAGGCGGCCACGGCGTTTTCGATGATGCCCTTTTTTTCCTGCAGGCTGGGGGAAATCACCATACCGCCGTCGGTGTTGACGATCAGTTTATGATAATCGGGCAATTGATTGAATCCCAAATGGGACATGATCCGCCCCGTATTCATGCCGTTTTCTTTTTTTACCAATGGCCGCAAAATATCCCGGGTTTCCATCATACCTTTCATCAAATAATTTGCATGTCCTTCCTTGGCCAGCTGCACCGCTTTCTCACCGGCCTGCCGCCGGTCCGGGACGTTGACGATATCGTAATCGCCCCTGTCCCCGCCCAAAGCCGCCAGCTCCCGTTTGATCGCCGCCGCATTGCCAATGAGGATCGCCTCGCTGACGCCTTGCCGTTTGGCCTGGATGACCGCCTGCAATACCGAACTGTGACCGGCGGCCGCCACCGCCGCCACCCGCTGGCCCCGGCATGCACGCAAAGCCGAAGCCGCCTGCTCAAACGTTTGATATACCATGGCTTTTTCCTCCTGCCTGGTTTGCTGCAGCCGGAAGCCGTTCCGCTAGACCTTTCACCGCCGGCGTCGACGCGACCGGAACCGTTCCGCCGCTGGATATGGTTGTTTATACTATTTTTACATCCCTGCCGCCGCTTTATTCCCGCCGCGTGGCGCAGCACACCTTTGTGCTATTTATTTAATTCGCGAAAGCAAAGAAAAATCCTATGGTTTGGCGGACAAAATCACAGAAAATCACAAAAATACCGCGGCAAAAAAGATGTGGGGCCGGGGCGAAAGCCGGGTGAAAAACCGTTCTGCTTGGCTGTTTCCGGCAAAAACGCCAAGGAATTTGCTTTTGCGGCGGTTTTCGACGATTTTGTCAAACTGTCTCCGGCTGCTTGACCTTCCGGGCTGATGGTGCTATAATTTTTTTGTGTGTCCAGAACCATTGACAACAAATTTTTTAAATAATTCTCTCAGGAAGGATTGGTATGCTTATGTATCGTATCGCGAGAAAAAAGCCTCTCAACGCTACCGTCACGCTGATGGACATTGAGGCCCCCATGGTGGCGCAAAAAGCCGAACCGGGTCAGTTCATCATCCTCCGTGTAGACGAAGAAGGCGAGCGCATCCCCCTGACCGTTGCAGGGTATGACCGGGAAAAAGGTCTGGTGACCATCATCTTCCAGGTGGTGGGCGCTACCACCGTCAAGCTCAACGCCAAAAACGAAGGCGAATACCTGCAGGACTTTGTGGGTCCTCTGGGCAACGCCACCGAGACCGAGGGCTTGAAAAAGGTCGCCGTGGTGGGCGGCGGCGTAGGCTGCGCTATTGCGTTGCCTGCAGCCCAGAAGCTCCATGCCGAAGGCTGCGAGGTTCATTCCATCATCGGCTTCCGCAGCAAAGATATTGTGATTCTGGAAGATGAGTTCCGGGCCTGTTCCGACCAGATCAAAGTCATGACCGACGACGGCTCCTACGGCGAAAAGGGTCTGGTGACCAAGGCGCTGGAAGAACTGATCCAGGCCGGCAATCAGTATGACGAAGTCATCGCCATCGGCCCCTTGCTGATGATGAAATTCGTCTGCGAAATCACCAAAAAATACAACATTAAAACCGTGGTCTCCATGAACCCCATCATGATCGACGGCACCGGCATGTGCGGCGGCTGCCGCCTGACGGTAGGCGGCAAAACCAAGTTCGCCTGCGTGGACGGCCCCGACTTCGACGGTTTCCAGGTGGACTTTGACGAAGCGATTTCCCGCGGCGCGATCTATAAAGATTTCGAGCGCAAAGCTTATGAAGAGGCCTGCAATCTGTTTAAAAAGGAGGTCAAATAACATGGCTGATATGAAAATGCCCCGCCACGCCATGCCCGCCCAGGACCCGGAGGTCCGCAGCCACAACTTTAACGAGGTGGCGTTGGGCTATACCAAGGAAATGGCCATGGAAGAGGCCACCCGCTGCCTGGGCTGCCCGAAAATGCCCTGCAAAAAAGGCTGCCCCGTACAGATCGATATTCCCGCTTTCATCTCCAAGGTCGCCGAAGGCGATTTTGAAGGCGCTTATGAAGTGATACACCGCACCTCCAATCTGCCCGCCGTCTGCGGCCGCGTCTGCCCCCAGGAAAGCCAATGCGAACAGTACTGCGTCCGGGGCGCCAAAGGCGAACCCGTGGCCATCGGCCGTTTGGAACGTTTCGTAGCCGACTGGCATAACTCCCATGCCACCGCGGCGCCTGTCAAGCCCGCCTCCAACGGACATAAGGTAGCCGTCATCGGTTCCGGCCCCGCAGGGCTCACCTGCGCCGGCGACCTGGCCAAGCTGGGTTATGAAGTCACCATTTTCGAGGCGCTGCACAAAGCCGGCGGCGTGCTGGTTTACGGCATCCCCGAATTCCGTCTGCCCAAAGCCATCGTCCAGCAGGAAGTGGACGGTCTGAAAGCCCTGGGCGTGGAGATCTGCACCAACACCGTAGTCGGCAAAACCATCACCATCGACGAATTGATGAATGAAAAAGGCTTCGAGGCCGTCTTCATCGGTTCCGGCGCCGGCCTGCCCAAGTTCATGAACATCCCCGGTGAGAATCTGAATGACGTTTACTCCGCCAACGAATTCCTCACCCGCATCAACCTGATGAAAGCCTATCGCGACGGCGCCGACACCCCCATCAAGCACAGCATGAAAGTGGCCGTGGTGGGCGGCGGCAACGTGGCCATGGACGCGGCACGCTGCGCCAAACGTATGGGCGCGGAAGTGACCATCGTCTACCGCCGCTCTGAAAAAGAGCTGCCCGCCCGTGCCGAAGAAGTGGAACACGCCAAAGAAGAAGGCATCATCTTCCACCTGCTGACCAATCCCGTTGCCATTTTGGGCTACAATAATCCCGACGATCCCCGGGATCCCAAAAACGGTTCGGTCACCGGCATCCGCTGCATCAAGATGGAACTGGGCGAGCCCGATGAAAACGGCCGCCGCCGTCCCGTGGAAATCAAAGGCAGCGAGTTCGACATGGAAATGGATTGCGTCATCATGTCCCTGGGCACCAATCCCAATCCGCTGATCAAAAACACCACCAAAGGTCTGGACGTAAACAAATACGGCGGCATCATCGTCGACGAGGACGCCCTCACCTCTCGCCAGGGCGTTTACGCCGGCGGCGACGCCGTTACCGGCGCAGCCACCGTTATTCTGGCCATGGGCGCCGGCAAACAGGCCGCCGCTTCCATCGACGCCTACATCAAGAGCAAATAAGCAAGCGTCGCCAGCACAAAATAAGTAAGCCGCAGATTTTCCCTTGCGAGAATCTGCGGCTTTTTCTTTTATGCAAAACCCTCTATTCACCGGCCAAAGCCGTCACTGGCTTGCCTGCATGCCCTGACTGCCGGCGCGGCCGCTTCATTGGCAGGCCGCCCGCAACACCGTAGCGGCCACTTTACCGGCTACGGCGCTGCCGCCGCCGCCGTTTTCCACCAGCACCACAAAGGCCAAAGGATGGGCTTCGTCCGCCACAAAGCCCACGAACCAGGCATGGGGCGAAGCGCCGCCCACCTCCGCCGTACCGGATTTGGCGCATACGGGCAAATCGCCGAAATTGCTCTGGCCGTAATAATTCACCACATTGTCCCGCATCATCCGGGCCAGGGTATCGGCGGTAGCCGTCGCTAACAAGCGATGCCTGTGGGGGATTTTCCGCAGAAGCGAAGGTATACCCAGCAATGCGTTGGTCTTGCCGATCAGACGCGGCGATACGGCCCGGCCATGATTGGCGATGGCGCCCATCAGCCGCAGCATGGCGCAGGGATTGACCAGATCCTGCCCCTGGCCGATGCCGCTCCAGGCCAATTGCCCCGGATCCGCGTCGTCCGCCGCCATAGAGCCGGCGGCGGTGTCATAGCCATCCAGGGAAAAGGGCTGCAGCAGCCCCATTTGTTTTGCGTACCGGGTCAGCGTATCCGCCCCCAATTCCATGGCCAGTTGGCCGAACACGCAGTTGCAGGAGACGCTTAATGCCCGGCCGATGCTCAAATCGCCGTGCTTTTGCGAACAGGTGACTTTTTCATCGCCGATGGTCAACACGCCGTCGCAGGTAAACTGCCGTTCCGATAAACCGTCGATGTTTTCGATGGCGGCGGCCAAAGTCACCAATTTGAAAATGGAGCCCGGCGTGAAGGCGGAGGAAAGAAAGCGGTTGATATACACCCCTTCCGCCGCTGTATCGGGGGAAGGCGGATCGGCGGGATCGAAGCCGCCGGAGCTGACCAAGCAAAGGATTTCCCCGCTGTTATAATCGTAAACGCCGACGCAGCCGTTGCGCCCGTCCAAAGCCTGATAGGCGGACACGTTCAACCGGGAATCGACGGTCAGATGCACCTTGTCCCCGTCGCCATGCAATGAAAAGACGCCGTTGACCATACTGTATCCCATCAGACGGTGGGCAAAAAACTTCTGGGCGGATGGGGCGATATTGCCCGCGGTATCCCCCACCACATGCAAAGTGGCTTTGCGTACGGTTTTGTCGTCATTGTAGACGCGGCGGCCGTCCTCCATAGTAGATAGCATGACGCCGTTGCGATCCAGCACCGTGCCGACGGCCAGGACGCCGTCTTTGTAGGCATGGGGATTGCCGGGGAAGGACGCCCATTTCGCGCCGTTTTGTTCATAATCGAACAGAAAAGTAAACAGCAGCAGGACAAACAATCCGCATAATATCAATAAAGAAACCGTTCTGCTTTTCAGTTTATTCATTCTTCCGGCCCGCCTTTCTGGTAAACTTAGGCAAAGGTATGGCAAAACTGGCGTTTTGCCGGGTATCGGCCGCTTTCAGATAAGCCAACATCATCCAGGCGGAAATCATGCTGGAACCGCCGTTGGAAACGAAGGGAAAGGTGACGCCGGTAAGCGGCAACAAATCCAGGGAGCCGCAAACGTTCAGCATCATCTGGAAGACCAGGATCGCCCCGGTGGCGCAGGCGGCGATCACATAATAGGTGGAACGGGCGTTATAGGCGGTTTTCACGGCGAACAAAGCGGCGATGATCAGGGAAGCCACCGCGGATAAGGCGATCAGCAATCCCAATTCTTCGCTGAGCAGGCCGAATACCAGATCGGTATCGGCGGCGGCCACATGATGCAGCCAGCCTTTGCCCGCGCCCAAGCCCAAAAAGCCGCCGCTGGCCAAGGCCACCATGGTGCGGGTCTGCTGATAACCGGTGCTATAGGCGTACTCCCACACATGCCGCCAGGCCTGGAAACGGTTGGCGATATAGGGCTTGACGGTCAAAGCCAGAAAACCGGCCAAACCGGCCCCAGCGCAGCTTAAGGCGATGGTAGCCAAATCGCCGGAGCGCAAAAAGGCGATCATCAAAAAGCCCACAAAGAATATGGAGGCGCTGCCGAAATCCCCCATCAGCGCCAAAGCGCCGACGATAGCCGCCGCATAGAGGATAAACGAATACAAATTGCGCCTGGCGAACAAGCGATCCAGGGTGGCTGCCCCGGCAAAGATAAAGGCCACCTTCACCAATTCGGAAGCTTGCAGGGAAACGGAACCGATGCGCAGCCAGTTTCTGGCGCCGTAAATGGTCTCGCCGAACAAAAACGTCAGCAGCAACAGGGACAAAGCCAGCCCGGCCACCGGCCAGCGCAAAGCCTTGACCCATTGCAGATTGCGCAGCAGCAGGCCCAGGATCAAAAAGCCGGCCACCCCTATGGTTACGGCCACGGTTTGTTTGACCATGGCGTGGGCGCCGGCGCTGGCGGCTACCGCCAACCCCAAAGAGCTGAGGAAAAAGGCCAGAGTCTCGATTTCATAGGCCCGGCGGCGCATACCGCGAAACAGCAAATATACCAAAAACATCAAGGCCAGCAGCCAGACAAAGCATAAGGCGATCACCGGGAATTGGCTGTGATCAGTGTTCAAGGCCAGCTCCGTCCCTAATAACAGATCGAAGAGGCAAAGTATAAACAGGGACTTTACCGGGGATACCAATTTTCCCGGCTTGGTGCGGCTGTCGCTTTGTTCCCGGGCTTCTTCCGGGCTGAGGGCCGTCAGCACCGCCTCCACGCCGCCTACGGAGATCACATCCCCGTAACGGGCCGGCACGCTGCCTTCCACGGTCTTGCCATTCAGCCGCAAACTGTGTTTGCCGGCCAAATCGGTCAAAGTCCAATTGCCGGCGGCGTCGCGGATCAGCGCCGCATGGCTGCGGGAAACCGTGGGCAGCGTAAGCAATATATCGGAAGAACTGCCCCGGCCGATCACGTTTTCCCAATGCTTCACCGGCACTTTCATATCGCCGTTCATGACCAGCCAGGCCCAGATCTCCGGTTCGTTTTTGCCGGCGAACAGAGAACGGGCCGTCCGCACCAACAGCCAAATGGCCAGCACCGGCAGGATGATCCGCACCAAGGCCGTGAACAAAGACGGCACATAGGCCAGAAAGCCGTCCCAGATTTCCTGGAAACTGGCATATCCGGTCAAGGCAGTCAGTATGCTTTCCCCTAAATTCATATCAAAAACCTCTTTTGCTATACGCTATTTTGCTTTTTTTCCGATCTATGGTATAATAGCATCTATACCGGCATTGTTTCCGGCCGGCAACATCCCGTGCTTTTCATCCTACGCTTATCATAAATTTTACCGGAAAAGCTTTCTTACGGCAAGATTTTTCCACTTGCCCGTAGAATACAACATCAGGTTTTATTGTCCCGGCAAAAGCGCTACTCTTATCTTTTAGAAAGGAGCTACGAACTTTGAAAAGGCAAAAAACAAAAACCATTGTCTTTCTGGCGGTAGTATTGATTTTATTGGGCTTTACCGCTCTTGTCAACTTTTTAACGGATTATCTCTGGTTCAAGGAATTGCAATATGTAAGCGTGTTTTTCAAAAAGCTGCTTACCCAATTGAAGATCGGCGTTCCCGTATTTATCCTTTTGACTTCCGCTTGCTACATTTATTTGCAAAAGCTGAAAAAAAATTACTACAGCAAAGTATTGCAAGTGGTATCCAATCAGACCTTAAGCGAAAGACGTCTGAATCAATTGGCCATGTTGATCAGCGCCGTTTTTTCCCTGCTGGTCACCATCAACGTGGTGGGCCGCCTGTGGTTCCAGATCCTGCAATTCATAAACAGCACGGATTTCGGCATCGCCGATCCGGTTTTCCACCGGGATCTTTCCTTCTATGTTTTCAAGCTGGATTTCCTGGCCAATATCAACGGTTCTTTGGTCAGTATCATCCTGGGATTTGCTGCGGTGATATTCTTCTTTTATCTGCTGCTGCTTTCGGCCAGAAAGCCGCATATCATCGACAGCGGCGCGCCGCCCCCGGAAACGTCCCCTTTCGGCGATAACATCCGGCAAATGTTCGGCGGCGGTCCTGCGCAGGACAGAGAGCGGCAAAACAGTACCATCAACAAAAACAGCATGCGGAAATTGATATCCCTGGCCGCCAACCCCATCAAGGTTTTGGGCGCTTTGCTGTTTTTGGCCGTGGGCTTCCACTTTTATCTGCAGCGGTTCACCCTGCTCTATGCCGGCAGCTCCGGCGTGGTATACGGCGCGGGATTCACCGATATCAACATCACCTTATGGGTCTATCGCCTGCTGATGCTCATGGCCCTGGCCGGTGCGGCCATGTTCGTCTGGGGCATGCAAAAGCGCAGCTGGAAAAAGGCCTTTATCATGCCTGCCGCCATGGTGGCCGTGCTGATCCTCGGCTCTATCGCCGCCGCTTCCATCCAAAGCCTGGTGGTCGCGCCGGACGAGATCAGCAAAGAATACAACTATCTGCAAAACAATATTTCTTTCACCCGTTCCGCCTACAATTTGCAGGATATCGATATCCGCAACTTTGCCGCCACCAACAATTTGCAGGCGGCGGATATTGCCAACAATTTGGATACCATCACCAATATCCGCATCAATGACTTTGAACCGGCGGAAAAATTCTATAACCAAACCCAAAGCATACGCCTGTATTATAAATTCAACGACGTGGATGTGGACCGGTACCAAATCAACGACGAATATACGCAGGTTTTCCTCTCCGCCAGGGAAATCGATGAAAACGCCACCACCGATCAGTGGCTGACCCAGCATTTGAAATACACCCACGGCTACGGCATCACCCTGTCCCGGGTGGATAAGGTGACGGAAAGCGGGCAGCCGGATATGCTGATCAAAGGCATACCGCCGGTTTCCAGCGTTCAGGAGATACAAATTGAGCGTCCGGAAATCTATTTCGGCGAAACCACGGATAATTATATCGTGGTCAATACCGACGAGCAGGAATTCGACTATCCCAGCGGCGACGCCAATGTTTACACCACCTATGACGGCAATGCGGGCATCCGCCTCAATTTCCTGAACCGCCTGCTGTTCTCCATGCGGGAAGGCAGTCTGAAGCTGCTGGTTTCCACCAATATCGACAGCGAATCCAAAATCATCATCAACCGCAAAATCATGGACCGGGTCTATCGGATCGCCCCGTTTCTGCACTATGACGACGATCCCTATATCGTCGCCGCCGGCGGCAAACTGTATTGGATGATCGACGCCTATACCGCCAGCAGTTATTACCCCTATTCCGAGCCATATTCGAACAAAAGCGACGTCAACTATATACGCAACTCGGTAAAGATCGTCATCGACGCCTATAACGGCGACACCGGTTTTTATGTGGTGGACGAAGAAGATCCCATCGCCCAAACCCTGAAAAAAATCTACCCGGCTTTGTTCAAGAGCTTCGCCGAAATGCCGGAAGAGCTGCAGGCCCATATCCGCTACCCCATTACCATGTTCAATATCCAGGCCAAGGTCTACAGCAAATACCATATGACCGACGTCAACAGTTTTTATCAAAACGAAGACGCCTGGAATATCGCCACCGAGGTTTATGGGACAGAAACCGTGACCATGGTTCCCCGTTACTATATCATGAAGCTCCCCAATGAAAAAGACGCTGAATTCATCACTTCCGTTCCCTACACGCCTTCCGGGAAATACAATATGACCGCATTGCTGGTGGGCCGGAACGACGGAGAGCATTACGGGGATCTGATCCTCTTCCAACTGCCCAAGGACCGGACGATATACGGCCCGCAGCAGATCGAATCCCAAATCAACCAGCATACCAAGATCGCCCAGGATTTCACCCTGTGGAGCTCCGCCGGTTCGATCTACAGCCGGGGTAATCTGTTCGTGATCCCCATCGAAGATTCCCTGATGTATGTGGAGCCCATTTACCTGGAATCCGCTTCCAGCAGTTTGCCGGAAGTAAAACGGGTGGTGGTCTACTACAATGAAAGGATCGCCTATGCCGATACCCTGGCCAACGCTTTGGGCGATATGTTCGGCGACGAGATCGGCACGCTGCTGAGCGGCGGGGACTATCGACCCGCCGGCGACGGCAGCGACGGGACCAAGACGGAAGCGGACGGCCTGTCCACGGAAGAGATCGCCCAATTGGCCAAACAAGCCTATGACGACGCCATCCAGGCGCAAAGAGACGGCAACTGGGCCGCTTACGGCCGCTATCTGGATCAGCTGGCCGGTTATTTGCAGCGGCTGTTGCCGGAAGACGCCGGCGACGGCTTGGCCGAAACCACCGGCGGCGGGGAAGCGGCGCCGGTAGGCGAAAGCCTCCCCGAAACGCCGCCCCAGGAAAACGCTTTGCTGCCGGAATAAAACCCGCCGGCGCAATCAAGGAAGGAGGTTGCCTATGCAACTGCTGATACGCATGGCTTTGCTGGTGGCTTTGGTTTTGCTGGGGGGCAAAGTGCTGAACCGTCTGTTTCCCAACAAATCCGGAGAAGCGCCCCGGGAAGACGAAGCGCCCATCATCGACGGCACGTTTACCGATATCGAGGACGATACGGACGGCAGCGACGGCAAAGCCTGAATCATCGTCCATCGATCGCCGGGCTTTCCGGCAAACAAACACCGGCCGCATACAGACGCCGGATCCGCGCCTTTTACCGCGCGGATCCGGCTTTTTTATCTTCGCTGTCGCTTTTTTGTTATGATCGCGTATTGTCGCCTATACGGCATTTTCCGGCATCTATCTGCCCTTATTTGCCATGAGCGGCCCAGGCTTCTTCGATCACGGCGTCCACATCCGGCGGCGGGGCTTCGCCGCCGCCTTTGCAGCCGCAAATCAGGTACTCGATATTGCCGTCTGCGCCGGTGACCGGCGAATAGTTCAGTCCCTGTACCGTCAGGCCCATGGATCGAAAGCCCTCGATGATTTTTAAAATCACCTGTTTGTGTACTTGTTTATCCCGCACCACACCTTTTTTGCCTACGTTTTCCCGGCCGGCCTCAAACTGGGGCTTGATCAAAGCCGCTACCCGGCCGCCGGGCTTCAGCAATTGTTCCACCGCCGGCGGCAGCACCAGCAGCAGGGAGATAAAGGACACGTCGGAGCAGATAAAATCCACATCCTCGCCTATGGTCTCCCTTTGCAAATAGCGGGCGTTGGTTTTTTCCAAAACCACTACCCGGGGATCGTTCCGCAAGGACCAGGCCAACTGATTGTAGCCCACGTCCACCGCGTACACCTTGGCAGCGCCGTGCTGCAGGGCGCAATCGGTAAAACCGCCGGTGGAAGCGCCGATATCCAAAACCGTTTTTTGTCCCAGGTCGATGGCGAAACAATCCAGGGCTTTGTCCAGCTTCAACCCGCCCCGGGAAACGAAGGGCAATCTTTCCCCCAAGAGCCGCAGGGGCGCGTCCGCCGCCACCATAGTCCCCGCCTTATCGATTTTTTGCTCCCCTACCATCACCTCGCCGGCCATGATCGCCCCCCGAGCCTGCTCCCGGGAAGGAAACAGGCCTCTGTTGACCAGCAACACATCCAAACGTACTTTATCCGCCCCTTTATTTTTCATGCTATCGCTCCCACCTGTTCATTTCGCAAACCATTTGCCGGCAACGGCTTGGGCGATCTTATCGCCGCACAAACCGTACCGCCCCAATATATCGTCCCGTTTTCCCTGGGCGATAAAGCTTTTGGGCAAAGCGATGGAGAGGATATCCGCTTTTTCCTGCCGCAGCGCCCCGGCGCAGGCCTCGCCGAAGCCGCCTTCGGCGATATTGTCCTCCAGGGCCGCCACCCGGCCGCCGCAGGCGGAGGCCAGGCTTATGACGGCGCTTTCGTCCAGAGGGCTGACAAAGCGGCTATGGAACACCGCCGCCTCCACGCCCTGCCGATGCAGGATATCCGCGGCCGCCATCGCCGCCGCCGCCATAACGCCGCAGCTGAGCAAGGCCACGTCCCGGCCTTCCCGCAGCAATTCCCCTTTGCCGTAGCATACCGGGGCGGGCAAAGGCAGGCCCTGATCGGCTTTGCCCTTGGGATAGCGAATGGCCACCGGCCGCCGCCAGATCAAAGCCTCCCGCAGCATCATCGACAATTCCACGCCGTCCCGGGGGGCCATGACGGTCAAACCCGGTATGGAACGCAAAAAGGACAGATCGTAGACGCCCTGGTGACTATAGCCGTCCTCCCCGACCACGCCGGCCCGGTCCACGGCCAGCACCACCGGCAGCTGCTGCAGGCAAATATCCTCCATCAGCTGATCGTAGGCCCGCTGCAAAAAGGTGGAATACAAGACTGCCACCGGTTTCATGCCGCCTTTGGCCAAACCGGCGGCAAAGCTCAGGGCATGCTGTTCGGCAATGCCCACGTCGAAAAAGCGCCGGGGATAAGACCGGGCAAATTCCTTCAGACCGGAGCCGTCGGCCATGGCCGCCGTAACGGCGCATATGGACGGATCCTGCCCGGCCAGTTCCAGCAAAGTCTTGCCGAAAACGTCGGTAAAGGCGGGCTGATCATTTTTCTTTTCATAGCCGCTGGCCAAACAGAAGGGGGCGGCCCCATGAAAACGGCTGGGATTTTGCTCTGCCGGCGCATAGCCTTTGCCTTTTTGCGTACGCACATGCACCACCACCGGACAATCCGAGCCTTTGGCCACTTCCAAAAGCTCGATCAGATGGGGCAAATCATGCCCGTCTATGGGCCCCAAATACACATAGCCCAATTCCTCAAACAAAATGCCCCGGCTGATCAAATACTTCCCGGCAGATTTGACTTTGCGCAAGGCCTTGACCATCAGGGGCCCGACGCCGGGTATTTTCTGCAGCCAGGCGTCCACGTCCCGTTTGGCCCGGTGATAGGCCGGAGCGGCACGCAATTTCATCAAATGCCGGGACAAAGCGCCAACATTGGCGGCGATGCTCATTTTATTGTCGTTCAAAATCACGATCAACGGGGTTTGCAGCTCCCCGCCGTGATCCAAAGCCTCAAAAGCCATACCGCCGGTCAAAGCGCCGTCGCCGATCACGGCGGCCACATGCCGTTTTTCCCCTTTGGCGTCCCTGGCCATAGCCAAACCCAGGGCCAGGGAAATGGAATTGCTGGCATGGCCGGTGGTAAAGCAATCGTATTCGCTTTCTTCGGCATTGCAAAAGCCGCTCAAGCCCTCCGCCGTGCGGATCGAAGAGAAACGGTCCCGCCGGCCGGTAATGATCTTATGGGCGTAGCATTGATGCCCCACATCCCATACCACCTGGTCGTAGGGGGTGTTGAAGGCATAATGCACCGCCAAGGCCAATTCCACCGTGCCCAGATTGGAGGCCAAATGGCCGCCGTTTTCCGCCACCACCTGCAAAATCAGATCGCGGATCTCCTGGGCCAGGGCCGTCAATTCTTCTATGTCTAAGCGGCGCAAATCCGCCGGATCGTTGATTTGCGCCAGTATGCTCTTCTCTTCGCTCAAAAGTTTGCCTCCATGCTTCGCTGCCGACGGCGTCAATCCTCCGCGAAGCTGTCTTCAATAAAATGCACTTTCTTTTCTTGCAAATATACCTCGGCCACCAGAAACGAGCAATCCCGTTCCCCGCCATGCTCCCCCATATAGGCAAGGGCCATTTGCGTCACCTGCCGGCGTTTGGCTGGGCCCACGCTTTCCGCCGGGCGGGCAAAAGCTCCGCTGCGTCTGGCTTTCACTTCCACAAAATACAGCTTGTCCTTTTTTTGGGCGATGATATCGATTTCGCCGAAGCTTTTCCGGTAATTGCGGCATACGATTTGAAAGCCCTTTTGCTGCAAGGCCAGGGCGGCCATATCTTCGCCCTGCCGGCCGATGGTTTTGTTGTTTTCTTTCATCATTGTTTTTTGGTCGTATTGCTTTTGTATCCTATTTGACGCGAAACGTCCGCCGGTGCACCGGCGACAAACCGTATTGCTTGATCGCTTGCCGGTGAGCGGCGGTGGGGTAGCCCTTATGCTTGGCGAAACCGTATTGGGGATAGAGGGCGTCCAGCTCTACCATCAAACGGTCCCGATGATTCTTGGCCAGGATACTGGCGGCGGCGATGGATACGCTCAGCGCGTCGCCGTGTATCAGGCCGGTTTGTTCTATATCCAAGGGCAGGGTCATGGCGTCCAGCAGCAGATAATCCGGGGCGGGCCGCAGCATTTCCACGGCTTTCACCATGGCCAGGCGGGAAGCCTCCAGAATGTTGATCTCATCGATGATAAGATTGTCCACCGTGGCCACGGCACAGGCGATCGCCTTTTCCCGGATGATCGGTTCCAGGGCCAAACGCCGGGCGGGGCTTAGTTTTTTGGAGTCGTTCAATTTTTCGATCAGGCAGCCGGGGGGCAAAATCACCGCTGCCGCCGCCACCGGCCCGGCCAAAGGCCCCCGGCCGGCCTCGTCCACACCGGCGATCAAACGGTATCCCCGACCGGCCAGATCCTGTTCGTAAACGCTCATTTGTCCCAAACGGGACAGTTCTTTTTCATCCATCCAAAGCTTCCTCCGGCTTTTCCAAGGTGAAGCGTCCCAGCTTGCCGCTGCGGAACTCCTGCAAAAAGACAGAGGCGGCGTCTTCCGTCCGCAACCGTCCCCCAGGCCCCAACAGCCCGCGGGCGGCGGCCATATCCGCGAAGAAGGCGTCGCCGTCTTCCGGCGCTTGCTTCAGCTTATAGCGAAGGCACAGCGCCGGGGCGTCGATTTGCAGCAACAACTCCGCCAATTGCCGCGCCACCTGGTAAACCGGGAACACCAAATCGCTGATAGAACCGCAAACCGCCAGCTTAAAAGCGGTATCATCGCTGGCGAATTTGGGCCACAGCAAGCCCGGCGTATCCAAAAGTTCGATACCGGCGCGGGTCTTTACCCATTGTTTGCCTTTGGTCACCCCCGGTTTGTTGCCGGTTTTGGCGGCGGCGGCCGGGGCCAGAGCGTTGATCACCGTAGATTTGCCGCAATTGGGGATACCCAGCACCATGGCCCGCACCCCCCGGGGCAAACGGCCCTTGGCGGCCAGCTTTTGATAAACGGGTTGGGCGGATTTTTCCACCGCGGCGATCAATGCCCGCACCCCCTGCTTGCGGGCGGCGTTCACCGCCGCCGGATAATAGCCGCGGCGGCGATAGGCGGCCAGCCAGCGCTGAGTCAATTGGGGGTCGGCCAGATCCGCCTTGTTCAGCAGCAAAACATGGGCCTTCCGTCCCAGGTAAGGCTGGAGATCCGGATTGCGGCTGGCGGCGGGGATTCTGGCGTCGATCACCTCGATGATCATGTCCACCAAAGCCAAATCGCTTTCTATATTCCTTTTGGCCTTGGCCATATGGCCGGGATACCATTGTATCATCTGCATACCTCGTAAAAAAAATGCCGCAAGCTTTGCGGCATTGTCCTATCGCGGCCCAAGGCCGCGCCTTCGCCTGTCGAAGACGGCAGGATATACAATACCCCGGGGGACAAAACCGAAACGTTTTTCCCGGCTGGCTATTGTATTCTACGATCATAGCCGCTGTTGGGTTTGCCAACGGCTTTCCCTGCGGGAAGCGGCCCTGGCAAGACGGCGAACCGGCTGACGGCCCGGATTCCCGCGCGGCTATTATATCATGCTTTTGCCGGTTTGACAAATCCTCCGGGCCGGGCCCGGCGCCAAAACGGCAAACCATGCTTTTTTCAGTGGGGCGCGGCCGCCCGGGCCAACGTTTATTCGCCTGCCGCATAGGCCCGGTATTGCCGGGCGATGGCGGCGGCGGCGTCTTCCACGCCCATTTTCGTCGTATCCACAATGAAATCCGCGGTTTGCCGGTAGGCTTCTTCCCTTTCCCGCACCATATTCTCCAAGGACGGCAGATCCGGCTTGCCGCATAGCAACAAACGGTCGTTTTTGCGGCTGATCCGGCTTAAAATCGTTTGCGGATCGGCAGACAACAGCACAAACCAACCGTTTTGCCGCAATAAATCAAAATTCTTGGCCATAGGCGTCAAACTGCCGCCGGTGGCGATCACCTGTTTTTGTTTGGCGGCGGTTCTTTTCACCACCAATTCCTCTTCGGAACGGAAACGGATTTCCCCGTGTTTGCGGAACAACTGCGGCAAAGTCAAACCGGTCACCTGCCGGATCTGTTCATCCGTATCCACAAAGTCATAATCCAGCAAGCCGGCCAGGGTCCGTCCCACTACCGTTTTGCCGCTGCCCATAAAACCGATCAACACAATATTATTCTTCTTTTCGTTATTCGTCATGTTCATACCGCCTTGTCTATTGATGCAAACCTAATCACTGCTTTTCAAACCGGCAGGCGATTTCCTCGCGCCGGATACCGTTTTCGTTAAAGTGTATTCTGGCGGAGATCAATCTATACCTGCACTTTTCTTATAAAATTTTCAGACATTTTCTCCCTTTATCAGACAAGCTGTTCTTCCTACTAACGCTTCTATTCATTTGCAACGAAAAATTATTCATCAAAAAAGCGGAAAACTCTTGAATTGACAGTATTCATATTATACAATGTTTATAAACGCATAAAACGGCGGTTTACGGCAGCATCCTTCGTTATTTTCCGTTCTATGCCAAGGAGGAAAACATGAGCAAAATAGCTATTGTTTATAATGGCAGAAGCGAGGAAGCCAATGCCTTTTGCCAAAAACTTGCCAACTATTTGAACGCCCAGGGGGCCGAATTGTTCCATCCGGATCAAAAATACGGCTTTACTTTGGACGATATAAAAAAATATGATTTCAGCGGCGTGGACGCCGCCGTGGTTTTAGGCGGCGACGGCACCGTTTTGGCCTCCGGCAGGATCATGTCCAAATACAATGTGCCGCTGCTGGGCGTCAATATGGGAAAAGTGGGCTTTCTTACGGAAGTGGAAGTATCCGACGCTTTCCGCGCCTGCGACCGCATGCTGGCCCAAGATTATCAGCTGGAGCAAAGGATGCTTTTGCAAAGCTCGTTGTGGCGTCAGGGGAAAGTCCTGGCCTCCGCCACCGCTTTCAATGATCTGGTGGTGAAAAACAGCCACTATGCCCGCTCGGTCATCCTCAATTTGCTGATCGACGGCAAGCTGGTCAACGCCTATCAGGCCGACGGCCTCATCGTCTCCACGCCCACCGGTTCCACCGGCTATTCCTTTTCCGCCGGCGGTCCCATCGTCGCCTGCCAAATGGATTTGATGATGATCACGCCGGTATGTCCCCATTCCTTTTTTTCCCGGCCCATCATCGTATCGGCCCAAAGCGATGTGGAAATCGTTTGCCGCAGCAAATCCGACCATATATCCTTGACCATAGACGGACAATTCGCCTCCAACTTGCGGCTGGACGACACACTGAAAGTGGCCACGGCCAAAGATAAAGTGCGCATGATCCGCTTTGGCGAGATCTGCTTCTACGACCGCATCAAAAGCAAACTCAATTACGATTTTCATTTGGATATGGATGCTCCGCTTCCGCCCACTTTACGCAAAAACCAATAACAAAAGGAGGAACGCGTATGAAAAACCGCAGGCATAAGGTTATCAGAGAAATAATCGAAGAAAAAAGCATAGAAACCCAATGTCAGCTTACGGAAGAATTAAGGCGGCATGGATTTAACGTGACCCAGGCTACCATTTCCCGGGATATCAAAGAAATGGGTCTGATCAAAATATCCGCCGGCGCAAACTCCTTTCGTTATAGTTTTCCCCCGGGGCTTTTGGCGGGCAACAGCTTTGACCGGGCAAAAAGGATGTTTCGCGACAATTTGCTGCGGGTGGAAGTCGGCAGCGGCCTGGTGATCCTGAAAACCCTGCCCGGCACCGCCCAAGGGGTGGCCTTTTGCATCGACGGACTGAACTGGAACGAAATCGCAGGCACCCTGGCCGGCGACGATACGGTATTTTTGGCCCTGCGGGAAGGATATACCGTGGCTTCGTTGACGGATAAGATCCATTCCCTGGCTCAATAAAACGGCTCGCGAAAAGAAGCAAAGCCATGCTGTATACATTAAAGGAGCAAAGCTATGCTGTATGAATTATCGGTAGAAAATTTCGCTTTGATCCAAGGCCTGTCTTTGCCGTTATCCCCCGGCTTCAACGCCCTGACCGGCGAAACCGGTGCGGGGAAATCGCTGATCGTGGACGCCATGGCGCTTTTGACCGGCGGCAAAGCCAATGAAAATCTGATCCGCAGCGGCTGCAACCGCTGCCGGGTGGAGGGGGTATTCGCCGCCCCCTACCCGGATGAGCTTTATGCCCTGTTGGACGGCTATTGGGATGAAGAAAGCCCGGAGGATACGCTGATCGTCAGCCGGGAACTGTCCCGGGGCGGCCGGGGCGTTTGCCGCATCAACGGCCGGGCGGTGAATCTCAGCCTGCTGAAGCAGGCCGGCAAATTGCTGATCAATATTCACGGCCAGCACGAGCATATGCTGCTGCTGGAAGAAGATAAACAGACCCAGCTGCTGGACAGCTTCGGCGGCGATAATCAAACGGCGGCCAAAGAAGCGACGGCGGCGGCCTTTGCCGCCTGGCAGCAAGCCAAAAGCGATCTGGCGGCCTATGAGAACGACAAACAGGGCCGTTCCCAGCGGCTGGATTGGCTTACCTATCAAATCGATGAAATCGAAAACGCCGGCCTGCGTCCCGGCGAAGAAGAAGAATTGGAAGAAGAATCCCAACGCCTGGATCACGGGGAAAAGCTGCTGCAGCTTTCCGATCAGGCCCATCAGGCCCTGGAGGCTGCGGGGCTGAACGCCTTGCATCAGGCGGCGGCCAATTTCCGGCAGGCGGCGGCCTGGGATAAACAGGCGGCGGCGCTTTCCGATCGTTTGGAATCCCTGTATTACGAGGCGGAAGATTGCCAACGGGAAATCAGCAGCTATCGCCTGGGCGTCAACGCGGACCCCTATCGTTTGGAAGAGGTGGAAAACCGGCTGGCCCAGATCGGCCGCCTGAAAAAGAAATACGGCGCTTCCGTGGACGATATATTGCATTATCTGGAAACGGCCAAAGAAGAACAGGCCGCCCTGGCGGAAACGGAGATATCCGGCCCCTCGCTCAGCGCCCGGGAGGAAGCGGCGGCCCAGGATTACCGCCACAAAGCGGAATATTTGAGCCTGCTCCGGCAAAAGACCGCTTTGATGCTGGGAGAGGCCGTCACCGGCGAATTGCAGAAGCTGGCCATGCCCCAGGCGGTATTCCGGGTGGATCTGCCGTCTTGCCCGCCGGGCCCGGGCGGCATGGAGAAAGCGCAATTCATGGTATGCTCCAATGTGGGCGAAACCTTCCTGCCGGTGGCCAAAGTCGCCAGCGGCGGCGAACTTTCCCGGATCGTCCTAGGCTTGAAGGTGGTACTTTGTCAATTGGATCAGGTGCCCACCCTGATCTTTGACGAGGTGGATACGGGGCTATCCGGCCGGGCCCTGGACGCGGTAGCGGAACGTCTGGCCGTGGTGGGACGGCATACCCAAACCCTGGTGGTCAGCCATGGGGCGGTGATGGCGGCGGCCGCCGGCCGGCAAATCCATATCCGCAAAGAAGTGATCGAAGGCCGCACCGTGGTATCCGCCCGGGAACAAACCGGCGAAGCCAGGATCGAAGAAATCGCCCGCATGATCGCGGGAAACAATATCACTCCCACCACCCGCCGGCAGGCCAAGGAAATGCTGGCCGTCTGGCATAATGAGGCGGCGGAAAATGAAACCTAGCAAAACCGCGGCTTCTGCCCCTGGGCCAAGCCTCCGAGAAAAATACAGATAGGCATTGCATTGTTCGTATACGATAAAAAGCGAGGCTGGAAAACCCCGCTTTTTGTTGTATACGGATGTTTTAGTCTTCTCATTTTCCCAAAACCGCATGGGAATGGCCGCCGTTTCCGCTTGGGCAGCACGATATTAGGGCGTGTTGCTTTCCATCACATTTTTGCGTTCTTTCAGCGCGGGAGGACGTAGCGTATCACTTCTTTTTTCTTTCGCAGGGCGCAGCGCAGCATCGCCGCGGCACCGCCCCATCCGTGCAAGACATAGGCCACGACGATATCCGCCGCCTGCACCATCCATTCGTTTCGTTTGGAAATCGCAAAACGGCGGGGAACGCTTTCCAGAGGCGGGTAGGTTGTTCCGTCGTATTGGCAGGCAAAAACGGTTCTGTCCAGATATGGCAGAACAAGGGTCGAGGCAATATGGGGATGCCGCTCCTTCGCTTCCCATACAACGGCGGCCGCCTCCCGGTCAAAACCGCCGTAGCCGCCCAGCAGGAATTGCCCGGCGCCTCTTGTAATCAGAGCATCCACAGTGGTTGCCAGCCATTCCCGCACGGCCTTTTCCCCGGAATAATCCGCATGTCCGCAAAAAGTCACGGTCAACATTATTCCACCCCCTATGTGCTGTTAGTAGCACAAGACTTCTTACAGCTTATAATTTAAATCTATCAAAGCTATACTGGGGATGTCAATACTAGAGAAGGGGTTTCAAATAAGGGCGGTTGGGCTATGGATAGATACGGCGTCATAAAAATTCATCTGGATGAGCTGATCAAGGTGCGGGGCATCAGCAAGAATAAGTTGAGCCAAAGGGCGGAAATGCAGAGAACGCAGCTAAACAACTACTGCAACAATACCATCACCCGCCTGGATATTGACGTATTGGCAAGGCTGTGTTCGGTTCTGGATTGCGAGATCGGCGAGCTTTTGGAGTTCATCCCAGCTGAAAAATAGTTAGACGAGAACAGCAAAGCCCTTGCTTTTGGCATCCGGGCTTTGCTGTTTTGATAATTTTGGCGCCACGCGACTAGCGCGTGGTTTTCTTTATACAAAAAAACGGCGTGAGCCGAATCACGCCGTCTGAGGCAAAAGCCGGGCCTTTGCCGGTTTTGCCGCCGCTATGCCGCCGCCCGAAAGGGGCGGCGGTTTTTCATGCCATATTTACCAGCTTTTTTTGATCCACCGTTCCAGCGGGCGGGACAAATGCCGGGTGCCCCATTGCTCGCGGGGGCTCAGCCGGGGGGTCAGCACGGTATAGATGCCCGACCGTTTCGCCCCGAAAACGTCGGTGAGCAATTGATCGCCAATCATCACACAATGCTGCGCCGGCACCTCCAGCAAAGCCAGGGCCCGGCGGTAGCCGGTCTTCAGCGGTTTCTTGCCGCCGCAAACCACCGGTATGCCCAGCCAGCGGCCTACCGGCGCCACCTTTTCATAGGCGCTGTTGGACAAAAGACAAACGCGAAAACCCCGGCTGCACAAGTCCCGCATCCACAGGCCCAGGGCCGGATTTTCCCCATACTGATGCCAGGGCACCAGGGTATTGTCCAAATCAAAAATCAAACCGCGATAGCCTTGCCGCCACAAGTCGGCAAAAGGAATATCCTGCACGGACTCGCAGAGCAAATCCGGTTTCAGCATAGCCGCCTCCACACCTTTGTTTTACAAGGAAAACACCGCTTTGGCTTCCCCTACTTTTTCGTTCTGACAATTGATATTATCCATGGCGGCAAAATGGGCCAAGGCCGCCGCCTCTTCCGCTTTCAGCCAGCCCAACTGGCGCAAAGCGGTCACCATGATCAAAGGCAGCACCTCCATATTGCCGTCCTCCACCTTGAGGGCCAGGGCCGGGCCGTTCAGTACGGCGCTGCAATATATGCCGTCGGCGCCCAGCTTGCCGATGATGCGCCCTTGGGTGACCCGCATCAATTCACTGCAAAACCGTCCCCTGCCTGCCACCATGGTGGGATACGCGCCCATGGCGCGGGTGATGCGCGCGGCAGCCTGTCCGCGGCGCTCCGGCAAAGTTTGCGGATGGGCCAGACGATAATAAGCTTTGGCCATATGGGACAGGGGCATACCGAATACCGGCACGCCGCAGCCGTCCACGCCGACGATGATATCCTCTTTGGGCAATTGGGCATATTCCGCCACCACCGACAGGATCAATTGCTGCACCGGATGCTGCGGCGCTTGATAGGCGGCGGTGGGCCAGCCATAAAAACGGCACAGGGCCAGCATGCAGGCATGCTTGCCGGAGCAATTGTTAAACGCCTTGCGCGACGCTATGCCTTCGGCCAGGCGCTGCTCCCGCAGGGCGCGGGAAAGAGACAGATCCGCCCCCAGGGTCAGATCCTCTTCTTTCAGGCCCAATTTGCGCAAAATGGACAAAACGGCCGCCACATGCTCTTCCTCGCCAATATGGGAACCGCACATGACCGCCAGCTCCCGGCCATCTATGCCGAAAGCGTCGACGGCGCCGCTTTCCACCGCCGGCGTGGCCTGCAAAGGTTTGGCCGCGGAACGCATATAGGTAAGAAAATGCACGTCTCCCAGGTCCCGCTCTATTTCCCCCTGCTCGTCCAAAACCACGATGGAGCCGCGGATGGTCTTTTCGCTTAAAACGCCTCGAGTGATTTCCACCAGTTTTTCCATGGATACCGCTTCCTTTCCGACGCCGGGGCCGGCGATAAAAAATGCAAACGTTTGCTATTTCCACATAGGGACGGCGTTTCCTGCCTGGCGCGCCAACCTCCGCAAATATGACGGCAAAAACCGGCCCCGGCGGGAAACGCCTTCCCATTCGCAGCTTGGCGGCGGGGAAAACCGCCGTTTCAGCCCTGGCTTTCCCGGAAAGCCTGCCGCAATTTATCCACCGCCTTTTTTTCTATGCGGCTGACATAGGAGCGGGAAATTCCCAGCTGCCTGGCGATTTCCCTTTGGGTTTTGCGGGGGAAGCCGCTGAGGCCGTAGCGAAAGCACAGCACCGTTCTTTCTTTTTCTTCCAAAATCGGCAATTTGCTTTGCAACAATTGTTTTTCCTCTTCCTGCTCCATTTTATCCTGCACCGTTTCGCCCCGGCTGCCTAAAATGTCGATCAGGGAGACCTCGTTCCCCTCTTTGTCATGGCCCATGGGGTCGTACAGGGACACCTCTCTTTTCTGATTGCGGCTGGCGCGAAAATGCATCAGCACCTCGTTTTCGATGCAGCGGGCGCTGTAGGTGGCCAGCTTTACCTTTTTTTCCGGGGAAAACGTATTGATGGCCTTGATCAGGCCAATGGTGCCAATAGAGATCAAATCGTCCTTATCGATGTTATCGCTTTCAAATTTTTTGCAGATATGCGCCACCAGGCGCAAATTCCGTTCCACCAAGGTATTGCGGGCCTCCATATCCCCCTGCTGCCAGCGGCGGATACAATCCGCCTCCTCCTCTTCGGAGAGCAAAGGCGGAAACACGCTGTTATATAAATAGGCGATCAACGCCGCCGCAACCAAAGGCCGGCCGTTTACTAAAATAATCGTACGCTTCACCCCCGCTTTGCGAATTGCTATATAGTATGCGGCGGCAAAAAAGCGGTGAATGTCCTTCCCGGCGGCAAAAAAATTTTCCTCGAGACGCAGCTCTCATCCCGGACGGGGAAAGCGGTCAGCGGAGAGGGCGGGGAAAACGGCGCAGAGATAAAAAAGCCTTTTCCAGTATGATAAGCGCCGGAAAAGGCCAAAAAGCAAGGGCTTCCACCGTATCGCCGGTTTCTCCGGCGGTTTTGGAAAAGCCCTTGCCGCTTATAAGATCGGGATCGTTGCCGGGATAAGCCGGGGATCGTTATCAGGCGCGGTCAGCCGATTTCCCAGACTACCGTCACCGTATCGGAAACCTCGATATCCTCCGGTTCGATATCCATGTCGTAGCTGCCGGCCTGGGCTTTGCAGCATTCTTCTGACAGGAGCATCCGGTTCATTGGCTGCACCTCGAAATGGATCTGGCCCCAGGAATAATCGATGCTCTGGATATCCTTGAGGAGCACGCCTGCCGCCTGAGTCAAGGCGGCGGCTTTTTCCCTGGCGTCCGCCACGGCTTTGCCCAGCAGCCGGTTTTTTGCCGCTTCCGGCTCTTTCACTGTATAGCTGAGACGGAACTCCGGCTTTACCGGACTGTTGGCCAGGGCATAGAGTATCTTGCCCAGACGGTCGTTGTCGGAGAGAAACTCCACCTTCATCCTGTGCTGGAATTTGTAACCGAGAAAGCGCTGCTTGTATACGCCCCTTTCCTGATAGCTCTCATATTCCGTATCCACGCTGAAGTTCAGCGTTTTCAGATCGGTACGGGCAAAGCCGAAGCCGGTCAGCAGATCCCTCAAACGCTCCGTATCCTCTGCGGAACTGCGGAGGGCCTCTCCGTACTCGGGATATATTCCCTCCAGCGACAGGGTGATCCTGGTCATATCCGGTTTCACCTTGATTTGTCCCTTGCCGATTACGCGTATCGTTCTCATACTACTCATTTTTTCTTTCCTCCTTTGCTTGCCGGCTCCCTGCGGTGGGATTGGATTGCCGCCCAAGGATACCGCCATGCGGATCACATCCTCAAAATCCGTCTCCTCCAGGAAAGCAAGGCTTTGGGTTCGCCGTATTGACAATAGAGTCTGCCTTGACCTTTGTGATGTCGTTGCGGATGATTTGAAACGGTATTTCCATTTTCCTCTCTTGCGGAAAAGAGGCCAGCCCATGGACTGACCTCCTATTTTATAGCAAGTTCCAACCTGTTTTTCCGAAAAATCCCTGCAACACCTGACCTTTGGCCGGCGTTGCCGGGCCTTCCAAAAGCGGCCGTGGGGTTCACGCGCCTGTTTTGCAGGTTGTATAGCCTTTTTCTCTGCCTTTACACTAAAGATCCATATCGCCGAAGCCCTGCCAGACGTCTTGGCCGCTGTAGATCATGGCCTGTCGTTGGCCGCGCAGCACCTTCATCACGGGCAGCGCCATGGCGTCCTGTTCCATCTCGCCGGGATAAACGACGATGGGCGCGATCCAGCCGCAGCGTTTGCGTATGCCTTCGGTGATGTCGTCAAAGCGCATCAGGCCGCCGGTGAGCAGGATGGCGTCCACTTTGCCCTCCAGCACGCAGCTGAGCGCGCCCACGCATTTGCAGATCTGATAAATCATGGTGTTCCACACCAACACGGCCTTGGGGTCGCCTTTTTCCACCAGGGCGTGGACCGTATCCGAATTGGAAGTGCCGAACAGGCTGACAAATCCGCCCCCGCGGGAGCAGGCCACCCGCACCTCGTCCAGACTGTGGGTCTCCAGGTAGTCCAGCAGCGCCAGCACAGGCGTAGCGCCGATACGCGTGGGCGCAAAGGGGCCGTCGCCGTCCGCGCCCAAAGTGCCGTCGATGATGCGCCCGTTCTTATGGGCGGTCAGCGTCACGCCGCCGTCGATATGGGCGACGACAAAACTGCAATCCTCATATTGCCTGCCCAGCACCTGGGCATGATGCTCCGCAACGGCCTTGGGGTTCAGCACATGGGAATGGGGCGTGCGGTACAGCCCCTTGATGCCCGTCAGGCGGGCGTAGTCGCAGTATTCGTCCACATTGGTGGGGTTCAGTGTATAGCCGGGCTTGTGATATTGGTTCATGAACACCCAGGCGATCATCACGCCCAGCTTGGCGGCATGCTCGCTGCCGCCGACGCCGGCCACGGTGTCGTCATACAGGCGCTGATCGATCACGGTGACGCCGCCGGGCTGGGTGTGGGCGCTGCCGCCGCGGCCGATGAACACATCGATATCGGCAAGGGACACGCCTTCTTTGGCCAGCATCTCCTCGATCACCCGGCAACGCATGGGCACCTGATCGTTCACATGCGGGAACTGCAGCAGCTCCTGGGCCTCGTGTTTGACGCTCCGCTCAAAGCGGGAAACTTCGTTGTCATAGACGCTCACCTTGGTGGAGGTGGAGCCGGGATTGATAACCAACAGGGTAAAGTTTTTATTTTCAGGCATAGCGGAATTCCTCCGAAAAGATTGATCTGGATCATAAAATATAGCCGAATATATAACATTATATTCCTCGTCCGCTGCGCTGTCAATTTTATCGGATGGATTTATCGGTATCTGCTGGGCAAGCCCCCCTTTTCCTAGGGTGCGCGGGCGTTTTCATGACACTGGGAAAATCCGTTGACAACTCCGGATTTGAGGGGTGAAACGAGCAGGTATTTGTTGTATAATATCGGAAACCCGTTCAGACGGGGCGCGGCGATGGGCAGCCTAGGAATCGGTAAGTAGATATGCCAACCGTTTCCGATTTTCACAGCGGACAGTTGAAAAGCAAGGGATTTAGCGAGGATAAGAGATGAAAAACTCAAAAAGAGAGCCGTGGAGAATTATTGTCGGAAGTATCGCCATTGCCTATATCGTATATATGTGGGCCAAAAAAGATATCATAGCCATTTACACGACCATGCCCAAAGAACAGATCGTTCCGCTTATTGTCACAACGCTTTTGGTTTCTCTGTTGAAGGTCGCTGCCATTGCGGGAGGGATACTGCTGATCAAATGGATCGTCCATAAGATGACAAAGAAGTAAAGCATCCCGATTCCCCCTACGGTTTTACCATGCGCCGGCAATGCCACAAGCCCCCGGCCTTGTCGCTAAAATCTTATAGGGCCAAGCGAGACAGGCCCGCGAAAGGAGACGCGCCGGGGCTGTTTCAGAAAACCATGTTTGTGTGACGTCTTCCGACGGTACAAAAAACGGCTAAATCGAGCCATCATCCCCGATATAGCCGTTTTTTTGCGGAAGCCGGGCGTTTGCTCCGACGCCTTTTTGCCTTTAACGGCTCTTTGCCGTTAAAGAAGAACGGTCAAAAGCGCCTCCGCGCTTGCAGAGAAAAACGAGGAGGCGCAGCCTCTCAATCTTCCTCTCCCAAAAGAATGCGCAGCATCCGTTCCGGGTCGGCCAGAAAGCCTTTTATTACCTGATAATGCTCCGTATCCTGATATTTGACATGCTCGAAGCCTTGATCGGTAAATTGGATGATATCCGCATCCGGCAGGGTTATTAAAACCGGCGAATGCGTGGAGATGATAAACTGCGCGCCCTGTTTTGCCAAGTCGTGGATATCGGCCATCAGGCGCAGCATGCGCATGGGTGAAATTGCGGCTTCCGGCTCATCCAGAATAAACAGGCCGTCCGGGGAAAAACGGTTTTCCACAAGAGCCAAAAAGCTCTCTCCATGGGATAGTTGGTGCAAGGATTTCCCGCCATAGGACAAAAGCACATCGCTGTCCAAGGCGTCCAAATAGGACGCCGCATTGTAAAAGCTTTCCGCTCTGAAAAAATAGCCGTCGGCATGACGTCCGATTCCCCGCGCCAGATGGGTGTGCTCATGAAGCGTCGAATGCGAGTCGGCGGTGGAAAAGCTATAGTTTCTGGTCCCGCCTTCTGGGTTAAAACCTGCCGCAACAGCTATTGCTTCCAAAATTGTCGATTTGCCGGCGCCGTTTTCTCCGATGAAAAAAGTGATCGGCTTTGTCAGGACCATGCCGCCTTCTTCAAGGATCTGCTTCACGGCAGGCAGGTTTGCATAATATTCGCTTTTGGGAAAGTTTTCATCAAAGCGGATTTCCAGTATATCCAATGTACTAAAACCGTGTTCCATGTTTTCCTTCGCAACGCGCATATCTTCACCGCTCACATTTGTAGATGAACACATTATACTGCACAGCCGCTGAAAAATCTACATAAAAACCTTGTGCAGACCTCAAATTGAACCACGCCCCTCTGTGAAAACGATTTGTCCGGGAGAAGCTGGGGAAAACCATGAACATACGAAAGCGCCGCAGCGGCAAGAACGCCGCGGCGGCGGTTCTCATAATGCCGATGGCCGGAAGCGCCCGAAAGCAAAGGATCGTCCGGCAAAAGGAAAAGGCACTGCGTTTTGATAGAGAATCCTCCGAGGGGACTCACCGCCCCCTCTTAGGGTTCACTTGCAGAAGGGGGGAAAAGTGAACGATAAGGGGACTTTCTTCTCATTTATAGCATGCAACTTCCTCTTGAGTCTCTATGCGAAAGATATGCATTATCCAGCATCCGTATTTACCCGGCTCCTGCGGTAGTGGCTCAATTGTGTAGTCGTAGTCTTCAAACGATTTGAGAATATCAACTTGATTGCCACTTAACATTGTAAGTGGGATATTCCCATCGTGCCAACAGCCGCCGAAAGCCATCAACACCAACCAGCATTGTACAGTGTGCATCCACTCGTGTGAGTATTGATCATATGAGACCTCGAATGCAACATAATCAAAAAGCGTTTCGCGCTCTGCAGGAATCCAATGGTTTGGGTTGCCACCATTTTCTAAAAGAAGCCGAAGCGCAGCAGCGCCGACATTCGGAGCATCGACCCATTGGGTATCCCACATCACATTTTCATCTTCAACAACGGTATTGGGGTCAAGGCCATAATCAAGCAGTATCTGCAGAGAATCGATTAAATAGCTGCTATGCATGGTGTCAATCGTGACATCTTCCACTTCGGGATCCATTGCATCCCTGTATTCGCAAAAGCAGTTATCCGTGAGATCAATTGCTATTCGCGCCAATTCTTCCTTTGAGAATTTGGAGGTAGAGAGAACGTTTTGTATTTTTTCCCAATCAGGTGGGATCGAAGCGAAGAGCGCTTTTGCTCTTTCCAAATCATTACCCAACTGTGACCCTCCTTTCTTGTAAAAATAATAGGTTACCAGTCGTCCAGCATCGCAGACAGGCTCCCTTGACCTTACTTGACCACATCATTCTACCATAAAAAGAAAAGAACGGCAATTCTATCAAAATTACCGTTCTTTTGTGGTGGAGCTGAGGAGAGTCGAACTCCTGTCCGAAAGAGGATCCACAAAACCTTCTCCGAGCGCAGTTGGCACTTTGTATTCGCGGCGAAACCGGCTGCCAACGGCCTGAATCGACGCTATTCCCTGTTTCTCCCTCCGCCGGACGGGAAAAGCCGTCGGAGGCAGCCTGTATGCATGACCCTGTAAACTACCCTACAGGCCAGGCGGTCACAGGGTTAGACTGCTTAAGCAGCAGCTAAAGAAGAATTTGTTTTGGCAAATTAATTTGTTTCCACTGTTTTACGGGCAAGTGGGATCCCGGCTCGCTTATTTCGCCAATCCATCCCCCGTCGAAACCGGTACAGCCCCATATTGTATATGGCCATACCCAAACTTTAAGGCAAAGGATGAAACCAAAACATATAACCGCATTGGGCGCAATAATAATTCTCCGCGCAGGCATTGGCCCAATCCAGACCCAAAAATGTCATGCCGGCGGTGTTCAACTGGGTCTCCCGCTGAAAAAAATGCTTGCCGCCGCATACCGGGCAAATCAGTTCCTGTCCCGCCACGGAAACGGGCTGCGCCTGTTCGCCGCTGAACAATCCCATTATTGCCTGCTCCTTTCCTTGAGCGCCCGATCCATATCCCGCCTGGCGTCTTTGGCCATCATATCCTGGCGCTTATCGTAAAGCTTTTTGCCCTGGGCCAAGGCCAGTTCCACCTTTACCCGGCTGCCGGAAAAATAGGCCTTTACCGGGATCACCGTCAGGCCTTTTTCCCGCACCTTGGCGTAGATGTGACGGATCTCCGATTTATGCAGCAGCAGCCGGCGGGTACGTTTGGGCTGATGATTGAAGCGATTGCCCATTTCGTAGGGGCTGATATGCATATTGTACAGCATCATTTCGCCGTTTTCCACTTTGGCGAAGGCGTCCTGTAAATTGCCGCGCCCCGCTCGCAGGGACTTCACTTCCGTACCCTGTAGAGAGATACCCGCCTCAAAAAGTTCCAGGAAATGATATTCATGGCGGGCTTTGCGGTTTTCGCAGATGATCTTTACGCCGGTTTTATTTCCCGCCATGCGCTCAACTCCTTTCCGCTGGGAATGCCCCTTACATTTATTATAGCACAAGCGTCTCCTAATATATACAGGCAAATGCCCGCAAAGCTTGCAAAAAAATCTAAAATAAACGCCTCTATTCGATGGTCAGCGTTTCCGTTTTGGCCAGGGCCTCCGCCAGCAAAGCTTCTATATCCAAAGCCTGCTCCATTTCCTTGGCCTCCTGCAAACGGGGGCGGATTTTCGGATATTTGGGCAGGAAAATCGTGCAGCAATCTTCATACGGCAAAATGGAAGTATCATAGGTGCCGATTTTTTTGGCGATGGCCATGATCTCTTCTTTGTCCATGCCGATCAACGGGCGCAAAACCGGCATATTGGTAACTTCGTTGATCACGGACATGCTTTCCAGGGTTTGGCTGGCCACCTGCCCCACGCTTTCGCCGGTATACAGGGCCAGGCAGCGGTTTTGTTTGGCGATTCGCTCCGCCAGGCGGAACATCATACGCCGCATCAGGGTGATGCCGTAATCTTCCCGGCAAAACTGATGAATGGCTTTTTGTATCTCCGTAAAGTGCACCACATGCAGGGTAAAGGGCGCGCCCTGCCAACCGGCCAGAATATGGGCCAGATCCATCACCTTTTGCTTGCTTTGCTCGCCGGTGAAGGGGAAGCTGTAAAAATGTATGCCTTCCACGGATACCCCCCGTTTCAGCGCCATCCAGCCGGCCACCGGGCTGTCGATGCCGCCGGAGAGCATCAGCGCGGCTTTGCCCCCGCAGCCCACCGGCAGGCCGCCGGCGCCGTGGACGGTCTCGCCGTAAACGAAATTGCCTTCGCCGCGGATCTCGATCTGCAGGGTAAACGGCGGGTCGTGCATATCCGCCCAATAGTTGTCATCCAGACGGTGGAACAAATCGTTGGCCACCGCCCGGCTGATTTCCGGAGAAGTCATGGGGAAGGTTTTATCCGCCCGGCGGGTTTCCACCTTAAAGCCGCCGCCCTGGGGCAGGCATTTGCGCAAAACCTCATAGGCCGCCTGCTGTATGGCCTGCATATCCCGGGGCACGGAAACCACCGGCGACAGGGAATAGATGCCGAAGACCCGGCGCAGCCTGGCCACGGCCTGGGGATAGGCGGCGGCGTCCACCTCCACCCAAATCCTGCCCCAGGTGGAGCGGACGGAAAAGCCGGCAATATCGTTGCAGGCCCCGTCGATGTTTTCTACCAAGCGCTCTATGAATTTGTTTTTGTTCTTTCCCTTCAGTCCCAGTTCGCCATAGCGAATCAAAATCAACTGTTTCATTGCCCTACCCCTATCTTCTTTTTTGCCTCTATCTTCTTTTTTTTCCGGCCCCCATCATCCTCTGCACTTCCCGCACGGCTGCCGCCGTCGCCTTCGCCGCCTGCTCCGCTTCTTCCACCGTATTATAGGGACAAAAGCTGAAACGCAGCGCCGATTCGATGCGACCCGGCGACAGGCCCATGGCGCTCAGCACATGGCTGACCTTTTGGCTGTGGGAAGAGCAGGCGCTGCCGGAGGACACGTAAACGCCCTCCCCTTCCAGATAATGCAGCAAAACCTCGCTTTTGGCGCCGGGGAAAGAAATATTCAGGATATGCGGCGCAGCCTCCGCCACGTCCGGGCCGTTGATCAGCCATTCCGGACAATCCGCCTGCTGCAACCCCTGCAAAAAAGCGTTTTTTATCCGGCGCATGGCCGTGTCATTCTCCTGCATGCGGCCGCAGATCTCTTCCGCCGCGGCGGCCAAAGCCAGGATCCCCGGCATATTTTCCGTGCCGGAGCGCAAATTTTTTTCCTGCCCGCCGCCTAAGATCAGGGGCGGCAAATATTTTCCCTGCCGCAGCCACAACGCGCCGCAGCCTTTGGGGGCGTGGATTTTATGGCCGCTCAGGGTATAGGCGTCCGCCTGCCATAAGGATAACTGGGCCGGCAGCCGTCCAAAGGCCTGCACGCCGTCAATGTGATACAAGGCTTCCGGGGCCAGGCGGCGTATCCTTTCGCCAATTTCCGCCAAAGGCTGCACCGCGCCGGTTTCATTGTTCACATGCATCACCGAAACCAGGCAGGTCTCCCGGTTCAGCAGCGCGGACAAAGCCTCTAACTGTATCAACCCTTTTTCGTCCACGGGGATCTTCTGTACATCATAGCCTTTGGCGGCCCAATACTTTGCCGGTTCCAAAACCGAGGGATGCTCCACGGCGGAAACCAATATGCGTTTGCCGGTTTTGTTGGCCCAATAGGCGGCCGCGCCGTGGATGACCGTATTGTTGCCCTCGCTGCCGCCGGAAGTGAAATAAATCTCCGATTCTTTCGCCTGCAGGCAGGCGGAAAGCGCATGCCGGGCGGCGGTCAAAGCCCGGGCCGCCGCCGCGCCGGGGCCATGCAGAGAAGAAGGATTGCCGAAACCTTCCTCCATGGCCGTCAAAGCGGCCTGCACCGCCTGAGGGCAGACTTTTGTAGTGGCGCTGTTGTCAAAATAAATGCTTCTTTTCATCGTTATAGTCCGTCATAGTCCTCAAAAAGCCGGGCGGTTCCCCGCCCGGCTTTTTGCAAACCCATGTATGTATGGGCAATTAGATAAACAAGGGTGCAAAGACCAAAGAGATGATGGTCATCAATTTGATCAGGATGTTCAAAGAAGGACCGGAGGTATCTTTGAAAGGATCGCCGACGGTGTCGCCGTTGACGGCGGCCGCATGGGCGGGAGAACCTTTTCCGCCATAATTGCCTTCTTCGATGTATTTCTTGGCGTTATCCCAGGCGCCGCCGGAATTGGCCAGGAAAATAGCCAGCAGGAAGCCGGTAACCAAAGTGCCGCAGAGCACGCCGCCCAAGCAGGCGGGGCCAAGGGTCAAACCGACCAGCAGCGGAACGATGACCGCCAGCAGGCTGGGAGCGATCATTTCTTTCAAGGCAGCCTGGCAGCTGATATCCACGCAGCGGGCATAATCGGCTTTGGCCGTGCCTTCCATCAAACCGGCGATTTCACGGAACTGACGGCGAACTTCTTCGATCATGTGACTGGCAGCCCGGCCAACGGATTGCATGGTCATGGAGCAGAAGAAGAACGGCAGCATACCGCCGATGAACAAGCCGATGACCACGTCGGGTTCCAAAATGTTGATGGTGGAAATACCAACGGCTTGCGTATAAGCGGAGAACAGGGCCAAAGCGGTCAAAGCGGCGGAACCGATGGCGAAACCTTTGCCGATGGCCGCGGTGGTGTTGCCGACGGAATCCAAATGGTCGGTGATGTTACGCACTTGCGGCGGCAGTTTCGACATTTCGGCGATACCGCCGGCATTGTCGGAGATCGGGCCGTAAGCGTCCACCGCGACGACCATACCGGTGGTGGACAGCATGCCCACGGCGGCCATGGCGATACCGTAGAGGCCGGCAAAATGATAAGCGGCCCAAATGCCCAAAGCCACCAGGATAATGGGGATGGCGGTGGAAGCCATACCGGTGGCGACGCCGGTGATCACGTTGGTGGCCGTACCGGTCTCGCAGGAAGCGGCAATCCGTTTTACGGGATTGTACTTGGCGGAAGTATAGTATTCGGTCACATTACCGATGAGGAAGCCGACCAGCAGACCGGCAACGGCGGCGATGAATACGCCGAAGCTGGAATAGGTATGACCCATAGCCTCATAGGTTTCCGGCAGGATCAGCTTGGTCACGGCATAGATACCGATGATCGACAGAATGGTAGCGGTGATATTCCCTTTGTTGAGGGATTTCTGCGGGTCGCCGCCTTCTTTGGCGCTGACGAAGAAAGTGCCGAGGATGGAAGCGATGATGCCGATGGCGGCGATCAGCAAAGGAGCCAAAACGCCTTCGCCGTGAGCGCCGATGCCCAGGGAAGCGCCCAAAGCGATGGAGGCCACGATGGAACCCACATAGGATTCAAACAAGTCGGAGCCCATACCGGCCACGTCGCCTACGTTGTCGCCCACGTTGTCGGCGACCACGGCGGGGTTCCGGGGATCGTCTTCCGGGATACCGGCTTCGACTTTACCCACCAGGTCCGCGCCGACGTCGGCGGCTTTGGTGTAGATACCGCCGCCCACACGGCCGAACAAGGCCACGGAAGAAGCGCCGAAGCTGAAACCGTTAACGATAGAAGAATCGTTGTTGAAGATCAAAACCACGATGCCCAAGCCCAACAGGCCCAGACCGACCACGCTCATACCCATGACCGCGCCGCCGGAGAAAGCGCAATTCAAGGCTTTGTTCAGGCCGCTGGTTTGCGCGGCATTGGCGGTGCGCACATTGGCTTTGGTGGCGATGCGCATACCGATGTTACCAGCCAGAATGGAGCAGAAAGCGCCGATGGCAAAAGCCACGGCGGTTTGCCATTTCAGGCTGCCTTCGCCGCTGGTGGACAAACCGATCACAGAGATAATTACAACGATTGCCAAAATGAAAATAATCAAGGTCCTGTACTGACGTTTCAAAAACGCCATTGCACCGGAATGAATCGCTTCCGCGATTTCCCGCATGCGCTCGTTACCGGCGTCCATTTTGGTGATGCGCGCAATCAAGAACAAAGCGAACAACAGCGCGATCAAGCCGGCAATTGGAGCTAAAATCATTAATTCTGTGCCCACAACTTATCCTCCTGTACTATTTAGATTTTACTGCAATATCGCAATCACCAAAGTCAGGACAAAAAATATACCGCCCAAAATTTTGGTGAGTTTGCCCAAAAACTCATCCATTCCTTTTTTTTTGCCGAAAAAGACTTCCGCACCGCCGGCAATGGAGCCGGACAAACCGGCGCTTTTCCCTGATTGCAACAAAACGACGGCAATCAGAGCGATACAAACCAAAACCTGAAGAATCGTTAAAGCTAAAACCACCGCAATATCCTCCGTTTCAAAATTAGCCGTATGCTACGGTAATACCGGGAGCGGCATAATGCGCACACCACACACTACTCCCATAAATGTACCTAAATATTTTAGCATAACTTTATCCGTAACACAATATAAAATTGTGAAAAGTCACAGATTTCTCTCCACTTAGAAGCCGCTCCGGATGGCAGGCCCCGTCCGAAAAGCGGACAGGCCGGGCAGCGGCCTCAGGCGAACAATTCCAGTTGATCAAACTGTTTCAATCCCTGATCGATCAGGCTGCGGCCCGTCATTTCTTCCGGCTGCCGCAGGCCCAAAAGCTGCAGCATGGTCGGGGCGATATCCTCCAGTTTGCCGCCGTCCCGCAGATGCAGGTAGCGCATATTGTCGTCCACCACGATAAAAGGCACCGGATTGGTGGTGTGGGAGGTCATGGGCAGGCCGTTTTCCACCATTTTCTCCACATTGCCGTGATCGGCGGTGATCAACAGCGTGCCGCCGGCTTCGCGGATCTCCTCCTCCAGCCGGCCCAGACATTGATCCACATATTCCAGGGCCTGCACCGTGGCTTTGATATCGCCGGTATGGCCCAGCATATCCGGATTGGCGAAATTGACGATGATCACGTCGTATATGCCGCTGCGGATCCGATCCACCAAAGCGTTGGTCACGGCGGCGGCGCTCATTCGCGGCTGTAAATCATAGGTTTTGACATTGGGCGAAGGGATCATCACCCGGTCTTCGCCCGCTTCCATTTTTTCCACCCCGCCGTTAAAGAAAAAGGTGACGTGGGCGTATTTTTCCGTTTCGGCAATGCGCAATTGGCGCAAACCGTTTTTGGCCAAAGTCCGGCCGAAGGTGTTTTGCGGCGGATGGGGCGGATAAGCGATATCCGCATTGACCAGCGCGTCGTCGTAATTGGTCAGGCACACATAATGCACATGGGGGAATCCTGCGCCCCGGTCGAAGAAATCGAAATGGCTGTCGGTGAACACATGGCTGATCTCCCGGGCCCGGTCGGAACGGTAATTGAAAAAGATGACGCTGTCCCCGTCTTTGACCAAACCGGCGGGTTTGCCGTCTTCCATGATCACCGTGGGTTCGATGAATTCATCGGTTTGGCCCCGCTGATAGGAAAGCTCCACCGCTTCCCCGGCGGAAGCGGCCTGATGGCCTTCCCCGTACACCATGGCCTGATAGGCCCGGCGCACCCGGTCCCAGCGTTTGTCCCGGTCCATGGCGTAAAAACGCCCCATCACCGTGGCGATGCGGCCCCGGGGAAACCCGGTCAGGCGTTCTTCCAATTGGGCCACAAAACGTCCGGCGATGGCGTTGGCGGTATCCCGGCCGTCGGTAAAGCAATGCACATAGACCTCCGGCACGTTTTCCATTTTCGCCAACTGCAGCAATGCGAACAAATGGGTGATATGGCTGTGAATGCCCCCATCGGAGGTCAGCCCCATCAAATGCAAAGCCCCATGGTTTTCCACCGCCGCCCGGCAGGCGTCGAGAAAAGCCTGGTTTTTGAAGAAATTCCCTTCGGCGATCTCCTTATTGATTTTGGTAAAGTCCTGGTACATAATGCGGCCGGCGCCGATATTCATATGGCCGACCTCGCTGTCTCCCATTTGCCCGTCGGGCAATCCCACATTGCCGCCGGAGGCCTGCAATTGGCAATGGGGATAATTGGCCCACAGGCGGTCAAAATTGCTTACATCGGCCAAAGCGGTAGCGTCGGCAGGCCCGCCCTGCCGCATGCCCCAACCGTCCAATATCATCAGCATTAAAGGTTTGCCGGCAAATTTCATGATTCTTCTCCCTGGATTTTGCTGTTTTCCTTCTGCGCTGTGCCAATCGCCGCCGTCATTTGCAGCGGATGATCTTGGTAAACTTTTCCAAATACAAAGAGGCGCCGCCTACCAAAGCCCCGTCGATATCCGGGCATTCCATCAGCGACAGGATATTATCCGGATTGACGCTGCCGCCATAGAGGATGCGGATCTGCTGCGCGCAATCGCCCCACTTTTCTCCGATCACCTTGCGGAGGAAGGCGCAGGCGGTTTGGGCGTCCTCCGGGGTGGCGGTGCGGCCGGTGCCGATGGCCCAAACCGGTTCGTAGGCCACCACCAGGCGGGGATCGGCCTCGATGCCCGACAGCGAAGCGTTGGCGTCGTTATACAGCACCTCCAAAGTTTCGCCGTTCTCCCGCTGAATCAGGGTTTCCCCCAGGCAAATCACGGGGATCAAACCGTTATGGATCGCGGCGTGGGCTTTTCTGGCCACCATTTCCGCGCTTTCGCCATATTGATGCCGCCGTTCGGAATGGCCGCATAAACAATAGGTGCAGCCGGCGTCCGCCGCCATAGCGGCGGAAATCTCACCGGTATAAGCCCCTTCCGCTTGCCAGTGAATGTTTTGCGCACCGATATGGATGGGGCTGCCTTTGGCGGCGGTGGCGCTGCGTTCCAGATAAACCGAGGGCGGAAAAATAATCAGTTCATGGGGACAATTCTCCGCCGTCCGGCGCATATCCCGAATAAATATCTCCGCTTCCTCACCATTTTTGTACATTTTCCAATTCGCGGCAAAAATTTTTTGTCGCTCTGCCGGCATCTTTTATCATCCTCCACTATTGGTTTTGCCAAAACAGGTTTTGCCGGACCGTTACAGTCCGGCAAAACCGCTATGCTTTTTCGTTATTTATCCAACAAAGCCGTAACGCCTGGTAATTTTTTGCCCTCCAAGAATTTCAGAGAAGCGCCGCCGCCGGTGCTCAAATGATCGATTTTGTCTTCCAAACCGGCTTTTTTAACGGCCGCCACCGAGTCGCCGCCGCCGATGATGCTGAAAGCGGGGCTGTTGGCGACGCTTGCCGCCACCGACATGGTACCGCCGGCAAAAGGATCCATTTCAAACACGCCCATAGGCCCGTTCCATAACACCGTGCTGGCGGCGGAGATTTCCGCGTCGAACAGGCGCCGGGTCTCCGGGCCGATATCCAAAACCTGCCAACCGGCGGGCACGCCGTCCAAAGCCACGACTTTGGTTTCCGCATCCGCTGCGAAGGCGGAGGCCGCCAGCAAATCCACAGGCAATATCATTTTTTCCTTGGCGATATCCTTCTGCAAATATTCGGCTGCCCAGTCCAATTTGTCCTGTTCCACCTTGGAGGCTTGCATATCGTAACCGGCAGCGGCCAAAAAAGTATTGGCCATGCCGCCGCCCAAAAGCAATTTATCCACTTTTTGCAGCAGATTGTCGATAAATTTGATTTTATCCGATACTTTCGCGCCGCCGATGATGGCGATGAACGGATGCTTGGCTCCGGCCAAAGCCACGCCCAGGCCCTGCAGCTCTTTTTCCATCAGGAAACCGGACACCGCCGGCACATACTCTGCGATCCCCGCCGTGCTGGCATGGGCCCGATGGGCCGTGCCAAAGGCGTCGTTGACATAAATGTCTGCCAGATGCGCCAATTCCCAGGCGAAATCCGGATTGTTGTTTTCTTCTTCCGCATGGAAACGAACGTTTTCCAGCATCAGGAGCTGGCCATCCTGCAATTGCGATACGGCCTGTTTGACCTCCGGTCCTACGCAATCGCCGACGAACTGTACCGGCATGGACAAAATCTTGCTCAACGTCTCCGCCACCGGGCGCAGGCTGAATTCCGGATTGGCCTGGCCGCCGGGACGGCCCAGATGCGAGGCCAAGATCACCGCCGCCTGATTCTCCAGCAGATAGCGAATGGTGGGCAAAGCCGCCACGATGCGGCTGGCATCTTTTACCTGCCCGTCGGCGATGGGTACGTTGAAATCCACGCGAACAAAGACTTTTTTATGGGCAACATCAATATCCCGAACCGATTTTTTATCCAAATAAGCGGACCCCATGGATTTGTCTCCCTTCCACTAAGCGACTGTTATAGTTTTTTTCCCACATGCAGAATCATATCCAAAATGCGGCAGCTGTAGCCCCATTCGTTGTCATACCATACCACGATCTTGGCCAGGTCGTCGCCTACCACCATGGTGGAAAGGCCGTCTACCACGCCGCTCAGGCATTCGCCGTTGTAGTCTATGCTGACCAAAGGCTCGTCGGAATAGCCCAAGACGCCTTTCAATTCGCCTTCGGCGGCGGCGGCCAAAGCCTGGTTGATCTCCTCGGCGGTGGCGGGTTTCGCCAATTCCAAAGCCAGGTCGATCAAAGAAACGTTGGGCGTCGGCACCCGCAGGGCGAAACCGTTCAGTTTGCCTTTGACCTCCGGCAGCACCAGGCCCACCGCTTTGGCGGCGCCGGTGGTGGTGGGAATGATGGAGCAGGCCGCGGAACGGGCCCGACGGAAATCCTTATGGGATTTATCCAAAATCTGCTGATCGTTGGTATAAGAATGCACCGTAGTCATCAAGCCTTTTTTAATGCCGAACTGTTCCAGTATCACCTTGATGACCGGCGCCAAAGCCGTGGTGGTGCAGGAAGCATTGGAAATAATGGTATGCTTGGACGGATCGTAGTCCGTATGATTGACGCCGTAGACCATAGTGATGTCTTCGTTTTTGCCCGGCGAGCTGATAACGACTTTTTTCGCGCCGGCGGTGATATGCTTATACGCGCCGTCATAATCTTTGAACTTACCGGTGGATTCCAAAACCACGTCCACGTTCATGTCTTTCCAAGGCAGCAGCGCCGGATCGGGCTCCGCCAAAACCGGGATTTTTTTACCTTCGACGATCAAATTTTGCTCATCCCAGGTAACCTCTTTATCATAACGGCCATGGGTAGAATCGTATTTCAGCAAATGAGCGAATGATTTCGGATTGGTTCTGCCGTTGATGGCGACGATTTCCAATTCCGGATTGTCAAAAGCCAAACGGAAAAAGGGGCGGCCGATACGGCCAAATCCATTGATTGCAACTCTTACGACCATAAGATACCTCCTCAGTTTTCTTGGATACTTGTTTGCCAACGCCAAAGCATCGTTTTGCGGCGCGCCGGTGGGGAAAGACGGTTTCGCCGGAAACGCGCAAAAATCCGCCGTATGCCCCAGGGATCCCCCGTGGACAAACCGGGCGGAAACACCGCCGGTCCGTCCAACGACGCCTCCGTCTTTATTATACTTTATTTATACATTCTTTTCTATATCTTTTACCATTTTGTCATTCTATATTTAAGAGAAAAAACCCTTCCTATAGACAGGCAAATCATCCGCCAAATACGATCCATACGAGTCAATCTTTTCCCCGCCACTGCTCCGGCCCGAAATCCCGGATATTGGCGGCGATCTCCTGCAAACGGCGGAGACGGTGGTTGACGGCGGAACGGCCCAGCCCAGAAAGGGCAGCCAAATCGCTTAAGGCGGCCTCGGGGTTTTCCAGCCGCAATTCCGCCACGGTTTGCAGCGGTTTGGGCAAACGGCCCACGCCTAATGTTTTATCGATATAATCGATATCCGCCGCCTGCCGCATACCGGCGGTCACCGTTTTGTTGACGTTGGCTTTATCGCAGTTGACCAAGCGGTTGACCCGATTGCGCACCCCTTTTTCCACCCGTATGTTTTCAAATTGCAGCAAAGAACGGTGGGAACCGATCACATTGAGAAAATGGCTGATTTGTTCCGCGTCTTTCAAATAAAGAAGCTGATAATTTTTCCGTTTGGCCTGTTTGGCATGGATGCCGAAATGGGCCAGCAATTGCCGGAGCAGCTCCGCCTGGGCCGCGGCCAGACGGTCGATTTCCAGATGGTAAGCGCCGTCAGGATCGGCCAGGGAGCCGGCGGCCAAAAAAGCGCCCCGCAAATAGGCCCGTTTGCAGCAATCTTCGGCCAACAGCGTTTGCGGCAATTCGCCGGGGAAACGCAAATCCCAAAGCTGGCCGTCGCCCAGTATGGACAAATCCTGCAAAAAGGCGCCGACGCCGGCCTGAGGCGGGGCGGACAGCAAATAGACGGGATTGCGGCGCAGTTTTTCCCGCCGGTAAACCATAATATCCAAATGCAGGCCGTAATCCTTGGCCAGGGTAAACATTTTCCGGGCGGTAGCCGAATTTTCGCTTTCCATGGTCAGGGACAGTTTATGCTTTTCGCCGATATGGATATTGCCGTTCAACAAAAAAAAGGCGGCGAACTCCGCATGGCGGCAGCATACTTTGCCGGGCGTCACCCGGTTTAAATCCTCTTTTACCTCTAAGGAAAAAGTCATTTCCGTTCCCCTATTTTTTTCCGCCCCGATCCATATCCCGGTGGGCGATATTCACCGCATAACCGTCTGCTTTCAGATGCTTCCCCACGGCCTCCGCCAAGGCCACCGAGCGATGGCGGCCGCCGGTGCAGCCTACCGCGATGGAGATATGTTTTTTCCCTTCATTGAAATAATGGGGCAATAAAAAGCGCACCAAACGCAAATAATGGCGCAAAAATTCTTTGCTCAAATTGTCTTCCAGCACAAAATCCCGCACCCGATCGTCCAGGCCGGTCAAAGGCTTCAGCTCCGGTATATAGTAAGGATTGGCGATGAAGCGCACGTCGATCACCAGGTCGGCGTCGATGGGCAGGCCGTATTTGAAGCCGAAGGACGTCACCGACACCGAAGGGCCGGAGGCGGTATTGCCGCCGAACAGTTCGGTGATATGCCGGGTCAGGGATTGATTGATCAGATCCGTGGTATCGATGACGATATCCGCATAGCCCCGCAGCTCGCTCAAGATGCGCCGTTCTTCCCGTATGGCGTCCAAAATGCTGCGGCCGCCGGTAGCCAGGGGATGGGGACGGCGGGTCTCTTTATAGCGGCGTACCAAAACGGCGTCGTCGGCTTCCAAAAAAATAATTTGGTATTGGATACCCATTTTTTTGATGTCGGCCAAAGCAGACAAAATCTGCCCCAGGCTATCCGCGCCGCCGCGGATATCCGCCACCAAAGCGATTTTCGCCGGCAGGCGTTGGGCCAGGCGGCGGTTTTCGATCAATTGGCCGAACATGGCCGGCGGCAGATTGTCCACGCAATAATAGCCGATATCTTCCAGCGCGCCGATGGTGCGGCTTTTGCCGGCGCCGCTCATGCCGGTGATGATCAGTATTTTTTCAGTATTGGGGTTGTCGCCGCCCGCTTTTTTTGCTTGGATCGGGGCGATTGGCTTTTGCGCGTTCATCCTCTGTCACCCTCATTTGTATAGCAAACCGTTTCCGTTTCCGCTTTCCATTTCGTTTCATTTCCATCGTTTTCCTGCCGCTTATGCAAATAATCGAACAAAGCGGCGGCGGCTTTTTCGTTCATGCCCGGCACGGCGCTGAGCTCCTCTACGGAAGCCGCCCGGATCTGTTTCAGGGAGCCGAAGGCTTTCAGCAAAGCCTGCCGGCGCTTGACGCCGATTTGCGGCGCATCGTCCAAAAAGGACTGGGTTTGGGATTTTTGCCGCAGCCGCCGGTGATAGGTAATGGCGAAGCGATGGGCTTCATCGCGTATCCTCTGCAGCAGTTTGCGGGCATCATGATTTTCCGGCAGGCGCAGGGATTGGCTTTGACCAGGTAAAAAGATTTCCTCCTCCCGCTTGGCCAAAGAGATGATCGGCGTGGGGGCGGCGGACAAAGCCGCCAACTGGCTGCACACCGCAGACAACTGGCCTTTGCCGCCGTCGATCACCAGCAAATCGGGAAAATGGCCGAAATCCAGCGGTTGCTTGCCCTTTTCCCGTTCTTCCCGGCCCCGCCGCCAGCGGCGATCCAGCACCTCCTGCAAAGCGGCGAAATCGTTGCTGCCGGACAGGGTCTTGATTTTGAAACGGCGGTACAGCTTGGGCGCAGGCGCGCCGTTGATGAACACCACCATGGAACCGACCATATGGCTGCCCTGTATATGGCTGATATCATAGCATTCTATGCGGCCGGGCGTTTTTTTCAAACCAAGGACTTGCCGCAAAGATTCCACCGCGGCGGCGTCCCCTTCCTGGCGCTGTTTTTGATTCTGCAGCGATTGCTGCAAGATCAAGGCGGCGTTTTCCTGCACCAGGCGCATCAAGCGCCGTTTATCCCCTCTTTGCGGGCAAATCAGCGACACTTTTCTGCCGCTGGCCTGGGAAAACTGGCCCGCCAATAATTCGCCGTCCTCCGGCGGAGCGTTGACATAGATCACCGGAGGGATCAACTGGCCGCCGCCGTAGTATTCCTGGAGAAACCGGCAAATCAGCACCGGCAGCGGGGCGCTTTGCCGGTTGGTGAGAAAGAAATGTTCCCGGCCCACCACCTTTCCCCGGCGCACGAAAAACAACTGGGCCACCGCCTGATCTTCGTCGCCGGCCAGGGCCAGCACATCGTAGTTTTCGCCGCCGGCGCTGAGATCCAGCTGCTGCTGGGCCTGGACCTGACGGATCTTCGCCGCCCAGTCCCGATAGCGGGCCGCGTCTTCAAAGCGCAGCTCTTCGCTGGCCAGAGCCATCTGCTTTTCCATATGTTTCAGCAGGCCGGTGGTTTTGCCCCGCAAAAAGTCCTCCACCTGGGCCACGGTACGCAGATAGGCTTCCTGAGAAATTTTGCCTTCACAGGGGGCCGGACAACGGCCGATATGAGCGTTCAGACAGGCGCGGTGCCCTTTGGGCCAAGAGCGATGGGCGCACAACCGCAACGGAAATAATTCCTGCAGCAGCTTCATCACCTGCCGCATGCCGCCCACATCCGGATAGGGGCCGAAATATTTGTCGCCGTCGTTTTTGGCCCGGCGGGCCACGATCAAACGGGGATAGGGCTGGCTGACGGTGAGGCACAGATAGGGATAGTATTTGTCGTCCCGCATCAGGATATTATAATGCGGGCTGTATTCCTTGATCAGATTGGCTTCCAGGATCAAAGCGTCGGCTTCGCTGTTGACCACCACGGTATCCAAATCGGCGATATGCTCCACCAGCAGATTGGTTTTGCCGCTATGGGAGGCGGCGGACTGAAAATAGGAGCGGACCCGGTTTTTCAAATTCACCGCTTTGCCCACATAAATGACGGTCCCGTTTTGGTCTTTCATCAAATAGCAGCCGGGTCGTTCCGGCAGATCCGCCAATTTTTGCCGCAAGGTATCATTCATGGTCAGGCCCTTTCCCGGCGGCGCCCAATGTCCGGCGCAGGAATTGGCCGGTGTAGCTGTGCGGGTTTTCCGCCACCTGCTCCGGCGTGCCCCAGGCCACCAGCCGTCCGCCGCCGCCGCCGCCCTCCGGCCCCAAGTCGATGAGATAGTCGGCGGTTTTGATCACGTCCAGATTATGCTCGATCACCACCACGGTATCGCCGGCCTCCACCAATTGATTGAGCACATCCAGCAAACGGCGGATATCGTCCGCATGCAAACCGGTGGTGGGTTCGTCCAGGATATACAGGCTGCGTCCGTTGGAACGGCGGGAAAGCTCCGTGGCCAACTTCACCCGCTGGGCCTCGCCCCCCGACAAAGTGGTGGCGCTTTGGCCCAGGCGGATATAGCCCAGACCTACTTGCTGCAGGGTGGACAATTTCCGCTTGATCTTGGGGATATTGCCAAAGAAGGCCACCGCCTCGTCCACAGTCATATCCAAAACATCGGCGATGTTTTTGTCTTTGTAACGAACGTCCAAAGTCTCCCGATTATACCGTTTGCCCTTGCACACTTCGCAGGGGACGTAGACGTCGGGGAGAAAATTCATATTGACCTTGATGATGCCGTCGCCCTGGCAGGCCTCGCAGCGGCCGCCCCGCACATTAAAGCTGAAGCGCCCCGGTTTATAGCCTCTGGCCTTGGCCTCCGGCGTCACGCTGAACAATTGGCGAATCAAATCGAACACCCCGGTATAAGTGGCCGGATTGGAACGGGGCGTGCGACCGATGGGCGACTGATCGATCATGATCACTTTTTCCAGATTTTCCAGCCCTTCCACGGAACGATGGGGGCCGGGGGTGACAAAGGCCCGGTTCAAGCGGCGGGCGCAGGCTTTATAGAGTATCTCGTTGACCAAAGAACTCTTTCCCGACCCGGAGACGCCGGTGACGCAAACAAACAGCCCCAGGGGAAAAGTGACGTCGATATCCTGCAGATTGTTGACGGCGGCCCCCCGGACGGTGACGGTGCGGCCGTTGCCCGCCCGCCGTTTTTGGGGCACGGGGATCTCTTTCGCGCCGCTTAAGTACTGGCCGGTAATGGAATCCGCATTGGCCATGACTTCCTGCGGCGTACCTGCAGCCACAATCCGTCCGCCGCCGAAGCCGGCCGCCGGGCCCACATCCAAAAGATAATCCGCCGCCCGCATCATATCCTCGTCATGCTCCACCACCAAAACCGTATTGCCCAGATCCCGCAATTCCTTCAGGGCTTGAATCAGTTTATGATTGTCCCGCTGATGCAAACCGATGCTGGGCTCGTCCAACACATAGAGAACGCCGGTCAAATGGGAGCCGATCTGCGTGGCCAAACGGATACGCTGGGCTTCGCCGCCGGAAAGGGAAACCGCGCTGCGGCTTAGGGTCAAATAGTCCAGCCCCACCGTATTCAAAAAGCTCAGACGGTCCTTGATCTCTTTGAGTATCCTTTGGCCGATCAGTTGTTCCCGCTGGTTCAGGCGCAGGTTGTCTATAAAATCGTAGGCCTGGGAAACGGTCATGCGGCTCAATTCGTCGATGTTTTTGCCGCCCACCGTCACCGCCAGGCTTTCCGGTTTTAGCCTGGCGCCGCCGCAGGTTTTGCAGGTGGAGACCAGCATATATTTTTCAAACTCGCCGCGCATGAAATCCGAATTGGTTTCCTGATAGCGGCGGCTGATATTCGGCACCAAGCCTTCCCAGGGGCGAGGCCAAATTTGTTCGTCGCCGTCTTCATCCACAAAGGATACGGAAAACTTTTCCTGGCCGCAGCCGTAAAAAATCTCATCCTTGGCCTGCTGCGGCAAATCCTTGAACGGCATATCCAAATCATAGCCCCGTTTGGCGAAGAGCGCCGCCAGGTTCCGGAAATACCAGCCGTTTTCCCTATTAACCGGCAGCAAAGCCCCTTGACGCAGGCTTAGCGTCTCATCGTTGATCATCAAAGAGGCGTCGATATGCTGGGAATAGCCCAAACCGGTACAATCCGGGCAAGCGCCGAAAGGATTATTGAAAGAAAACATCCGGGGCGAAAGCTCTTCCATGCTGACGCCGCAATCCGGACAGGCAAAATTCTGGCTGAAGATATGCTCCGCCGTCCCGCCGTCGGGTTCTGCGACAAAGGTCATGGCCAGGCCGTCGCCCATATGCAAAGCCAGCTCCAAAGAATCCGCCAATCTTTTTTCACAGCCCGGCCGGACGATCAGGCGATCCACCACCAATTCGATGCTGTGGTTTTGCCTTTTGTTCAAAGCGATAGGCTGGGACAGATCCAGAATCTCGCCGTCTACCCGCACCCGGACATAGCCCTGGGCCCGCAGGTCGGCAAAAAGCTTTTGAAACTCCCCTTTTCGTCCCCGGGCCAGGGGAGCGGCCAGCGTCAGTTTGCTGCCCTCCGGCCATTGCATGATGATATCGATCATCTGATCCACGCTTTGCTGGGTGATGGGTTTGCCGCATTGGGGGCAATGGGGCAGGCCCACCCGGGCGTACAATAGGCGCAGATAATCATGGATTTCCGTCACCGTGCCCACGGTGGAACGGGGATTATGGCTGGTGGATTTTTGATCTATGGAAATGGCCGGCGACAGCCCGTCGATCTGATCCACATCCGGCTTGCTCATCAGGCCCAGAAACTGCCGGGCATAGGAGGACAAGCTTTCCACATAGCGCCGTTGTCCCTCCGCATAAATGGTATCGAAGGCCAACGAGCTTTTGCCGCTGCCGGACAGGCCGGTGATCACCACCAATCGATCCCGGGGGATATCCACATCTATATTTTTCAAATTATGCTGCCGTGCGCCGCGAACGGTGATTTTTTCCTGGGTCATACCATACTCCTGTATGTGCGAAATATTATGTTGGTAACGGCGGCCGGAAAGCGGAAACCGTTTCTATTATTATAGCATATTTTGCTCCGCATTTTATTCTTTTTCACCGCCGGCCCCAGGAAATCTTTTCCGCAAATCTTTCCCTGTCCTCTCCGTTCCCCGTCACAAACGGCGGGGGAAAATATGCGGAAGAGATTCCTGCCTGCCGCCGGTAATCCTGTAGCTCCAGCGCTGATGCGCACCGTCTGTTCTTCCGCTGCGCCGCAAAGCGGGCAAAATTGTTATTTTGATTAAAAACGGCTGCGTACAGCAATGAATAAAAATGTGATAAATATCACAAAAAACACAATAATAATGTGACAAAGGCGAGGTCCGAATCCAACGCCGCCCGCTGCAATCTAAACAAAGACCTTGACCGTTTGGGTCAAGGTCTTTGTTTACTGTTCCATTTGTCTGGCCAATACGCCGGCGGCGGATTGGGCTACCTTGCGTTCGGTTTCCCCTAGGTCTTCCCGGCCGCAGATGATCACCGCGCCCACCGGGTCACCCTGAGCGATGATCGGCAGGATCATCTCGCTGTCGAAGCGATAGCTTTCCTCGCCCTTGTCGTCGGCGATGATATTGCCGCCCCGCCCGGACGCGTCGCTTTGAGAATGATTGAAGACTGCCCTTCTTTCTTCCATGGATTTTTCCACCAATCTGCCGATGCTTTTGCCTAAAAAATCCTTTTTCGCCGCGCCGGATACCGCCACGATATTATCCCGATCGCTGATCAGCACCGGTTTTTTCAAAACCTCGCACATAGCGTCGGCATATTCCCGGGCAAAATTGGCCAATTCACCGATGGGCGAATACTTTTTGAGGATGATGCCTCCGTCCCGGTCTACGAATATTTCCAAAGGGTCGCCTTCCCGGATACGCAAATTGCGGCGGATCTCTTTGGGGATCACCACCCGACCCAAATCGTCGATGCGCCGCACAATACCAGTCGCTTTCATAAAAAAATACCTCCATCGTCAGCAAGTTCGCTTTCACGCAAACTAGTATCTGCGAAAAAAGGCAAAAATATACTGCCGGCCAAAAATCAGCCGGCAGTATATTTACAGGCGTATCCTGGTTCCCGGGGCGAAGCGTCCGTCCAAAAAATCCGCCGGAGCGGTGCTGAGCAAAGAAACGATTTCACCCCAGCCGTCGCTGCCGGGGCGGATCAGCAGGCGCTTTCCCAGGTGATCTACGCTGCGCAAAGCCGGCATGTCCACCGGCTGACCGGCAAAGATATCTTCCTCGCTGATGATGCTCCAGATCACGGCTTTTCCCCCTTTCGCCAATCGCGATGGGGACGTTTGAATATTGGGCCGGGCTTGTCCGCCGGGGCCTTTTCCCGGGGCGGATCGATCCGGGCTTCCTGCCCCTGCTCGGAGGCTTTATGGTCTTCGATCATCTGCCGCAGCTTATCCATGGCCTGGGACAGGCCGCCGGTTTCATCGATCAGCCCGCATTCGGCGGCGGCTTCGCCCACCACCACGGTGCCCACATCCCTGGCCAATTCTCCGGTGGTGGTCATCATCTGCCGGAACTGGGCAGCGCTGATATGGGAATGCCGCGCCACAAAATCGATGATCCGGTCCTGCATCTTTTCCAGATAATCAAAGGACTGCTGCACGCCCACCACCATACCGGTAAGGCGGATGGGATGAATGGTCATGGTGGCGGTGGGGGCGATAAAAGAATAATCCGCCGCCACGGCGATGGGCACGCCGATGGAATGACCGCCGCCCAAAACCAGGGAGACCGTGGGCTTGGACATGGAAGCGATGATTTCCGCCAAAGCCAAACCCGCCTCCACGTCGCCGCCCACGGTATTGAGGATCACCAGCAAGCCTTCGATCTCCGGGCTTTGTTCCACCGCCACCAGCTGGGGAATGATATGCTCGTACTTGGTGGCTTTGTTTTGCGACGGCATGATCAGATGACCTTCCACCTGGCCGATAATGGTGATCACATGGATATTGCCATGCATTTCCGGCAATCGCAATTCCCCGTAATCGTTTAAATGGTTCCCCTGTTCGTCGTTTGAATCATTGCTTTCCTCAGGCGGCGTATCCGGATTCAGCTCGTTGCGCAATCTGGCCGCTCCGGATAGTAAACCCTTGGTACTGGACATAACCAACCCTCCTTGAGCAGGGCTGCTTACACCTCATTGATCACGTCGATGATCACCGGCCTTCTGCCGGTTCGCTCCAAAACAAATCTTCCCAATACGCTGCGCAATTGATTGCGCAAATCATAAAGACTGCCGTCTGTGAGCCGTTGATCGGTGCAAAGAGCCGCTACTTTTTCTTTTGCTTCACCGATAATATGCTCATATTCCTTTTCAAATATGAATCCACGGGAAATGATTTCCGGGCCGTAGAGGATATGCGGCTCTTTTTTCCGGCTGTAGACCAGGTTGACGATGATAATACCGCTTTCCGAAAGCTGTCTTCTTTCTTTTAAAACATAATTGCCCACGTCGCCTACGCCCAGGCCGTCGATGAGGACCTGTCCGCTGGTTACGGAACCGTTGATCCGGCAATGGCGGCGGCCTACTTCCAGGATCTGGCCGTTTTCCATCACGAAGGTGTTTTCCAGGGCCATGCCCAAAAATTGGGCCAGCTGGGCATGCTTATACAGCATCCGGTATTCGCCGTGCATCGGCAAAAAGAAGCGGGGCTTGACCATATTGATCAATATTTTTAATTCTTCTTTGGAGCCGTGCCCGGAAACATGGGTGCCTTCGCTGCGTTCATGCACCACCATGGCGCCCTGGCGGAAAAGGTTGTCCACGGTTCTGGCCACGGTCCTTTCATTGCCGGGGATCGGCGTGGCGGAAATAATCACCAAATCGCCGGGGATGATATGCACCTGCCGGTGTTCGCCGGAACTCATGCGGGTCAAACCGGATAAAGGCTCGCCCTGGGAGCCGGTGGTAAGGATCAAAATCTTATGGGCGGGCAGGCTGTTCACCTCTTCCACGCCGATGAGGATATCGTCCGGGATCTGCAAATAGCCCAGCTCCCGGGCTATGGCGCAAACGTTTTGCATGCCCCGGCCGACGATCGCCACTTTACGGCCGGAACGTTCCGCCGCCCACATGGCCTGCTGCACCCGGTGTACATTGGAAGCGAAGGTGGTAAGGATGATGCGGCCTTCCGCCTTGCTGAACAATTTTTCAAAAGTAGAGCCGATGGTCTTTTCGCTGCCGGTATAGCCGTCCCGTTCCACATTGGTGCTGTCGGCCATCAGCAGCAAAACGCCCTTTTCGCCCAAAGCGGCGATACGGGACAAATCCATCAGACGCCCGTCGATGGGAGACATATCGATTTTGAAGTCGCTGATCAGCAAAATCACGCCCACCGGGGTATGCACCGCCATGCCCATAGAATCGGGGATGCTGTGGGTGATGCGGAAAAACTCCACCTTGAATACGCCGGCGTTTATGGTTTCCCTGGGGGCCACCTGCCGCAGGTCGGCTTCGATGCGATGCTCGTTCAGCTTGCCTTTGACCAGGCCCAAAGTCAGGCGGGAGCCGTAAACCGGGGCTTCGATATCTTTCAGCAAATAGGGCAAAGCGCCGATATGGTCTTCGTGGCCATGGGTCAGCAGAAAAGCCTGCACCTGTTGGCGGTGTTCGATCAAATAACTGTAATCGGGTATCACCAGATCGATGCCCAGCATTTCATCGGTGGGAAACATGACCCCTGCGTCCACCACCACGATCTGCTCGCCGTATTGGATCACCGTCATGTTTTTGCCCACTTCGCCCATACCGCCCAAAGGTATGATTTTTAATTTCCGTTCCGATCCGTTCTCGCCGCCATGCTTGTCCGTGCCGGACACATTGCTGCGCAGGGATAAAGGATCATTGGCCAGGGGATTGCTGACAAAGGCGTGGGAGGAGGAGCGTTCCTCCGGCAGCGGGTTTTGCTTTTTGCCGCGGCCGTTTTTGCCGCTTTCGCTTTGTTTGCGCGCTTTGCCGTTGCTTTTTTCACCGCCGCCCGCCGCCGGGTCTTTGCGCTTTTTCCCTTGGCCTGTCACTGCGGCGCTATCCGTAGTTTTCTTGCTATTGCCCTTGCTTGCGGCGGCAGTTTCACCGCCCGCTGTTTTGGCGGTGGATTTTTTGCCGGCGGTCTGCCGGGTCCGTTTTCGTTTTTCTTCTACTGCGTCACTCTGTTGCCAATCCAAAATCCCGGCCGCCGCAGCCTGTTTACCGCCGGCGCCGCGTTTGGACGCTATTCTTTCAGCCATACATTCCTCCCTTTCCGGTATTACGTTCCCAGCCATAGCTGTAAATTGGCTACAGCAAAGGAAGGCTGATACGCCCTGCATTTACTTGTGCAGGATATATCAACCTGGAGGCGAACCGCCTGGGGCGCTCGCCGTATCCTAAGTATTCTAAACGCATCGATCAGTATACCCCAAAAGAGTCGGGTATAAACCCATCGTGCAAAAAGCGCGTATGCAAGCGGCGAAACCATATCGCCGCGATTTTTATTGTGTTTTTCTTACCGTAGTTTTCTTATTGCGATTTACGTATTGCGAGTTCTTCGCGATTTCTTTATTGCGATCTCTTACTGCGATTTGCTTATTGCAATTCATATTGCCGCAGCATTTCCACTAACTGTTCCTGAATGTCCGCCGATGCTTCGCATAAAGGCAAACGGCAGGGGCCGGCCGGTAAGCCCAACTGATTCAGGCAGAATTTCAGCGGGATGGGATTGGCGCATAAGAACATTTTTTTAAACAGCATACCGTATTTCTCATGCAGCGCCTGGGCGCCCGCCATATCGTCCCGATTGTAACAGTCGATCATTTCCTTGATCTGCTTGCCCACCAAATGAGAAGCCACGCTGATCACGCCTATACCGCCCAACTCCAAAACATGCAGGGTCTCAGCATCGTCGCCGGAATAGATGATAAAATCCGGCGGCGTACATTGGCGTATAGCCATCACCTGTTCCGGGTTGCTGGAAGCCTCTTTCACCGCCACCACGTTTTCGATCTGCGCCAAACGGGCTACGGTTTGCGGCATCAGATTCACATTGGTACGAGAGGGCACATTGTAGAGGATCACCGGCAGGGAAACGGCCTGAGCGATGGCCTGCAAATGCTGGAAAACCCCTTCCTGCGGCGGTTTGTTATAATACGGCGTCACGGTCAGCAAACCGTCTACGCCCAAAGCCTCCGCCTTTTTGCTCAATTCCACTGACGCCGCCGTATCATAGGTAGAGGTGCCGGCGATCACCGGCGCTTTGCCTTTGGCCACTTCCAGGACGGCGGCAAACATTTTTAGTTTTTCTTCTTTGCTCAACGTAGGGGATTCGCCGGTGGTGCCGCAAACCACCAAAGCGTCGGAACCGTTGGCCAGCAAATATTCGGCCAAACGCTGCGCGCCATCATAATCCACCGCCCGATTTGCATCCATAGGCGTTGCCATAGCGGTAATAACCGTACCAAAATCCATGATTCTACCCCCTGTTTGCACCTAACATATTTTCACGAACCAGCAATTCAGCGATCTGTACGGCGTTGGTGGCGGCGCCTTTGCGGATCTGGTCGGCCACGACCCAAAGGGAAAGGCCGTTGTCAAACACCAAATCCTTGCGGATCCTGCCCACATACACCTGATCCGTATCGCTGCAGTACAAGGGCATAGGATATTTTTTATTGGCCGGATCGTCCACCACCACCACATTTTCGGCGGCGGATAAGATCTCCCGCGCCTGCTCCGGCGAAAGGGGACGTTCCGTTTCTATGGTGATCGCTTCACTGTGGCTGCGGTACACGGGCACCCGCACCGCGGTGGCGCTTACCTTGATATCTTCGTCATGGAACATTTTCCGGGTTTCCCATACCATTTTCATTTCTTCTTTGTAGTAGCCGTTGTCCAGCAACACGTCTATGTTGGGGATGACGTTGAAAGCGATCTGATAGGGAAAAGCGGAAGGCGTGACCTGCTCGCCGCGGCAAATCTGCTCGGTTTGGGTTTGCAATTCCCGCAGGCCGGGCAAGCCGGCGCCGCTGACCGCCTGATAGGTGGAGACGATGATTTTTTTGATTTTGGCGGCGTCATGCAAAGGTTTCAAAGCCACTACCATTTGTATCGTGGAACAATTGGGATTGGCGATGATGCCCTTATGCCAACGGACGTCTTCCGGATTCACCTCGGGGACCACCAAAGGCACTTGAGGATCGTAGCGGAAATTGCTACTGTTGTCGATGACCACAGCGCCGGCCTTTACGGCAGGGGGGCCATAGGTCAGGGCGGCGGAACCGCCGGCGAACAAAGCGATATCCACGCCGGCAAAGCTGTGCTCCGTGGTTTGATGTACCTGATACTCCCGTCCCTGCCATTGGATGGTTTTGCCTTCGCTGCGCTCGCTGGCCAGCAAGGTCAGCCGTTCTACGGGGAAATTTCTTTCCGCCAAAATCTTCAGCAATTCATGGCCGACGGCGCCGGTGGCGCCGACGATCGCGACATGATAACCCGTCATTGTTTTACTCCTATACGATTTAATAGATTTATATTACCGCCTCCGCGTTCCCCCATACGCCGGTGAAAATGCATAGGGGCGATACGCCCGGCGGTTTCGCGCAACCGTTTATATTGTATTATTATAACACCTTATTCCCGCAAAAGGCAATAGCCCGCCCGGCATATCCATGGAGAATGAAAAAATGCATTTCCCGACAGCGGCTTTGGGGGCAGGCCGTCATACCGGAGCCGGAGAAGCCAAAAGCAAAGGCTGCTTTTGTTTGTATTCCAGAGCGCAAAGCAAAGTTTCCGCCACCAGATCCCAGGCCGCCACCAGGGAATTGGGCTTTTCAAAGGGGGCGTCCTGGCGAAAGGGCACAAAAAAGACGTTTTTGCAATTCAAAAGCTGGCCGATATTTTTGGCGTTGGCGCTCAAGGCGTCGTTGGTGGCCACAGCCAGGGTCAAAGGGCGGCCGATGCGCAGATGCGCCTTGGCGGCCATCAACACCGGCGTATCGGTGATGCCGGCGGCCAATTTGGCCAAAGTATTGCCGGAGCAGGGGCAGATCAACAGAATATCCAAAAGCTTTTTCGGCCCGATGGGCTCCGCCAGGGGGATGCTGTCGATGATCTGCGCCGCGCCGCTGACGCGCCGGATCTCCCGCCGCCAATAGACGGCTTCGCCGAAGCGGCTGTCGGTAGACTGGACGCTGGGCGAAAGGATGGGCAATATCTCCCCGCCCTGTTCTTTGAGAGCGGCCATCACCGACAGGGCTTTGGCCAGGGAACAATGGGAGCCGGTCAAAGCAAAACCTATTTTCAATCCGTTCAAGCCCGAATGGCACATGGACGTCGCCTCCCCTAGGATAAAGATTCCGCCAGGATACGGCCGTACAGACCGGCCATCACCCGGCCGGCAAAAGCCGGCGCGTATTTTCCCGGCAAGCCGTTGCCCGGAACCGCCTGCACCGGCAGCTCCGCCGCCGCAGCCCAATCCACGCCCCCCGGCGACGAGGCCAGATCGATCAGCAAAGCGCCGTCGGGGATCCGCCGCAGCAGTTCCCGGTCAAAGACCAGCGCCGGTACGGTAGAGAAAATATGATCCGCCTGTTCCAGGCGTTCCGGCAAATCCTGCCAAGGGGCCAAATCAAAGCCCTCCGCCCGGGCCCGGTTGCCCCGGCGGGAGCCGCGATTGAACACGATGACTTCAGCGGACAAAGCCCGCAGCCGCCGGGATAGCTCCCGGCCGATACGGCCGTAGCCCACCACCAGGCAACGGCTGGCCGCCAGCAGGCCTTCGCTCAGGCTGATGGCCATGGCCAAAGCCCCCTCCGCAGTGGCCGCCGCCAAAGGCTGAGCCACTTCCTCGTAGTCCATGGCGGAAACCATGCGCAAATCATGGGCCTTGGCGATATCCGGCAAATACTCGCCGCAGACCCCGGTGAGGACGACGGCCCCGGGCATAATCTCCGCCCAATCCTCCGCACCGGCATAGACCGGATCGCCCAGCAAATTCGGCAGATAGCCCGCCGGGCCCAAACCGCCTACGGGCAGCACCACCGCCGCCGCCCGGGACAACGCCTCCCCGGCGCTTTCCGCAAAATCCACACCCGGCGGCAAAAACTGCGGCGGGATCGCGAAAGCCGACCCCCGATAGCCCAATTCCCACAGGCGGCGCAGGATATAAACGTTTCTCTTGTCCCCTCCCAAAAACGCTATTTTTTGTTTCGCCATATAAAAACTCACCCTTACGCTTTATCTATGGCACATCATATGCCATAAACCGGCGCAGGGTGAGAGCCTGTTTTGAGGAATGTAAAGAAAAACTTGCGGCTTGGCGATAGTAGGATTCAAACATTCGCCGTTATTATTCACCGGGGACGGTTCCTTGGTATCAATCCTGAGACAAAGAACCGCCCCCGCTGATGTTGCTGATGTGATGTTTGAACCCAGATAAGTCGCAAAAGCGATCACATATAGACCAGTTCTTTATCGCTGCCGCCGAAGACTTGTTTCCAGGCTTCGTCCATTTTTTCTTTGATGGGCTGATTACCGGGGGCCAAAATCACCGCGCTGTCTTCTTCCGGCTCGATATTGGTATCCTTGATGCTGATCAAGGTATTGGTGCTGTCGATGTAATGCCAGGCTCCGTCGATCTTCACAAAGCCTTTGGCCCGGTACATATAGGGGGCGATCAGCTTCAGCCATTGTTCCACATCTTCCTGACGGTAATCGCCTTTGAAGGAAACCAGCCATTTTTGGGTGCCGATCACTTTGCCGCCACCCCAGTTGCGGTCGCTGGCGCTGTAATGTCCGTCCATCTGGTCGAAGACTTTGCGGTCCACTTTGGCAAAGGTGGCGCGAACGATATCGGCATAGGGGTTCATCTGGCGCAATTCCGCTTCGATTTCTTCGATTTCCTCTTCTGTGGCCAAATCGATTTTATTCACCACCAGCAGATCGCTGCAGATCACCTGCTGCTGCGCCATGACCGAGGTATAGCGCACATCCCAGAAGCCCAGGACGTCCACCATGGTCAGGCTGCCCTTATACTCATAGCTGTCATTGGTCATTTTTTGCACCAAAGAAACGATTTTGCCCACGCCGGCGGGATTGGCCAGACCGGAGCTTTCTACCAGCACCAAGGAAACGTCTAAATTGGTCATCTGTACCAAAGCTTCGATAAAATTCTCCGCCCGGCAGGTGCAGAATATGGAGCCGTTATTGATCTCCGTTAATTTGATGCCTTCCTGGGCCAAAACGGCGCCGTCCATGCCGGCGTCGCCGAATTCGTTGACGATGATTGCCATTTTTTTGTCATGCCAAACGTCCATCAATTGCTGCATCATCGTGGTTTTGCCGGCGCCCAAAAAGCCGTTGACGATATACAGTTTGATCCTGCCGCTGGCAATGCTCATACCTTCGTCAGAAATCTTAAACATAGCCTTTCCCTTTCCCTTTCCGCATACGCTTGCTCATAAAGCATAACACGCCAAAGGAAATAAACCCTGGCGCGTTATGCTTTGATGGTTGTGTTTGATATGATTATGCTTTATTTGTTCAAGAGTTTTTCGACTTCATCAAACAATTCCTGCCGTTCGGGAATGATGGAGGAATATTTCAGTTCGCCGTTGATCAAGAGGCTGGGCAGATGCTGGATGCCGAGCTTTTTGAAGCGCGGGATATCTTCCTTGTTGATGTATTTGTATTCCACCACGTCGACTTTGTCGCCGAAATGTTTCTTGACGTCCATAGCGGCGGCATACATATAGGTGCAGGCGGCGCAGGAAGCGGAGTCCAAAGTATAGGCTTCCACCAAAGGACGGGGCAGATTGTTGTAATCCGGCAGTTCCACATCCACGTCTTCGTCGATAGGCGCTTCGTAGTTCTTGAGGATTTCGCGAACCTGTTCCGGTTCATGCAGGGCCTGTACCACACCCACGGTGTTTTCGATGGGGATATCATAGGGCATATCGCAGCCGGGGGCAATAATCAGGTTGTGATGATTCAGGGTATCCAGCATTTCCAAGGCGTATTTCATATTGTCCTGCTGGGTGCCGAACAACATGGTGGTGGTCAGCGGGATATTGCCGCACAGGGCGATATTGTATTTGTCGGTGATTTCCTTGGCCTGGGCCATGTTGACGTTTTCGTCCACGGCGATGCAGTCCGGACCGGATTGGCACATCACTTCGATGTTGCGGGTGGCGTCGCCGCAGACGAAGAACGCGGCAAAAGCGCCTTTTTCACGGATGTGGTTGAACAGATCCGTATAGCAATCCATCAGATAAGTCTCAAAGTGCTTGGCGGAGATCTGGGACAATACCGGGTCAACGGCGGCGATCACGTCCATGCCGGCTTCGATATAGTAGTCCGCCATGGCTTTGTTGACTTCGTTGCAGTAATTAAACAGCTCTTTTACATATTCGCCGTCTTTGCGCATATCCCGGAACAGATTGGTGCCCCGCAAATGGGAAGCCAGGGTCAAAGGACCGGTGGTCAGGCCGTACAAAGCGGTGGTTTCGCCAACGGCCTCTTTCATCCGGCGCATGACGTCCAAGGCCATGGGCAGACGTCCGTCGGTTTTTTCCGGAATGGTGCAGGAGCAGGGAATGGTTTTGGTGTTTTCCAGGGGATGGCTCATTACGGACGGAGGCGCGTATTCGGCCCACAGCAATTCGCAGCCCAAAATTTCCGCTTCCATTTGCAGGTCGAACAATACCGGTTGTCCGTCGGGACGGTAAATTTTGTTGACCTCCATCAGGGATTTAAAGAGTTTGTCTCCGTCCATGAGGATTTCCTGGGCGGTGTAGTTGGCCAGTTTACCGGCATGGATACCGGCGAAAGGCACCCAAGGAACCCGCGGCGTGTCATGATGACGCAACACTTCAAACAGTAATTCTTTTCCGTTCATGCAAAAGACCTCCTAAAATATAATATATATGATTGACCAATTAGCTTTACGCTAAATTTTTGTTTTAATTCTATACCAAATCACTAAGAATTGCAATCCCTTTTGATAAATTTTTATCGCGAAAAGAAAAAAATTTTTCTCCGGCCAAGGCGCAGGGAAAACATTTTGCGCCCACCGTCCCGGCCTGCTTTTACAGATTGCTTTTCGGCAAATAGCGGTATATCGTCGGCTCGGAAACGCACATGATGGCCGCCACCTTGGCCACGGATCCCTTTAGATTGAAAATACCCCGTTTGTGCAGCACATTGATGACGATTTGTTTTTCGGCGGCGGTCAAACGGTTGGGCGGTGTGTTGACGTTCATATCAGTCAAAATGCTTTGGATATTTTCCAATATAACATCTTTGGCGGAAGTCAGATAGATTTGCGTATCGTCGCCGTCCGACACTTCTTCATCAAAAGACAGCCCGGCCAGCTCCCGCAATTGTTCGCTGAGCTGCAGGTACTGGGAAACATTGGAATTGATGCACAATATTCCCAGCAGCGTATTGTCGTCGTCGCGGATAAAGAAACTGGACGAACGAAGGATGCTGCCATCGTTGGCCACCGTGGCATAATTGACGCGGTAAAGGGAATGGTCTTCTTTATTGTTGACCATTTCCTGAGAAAACTCGCTTAACGGCGCGCCGACCTGCCGGCCGCTGACATATCCGTTATAAATATATACGATACCGGGATTGTCGCCTACCGTCTCATGCAAAACGACTTCGGTATTCTTATCCACGGATTTGCCTAAAAACTCAGCAAAGTCCAAATAGAATTTCAGTTTTTCATGCACAGCGATACCTCCGCAGCCGCCAAACGTTGGTTTTGTCTGCCGGAGGGCTTGGGACCCGGCGTCGAATGGCGAAGAAAAAAATAGACACAAAAGCAGATCATACATGATCTACCCTAATATATTACCAAAAAAACGGAGGGAATACAAGCGGCAATCCATCGCTTTCGCCGAAAAAAATTTCCCCGCAAAAATATATGGAAAACAGTGGGCATCCCGGCAGGAGTTTAGACTTACACACACAATACTATATGTTGAATAATAAATTCGGAACGTTTTTTGACGGCAGCACACTGAAATAGCATCCATAATCTGTCTTTTCACCGTTCCACGATTTAAAGGAGTTTCTCTGCATGGAAATAACCATTTTGCCCAATAATATCAAATGCCAGGTAGCGGAAGGCACCTCTTTGCTGCAGGTATTGTTCGAGGCCGGTATACATATCGACGGCAGCTGCGCCGGGGCCGGCGTTTGCGGCTGCTGCAAGATCCAGGTGGTTTCCGGCAAAACCCCGCCGGCGGACGAAGCGGAAAAGGAGCTGATCCCTCAAGAAGAATTGGATCAGGGCTATCGCCTGGCCTGCCGGGTGCATGTCATAGACAATATGCGCATCCTGGTGCCGAAGATGAAAAACGCCGACGCCCGCAAGACCAAACTGTTATATTTCCCCGATGATTTCGTACCGGAAAAAACCGCAGAGCAATGCTACGGTCTGGCTTTCGATATCGGCACCACCACCGTGGTATGTATGCTGTGGGATATGAAAGAGGCAGAATTGATCGACATTGCCGCCCAAACCAATCCTCAGAGCGTTTTCGGCGCGGACGTCATCACCAGGATCAACTACTGCGAAGAAAAGCCCGGCAATCTGCAGGTCATGCACGATAAAATCATCGGCTGTCTCAACGAACTGGCGGATACGCTGATCGAAAGGCATTCCATCCAGCGGGACTTAATCCGCAAAGCCACCGTGGTTGGCAATACCACCATGAGCCATTTGTTCCTGGGCCTCTCCCCTTCCACCCTGGCCAGGATACCCTTTACGCCGGCCTTTACCGGCCCCAAGGAATTAAAAGCCACGGAGATCGGCATTCGCATCCATCCGGAAGGCGACGTCTACTTGCTGCCGAATATCGCCGGCCATGTAGGTTCCGACCTGGTGGCGGGCATATTGACCTCCCGCCTGATGGAAAAAAGCGGCGTGCATATCCTCATCGACCTGGGCACCAACGGCGAAGTGATCCTGCAGGCCGACGGCCATACCTGGGCCTGCTCCACCGCAGCCGGCCCGGCCTTTGAAGGGGCTTCCATCCATCACGGCATGCGGGCCGCCGCCGGCGCCATTGAAAGCGTCAAGGTCATCGAAGGCAAGCTGCTGGTGCATACCGTAGACGACGCGCCAGCCAGGGGCATTTGCGGCTCCGGCCTGATCGACGCCACCGCGGCGCTGATCACCGCCGGCGTCATCCTGCCCTCCGGCAAAATGATCAGCCAGAAAGCGGCGCAGCAGGAATTGCCGCCGGATCTGGCATGGCGTTTGCACAAGACCGAAGACAATATCACCGAGTTCGTTTTGGCCCAAGGCGACGACGGACGGGAAATCGTCCTCAACCACAAAGACGTACGGCAAATGCAATTGGGCAAAGGGGCCATCTACAGCGGCATCCTGCTGATGCTGCAGGCCGCCGGCAAAACCGTGGCGGATATCGACACCGTGCTGCTGGCCGGCGCTTTCGGCAACTTTATTAATAAGGAAAGCGCCGTGGTTTTGGGGCTGCTGCCCAATATTCCCTTGGATCATATCATTCCTCTGGGCAACGCCGCCGGCGCAGGCTCCTCCATCGCCTTGCTGTCCTCCAAGGAGCGGCAGTACATTTACAACAAGCTGGCGGAGATCGAACATGTGGAATTGGCCGACTGTCCCAATTTTCAGGAAGAGTTCATCGGCGCCATGAGTTTTCCCCGGATCAAAGCGGAATAATTTTTTCGGCAATTTTTTTCAATTTTTATAAAATACCTATTGTAGTTTTTTTTCTCATGTGATAAAATAGTTTCATCAAGATAAATTATTATCTTTATGTCTTGGCCTATGCCTGGGACATGTTCCCATGGCCGGGACGGTTTCTGTCGGAGGGGGACGCAAGCGGAACTTCTTTCATCTGCTTGCAGCAGAACAAAAAATGGAGGTATATTTATGGAAGAAAGCATCAAGAAATTAACTGAAGCCATCATGGATGGCGACGACGAAGTATCCGCTGAAGCGGCACAGGAAATCGTCGATGCCAAAGCGGATCTGAAACCCGTTATTGAAAAGCTCACCGACACCATGCGTGAACTGGGCCGTCAATTCGAAGCTATGGAAATCTTCCTGCCCGAAATGATCCTGTCCGCCGACGCCATGGTCGCCGCCATGGACATCTTTGGACCCGTCCTCGCGGAAAGCGGCGACATCCAAAAGAAAGGCACCGTCGTTCTGGGCACCGCCCCTGGCGACATGCATGAAATCGGTAAGAACATCGTTGTCACCGTTTTGACCGCTGACGGTTTTGACGTAGTTGACCTCGGCAAAAACGTCCCCGCCATTGATTATGTCAACAAAGCCGTTGAAAACGAAGCCGACGTTATCGGCGTTTCCGCTTTGATGACCACCACCATGCCCGGCGCGACCGAAGTGATCAATCTTTTGAGAGACAAAGACTTGTATGGCAAATTCAAAGTTATCGTTGGCGGCGCGCCCACCAATCCCAATTGGGCGAAAGATATCGGCGCCGACGGTTGGGCCGAAAGTGCTGCGGAAGCCGTGACGCTGGTAAACAATTTAGTACAAAAATAACGGGGGTGTAGATAAATGGCAGTTAGACTTTGGGAAGTAATGGAACGGGCGCAAAACGGCCCCTTCATGGAAGAAAATTATTTTGTTAAAAAGAGCTTGATGCCGACCATCAAAAAATTGATCCGCAAATACGAGATCAAAGCGGACCTGTCCAAACCGGTCAACACCAGCGACGAGCTGGCCGACAAAGTTTGGCAAGCCGGTAAAGAACTGTTCCTCACGGTCGGCGTTTACAACCAAGATACCCATCGCGTGATCGAATTTGACGAACGGGAAGTCAACGAAGATTTGTTTGCCGCGCCTTCTTACTACCTGGTCGGCAAAAACCATGACCTCCGTCGTTACGGTCACCGCAAAGTCGAAGATACCGAAAAACCGTTCATCATCATGAGCCCGGACATCACCTATGACGAACAGGTCTTCTTCAACGCCTGCTTGTCTTACCTGAAAGAGCCCTTGCTGGACGGCATTTGCTCCCCGTTGCTGGGCGACTTCATGGGACGTCCCATGACCTCTCACTTCCCGCTGGAAATCGGCGGCTCCATGCACCATGCCATGACCCTGAGAGAAACCGCCCGTTTGGCCGGCCGTCCCGACGTCTTCTTCGTAGCCGTCGGTACTGCTGAATCCGATATGGCCCAGATCGCGGTCAGCAACGATCAATGGGGTGTACGCGCCGGCGACGCCCGTCTGTGCGGCGGTATCACCGAATTGATGACCAACAACCAGATGCTGAACAAAGCGATCCATTACAACCAAATGGGTAACCTCTGCGCCATCCTGCCCGGCGCCATCTACGGCGGTTATGCCGGCGGCGCGGAAGGTACCGCCATCCTGCAGATCGCTTTCATTCTCCAAGGTTTGTGCGTATACGGCGCTTCCTTCTCCCAGAACTTCCCCTTCCATCTCCTCTACGGTTCCAACACCGGCAGAGAGATGCTGTGGATCATCAGCGCCTACACCCAAGCCGTTGCCCGCAACACCCATCTGGTCAACGACTCCAACTGCTTCGCCAATGCCGGCCCCATGACCGACATGCTGTTCTATGAAGGCGCTGCCCATGCTATTTCCAGCGTCGTTTCCGGTAACAACCTGTGGACCTGCGCGCCCTGCCGCAACAAGATCCACAACCATGGTACTCCCTTGGAAGCCCGCTTCGCCGCGGAAGTTGCCCACAGCGTAGTTGCGCAGCATATGACCCGCGAAGAAGCCAGCGAAGTTGTCAACAAACTCTTGGCCAAATACGAAGAGAAGATCCCGCATGACAACTATGGCGTGCCCTTCCATGAAGCTTACGACGTGCTCAAATGCGTTCCCAAGCCCGAATACCTGGATCTGTTCTACAAATGTAAAGAAGAAGTCGCCAAGATGGGCGTCAACTTCATTTACTAATCTTAATCGTTTCACTTTGGTATGGCATGAGGCCAAGAGGTTATCACTTCTTGGCCTCATCTTATAAAAAAACCGTTTTGGTATCAAATTTTAACCGAGAGGAAGGTATGCAACATGGCTAATGTCAAAGGCGCTGAACTGGTAAGACCCTGTATCTTGGGAAACGACCCCAATCTGCCGGAACAAACCAATGAAGAATTGAAAAAAGAATTCAACTTAAAAGAAGTATTGTCTTTTAATTGCAATGAAAATCCTTTGGGCACTTCTCCCAAAGCCATCGCGGCGATTCAGGAACATGCCAAAGACGTTTTCCTTTATCCTGACGCCACCTGCACCGAATTGCGCCGCAAAGTGGCCAAAGCCAACGGCATTGACGAAATGCAAGTATTGTTTGGCAACGGCGCAGACAATGTTTTGCTGATGCTGACGGAAACCTTCCTCAACGAAGGGGAAGAAATGATCGTCGGCAGCCCCCATTTCTTCGTTTATAACACCACGGTGCAATTGGTAGGCGGCAAATTGGTCACGGTTCCCCTGAAAAATTACACCGTGGATCTGAAAGCCATAAAAGCGGCCATCACGCCCAAAACCAAGCTGATCATGGTCTGCAACCCCAATAACCCCACCGGCACCATTGTCAAAGAAGATGAAGTCAAAGAATTCATGAAAGACATTCCGGACAATGTGATCGTGATATTTGACGAAGCCTATGCGGAATTTGTGGACGCCGCCGATTATCCCAACAGCCTGCAATATGTAAATGCCGGTAAAAAAGTCCTGGTCATCCGTACCTTATCGAAAATCTTCGGTATGGCCGGCTGCCGTATCGGTTACATCATGGGACCGGAATACCTGATCGAATTGATGCGCCGGACCGTGGAATATTTTGCCGTGAACCGTGTGGCCCAGGATGCGGCTTTGGCGGCCATGGACGACGAAGAATTCCTGCATAAGACTCTGGCGGTGAACAAAGAAGGTAAAGAATATCTGACCAAAGAATTTACCGCCATGGGCTTCACCTGCCAACCTTCCTACACCAACTTTATCTTTGTGGATTTCCATCGGGACGCCAGAGAAATCGCCGACAAATTGCGCCGTCAAGGCCTGTTGATCGCCGTGGGCGGCGGCTGGAATTGCCCCACCTGCTCCCGGATCAGCATCGGCACCATGGAAATGAACAAAAAACTGGTTGCTGCCTTTAAAGAAATCCTGGCCTAAGCCCATCGGGATGATATATTCGATCGGCTGAAAATGCAGATTATAAAACGCGTGATCTTCCTTGTAAGATCACGCGTTTTTATTATTTTGCGAAAAAGCGACCGCCGGGCGCAACCCCTCCCTGCCCCGAATGACGGATATCTCCGCCACCGGGAGGCAGCTTTGGGCTGGCAGCTTAGCATCTTTTCGGGCATAAGAAAAAGCCGTCCCGGGACGGCTTTGTAAGCATTTCTTCTCTATGTATGGTTCCATATATCTATGCGATCTCCGTCAACGCGGAAGGTCAAAAGTATGCTGCAGCGTTTGCAAGGCGGCCGTATCGGTCATATCATTGAACAAAGGGGTGATCGATACCACGCCTTCCCGGCAGGCGGATACGTCCGTATCCCCCGGATCTTCGCCGTCGTAAGCGGTACCCTGCAGCCAGTAATAGGGCCGTCCATTGGGATCCAGCCTTTGCTCATAGGCGTCATGATACCAGCGCCAACCCAGGCGGGTAAAGCGAACGCCCTTGATCTCCTGCGGGTTTTGCCCAGGCACGTTTATGTTCAACATGGTGCGGGGCTTAAAATCCTGCTGCTGCCAGGTCAGGCATATTTGTTGGCAGAGCCGGGCGGCATAGGCAAAATTCCCTTGGCCCACGCCCCGGCGTATGCCGGTGACCGACAGGGCCATGGCCGGCAGGCCGAACAAATAGCCTTCCATAGCGCCGGCCACCGTTCCCGAATAAATCACATCCGTGCCCAAATTTGCCCCAAAGTTGATCCCGGAGATCACCACATCCGGCTTTTGCGGCAGCAATCTTTCGATTGTCAGCTTGACGCAATCCGCCGGCGTGCCGTCTATGGACCAGGCGCATTTGACGGCTGCCGCATAGTCTATCCGATGCGCCCGCAATGGCACATGGGCGGTAAGACCATGGCTGACGCCGCTTTGTTCCAGGGAAGGGGCGGCGATATATATGTCGCCCAATTCCAGCAGCGCCTCCGCCAATATGCGCAAACCGGAAGATTGTATTCCGTCATCATTGGTTAATAATATGTTCATTCCAGCACCCCAAACGAAGAAAATGGCCAATAACGAAGAACCACTTTGCCCTTGATCTCCTGCTCCGGAACAAAAGGCTCCTCCCAATAATGGCTGTCCAGACTGTGATTGCGATTGTCGCCCATCATAAAATAGCAGTTTTCCGGTACGGTGACCGGCCCATAGGCATAACCCGGCGCTTCGAATACGTAGCCTTCCTGCAAAGCCTCGCCGTCGATATACACCGCCCCGTCTTTTACTTCCAGCATTTCTCCGGGCAAACCGATGACCCGTTTTACCAGGTCGTAGGGGCTGTCCAATTCTTCGGGCGCCTTAAATACCACGATATCTCCCCGCTGCGGCGCCCGATCGCCCACATAAGCCAACTTGTTGAGGACGATACGGTCCTGTTCTTCGATGGTGGGATACATGGAAGAGCTGGGCACCACACGGCTGTCCACAATGAACATCTTTAATACGATGGCTATGACCAAAGCCATCGCAAAAACTTTTGCTGTTTCTTTGAGAAAACTGCCTTTGATTGCCGGTTTTTCCGGCAAAGCGATCGGTCCGGATCTATGTTTTTTTTGTTTCATTCCTGTACCTCATAAGGATCGTTTAGCCTTTGATCAAGCTCAGCGCTTCGCTGCGGGTCACGTTTTTATGGAAGGTGCCCCGCACCGCCGAGGTAACGGTCAGCGCGCCGGGGGTCTTTACCCCCCGTATGGTCATGCACATATGCTCCGCCTCGATGACGACCAATACGCCCTGGGGCTGCAGCACCTCCATCAAAGCGTCGGCTACCTGGGTGGTCAGCCGTTCCTGCAATTGCAAACGGTGGGAATAGCCCTCCACCACCCGGGCGATTTTGGAAAGCCCGGTGATTTTGCCGTCGCCGGGGATATACGCCACATGGGCCTTGCCCACGAAGGGCAGCATATGATGTTCGCACATGGAGAAAAAGGGTATGTCCTTGACGATCACCATTTCGCCGTGCTTGTCCTCGGTAAACTGGGTGGTCAAAAAGGTCTTGGGATCGATGGAGCTGCCGCTGAACAATTCTTCATACATATTCGCCACCCGTTGGGGCGTTCTTTGCAGGCCTTCCCGCTGCGGATCCTCGCCGATGGCCTGCAGGATCTGCTCCACCGCGGCGACGATTTTTTCTTTATCAATGCTAGTGGTCATCTGCAATCCTCTGCTTTTCCTAAAATGACGTTATCCTTGCCCACGAACTGCCTTGCCCCCGTATCCGGCGCTATCGTTTCCGCCATGGCGTTTGGCGGAAAAACGGTCGCGGCCGGGGCAAAACCGATTTCCGGTACAGGCTGCTTTCCCCGGACAGTCGTTTGTCATATAGAACGATAACACTATTATTTTATGCCTTTTAGCCTGTTCCGTCAAGCATAATCCGGCAGGCGGCGCATACAGTAAAATACAAGCCGGTAGCATCGGGAGGGAGCGATATGAATCGAATGGCAAAGGGGATTTTATGGGGAACGGGGCTCAGCCTGGCCCTGCTGTTTTCCCTATCTTTGGCGGCGGCGGCCTGCGTCTATTATACGCCGCTGGATCAGCAAACGCTGTCCGTGGCCGCGGTGATCATCGACGCGGCCGCTTTATTCGCCGGCGGCCTGGCCGCCGGGAAAAAGGCCGGAGCCAAAGGGATGCTGCTGGGACTGGCCGTAGGCGGGCTGATCCTGGCGCTGATGGCTGTATGCGGCGGCATACACGGGCAATGGTTGGGAAAAACGCTCCTTTGCCTGCTTGCCGCCGCAGCCGGCGGTATTGCCGGCGTCAGATAGCCCCGAAAGACGACCATGCCGGCGCGGTCATAGGCAAACAGAAACCTTGATTAAACGCATTTCATTTAATCAAGGTTTTGTTTGCTACAACGCAGCTTCTGCCATATCGGCGGCATCCCCATATGCCGTCGTTTTTTTGCGCCCGCCCAGCATTTTCCGCAGCAGCGGCGGTAACGGAATATAGAATATTTTCATAGGTTTCATCCCCTCGCCGTTTTTATTCTATGCCAAAGTATGCCGGAAAATGCTTTTGGTGCCTGGCCGCCGGACATTTAACCGTTCAGCCATTCCCGGATCCAGGCGGCTACATCCCGGCTGGACCCTTGCCGTCTTTCCATAGGCGGCAGGGCGTCGATAAAGCGTTTGCCGTACTGTTTATCCACGATGCGCCTGTCTAAAACGCAAAACAGGCCGCAATCCTCGCCGCTGCGGATCAAACGGCCAAAGCCCTGCTTGAAGCGGAGGATGGCCTGGGGCAAGCTGTATTCCGCGAAAGAGGAACGCCCCTCGGCTTCCAGTTTGGCCGATTTGGCGGCGGTCAGGGGATTATTGGGCGGGGAGAAAGGCAAGCGCACAATCACCAACAGGGACAGGGCCTCGCCGGCCACGTCCACCCCTTCCCAAAAGCTGTTGGTACCCAACACGGCGCAGCAGGGCTCATGCTTCATCCGCTGCAGCAATTGCACCGGCCCGCCGTTGACGCCATGAGCCAGCACCTGTATGCCCTGCTGCAGCAGGGGGCGGCGGATTTGCCGGTATACGGCCTGCAATTGCTGATGGGAGGTGAACAAAACCAAGGCCCGGCCCCGGGAGGCGGCCAGCAACTCCGTCAGGGAGGCGGAAATGGCCTCTACCGCCAGGATCTCCGAAGTCTTGCTCCAATCCGGCAAGTCGTTCACCACCGTGAACAACGCCTGTTCCCGATAGAAAAAGGGCGAGGGCAGAACCTTTTCCACAGGCGGTTCCGGTAACAGATCCAGCCCCAGGCGGCGTTTGAAAAAAGAAAAGGAAGCGCCCGCCGCCATGGTGGCGGAAGTCAAAACCACGGAATCGCAGCGGCTGAACAAACGATCCTGCAAAATTTCCGCCAATTCGATGGGCGCGATATGCCAGGAGGGCTTTCTCTCCCCTTCACCGAAGCGCAGCCACACCACATAATTTTCCTGTTCCTCCGCCAGGCAGCGGCCTACGGTAGCGGCGATTTCCCGGGCCTGAGCCGTCAGTCCCGGCAATTCTCCGGTTCCGGGCATGGGCGCAGGGTCGGCGTCCCCTTCCGTTGCCAAAGCGGCAAGGTCTTCCTGCAAAGCAAACATACTCTGGGCCAGGGCGTTCAATGCCCCCTGCAAAGCGGCCCCCTTGTCCTGCAAAAGCGGCCAAAAATCCTGCCGGTAATGGGCGGGCAACAGGCGTACGGTGGCCGGCATATAGCTTTGTCTGGCCGCTTCGGCGGCAAAGGCCTGCTGCGTCAGGGCAAAGAATGCTTCCGCCGCCGACAGGCACTGCTCCAGGCCATCTTCCAAACCGTCGATTTTCCGCAGCAAAAGCTCCTTATTGCCTTCCGGCAGGAAAATGCTGTCGCAGGCATGGCGCAAGCTGCGGATGCAGCCCGTTTCCTTGCCTTTTTCATGCCGCCGCAAACGGCCCAAAAGGTTCAGCAGCGCATAAAAGTCCACCGTGGCGGTCAATTGCGCCTCCGCGGCTTTTTCCAAATGGTGGGCTTCGTCGATGATCAGATAGGAAAACGGCGGCAAAGCGGCGTTTTCCATGGCGGCGTTGGCCGTCAACAGAGAATGGTTGAGAATATAAATATCGCTGTCGTTTGCCGCCATGCGGGATTTCTGCACATAGCAAGCGCCGCTTTTGCGCAGGGGGCAAAATACGGCGCAATTGTCCTTGGAAGCGCAAATCGCCTGCCAACGGCCTTGATCATAGCCGTTCAGCAGCAATTCGTCGCCGTCGCCGCTTTCCGTGCCTGCCTGCCATACGGCGATGCGCATCAGGAAATAGCGCATGCTTTCCGGCGGCTGCCTGAGCAGATAGCGGTACAGGCGGCGGCAAAGATAATTGCCTCGCCCTTTCAGCAGTACAGCGGACAAAGGACGGTCCAACAATTGGCATAGCAGCGGGATATCCTTGTGCAGCAGTTGTTCCTGCAAATTTTTGGTATGGGTGGAAATGGCCACTTTGTAGCCGGAACCGGCGGTAAACAAAGCGGCGGGCAGCAAATAGGCCAAGGATTTACCGGTGCCGGTGCCTGCCTCGGCCAATAAAAACTGCCGGTTTTGGAAAGCGTCCGCCACCGCCTGGGACATTTCCACCTGCTGCGGCCGGTATTCAAAATGCTCCATGGCGGCGGCAAAGCGCCCGTTTTTCCCCAGATAGCTTTCGATTTCCTCAGGCTCTATCCGAAAATCCGGCTGCGGGGCCGGATGGTCGCCGCAAAAAAGCGGAGGTTTTTCCCCTTGCGGGGCCGCCGCCGGGGCCGCGCCGGGCAAAGAGCATTCCCGGCGGATCAGTTGGCACAAAGGCGTCTCGTCATCGCCGGCCAGCTGCAGCAGATCCTGGCGGGCCGCCGCCGGCAGGGTCTTCATCTTGTTCTTTAAGTGAATAAATATCTGCGCCGTGGTCAGGGCGTCCGCCAGGGCCCGATGGGCGGAAGGGTTCTCCACGCCCAGGGTCTCCGCCAGCCAGGCCAAAGAATAGCTGGGCAGGCAGGGGTAAACGATTTGCGCCAAAGTCAAAGTATCCAGCCATTCCCGCTGATCCTGCCAATGGCGGGATAAAAACTCCCGGTCGAAAGGCGCGTTATGGGCGCAAATCACCGCGTCGCCGATAAAATCGGCCAAAGGCCCGATGGCTTCCTCGATGGTGGGCTGATCCAACAGCATCTCCGGGGTTATGCCCGTCAAATCCACGATAAAATCATCCGGCGGCGTCGGGCTGTGGATCAGCGTGGCATACTGATCCACGATCAAACCCCGCTTGATTTTTACCGCCGCCACTTCGATGATGGCGTCCCCTTTGCTATCCAGACCGGTGGTCTCCAAATCTAAAACGGCGAAGGTATGCATTTATTCGCTTAGCTCCAATTCTTCTTTGGCCCGGCGTATCGCCGCCAAAACGGCCCGGGGCGCGGGTCCGCCTTCGCTTTCCCGGGCGGCCACGCATTGCTGCAGGGATATGGCCTGATAGAGATCCTCGTCAAACAGGTCGCATTCCCGGCGCAATTCCTCCAGGGTCAACTGACCCAATTCTTTCTTCTGGGCCTCGCAATATAAAACCAGCCGTCCGGTCACCCCATGGGCGTCCCGGAAAGGCAATCCCCGCTTGACCAGATAATCGGCCATGTCGGTGGCGTTGATAAAACCGCCGCCGGCGGCGTTCCGCATATTCTGCTTATTGATCCGCATGGTATCCAGCATGGGGATGAACACGGTCAGGCAAGCCAGCACCGTATCCGCCGCCTCGAAAACCGCCTCTTTGTCTTCCTGCATATCTTTGTTGTAGGCCAGCGGCAGGCCTTTCATCACCGTCAGCAGGCCCATCAGATTCCCGTACACCCGGCCGGTTTTGCCGCGGATCAATTCCGCCATATCCGGATTCTTTTTTTGCGGCATAATGGAAGAACCGGTGGAAAAAGCGTCGTCCAAAGTAACGAAAGCATATTCGTGGCTGCTCCAGAGAATGATTTCCTCGCAGAAACGGGACAAATGCATCATCAGGATGGAGGCCGCCGCCATGTATTCCAAAAGGAAATCCCGGTCGGATACGCCGTCCAGGGAATTGGCGGTAGGCGCGTCAAAGCCCAAAGCCGCCGCGGTTTGCCGCCGGTCGATGGGAAAGGTGGTGCCGGCCAAAGCGCCGCTGCCCAGGGGAGACTGATTCATGCGGCGGCTACAATCCGCCAAACGCTGCCGGTCTCTGTGGAACATCTGCACATAGGCCAGCAAATGATGGGCAAAGGTGATGGGTTGGGCAATTTGCAAATGGGTATAGCCGGGCATTACCGTATCCACATGCTCCTCTGCCTTGCGCAGCAAAACCTTTTCCAAATCCAGCAATTTTTCCCGGACTTCGGCCATATGCCCCCGCATCCACAGGCGCATATCCACGGCGATTTGATCGTTGCGGCTGCGGGCGGTGTGCAGTTTTTTGCCCAGTTCGCCCAATTTTTCCGTCAGCAACTGTTCGATATTCATATGAATATCTTCCGCCGCCACGTTGAAAACCACTTTCCCCTCTTGTATCTCCTTTTCGATCTCCTGCAAAGCCTGGCATATGCGTCGGGCTTCCTCCTGGCTGATGATCCCTTGGCTTCCCAACATCGTAGCATGGGCGATAGAGCCTTGAATATCTTCCCGATATAAACGTTGATCAAAACCGATAGAAGACTGAAAGTCTTCGGCAAATTTGTCGGTTGTGCCGGCAAAGCGGCCACCCCATAATTTCATAGGCTTACTTCCCCCTTTTGGTTTACCGTTGTCTTGCGGCAAAAAGAAAACAAAGGGAATGCCTGTCTACAGACATTCCCTTTTTCGCGATCAGGCGCATAACGGCGTCTTATTCAGCTTATTCGGCATCGGGCGCAGCTTCTTCTACCGGGGCGGCTTCTTCCGCCGGGGCGGCTTCTTCTACTGGCGCGGCTTCCTCAACCGGGGCAGCTTCTTCTACCGGCGCAGCTTCCTCAACCAGGGCGGCTTCTTCCACCGGCGCAGCTTCTTCCACCGGCGCAGCTTCTTCGGTTTCTTTCGGCAAGGTGGCTTTGATGGAGAGGCTCATCCGTTTGGCTTCGGGATCCACGGACAAAACCTTCACCTGCACGATATCGCCGGGTTTTACCACATCTTCGGTTTTTTCTACCCGATGATGGGCCATTTGAGAAATATGAACCAAGCCTTCCACACCGGGTTCCACTTCCAGGAAGGCGCCAAAGGTGGCGGTGCGCATCACTTTCGCGGTGATCACGCTGCCTTCCGGATATTTTTCCGCTGCGGTGGTCCAGGGATTGGGCGTAAGCTGTTTCAGGCCCAAAGAAATTTTTTCATTTTCCGCATCCACGCCCAGGATATAGACGTCGATCTCATCCCCTTCTTTCAGCAGATCCGAAGGATGATTTACCCGGTACCAGGCCATTTCCGAAACATGCAGCAAGCCGTCTACGCCGCCGATGTCCACAAAAGCGCCGAAATTGGTCAAACGGCGCACCACGCCGTGACGGGTTTGCCCTTCGGCGATCTCCGCCCAGGTTTTTTCTTTCATATTCTGGGACAGTTTACGCAGCACGGCTTTGGCGGAAAGCACCAGTTTATTGCTATGCTTATCGCAGTCGATGATTTTCATTTGCAGCTCTTTGCCTACATAGGTAGAAAGATCCTCCACATAGCCCAAGCTGACCAGGGAAGCGGGAACAAAACCGCGCAGGCCCACGTCCACCAGCAAACCGCCTTTTACCACTTCGGTAACGACGCCGCTGACGATTTCCTTATCCGCTTTCATTTGCGCCAATTTATCCCAGGCGATATCCTGATCCACTCTTTTCTTGGAAAGGATGGGGTAACCTTCCTGATTTTCCCGGCGCAGGATCAAAACGTCCATCTCGTCGCCTACATGGAATCTTTCCCGGATATTCTTGGCGTCTTCCGGGCTCAGTTCGGAGGCCGACAAAACGCCTTCGCTTTTGCCGCCGATGTCCACCAGCAATTCGTCGTCTTTTACCTGTACCACCACGCCTTTGACTCTGGCGCCGCGGCGGATTTCTTTCATATCGCCGTATTCTTCGGCAAAGGCGTCGGCCAGGCTCTTTTCTTCCTCTTCCTGAGAAGCTTCGGCGTCGGCCGCGTTTTCCGCGGCATCTATTTCGGCAGCCGCTTCCGGCTGCTGATTCACGGCCTCTTCCTGGGAAGCCGCCGTTTGCTCAAGAGCATCCGCATGCTCGCAAATTTCCTTTTCTAAATTTTCCTCGTTCACTGCGCAATCCTGGGTCTTTTCCAATTCGGTCATCTGTACTACTACCTCCTCAATAATCCAATCTGGCGTTGAAGCCCCGGCGGTAACGCCCACCCGGCCGGCGCCTCGAACTTTATTTATATCCAAATCCGCCCAACGCTGGATGCAGTAGGTTTCCGCGCCGGCAGCTTTGCATATTTTTGCCAATTTTTGGGTATTGGAACTGTTTTTTCCGCCGATAACAATCATCACGTCCACGGTTCTCGCCAGTTCCGCCGCAGCCCGCTGTTTGGTAACGGTGCTGGGGCAAATCGTTCGATTTATGATACAGTCGTGGCATTTGGCGGTCAATACCGCCGCCACCAGAGAAAAGTTTTCTTCCGTTTGAGTGGTTTGGCAAAGGACGAAACCCCGGGGCGCGCCCTCTATTTCCCGGGCCGCCTGCACGTCCGCAACGACCGCGGCCCCTTCGGCCCATTGGCAAATGCCCAGGACCTCGGGATGATGGGGGTCGCCGACGATATAAACCTGCCGGCCGTCATTCTGCGCCTCCACGGCCGTCTTTTGCACCTTTTTTACAAAAGGGCAGGTGGCGTCTACCAAAGTCAAATCCTGCGCTTGCGCCCAATGATAAATCTCCGGACCCGCGCCATGGGCTCGTATTACCAAACACGGAGACTGGATTTCCCCAACGTTCTCAACCGGAAGCACGTTTTTTTTTTCAGCCTGGCGATTTCCTGTGGGTTGTGAATCAATTGACCCCAGGTGCAGCATGAACCATATTTATGTGCCGCGTCTTCCGCCAACGCGATCGCTCGCCTGACGCCGGTGCAAAAGCCGGCGTGCCGGTCTACGATGATTTCCACTTCGTTCTCCCTGTCTCTTTCTTGCAAAAGTTCATACAAACCGTAATTATATTATTTTCGCCGTCAGAATCTGTTTTCCTGCCGGGGTTCAAAAAATAATAATCCTATCGGGTCATCGGGGCAATCTTTTCCGTTCCGTCAATATATCTTCACTTTGCTGTTTCAAGGCGGCTACGCTTTCCTGAAACATTTGATTCAAAGCCGGGATCTTTTCATGCATAGGCAAATCCAATTGCTGCGGATCGATGACTTCTCCCACATGCATCAGGATATCCCGTTTCCAAAACTTGAAAAAATGTCCGCTGTTGACCAAAGCTACCGGCACCACCGGCGTATTGCTCCGGGCCGCCAGGAAAGCGGCGCCGGGCTGGAATTCCGCCAAGCCCTGCTCAAAGGTGCGCCGGCCTTCCGGAAAAATCGCCGCGGAATGCTTTTCTTTCAACAGCGCCAGCACCCTGCGCATGGCGGACAGATCCGATTCCCCCCGTTTCAGGAAAACCGCGCCCAGCGCGCCGAACAAAATGCGGGTGAAAGCGTGTTTGGCAAAATCCTCCTTGGCGATAAAGGTCAAATGATAGGGGAAAGCCTGGGCCAAAATGGGCGGATCGGCAAAAGACAAATGATTGGCGATCACCAAAACCGGTTGATCCGCCGGCACGTTTTCTTTGCCGATGATCTGCAGTCCGGATATCTTCAGGCATATGCCGCATAACCATTTGCCGAAGCGATATAGCATCATGTTTTTCTACGCTCCCCTTTACTCCCCTTGTTTTGCCAACTGCAGCAGATGATCGATCACCTGCTCTACGGTCATATCCCCGGTATCCACATATATGGCGTCCGCCGCCTGGATCAGGGGGGAATTGGCCCGGGTGGAATCCCGCCGGTCCCTTTCGGCGATCTCCGCTTCGATCTGTGATATATCCACATCCAACCCCTTGTCCCGCAATTCCGACGCCCGCCGGGCTGCCCGCACGGACAAGGGAGCGGTCAAAAAGATCTTGCATTGGGCGTGGGGCAGCACCTTGGTGCCAATATCCCGGCCGTCCATCACCACGCAGCCCCGCGCCGCCAAAGCCTGCTGCTGCCGGACCAAAGCCCGGCGTACGCCATCCACCGCCGAAACCGGGCTGGCGGCGGCCCCTACCTGCGGACGGCGGATCTCCTCGCTGACGTCTTGGTCATTGCAATACACCCGATATCCGCCGGCGCCGTTGACCAAATCCACACGGGCCGTCTCCGCCAAAGCGGTCAAAGCGGCTTCATCCGACAAGTCAATTCCCTGCTGCAAAGCCAGCCAGGCGATGCAGCGGTACATGGCCCCGGTATCGATATACAAATAGCCCAAACGGGCCGCCAGAGCTTTGGCCACCGTGCTTTTTCCCGCGCCGGCCGGGCCGTCGATGGCGATTTGTTTGGCTACCATCCTTTTGCCTCCTTACTTTACAGAGCATGTCCCTTGCTGCCGGTAGATAAAGCCCGGTGGGAAATGCCGATGGCCACATCGTCCAAATGCAGCATGCCAATGGCGAAAAATACCGCCACGCAAAGATGATCGCCTTGCCGGGCCACGCCGATCTTGCCGCCGAAATTCAGGCCGATGGAACGGCTCATCACCTGGCTGAGTATCTCATGGGTGGCGCCGGCTACGGCGCCTTCATCCGCATGACAGTCGCTGATGACCCCTTCCCGCTTGGCGCCAACCACCGCCCGTTCGATGATTTTCGATACGGCGGTGACCGCTTCGCCGCCGAAATCCATGGCGGCCACCCGCATACCGGCGGCGGCGTATTTTTGCTTCAAAAGCTTTTCTTCATCCCGGTTGTCGCTGATGGCCATCATAATGGCGGCTTGCGCCGTTTGGCGGCTGCTGGGATTGCCTATGCCCTCGTGTCTGTAGTGTTTGTCTTCCATACTCGTTCTCCTTAACCCAAAACACGCTGGGCGGCGTCCACCACATGCTTCAGCAGCACCCGGTTGGTGACCGCGCCCACGCCTCCCGGCACCGGCGTAATGGCGGCAACGATCGGCTCTACCTGGGCAAAGTCCACATCGCCGCACATTTTGCCCTGATCGTCAAAATTGATGCCCACATCCAAAACGATTTGCCCCGGACGGAAATACTCCGCGCCCAACAACCGGGCCCGGCCCATGGCGGCGACCACGATATCCGCCTCCCGGACGACGGCGGGCAAGTCCTTGGTTTTGCTGTGGCAAACCGTCACCGTGGCGTTCCTGGCCAACAGCAGCATGGCCAAAGGTTTGCCTACCACCAGACTGCGGCCGATGATCACGGCCCGTTTGCCGGCCGCGTCTATCTGATAGTGATCCAATATTTCCAGGCAGGCCTGGGCGGTACAGGGCGGGAAACCGGCGATATCCAGGCCGCACAAATGGGCCAAAGAACCGGGGGTGATACCATCCACGTCTTTTTGCGGGGCTAATGCTTCCGCCGCTTTGCTTTCGCGAATGCCAGGCGGCAACGGCTTGAGCAACAGGCAACCATCTGTTTGTTTGTCGTCGTTGACGGCCTGCAAATGCGCCAACAGTTGTTCTTCCCCGGTGCCGGCAGGCAAAACGATGCTCTGTACGTCCACCTCGTGATCCCGGCAGCATTTGATCGCGCTTTTTTCATAGGCAATATCATCCGGCGCTTCTCCCAGGCGGACAATGGCCAAACGCGGGGTCTTTCCCTGCCGGCGCATATCCGCCACCCTTTCCTTCAGTTGTTGGCTCAAGGCCAGGGCCACCGGCTTGCCTTGCAAAATCTGCCCCATACTTGCTCCCCCTTTTCATTTACTCTATGCTATGCAATTGACGGCCATAGAGGGGCCGCCGGCGGCGGTTATAATCTTGCCGTCACCTGCTGATAGATCTGCTCCGCCAGGGGGATGTATTCATCCAGCAACCCCTGGGCCCGGCTTTGCCATTCTTCGGCGGCCTGCCGGTCTTTCATCAAACCCACGTTGATAAATATGTTCAGCGAGGCCCCTTTCAGCGCCGCCTGGCAAAGCGCCACGCCGACGCCCACGTCGCTGATGGCGATGGAGCTGCCTTTGACAGCGAAATCCTGCAAGATGCGGATGGCCCGGGCGCATGCCTCCATGATTTTCAGAGGAACGGCGCAAGCCCCTTGCAGGGCTTCTTCCATCACCGCCGCCCGATGGGCTTTTTCTTCCGGCGTATTCTTGGGCAAGCCGTAAGCCTTGGACAAAGGCAAAAAGGCCGTCGCGTCTTCGTTCACCAGGGACAACAACTGCGCCTGGGTTTCCTGTGCCTGCTGCATCAGTTCGGCGATATCCTGCTCCACCGCCTGATATTTGGGCTTGCCCAAGGTCAAATTGCCGACCATATTGCCCAATGCGATCCCTAAGGCGCCTACGTAAGCCGAGGCGCCGCCGCCGCCGGGGATCGGCTCTTTGCTGGCCAATGCAGCGGCAAATTCCTGACAAGTCTTGGTAGTATAATCCATCCTGATCACCAACCTCTTGTATATACGAAATACATGCGAAACTGTCTCCATTTCATTATACCCGCAAAAAAACCGCTAAACAAGGGGCAGGGCGGAAAACCGTAAGATTTGCTTGAGAGAATCTTTCGACAATGTTATACTGTTTCTATCCACGGTGTTTTTCCGCACAAACGGCGCGATTTGTCCCTGCCCATAAGCGGCAGATATACAGATGCATAAGGCGTATCTTTTGCACCTGGCCGGCATATTGTATCCGGTAAACGCAAAAGACGCCGCAATGCGGCGCCTTCGCAAAAATAGGAAAAGGAGAAAAGAAAATGAATGTAATGCTCGTAAACGGCAGCCCGCATAAAGAAGGCTGCACGTATACTGCCTTGATGGAGATCCATAAAACGCTGGCGGCCGAAGGCATTGCCTCCCAAGTGTTTCAGTTGGGCGTACAGCCCATTTCCGGCTGCATCGCTTGCGGACGCTGCGCCGGCAAAGGGGAATGCGCCATCGACGACGCGGTGAACCGTTTTATCCGCCTGGCCAAAGAGGCGGACGGTTTCATATTCGGCTCGCCGGTGCATTACGCCGCCGCCAGCGGCAGTTTGACCGCGTTTATGGACAGAGCCTTTTTCGCGGCTGACAAAAGCATTTATTATCTGAAGCCGGCGGCCTGCATACTCTCGGCCAGAAGGGCGGGAACCACCGCCGCTTTCGATCAATTGAACAAGTATTTTACCATCAACCAGATGCCGGTGATCTCTTCCCGCTATTGGAACATGGTACACGGCTCCAACAAAGAGCAGGTGGGAAAAGACCTGGAAGGCCTGCAGACCATGCGGATATTGGCCAGGAATATGGCCTGGTTCCTGCGCTGCAAAGAGGCGGGAGCCAAAGCCGGCGTGCCCCTGCCGCAGCAGGAAACGCCCATTTTTACCAACTTTATCCGCTAGGCGGATCGGGCCGCCCCGGAAAGGGTCGAAGCCGCGCCGCCTACCGATAAAAACGTCGCTTATGAATTGGCGGCGTTTTTGATTTTTTCTTTCATTGCCGCCCTGGCCTGTCTTTTGCGGCTGACGCTTTTCAAACCGGCTTGTTCCAATACCACCGGCCAGGGGCCGATGCGGTTTTTGATATATACGAAACCCACTACTTCATGTTTTTTGGGGTTCCTTCCCAATTCTTCCGCCCGTTGCCGCACGTACTGCAGCAATTGTTCGTCGCTGTCCTCCCGATGCTCTCTGGCGAAATCCGCTTCCTGTTTGCTGAATTCCTCATCGGTAAAGCTATACTTCATGCTATGTCCTTCCTTTTTCCAGAATCATGCGCCCAGTCCCGGGCGGGATCATTCGCCAAGGGGAAAGTCCTGTTTCCGCCGGCAGCCGGCGGCAAAGCGGCGAAAGCTTCCCGGCAAGCGCCGGGACAAGGGGAGCTTTCGCAAAAAATAAAGGCTGTGGCAAGCGCCACAGCCTTATTTCTGTGCATAAATCCCATCGGCGTATCCGTACCGACAATGCGTCGTTCTACAGACGGAAACCATTTAAGCTGGTATTCTGACTTGCGTTTTCAGGCTTCGCCTGCGCCCTATGTTCTGCCTTCCCAGTTTCCCAGTGACTGACTTTCGCCAACGAACATAGCGCCAAACGCTTACAGCGGCGGTACCGTTCGGGACTTTCACCCGATTCCTCTAAATAAATCAAATACAGTAAGGCTATATCTAATTTATGTGGCTTAAACGTGATATGCAGTTGTTTGGAGCATGGAGCCGGCGGCATAAGAGGGCCGAAACAGTCGCCGGCAGATGAAAGTATTATACCGTAAAAACGATGCTTTGTCCAGCTTTTTCCATAGGCCGAACCATAGGCGCCGGCCTATATGAAGCACAGGGTCAAGGGTTTCCAGAAGGTGATCAGCAGCAAAGCGGCGACCATGGCCAAAATCATCCACTTGACATATGGGATCATCGTGCCCATCTTGATTCGCGCCACGGCGGCGGCCACAAACAGGTTGGGGCCGTAAGGCGGCGTGACGAAACCGATGGCCAGGTTGGCGACGATGACCACGCCGAAGGTGATGGGATCCATACCCAACTGTGTGACCACCGGCAACAAAACCGGGGTAAGCACGATAATGGCGGGGATGATATCCAATAAGCAGCCGACGATCAACAGGAAAAGGTTGATGATCAACATCAGGATCACATAATTATCGGTAAGGCCCAACAGAGCAGTGGCAATCTTGCCGGGCACCCGGGCCAAGCTCAGATAATTGGCAAAGGCCATGGACAAACCGATCATAAACATGCACTGGCCGTTGATGACCATCGTATCGAATAACGTTTTGTATAACGTTTTTAAATTCAATTCTTTGTAAACAAAAGTGCCGATGATGAAGCAATAGACCACGGCGACCACAGCGGCTTCCGTAGGCGTAAATATACCGCTGTAAATACCGCCCAGAATGATGACAGGGGCCAACAGGGACCAAAAGGCCTCAACAAACGATTTGCCGACTTTGCGCAAAGACGGTTTTTCGCCCGTACCGACCCAATGATTCTTTTTGGCGGTGAAATAAGAGAGTATCATCAGGGCCACGCCGAAGAGAATGCCGGGGATAATGCCGGCCAAAAACAGATCGCCGATGGATTCCTGGGCCACTACGCCGTAGATGACCAAAGGAATGCTGGGCGGGATGAGAATGCCGATGGTGCCGGCAGCAGCAGACAAACCGGCGCTGAATCCTCTGGCGTATTTTCTTTTTTCCATTTCCGGGATGACAAAGCCGCCGATGGCCGAGGTGGTGGCCACTGCGGAGCCGGAGATGGCAGCGAAGATCATGCAGGCAAAGGTGGTGGCCATGGCCAAACCGCCGGTGACAAAGCCTACCAGGGTATTGGCAAAATCCATGATCCGCTTGGCCACGCCGCCATTGGACATCAGGCTACCGGCCAGGATAAAGAAGGGCACCGCCATCAGCGGGAAAGAGTTCACGCCCACGAAGCATTGCTGGGCGATCAGCACCAGCGGCGTGTTGGTATAGAGGAAAAAGCACAGCAATGTGCTGACGCCGATGGCAATACCGATGGGGACGCCGATAAAGATCAGAAGGATCAAAGAAATAAACAGAACCGCAGCTTCCATGGATTATTGCACCTCCCCGGATAAAATCTGCTCTTGAGGAAGCGCATTTTCCGGCTCAGGATCTGCCGGTTTATCCAAGCCCAACAGCAGGCGAATGTTCTTATACAGTATGGGGATCAAACGGATACCCATTGCCAGGCAACCAAAGGGAACGGACATATAAACATAGCCCATGGGAATGCGCATGGCCGGGGAAACCGTATGATTGGTCAATACCGTGCTGATCCAACCCAAAGAAGTATACACAATAAAGAAGCAGAACAAGGCCCATATCAGCGAGGAAATGATTTCTGCCAGATAAACCCACTTGCCTTTTAATAACCGAAAAATAATTTCCACGCGGATATGTACATTTTCCCGCAGCGCCAGACTGGCGCCCAGCCAAATTTGTCCCACAAAAATATAGCGGGTGAGCTCTTCGCTCCACGAAAATGCGTTTTTAAATACAAAACGCATAATGATTTGCATAAAGATGACCAGTACCGTAACGACTAAACTGGCGCACAGCAGGTATTCCTCAAATTTGTTGTAGAAATTGCCAAGATGCCGAAAAACACCTTTCACCTGGAACCCACTCCTCTATATTATTGGGTTTAAACAAACGCGGTTCCGGCCTTGGTTTGACGGCCGAAGGCCGGAACCGCGCGCTCGTTACCCTAGATAACGAATACGACTAGTTTTGCTAAACTTCGGTTTGAACGGGGGCGTTCAATTACTCAACCAAAGCCCAGATTTCATCGGAGATCGTGTCATGCAGTTCATCATAAACGGGTTGGACCGCTTCTTTGAACAAAGCTTTGTTCTCTTCGGAGACTTCGTTCACCGCGCAGCCTTCCGCTTCGATCAGTTCCAGATAATGATCGGTTTCGTCGATCTTCTTCTGTCTTTGACCATCGATCAAGTAGGTTTTGACGCCTTCCTGGATGATATTCTGTTGATTTTCGGAAAGGCTGTTCCACAGGGTTTCGGAAATCAGAACGCAGCCGAAGGAATAGGTATGACCGGTCAGGCTGTAATATTTTTGTACTTCCTGGAACTTAGAGGTGTAGAACACGGAGGCGGGGTTATCCTCGCCGTCCACGGTGCCGTTGGACATAGCGGTATACAGTTCGCTGAAGGCCATGGGCGTAGGATTGGCGCCCATCGCTTTGAACATGCTGATGTATACGGGGCTTTCCATGCAGCGGATATCCAGACCTTTCATATCTTCAGGCGTATTGATGGGGCGAACGTTATTGGAAACGTTTCTTTCGCCGATCAGATAGAAGCCCAGGTTTTTCAGGCCGGTGCCTTCCAATTCCGCGTTCAGAGCATCGCCCAGTTCGCCGTCCAGCATTTCAAAAGCCTGTTCATAGCTGGTGAAGATGTAGGGCATATCGCAAATGCCGAAATCAGAGGCGTACATAGCGGCCTGAGAAGTGCCGGGCAAGCTCATGGCCACGGTGCCCAAAGTGACCGCTTCGGTGGTGGCGTTGTCATCGCCCATTTCAGAGTTGGGATACATTTCCACGGTGATGGTGCCGTTGGATTGTTCTTTTACATATTCGCCAAAAGCCAGGCCCTGGGTTTGCAGGGAATCGGTTTCCGCTTCCACGTGGCAAATCTGCAGAACAACGTTGGCTTCTTCAACAGCGGCGTCGCCTTCGGCGGCGTCGGAGCCGTCGGGCGTATCGGCGTCAGTGCCCTGGTTGGCGCAGGCAAACAGAGCGAAACAAGACAAGCACAGCAACAGAACCAATAATAATTTTTTCATAGTCTTCCTCCTTATCTCTTTTCCCAAAAAGATTTTCCCCCGTTTCTCCTCAGTTCCGGTTCGACGGTTTGGCCGCCGAACCCTAAATTACAGCATCTATGTCTGATGGGCGTTATGCCCCTCCGACCGAATGAAAAAAGAATTACCATAAATTCCCGTTTTCCAGGAAAGACCAGTCTTCGCCCGGGCCTTCCACGGTAATGTTATCCTTTATTTGCGGCAATAGCGCCTCGGAAACCAGGATATCCGTGATATGCAGCGTATCTTTGATGCGGATGATGCGCGGTTTGCGTTTATCGATGCCTTCACAGCATTTGATGGCGATTTGCAGCAAATCCCGATCGCAATCGGCGATCAACGGCACTTTTACTGTGGACAGCATATTGGAAACGATGGCGTTGGCATAGCCGTCCGCCGGGATCATTTTATCGTACAGGCGGCGGCTGATGATATCCGCTTGCCCCAGGCCGATGGCGTTGCCGTTGGTGGCGGGCGTCAAATCCAAAACACCGATGACCTGCGGCTTTTCCGTTCCATGAGCATAAGGCGTGGCATAACCGCCGGTAATATGCGGATCCATACCGGCGCCGCTGATATCCTTGCCGATCTGATCGACGATCAGAATATCGTATTCTCCCAGCAGCAGGCGGGGCATCAAGGCTTTTGCCTTGCGCAACAAAGCCGGCTCTTCCGCCGCCACCTGATCGGCTTTCACCACCGTCACCTGGGCGGTACGGTCGAAAGCATCTTCCAGCACGGCCACTGCGAACAGCACCGGCGCGTTTTCGATGATGGTTTGCCCGCATTGGGGGATCAACCGGTGAAAATGTTTGTAGCCTATATTATGACAACGGCTGGCCCCGTGATGATTGCCCAAACCGATGGTCAGCATTTTCATTATACCGCTTTCGATGGGACCGGTAAAGGCGGTATGCGGTTTGACGCGGCAAAACGGCACGATGCCGTCGGCATGGGCGGCAATGGCGTCCATGCAAACCGGTTCTCCCAGGGGCGTATGCCCCACCTCCACCACATCCATGGTGGCGCGGATGGGACAGCCGATGGTCTCTTCGGTTATACCATAGCTATGTAACACTTCCACCTGGCCTTGGGCGGTGGCGCCGCCATGACTGCCCATGGCCGGTACAATAAAGGGCGCGCCGCCCTGCCCTTTGACAAAGTCGCTGATGATTTTCAGCAGATAAGGCGCATTGGCGATGCCCCGGCTGCCGGCGGCTATGGCGATGGAAGCGCCGGGCTTGATATCCCCGGCAAAGCGGGACAGTTGGCTTTGCAAAGTATCCCGCATCGCTTCTTTGCTTAAAGATCGATCCGAAAAATGCTGCCGGACGGGAAACATTTTCGGCAAAGAAATATCCGCCAAAATAGGCGCTAAGGATGTTATCACAGCACTATACCATATCAACTGATTATTATAGTATAATCATAAAAGAACCGGCTCCGTTTTGACACGAAACAAGTTATTGTAATATTCTGTGCAGCTTGCGATATTCCTTTTAAATTGCCTATAAATTTGCAAAAAATAATTAATAGCAACCTTTGCAAAGAAAAATGTATATTTTTTTATTATCTTTATAAAAAAATATTACCGGCATTCTGTAAAGGAATGCAAAAATGCATTGGATATACCAATAAGGTTTTTTTACTATATGTTTTTTGCATAGAGCAATCCGGAAAACCTGGCGAAGGCCTTCTCCAAGGAAAAAGCAAATCAGCAAGTCCGCGATAGGCGAAGGACCGGATCGGGAAAAACGGAACGAATGCCAGCGTTTCCGCTCTAGGATCGTGCAAACAGGCGATTCAGCTTCGCGCTTACCTCCCGAACGGCGGCGGCCATGGCCTCGCTCATAGGCGAAGCAAAGTCGGTGCCCCCGGGCTGCATACCCAGGCAAAGGATATGCACATCCATTTCCCGGCGCAAATAGGCGAACATCACCTTTAATGGCAGCATATGGGTGGAAAAACCCATACCGTCTATGGTTTCGCTGTCTACCAGGGAGACGGCGCCGGTCTCCCGATCCAGATAGGCGGCGTCCACCACCAGCAAATATTGAGGATCGGCCTTTTTGATTTGTCCGGTAAAGTTTTCCGGCGCGGTGCTGCCCATAAAAACCGTGATTTCCGGCGGCAAGGCCGACTCGGCCAGGTTTTTCGCCACCGCCATACCGGCGGCGTCGTCGCCGCACAGCTCGGAGCCTACGCCCAGCACCGCGACCCTGGCCTTGGGCGGCAGCAGATGCGCCAATTGTTCATACCAATCCATCACATGGTGACCTTTAAGCTGTCCCGGGAAAAGGCCGCCAAATCGATATGTGGAGAAAAGCGCAGGCACTTTTTCGGGCAGCTGTCGACGCATTGGGCGCAAAAGATGCAATGTCCCACATCCAGCCGGCATTGGAAGGATTTTTCTTCTTTGGTGCCGACATTAACCACCTTGATGGCGCCGGCGGGACAATCCCGGGCGCAGATATTGCAGCCGATGCAGGATTCCGCATCGTATTCGATCTTGCCCCGGTAATTCTCCTCCAGCTGCAGCTTGCCAAAGGGATAGGATATGGTGGCCGGTTTTTTAAACACATGCTTCAATGAAAATCCGGCGATTTTGCCCGGTCCTTTTCTCATGCCAACGACCCCCTAACCAGCAAGTTGACGATGATCTGAATGATCGCCAACGGCGTTAAAATCTTCCAGCAAAACATTACCATCTGTTCGATGCGCACCCGGGCCATACTGGCGCGGAACAGGCACAGCAGAACCAGGATGATCAAAGTCTTGACCACAAAAAGCAGGAAACCAAGGCACGGGTTGGCGGCGTAGAAAGGCAGGAAAATGGCGGAAATCAAAGCCGCCACCACCACCAACTCGCAGTCGATGGCCATTTTGAATATGGCCAGAAGGCGGCCGCTGTATTCCACAAAGGTGCCGGAAACGATTTCCGTCTCCGCCTCCGGCAAATCGAAGGGCACCCTTTCCAGTTTGCCCTGGCAGGCCACCATGGCCACCACAAAGGCGGGGATATTGATCAAAATATACAGCGGATGGGCCGCATAATAGGCGGAAATGCCGGCAATAGACCAGGTACCGGCCAAGATCGCCGGCGCCAGCAGCGCCATAAACAGCGGCACTTCGTAGGAAAACAATTGGGTCAAAGCCCGCACCGCGCCGATGGTGGCATATAAACTGGTGGAATACCATCCGCCCAGGAAAAAGCATAAGGTGGGGATGGTCAGCAAATACAGCACCACGATCAGATCCCCTTCAAAGGAATACAGGGGATGGGTTATGCTCCAAACCGGCACATAGATAAAGGCGGCCGTGACAGCGGCCAAGGCGAATACCGGCAATGAAACAAATACCCGGCGATCCGCCCCTTCGGGAATGATCGTTTCTTTGCCGATCAGTTTGCAAAAATCGGCAAAGGGCTGAAACCAAGGGGGGCCCACCCGGTTTTGCAGCCGGGCGTACAGTTTTCTGTCCAAAAAGGCAAAGAACAAAGCGTATACGCCTAAAAAGAGCAGCCCCGGAAATATTACGATATGAAACAATGCTGTCAGCATAAGCGATCTCCTTCCCGCAGCGGCTAAATCCGGCGCTCCGCAAGTTTAATCTTCGAGGCGTCGAAGCCCCGTTCTTTATACCAATCGATGCTGTACCGTTTCAGGCTTTGCCAATCCCATACCCGTTCCCTGCCGCGATCCAGATCCTTGAGCACAAAAGCCCGGTCCGTGCAGGAATAGCAGGGATCGATGGCGGCGATGATGATGGGCACGTCGGCCAGGTAATCCCCTTCCAGCATATGCTGCATGCCGTGCCAATTGGCCTCGGAAGCCGCCCGCACCCGCACCCGGTCCGGTTTGTCCGTGCCGTTGCTGCGGATATAGTGGGTATCTTCCCCGCGAGGGGCTTCGGTACGGCTGAACACCTCGCCGGCGGGGATCTTGCGGGGAAATTTCACCGCCAAATCGCCGTCGGGCATATTGTCCAGGGCGAAACGGATCATGGCGATGCTTTCCATGATCTCCAGCACCCGCACCACGGCCCGGCCAAAAACGTCGCAATGGCCGTCGGTGACCACCTTGACGGGGATCTGATCATAGGCGGCGTAGGGCTCGGCCACCCGAATGTCGTCATCCACCAGGGAAGCCCGGGCCACCGGCCCCACTGCGCCGTATTTCAGGGCGTCTTCATGGGAAAGCTTGCCGATGCCGCTTAAGCGGGCGGCCAAAGTGGTTTCGTGCAAAGCCAAATCGATGTAGTATTTGTTTTGTTCTTCCACCGCGTTCAATGTTTTATGGATCAGCTGCTTCATTTCCGGGGTGATATCCCGGCGCACGCCTCCCAAGGTGTTGATGCCGTAGTTGACCCGGTTGCCGCCCAGCATAGCCAGCATATCCAATACCAATTCCCGATCCCGCCAGCTATACATGAACAGCGTGTCAAAGCCGATCTCATGGGCGGCCACGCCCAGCCACAGCAAATGGCTGTGCAGCCGCTCCAGCTCCGCCATGATCACCCGAATGAACTTGGCCCGGGGGCTGATCTCCACCCCGGCCAGCTCTTCCACGCCCTGGCAGAAAGCGGTGCTGTGGGTATGAGAGCAAATGCCGCATACCCTTTCGATGATATACAGATCCTGAATATAGGTCCGGGCCTCGCAGGCTTTTTCCAGGCCACGATGGTTATAACCCACGCCCACCACCGCGTTGACCACTTTTTCCCCTTCCAGGGTAATGGTAAAGCACCCCGGTTCTTTCAAAGCCGGATGCTGCGGGCCGATAGGGATGGTGATTCTTTTGCTGTCGCCGCTCATTTGTCCGCCTCCTTCGCTTTGTCCGTGCCGGCCGCCGCGGATGCTTCCGCCGGCGGATTATAGGTCATGGTCTCCCGGTCGAAGTATTCCACTTTCCACTCTTTGCGCAAAGGATAATTGCCGGCTGGCCAACCGTCGGGCAAGGGATAGGTGGGGCCGGGGGGCAAATCCTCCACATGGGCGCCGAACAGATCCACCAATTCCCGTTCATGCCATAAAGCGTTGGGGAAAACGGAGCATACCGATTTGATATAGGGCAGCTCTTTGGGGGCTTTTTGCTTCAGCAAAAGGACGATTTTGTCTTCATTGGACAAGGCGTAAATAAATCCCAGATCTTCGCCGTCGTCCACACCGATCACCAGATGAAAACGGCGGAAACCGGCCTCGTTCACCACAAATTGGAACACATCCTCAAAATAGTCCCTGTTCAGCGGAGGCATGATGATCCGCTGGCGGCGTTGTATGGTGATTTTACCTTCCAGGAAAGGATATCTTTCCAATATCAAGGCAACGACTTTTTCCTCTCCGCTCATAAACTGCCTCCTCTCTTATTCCGTCGCTTTTTGACTTTGCTCCAGGGCGGTCAATAATTTCACCACGGCGTCGATAATGGCCTCCGGCCGGGCGGCGCAGCCGGGGATGTAGGCGTCCACCGGGATCACCGAGTCGATGCCGCCGTTCACGCAATAGCAGCCGTCGAAAATCCCGCCGGAGCAGGCGCAGGTGCCCACCGCCAAAACGAATTTGGGTTCCGGCATTTGTTCATAGATCTGTTTCAGCCGGTCTTTGGTTTGCAGCGTTACCGCGCCGGTACAAACCAATACGTCGGCATGGCGGGGCGTGCCCTGCTGCAAAAGCCCCAATCTTTCCACATCGTAACGGGGGGTAAGGGCGTCCACGACTTCGATATCGCAGCCATTGCAGGCGCCGGCGTTGAAATGGATGATCCAGGGAGATTTCCGCCGTCCCCAGTCCACTGCTTTTTCAAAGAAATTTTTGGACATGTCCTCACCTCCGGAAAATGATATACAAAGCCAGCAACCCCGCGCCAACATACAGAAGGGGCATGGTCAAAACATCCCGCGGGGCGGTAGCGATCACCAAAACCAAAACATGCATGATGGTGAAGAAAAACGCATAGGGGAAAAACTGTCCGTAATCCGGACTGGTATTATGGGTATAATGTCTTTGGCCGCAGGCATAGGATTCCAGTTTTCTGTCCCCGTTGGCGCCGCCGGGGGCGGCCAGGCCGGAAACGGCATGGGACAAGGCCAGGCCGATTGCCAGCAGAAGCAAAAACAATACCGGCGGGGAAAGCAAGATATTGCCAATCATGTGTCAGCCTCCTAACCGTTCAACTTATTCAGCCGGCGGATATCCACATCGCCGTTTTTGCGGAAAGAACTGATGGCCAAACCGGCGGCCACCACCGCCACCACCACCTCCATAACGATGATGGTCACCACAAAAGCCTGGGACAAAGCCGTTTGCCCATTCAGCCAGCCGGCATAAGCCAACAACAGCGTGATCGCTTTCATGGCCACTTCCACGGCGATGATGATGCGTATCATATTATAGGTACGCACCAACATATACAAACCGGTAACGATCAACAACAAAGCGGCGGTCAATATGGCGATAGATAAAACGTTCATATTTTTTTGCCCTCCTTAAACAGGACGACGACCGCAAAGGCGCCGGCCAAAAGCATGAGGATCTGTCCCAGGATATCCGCCTGCCGGGTTTGCCAGAACACCTGGTTGAAGGTGGCTTCCGCCACGGCTTCTTCCCCGGGCAGGGGCAAGGAAAATCCGGTGTATACCAGCACGGCGATGATAGCCGCGCCCAAGGCGATGAGGATAAAGGGCAACGCCGCAAAACGCCGCCGGTGATCCGCGGCATGGGCTTCATCGCGACGGTCCGGGGTGGTGAGGCTGATGGCGCTGATGAACACCACGGTGATCAGGCCCACGCATACCGACAACTCAAACAAGGCTGCCCATATCGCGCCCATCATATACAGGATCACCGCCAAAGCGGCGGACATCGCCGCCAGAGAAACGGCGGATTTCAACATACTGCGCAGCATGGCGGCGGAGATCGCGAAGCCTACCATTACAACCAGGCATAAAACGATGATAAACGTAGTCATTGCATGCCGCCTCCTTTCAAATCAAGCCCTGGCCTTGCAAAAACAGCAGCAAGGCCGGAAACAGCAGACCAAAGCCGACGGTGATCGCCGAAAGCGCCAGAGAACTGAGGCAAACGCCGCCCGTCACTTCTTTGGTATCCTCCAGACCTTCCACCGCGGGGCCGAAGAAGACGCAGCGCTGCAGGCGCAGGAAATAGGCGGCGGTGAAAATGCTGGCAAACAAAGCCAAACCGGCGATAAAGACATTTCCGGTTTGCCATGCCGCAATGATGATCAGCAACTTGCTCCAAAAACCGGCTAAAGGCGGAATACCGGCGGTAGAGAGAAAAGCCAATATGCTGGAAACGCCGGTCACCGGCATTTTTTCCTGCAAACCGCCCAGTTTCTCGATCTCCGTGGTGCCGGTAGCGATCTCCACCGCGGCGCTGTTTACGAACAAAGTGGTTTTAAAGGTAGCATGATTGAAGAAATGCAGCATGGCGCCGATCAAGCCGACGGCGCTGCCGCAGGAAGCGCCCAAAAGGATATAGCCGATCTGGCTGATGCTGGAATAGGCCAGGATGCGTTTGAAATCCGTTTGGGTAATGGCGGCCACGGCGCCCAAGACGATGGAAACGATGGCCAGAAGCATAAGGATCTGATTGAAAACCGGCACGTTGACGAAGATGTCGGCGGTAAGACGCAGCAGGGCGTAGACGCCGGCCATCTTGGTAACGATACCGCCCAGGATCACCGACACGGCGGCCGGGGCGCTTTGGTAGGCGTCCGGCAGCCAGCCATGGAAAGGCATGACGCCGGATTTGATGGAGAATCCCACCAATACCAGGACAAAGCCGGCGATCAGCAGGGCCGGTTGCTCGGCGTATTGCCAATCGCTCAAGGCGGCGGCCACGTCGCCATATTGCAGGCTGCCGCTTTGCATAAACAGGAAGGCCAGGCCGCCCAGAATGAACACGGTGGCAATGGCGCTCATCACCAGGTATTTGAATGCGCCTTCGATGCCGTCCCCTTCTTTATTGAGGGAGATCATCACGAAGGAAGCCACCCCGGTGATTTCCAAAAATACATATAAAGAGAACAGATCGGTCACCAAAGCGATGCCGTTCATGCCCAAAAGAAGGATCATCGCCAGATTGGTGAAGTTAAACTTTTTATCGCCCAGAGTTTTGCCGGCGGTCAGGAAGCCCGCCGTGATCACCATACCGATGCAGAACAAAACCAACAGGCTGAAGAAATCCACGGAAAAGCGGGAAGCGCCCACGCCCAAATCCCAAAACTGGGAGAAATCCGCCTCGGTTTGACCGGCGGCTTTCAACGAGGCAAAAACGAAGACGGCGGCGGCCATTTGCACGATACCGGCAATGATACCGAGGGAAAGACAAATCTTCTGCGCGATTTCTTTTTTCAGCAGATTATTGAGCAACACCATCAACAGAGGCAAGCCCATAAAGGTCAAAAGAACGAATTCCATTCCTGCAGACATGTCCATTCCCTCCTTTCTATACTAAAAATAAGCACAGCAGCACGATAAAACCGACGCCCAGGAAAGACCAGGCCATATACCGGCCCACGCTGCCGTTATTCATCAATCGCAAGCGGGAGGATAAACCGCTGACAAAATCCACCGCAAAAACATCATAGACCCAGTTGATGGCCCGGTCTATGCCGTAGCAAATCCAGGCGAAGCCTTTGATCAGCTGCATGATGATGTCGTAGGGATCGAAATAGCGTTTCTCGGCGCAATCGTAAACCGTACGCAACGCCGGCGCGTAACGGATATGATCCGCGGCTTTCAGCCCCTCGCCGGTGCGGCGATAGCCGAACAGGTGATTGCCCACGGCCAGCAGCAGCACCGCGCAGGAAATCGCCACCAGGGTCCAGTTATCGGGCCAGCCGGAGAAATCATAACCTTCGCCGGCGATGGGTTGGATCACCGACAAAGGCAAAGCGTTGAACACGCCGAAGATCAGGCAACCCAAAGCCAAAATGCCCATGGGCAGCAGCATGGCGCCGGGAACCTCTTTCACATCCTCGGTTTTCACGCCTTCCGGCAAACGCAGGGGGCCGAAATAAGCGGCATGACCCAGCTTGAGGAAGGAAGCGGCGGTCAGGAACGCGCCCAACACGGCGGCGATATAGAAGATCATGCCGCTTTCTAGGGCGGCGTCAAAAACCAATTCCTTGGAGAAAAAGCCGCTGAAGGGCGGCACGCCGGAAATGGACAACGCCGCGGTCAAGAAGCAGACGGTGGTGACCGGCATCAGCTTGCCCAGACCGGAGATATAGCGCATATCCGTGGAGCCGGTTTGTTTTTCTACGGAACCGGCGGTCAGGAACAGGCAGCATTTATACATCACATGGTTGATCAAATGGAACAAGCCGCCGATGATCCCCACCGGCAAAGCGGTGCCGATGCCCAGGATCATATAGCCCACCTGGCTGATGGTGGAATAGGAAAGCAAGCGTTTGATATCTTTTTGGATCAGGGCCATGGAATTGGCCAGGACGATGGTGATCGCGCCGATAGCCATCACCACGATGCTCATGACGCTGCCGGGAACCATTTGGTAGAACTGGAAGGTGATGCGCACCAGCAGGTAAATGCCGAGTATTTTTTCAAAGGCCGCCGGCAATATGGCCATGAACGGCAAGGGCGCCGCGTCGGCGGCGTCGGGGATCCAACTGTGGAAAGGCATGGCACCGGCCTTACCCACCGCGCCGGCCATCATGCAAACAAAGCCCAGGACGCCCAGGCCTTCGATGGGCAATTGGCTGATGCCTTCCATCATAAAGGTGCCTGCATGGGCGGCGGTGGCCGCCACGCCCAGCATCAACAGCAAATCGGCGATGCCGTTCAGCACCAGGGCTTTCACGGCCGTAGCCGGTTTTTGCCGGTCGCCGATCAGCAGCATGCCGAACAGGGTGACCATCAGGCCTTCCCAGAAGAACAGCAGCACCACCAGGTTATCGGCCAGCACCGCGCCGTTGGCCATAGCCAGCGTCAGCAGATAGTAGCAATAGAACTGGCCGTATTTCTCTTTTCTGCGCAAAAAGGCCACACTGTATATGGCCACCAGCACGGCGAAAATGCCCAAGGCCAACAGGACGGCCCCGGAGAAGGGATCCACCCGAAAGGCCAGATTGATTTCAAAATCGGTCCAGCGCAAAAGCATACTGCCTTCTTTGGCGATGAACAAAGCGATGGCCAAGAGCAAATCGGCCAAGGTCGCCGCCAGGAAGCAAGCGGAGCGGGCGGCAAAAGCATGCCGGGGGATCGCCACCGCCAAAACGGCCAGGGCCACCGGCAAAACCACCATAAGCCATAACAGATTCACGCCGCTGCCGCCGGTCATAAAAGCAGCCATATTGCCAAACATAGCGCCCATGCCGATCACCACCTCCCCAGATTTTCTACAATAAACGAGGTAAGCTGCGTGGGAAGATTAATAAATATGCCGCCCAGCAAGGAGAGGACGCCCAAAATCGCCACGGAACCAACCATTTCCCAAGTGCCTTCTTTTACATCCGTATGCGTGGCGTCGCCCAGGAACACCTTGACGAACACCCGCAGCAAATAGACCACCGTCAGCGCCGCGCCGAAAATATAGGTTCCGGCCAGCAGGGGCGTACCGCCCACCAAAGCGCTGTCGATAACCATGAATTTGGCGAAAAAGCCGCCGAAAGGCGGGATGCCCATGACCGAAAAGGCGCAGAACAGGAAAGAAACAGCGGTAACCGGCAAGCGTTTCGCCAAACCGCCCATTTGCCGGATATCCTTGGTGTGGACGCTATGCTCCACGATACCGGCGCAAAGGAACAGGCCGCCTTTGGCCAAAGAATGCATGAGTATATACAACAATCCGCCGGCAGCGCCGATCATGGTGCCGGTGGACAAACCCAAAAGAATAAAGGCCAACTGGCTGATGGTGGAATAAGCGATGATCCTTTTGATATCGTTTTCCACCAGGGCCGCGCCGGCGGACACCAAAGCGGAAACGGCGGCGATCCAGGGCACCACGGTTTCCCAGATCGCTTCCAATTGGAAATTGACCAGGAACAGCCGGGCGAACACATAGACGCCGATTTTCACCAACACCGCCGCGTGCAGCAAGGAAGTCACCGGCGAAGGGGCCACGCCCGCATCCGGCAGCCAGGTGTGCAAAGGCAATGTGGCCGATTTGGACAGGATACCGAACAAGATCAGCACCATGACCCAGTTGGCAACGGTTTGCCCCTGCATCTGCAGCAAGTCGAAGGTGCCCGTTTCACCGTAGATGCCGATAAAGCCCACCAGCATCAGCAAAGCGCCGCCAACGGTGACCATAAAAGCTTTGTTGGCCCGGCGCACCACCGGCTCTTCCCGGTAAAAACCGATCAAGCGCCAGCAGCAAATGGCGGAAATTTCCCAAAACATGTATATGCAAATCAAATTGGTGGAAAACACCAATCCCATCATGGCGCCCAAGAACAGGGTGACCATCAAATAGTATTCGTTTTGGTTTTTATACCGCTCGATATAACCGAAAGAATAAAAAACGATGATCGAGGCGACCAAAGACGAGGTGGCCGCCATGAAGACCGCCAAAGCATCCGCCAGAAAGCCGATGCTTAAGCCCAAGGGCAATTGCCAATATACCGAAACCGGCCCCTGGGAAAGAGCGGGGCTCAGCAGCATGGCGGAGCACAAAAAAGCGGTCAGAACGAACAATAAGGACATAATATTCCGCAGCCCGACATGGATCCTGCCGAATATCGGCAAAAGAAACGCGCCGGCCAGGGGTGTAAAGATACAAGCGAGTAGCAATCCCTGCCCTTCCATCTACTTCTCTCCTTTAATATATTTTTATAAACAAAACCAACATAAACGCTTTACCTGTGGCCGGCAAAAGCCCGCGGCTTTGCCGGGCAGGGTATAATTTCTTCTTAGTATAAAGACTGTTCGGAAAAACGTCAAGTCATAGTTTTCCTTACGCCGTTGGCAAGCACAATATATAGATCGTTTTTTCTATTCACATAGCATATATAGATGCAGCGTTCAACAAATCCGCGGCAGCTGTTCTCCCTGGGGCGCGGCTACCATACGCCGGCCGCCGAAAGCGTTTTGGCAAAACACCTGGCCGCTGCCGGCATGCACCCGGCCGATCACCGCCGCGTCCGCCGCCAAAGGATAAGGCCGCAAAGCGGCCAAAGCGGCCTCCGCCTGCCCAGCAGGCAGGGCGGCCAGAAATTTGCCCTCGTTGGCGATGGTCAGGGGGTCCAGACCCAGCAGTTCACAGGCGGCCCGGGCAGCCGGCTTCAGGGGCAAGGCCTCCTCCTCCAACACGATATCCAGGCCGCTGTCCGCCGCCCACTCGTTCAAGGTCACGGCAGCCCCGCCCCGGGTGGGATCCCGCAGGGCGCGGACATCCGGCGCGGCCCGGCGCAAAGCCGCCGTCAGATGATTCAAAGGCGCCACGTCGCTTTGCAAAGGCGGGTCGAAATCCAGGTTTTCCCGGGCGGCCAATACGGCCAAACCGTGCTCCGCCAAGCCGCCGGAAAGCAAAATACAATCCCCTTCCCGGATCTTTCCCGGCAAAGGCGGGCAGTCCGGCGGGAACACGCCCACCCCGGCGGTGTTGATATAGATCCCGTCCGCGCCGCCGCTTTCCACCACCTTGGTATCGCCGGTCACGACCGTCACCCCGGCTTCGGCGGCGGCCCGAGCCGCGGAGGCGCAGATGCGTTCCAGCTCCTCCAGGGGGAAGCCGTTTTCGATGATCATGCCCACGGTCAAGTACCGGGGAATGGCCCCGCTCATGGCCAAATCGTTGACGGTGCCGCATACCGCCAGACGGCCGATATCGCCGCCGGGGAAGAAACGGGGTTTGACCACAAAGCTGTCGGTGGTAACGGCGATCTGCTCCCCTTCCGCCGGGCAAACGGCGCTATCCTGCAAAGCGTTTAAGAACGGGTTGCCGAAATGGGGCAAAAAAACCTCTTCCACCAGGCGGCGATAGGCCTCGCCGCCGGCCC
>JAILCQ010000012.1 GCA_024679955.1 Bacillota bacterium | reverse complement strand
CGACCCCCAAGACCCTTTTAAGGGTAGCAGATAAAAGATGCATGGCTGGCAGGCCAATCCATGCGCACTTGTGCGCAGCCAATAGTATTAGGGCTATGCCCGAAAAGGAAAAACCCCCGGCTATGCCGGGGGATATTTATTATGCGGGTAGAGATTGGAAGAACAGAACGGCGGGGCTTTGGCTCGCCGTTGGTGTTTTATCTGCAAACAGGTGAAATGTGGATTGTATGATCGGGAAATCAGCAAAGCGGCGGCTTGACCGCCCCTTCGGAGGGTTGACGGCGGCGGGCGGCGTACAGCAGGAGGAAGAGGCCCAGCAGCGCCGTGGGCAGGGAAATGGCTTGCGAAAGAGACAGAGGCCCGATAAAGCCCCGGTAGGCGTCGCCACGGCAAAATTCCAGGAAGAAGCGGGCGATGCCGTAGGTCAGCAGATAGACGCCCAGCATGGCATAGCCGTCCTTTTGTTTTCGGCCCATCCGGGCCAAAACGGCAAAAAGCAGGAATTCCAGGGCGGCCTCGTAAAGCTGTACCGGCAGCAGCGGCACGTCGTGAGGGGCGATGGCGGAGTTGGGCAGGATCACGCCCAGGGTGGGATGGGGTATGCCGTAGCAGCAGCCGGTCAAAAAGCAGCCGACGCGGCCGAAGCCGTGGATCAGGGCCAGGGTGGGCAAAAGACGGCACAGCAACGCGGCAAAATCCAGGCGTTCGTGTTTGGCATAGAGCAGGCAGACCAGCAGCGCGCCATATAAGCCGCCGTAAAAAACAAAGCCCGACAGCAGATAATTCTGCAGGAATGCGGCGGGGGTTTTCACCAAAAAAGGCCAAGCCGCTCGGATATCCGGCAGCGAAGTAATTATGGAAAGCAGTTTTGCCCCGATAAAAGCGCCGATCAGGCTGTAAAGAAAGGCCAAGTCTATGTCGGCGTTGCTTTCCTGCAGGCGGCGTTCTTCCAGTTTTAAGTAGAGCAAGGCCGCCAATACACCCGTCATGGCCAGCAGGCCATAGGTGGGGACGCTGCGGCCGAGGATATGCAGTTCCGGTAACATAGAATCACCTATAGACGTTGCGCCGCAGCAATGGCCGCGGCGCAGTTTTTGGATTTTTGTATCAGTTGCCGGTCAGAGGCGGCGAATCGATATCGGTCAAATCCAAATCGGTCAAATCGATATCGTTCAAATCCAGATCATTCAAATCCAGGTCGTTGAAATTGATGTTGGATAAGTCGATATTGGACGCCGTCTGGTGGAACAGGGCCGTGCAGGCCACGCAGGAAACGAAGAAGACAGCGCCGCCGATGAGGCCGATGAGGGAAAGCACAAAACCGGCGGTGCGGATGCCGTCATGATAGCCGGCTTTTTTGGATTTGCCGGCCAAAATCAGACCGATGATACCGAGGATGACCGAAATGATGGCGGTGAAGCCAAAGAACCATAAAACGATGGAAATGATGCCCAGAACCATACTGGCAATCGCGGCATTTTTGCCGGGAACGACAGGATTGTTTTCCGTCATAGCAATGGATACTCCTCTCTGTATGTATGCATGTGCAGGGGCATGGCCGGGCGGCGGAGAGCCATACCGGCATGCTTTTGCCGGAAGCAGGCCGTAAGCGCTTGCAACGGCGTTTTTAAGCCGGTACTATTATAGCAAACTCTGTTTTTCTTGTCAAAAGGGCTGCGCCGGCAGAAAGGATCAAAACAGGGAAAGCTGCCGGGCGCTGGGGGGCGTTTTCAGAGAAACGGTTTCTTTTTCCAGCAGCGACTCCGGGATATCCCGCAAAAACGGGGAAGGCTCTCCCGGGGTGAGCAGGATCAGCTGTTCCCGGGCCCGGGTCATGCCCACATAAAACAGCCGTCTTTCTTCCGCTTCGTCCGCCGGGCCCTGAAAGCCGCGATAGGGCAGGGTGTCCTGGGAAACGCCGCAGAGGAAAACCACAGGGAATTCCAAGCCCTTGGCGGCGTGGAGGGTGGAAAGGGAAACGCTGTCGGCCCGATAGGTTTTGCCGCCGCTGCGCCGGATATCCCCGTCCTCACCCAGGGTGATGTTGGATAAAAAATCAGGCATGGTTTTGTGCAGCAGGGCGGTGTTGCGCAAGTCCAGTACAGCCGGGGTTTGGGCGGAGGGATATACCGCCATCCATTGATCCAGCAGTTTCCAGGGCTTTTCTTTTGCGATGGCTGTCTGTTCAAAACGCCGTTCCAAAGCGGACAGGTCTTCCCCGGCCAACAGCCTGCCGGCCTGTTTGGCGGCGGCGGGATCCCGGGGCCGCAGCAGATGCCGGAAAAAGGACAGGGCGGCCTGGACCTGGGCGTCCTGCAGGAAAGGGGCTTTGCCGGATACCGTATAGGGAATACCTTCTTTTTGCAGACATTCTTCCAGAACGGCTGCCTGCCGGTGGGTGCGGTATAAAACGGCGATATCGGCGAAACCGTTGGCCGCCGGGGTGTCCTGGCTGCCGGCGTCCAGCATATCTATGCCGCCTACCAGCCGGTTGATGGCCTTGGCCACATACAGCGCTTCGGCGAAGGGGCTGGGGGCAATTATGTGTTGCACCCGATGGCCGTTGCCGGGGCGGCAGGGCCGGATCCGGGGAACATTGCCCGCCGGGGAGCCGCCGGCCAGCAGCGCGGAGGCGCAGGTCAGTATTTCCGGGGTGGAACGGTAATTCTGATCCAGGGTGACGGCGGCGCAGTGGGGAAAACCGGCAAGGAAATCGTCGAAGCAGTGGGCATTGGCCCCGCGGAAGCCGTAAATGGCCTGGTGGGGATCGCCGATGACGAATAGCTTATCGCTTTTGGCGCCCCAAGCCAATAACAGGCGGTATTGCAGCGGGTTGATATCCTGGAATTCATCCGCCAGCAGATAGCGGAAGCGCCGCCAATCCCGGGGCCGCACCGCAGAGGGCGGGGCGTCGGAGGACGGCTGGGCCTGCAGGGCGGCGGTAAACTGGTTCAGGGTTTCCAATAATAAATCATCAAAGTCCAGGCCGGGATAGGCCTGCAGCTTTTGTTGATAAAGCCGGATCAACTGTTGCCGGGGGCTGCCGTCCTCTGGCGGTGCGGCGGCGTTTTTGCCGTTGCTGATGATGCGGGCCAATTCCCGAGGGGATTGGGAAAGGGACAGTTCCCGGCCGGCCTCCGCTGCCAGGCTCAGGCACAGGGCATCGTCCAGCAGAGGGACGTCGCCCCGCCACTGGGAAAGCAAGTCCAGGCAGATGCTGTGGAAGGTGCCCACATGCACTTTGGCGGCCAGACGCTTATTGGGCAATTGCTGGGCCAGACGCTGCCGGATCTCCGCCGCCGCTTTATTGGTAAAGGTAACGGCGGTGATTTCCTGAGGCGGCACGTTTTGTTCCGTGATCAGGTAAAGGATGTGCTGGATCAGCGTGCGGGTCTTGCCGGCGCCGGGGCCGGCGATGACCGCGGTTTCCCGCTGGGGGGCGGAGACGGCGGCCCATTGCTGCGCATTGAGCCCATGATGCGGGTCTTCCGGCGGGGCGGCGGTTTCTTCCGGCGACGGCAGAGGTTTGGCGGCGGCAATGGTTTTGCGGGGCTTGGGGACGCTGGGGCCGGCGCTGAAATCCATGCCGGCAAAGAAACGGATTTGGCCGGAATAATCGCTGATCTCCTCCGGCGTGAGCAGGGTGGCCTTGCCGTATTCGCCGTCGTATCCCGGAGCCCAGTGGATTTCCCCCCGGCGCAGGCGGCGTATGGCCTGGGCCAGGCAGGGGTTTGCCTCCTGGCTGAGGATATCGATGGGGATATCCCGCAGGATGGAAAATTCGCTGCCGAAATGGGCCAAAAGCCGGTGGTAGAGGCTTTGGCACTTTTTGCTGGCAGCGCCTACGCCCAAAGTGGCGGCGATGACCTCCGGCAGAGGGATCAAGGATTGGAAATCCCTGGCCAGCGGCGGCCGGTAGCCTGCCGGCCGGTCGGCCAGCTCTTCTGTGCGGTGCAAAACGCCGACCACGATCTTGCGGCCGCAAACCGGGCAGACGCCGTTTAAAGCCAGCGTCTCCTGGGGCGACAGGCAGACCTGGCAGCGGCGATGGCCGTCCATATGATATTTGCCCTCCTGGGGGAAGAATTCCAAAGTGCCCAGGAAATTGCCGTCTGCGGGCCGGCTGATCGCCCGGTAGAGCCCGCTATAGCTGAGCTCGCCCTCCAGCAGATTGGCTTCCCGGCCCAGGCGGCTGGGGGAATGGGCGTCGGAATTGGAAATGAGGGTGAAGCGATCCAGGGCGGAGACGCGCCAATTCATAGGCGGGTCGGAGGAAAGGCCGGTTTCCAAAGCATAGATGTGGGGCGTCAAATCTTCAAAGCAATCCTCGATGCGGTCGAAGCCGGAATACGCGCCGAACAGGGAGAAATGGGGCGTCCAAATATGGGCGGGCACGAACAGGGCCCGGGGGCAGATCTCCAGGGTGATTTCCAGCAGATCCCGGCTGTCCAGCCCCAAAATGGGCCGGCCGTCAGAGTGGAGATTGCCGATTTGTTCCAGGCGCTGGGATAGTTTTTCCGCTTCCGCCAGGCCGGGCAGGAGGATCAGATTGTGGACTTTCCGTACCTTGCCGTTTTTCTTATAGATGGAGCTGATCTCGGCGGAGAGGATAAAGCGAGGACGGCAGGCGGCGGCGTCGAAGGCCGTGGGGCCGGATACGCCGTAGATTTCCGCATCCGTGGCGCCGTCCAGACGGTAGTCGTTTTTCAGCACATACAGCCCTTCTTCCGCAGGCTGCAATTTTTCCGCCAATTGTTGACGCCAGGCCGGGTGGGTAAAATCCCCGGTGCCCACCAGGGTAATGCCTTTGCGGCGGGCCCATAGGTCCAAATATTCCGGCAGGCAGTCTTTGCTGGTGGCCCGGGAATAGGCGGAATGGATATGAAGATCGGCAATATAGGACATAAGCGCAGGCTCCTTTGGACGGGAAAAGAGTATTCTTGCAAGGATCGTACTTTGATTGTACTATATCTGATCCGGTTCGCCAATATTTTCCCCCAGAGAATTTTTTCGGGCCGGAAAGGGGGCGGGCTGTTTTTGTGAGAGAACAAAAAGAGATCGGGGCAAAATCGCCTCGATCTCTTTTATAAGTATGGGAATTTGGAAAGGCTTTATTTGAGGATCATCCGGCAATCGGCGGCCATAGCGCCTTTTTCATAGATGAATACCGGATTGAATTCGCCTTCCTTGAGTTGCGGATAAACGAAGGGCAGCTCGGAGAATTTGGCGACCAATTTGGCCAAAGCTTCCACATCGTAATGTTTGCCGCCGCGAGCGCCGTTCAGCAGAGGCCAGGTTTTCAGCTCTTTCAGCATTTCCATGGCTTGCGTTTCGGTTACCGGCGCAATGCGCAGGCTGACGTCTTTGAGGATTTCCGTGTAGATGCCGCCCATACCGCAGATGACCACCGGGCCGAATTGTTTATCGGTGGAGAAGCCGACGATCATTTCGATGCTCTGGTCGATCATATGGTAGAGAACGCAGCCGCGGAAATCTTTGCCTTCGCCGATTTTTTCCATCTTATCGTAGTATTCTTCCGCTTCTTCCACAGATTTGATGTTGACTTTGACGCCGCCCACATCGGATTTGTGGAGGATCTGCGGGGAGACGATCTTCAAAACGATGGGGAAGCCCAGTTCTTCGCAGGCGGCTTTGACTTTGCTCTTGTCATCCACGAAGATGCAGTGATTGACGCTGACGCCGTATTTGTAGCACAGGTCGTTGGCTTCGTATTCCAAAAGGGAAGGCAGATCGGTTTTGATCTCTTTGGTTTCAAAGGTGCGGTTCATATCCACAACTTTGGCCTTCAATTGGCTGTATTCCACCACTTTGGACAAAGCGCGTACGGCTCTTTCGGCGGAAGCGAAGCAGGGGGCCCCGTTGGTATCCAGCAGGTTCATGGCCTGGTCGATATCATTGCCTACTTTGAAGTTGCTGACCACCGGTTTGCCTACGGCTTTGGCGGCGCGAACCACTTCCTGGGCGATGGGGGTCGCTTCCAGATAGGGCGTGCCGATATCGATGACCACCGCAACGTCGTATTCGTCCTGCAGGGCGGTTTCGATGGCTTTGCCGTACTGTTCCGGCGTGCCTTCCACGGTGAGGTCGATGGGGTTGGCCAGACCGGCGAATGCGGGCAGGAATTCACGAAGTTTGTCTTTCAGGGCGGCGGAAGGTTCGGGCAGGGTCAAAACGGTGTGTTCGGAAGCGTCGGCGGACATAACGCCGGGGCCGCCGCTATTGGTGACGATGGCCATGCGGTTGCCTTTGGCTTCCGGCAATTGGCAGAAGGCTTTGCTGATGTCCAGCATATCTTCGATGCTGTCGGCACGGATGGCGCCGCAGGCGGCGAAGGCTGCATCGTATACGGTATCGGCGCCGGCCAGGGAACCGGTGTGGGACAGGGCGGCTCTTTGACCGCTGGCGGTACGGCCGCTCTTGATGATGATGACCGGTTTGGTTTTGGTGGTTTCCGCCAATAATTTCATGAATTCCCGGCCTTCGGCGATGTTTTCCGCATAGAGGGAAATGACCGCGGTGTCCGGATCGTCTTTGAAGTAGCGCAACAGTTTGGCAGCGTTCAAATCGCGGCCGTTACCAAAGCTGACGAATTTGCTGACGCCGACGTTGGCTTCTTTGGACATGCCCATGATCAGGCCGCCCACAGCGCCGCTTTGGGAAATGACGGCCAATTTGCCCGGGTTGGGGGTGGATTCCAGGGTGGGCATGAAGTTCCATTTGGTGTTGACCATACCGGCGCAGTTGGGGCCGATGTAGCGGATGCCGTATTTTTGGGCGATGGCGTCCATCTCGTCTTCCAGGTCATGATAGCCGGCTTCCGAGAAACCGGAGGTGATGATGACCGCGCCTTTTACGCCTTTTTTACCGGCGTCTTCCAGGACGCCCGCTACGAATTTGGCGGGGCTGGCGATGATCACGCAGTCGATGTGGTCTTCGATTTTCAGTATGCTGTCATAGCCTTGGGCGTCCCGATAGCTTTCGGCTTTGGGGTTAACGGCGTATACGGGAGAATAGCCGCCTTCTACCAAGCGATCGATGAGGATAGCGCCCATTTTGCCGGGTTTGACGGAGCCGTAAACGGCTACGCCGCGGGGGGTAAACAATGCGTCAAGATTCATGCAATGATCTCCTTTCCATTCGTGGATTGAATAGCTTCCTTTGGCAAGAGGGAGGCCCGCGAGGGAATTCGGCATTCATTCCGTCGGCGGGCGCGGCCCCGGCTCTTGTGTGGTTGACGCCGTAGGGGATCCGCAAGCGGTTTGACCCGGAAAGAAACCGGCGCGGAACCGGACGGCGAGGGATAAGTTGATATGAAGAAGGGTGACATGACGGGGGTCATGTCACCCAACATCATAGTTCATGATAATTTGGGATTTTCACCGTTGCTTGCGGTTTTAAGCTTTCAAGCCGGCCTCGAAAGACATGATGTTTCTTTCCGCGCCTTTGGGCCAACGGGTGACGATGGCGTTCTTGATGGCGTCGGCAGAAACGATATCGCCTAAAGAACTATGTTTCAGGCAGGCAGCCAGCAGGAAGATGTTGTCGGCGGCGCCTTCCGGCAAAGTCGCGGGATCGATGTAAACCATTTCCACTCCGGCTTTGGCCGCTGCGTCTTTTACTTCATCCACAGAGGGATAAGCGGCTTTCCCCAGCATGACGTCGGTGGGCATCCATTTATGACCAAAGACGATGAATTTGCCGCCTTTTTTCAGGTAGCGCAAGGCTTTCAGGGATTCGCACAATTCCATAGCGATGACCAGGTCGGCGCCAAAGGGGCGAATGTCGGGGCCAACGGTCTCTTGACCCAGTTTCAATTGGGCTTTCACGAAGCCGCCGCGTTGGGCCATACCTTTGGTGGGGAAGTAATTGCAGGGAACGTCCAAAGCTTCGGAGGCGCGCATGATCATATCGGCAATGGTGAGGATACCCTGACCGCCTACGCCGACCATATAGATGTCAAAATTCTTAGCCATATTAGCACTCCTCCTTGATGATAGCTTTCTTCGGGCAAACAAAGGTGCAGATGCCGCAGCCGTTGCACTGGCCGTTGTCGATGAAGACTTTATTGCCGTCGTATACCAGGGCGGGGCAGCCGGTCTTGTTGATGCATATTTTGCAGTTGACGCATTTATCCTGATCTACATGGACTTTACCATATTTGATCTTGCGGCGGCCGGCCTGGATGGCGCATTCGCGGCGAGTAACCACGACTTTGACGCCGGGCAGTTGGGCGGCTTCCATCAAGGTTTTGGTCAAGCCTTCCAGGTCGTAAGGATCGGCGACGAACAGTTGTTTGACGCCCAGACCTTTGACGATTTCCACAACGTCGACCCGGTTTTTGGTTTCGTTTTGCTGGAATTCTTTGGCGGTATTGGCGTTAACCTGCATACCGGTCATCGCGGTCCAGCCGTTGTCCATGATGATGGCGGTGATGGGGGTATTCTGCTGCACGGCGTTGAGCAGCGGAGGCATACCGGCATGCATGAAGGTGGAATCGCCCATGGTGGAGAACACGGGGGTCTTCACGCCGGCATGTACGAAACCTTGGGCCATAGCCACGCTGGCGCCCATGGCCACTTCGGTCCACAGGGTGTGGAAGGGCGGGCTCATGCCCAGGATGGTGCAGCCGATATCGCCGGTGATCATGACGTCGTCTTTCTTGTAGCCCAGTCTCTTGACGGCTTCGTTGAGGGCCATGTATACGCCGCGGTGCGGGCAACCGGCGCAAACGCCGATGGGACGGGCGGAGCAGAGGGCTTCCGCTTCGGCCACTTGCTTCGTATCGACTTTCAGTTCGCCGCCCAGAGCTTTGGCGATGGCCGCAGCGCAGGTCATGGCGTTGAAGCTGCCGATCCGGCTCAAGGTATGATCTTCTTTGCCGTAGATATGCGGATGTTTGTCAGCTTTGTAAGCGTCCAGATACAGGGATTTTTCTACGTAGCCTTCGTTTTCTTCCAGAACCACGAAGCAGCAGCAGGTATCCAGCATTTCTTTGAATTCCGCATGCGCGACCGGGTTGGAGCAGGCAACTTTCAGGGTGGAGATGCCGTCGACGTTCATGCCGGCTTCTTTGACGATGTTCAGCGCTTCGTCCACAAAGGCGGAGGCGGCGCCGACGCTGACGATACCCAATTTGCCTTTTTCGCCCAGATGCAGTTGATGCATACCGTCGGCATGGAGTTTGGCTTCCGCCGCATCCAAACGATCCAACAATTCCTGATGCTGATCCATACAAATCTTCGCACCGGCTTTGGTGTATTTCAAAGTGTTGCGGATCAATTTGGGTTCTCTGGGAGCGATGGCGGGGATTTCGGGGATGTCGATGATGGCGTGGCTTTGGGAAACGTTGGTGACCGAACGCAGCATCACCGGGCCGCCGATGGCTTCGGACAATTCAAAAGCATAAGCCGTCATGGAATAACTTTCGGCTACGCTGGAGGGTTCCAGAACGGGGATATCGCTCATGGTGGCGAAACCGCGCACGTCCTGTTCCGGCATACCGGCCGCTACGCCGGGGTCGTCGCAGACGTAGATGACGAAGCCGCCTACGCCGCCGGAATATACCATACTGATCATGGAGTCGTAGGCAACGTTCAGACCGGACATTTTCATGGTGACCAGTGCCCGTTGACCAGCCCAAGAGCAGGCGCCGGCTTCTTCGAAGGCGACTTTTTCATTGGTGCTCCATTCCACGGTGACGCCGGGAATTTCTTTTTTCCAGATGCTGCCGATAACTTCCGAGGAAGGGGTGCCGGGATAGCCGGAAATCAGCTTTACGCCGGACGCTATCGCCGCCTGAGCCACGGCCTCGTTACCGCTTAAATTCTTTTTTACCATAATTTGATCCTCCTGGCAATCTTGTTCTTTGCATAAACCTATAAGAAAATTATATATGTTGGTAAACATATTTTCAAGATGTTGAGATAAATTTTTTGCAAATTGGTAAAATATTATAATAACGGTTGATTTATTATGCTAACATAGCGCATTGACAAGAGGGCCGGATGTAAAACCTTGCCCTTTTCTTTGCGGAGAGGGCGCAAAAACCGGGAAAAAGCGGCGGCGTCAGGAACGGGCGCGGAAGAAGGAAGTTGGCTTTGGCCGCATCCGCCGTACTCTATATGCGGTTTTGGCAGGACGAAGGCCCTGCGGTGGAGAAACTATGCTATAGAGGAGGCCGGCGGCAGAAGCGGATCGTCGCGAAGCGCAGCGATCAGAAAGGAAAGCGATTCCATGGATACCTTATTATTGACCTGCCCCTGCAATTTCGGGGTGGAAGCGGTATTGAAAAGAGAATTGGAGCAGGCCGGTATGAAGATCGCCCAGGTGGAAGACGGCCGGGTGGATTTTTGGGGCGGGGCGGAAAGCGTGGCCTACGCCAATGTTTTCCTGCGCAGCGCCGAGCGGGTCCTGGTCAAGCTGGCCGCTTTTCCCGCGACGACCTTTGAAGAATTGTATCAGGGGGTAAAAAGCATCGACTGGGCGGCCTATTTGCCGAAGGACGCCTGTTTTCCCGCGGCCAAAGCGGCTTCCCGCAAAAGCGTTTTGTTTTCCACCTCCGATATACAGGCCATCGTGAAAAAAGCGGCGGTGGACAAAATGTTTCAACAGTATCGGATCAACCGTTTGCCGGAAACCGGCCACCGTTACCCCATCCATATTTTTGTCAACAAAGACGTGGTGCACATTTATTTGGACAGCAGCGGCGATCCGCTGTTTAAGCGGGGTTACCGGCGGGAAACCAATCTGGCGCCGATGAAGGAAACGCTGGCTTATGCGTTGACGGCGGTTTCCGGCTGGCGTTACGGGCAATTGCTGGTGGATCCTTTATGCGGCAGCGGCACCATTTTGATTGAGGCGGCCATGGCGGCCTTGTCCATCGCCCCGGGAGAGAAACGCCGCTTCCTGGCGGAGGATTGGTCGTTTTTGCCCCGATCGGCCTGGCGGGATGTGCGTTCGCAGGCCCGGGAAGAGCGCTTGACCCAGGTGGGGGATCTGCGTTTGCAGGGGTATGATCTGGACCCGAAAGTGCTGCGGGCCGCCCGGCACAATGCGGAGGCCGCCGGCGTGGCGCAATATATCCATTTTCAGCAGCGGGATGTGCGGGATTTTTCCTCGTCGGAGCGGCGGGGACGGATCATCACCAATCCGCCCTATGGGGAAAGGCTGGAACAAAAGAGCCAGGCCCGGCAACTGTATCAGGATATGGGACGGGTTTTCGGCAAGCTGCAGGATTTTGCCTGCGGCATTGTGGCGGCGGACGACTGCTTTGAGCAGTATTACGGCCGCCGGGCGGACAAACGGCGGAAGCTGTATAACGGCATGATCAAATGTACGTTCTATCAGTATTTTAAATAGCCGGCATTTGCACGGCAGAAAACAATACGGCCGGCGTAGCCGGGATATCCAGACGGAAACAAACAGGAGTGTCGCAGTTTTATCCTGCTGATATGTACCCTCTTTACTGGACAACCAGTAAGGAGGGTATATTATTATGCGTTATAGTTACGAGTACAAGCGGAAATGTATCGAAATGTACAGGGAAGGGAAGTGGCCAGAGACTCCGGAAGGAATAAAGTATCCAGA
>JAILCQ010000011.1 GCA_024679955.1 Bacillota bacterium | reverse complement strand
GTGTGTGATAAACTATTCTCGTCTACTGACACATAAAAACCTCCCTTGCTATAGTTTCGGCTGGCACCGTCTCTATTTTATCAAAGGAGGTTTTTATGCTAAAGCTTCTCTTTCTCCACCCGCATAGCGGGTGGTTTTTTTTACGTGAAGCAAAGCGGCGGGGAAGCAAATCCCCTGCCGTCCTTCTCTGTCTATTTATTTATGGCTAGCAGTGGCAAGCGAGTCCAACACCAATAAGACTGACGTCATTTTGCAGTGGCGTCAGTCTGTTGTTTATTCCTCATCCGCAAAAAGCGGCCGCATCCAGCATTGCCTGCCATTTTTTTATGCTGTCTGTCAACGATTCTGTCCGCGCATAAAAATTCAGATAATAGAATGCCTTTTTATGTTTTACCACCACCGTTTCGCCTGTCATGGGGATATCCTGCACCGTATAACGATACCGGTATCCGCAGGCTTTCTCCCCGCCCACTCTATGGTCCGAAAATTCTTCCAGCCGGTACTGATAGGCCTGCATGGGCTTGCGGATATGCTCCTCCGCCTTTTTTGCGGCGTCCCGGGCCTGCAGCAGAAAGGCCAAACGGGATTCTTTGCAGCCAATCGTAACCAGGATATGTGCCTCGGGATCAGAAAGGCATACCCCGGATTCTCCGTTATAAAACGCCAACCCCGCCTTCTCCTCCCGGCTCATTTCATGAAAGCCTTCCGGATAAGATAGAATAAGGTCTTGTATCTGCATCTGCTTCATACGCATTCCCCCTTCTCCCCGTTTTATGACGCTATGCAAGCTTCGATCTTTTCAGCATTTCCCTGTTCATTATAGGCAAAAGACATAAGCTTTTCAAGCGGCAGGCGGAAAAGAGCGCCCGCAAATCCGCTGTTATCCCTGAATGGCGCTGCGGATTCTTCTTGGCTATCCCGGCGGATTTTCCCTGCGCCGTACCCAACGAAAGATTGAAAGAACCGCTATTCCGGTTTATAATATAATAAATCCGTTGGTATCATGTGTGTAAGCGAGGTCTCGCGAAAAAGCCGCTTTCAGATAACGGGCTTTTCCTCGGACGCAGACGCCGTACCGTCCTGCCCGATAGGATAGCCATATGAACCCTGCCTATATCTCAATAAGGTTTGGTACCGTTTATGAATAAATTGCAAGCCAAACTTTGCCTTCTCTGTGTGACGTTGTGCTGGTCTACGGAGGTCATCATCTTTGCCTGCATACCGGACAGCGTGCCGCCCTTCGCCACCACCTGCATCACTTCGTCGGTGGGCGCGATCATTCTTTTTTCCTGCTTTTTCCGCCGCATCCGGTCGGCATATACCCAGGGCGGCAGGCGGATGCTTTGGCAAAGCGTGCTTTTGGGTCTGATCAACTGCACGTACAACGTTATGTACATCTTCGGTCTAAGCTATTTCGACGTTTCCTCAGGGGCTTTCACGGTCTGCATGACCGTGGTGATCCTGCCGGTGGTGCTGCTGTTGATACGCCGCAGGATCCCGCTGCACACCTGGCTTTCCGTCCTGCTGATATTGGCGGGCATCTTTGTTGCCCTCAGCAAAACGCTTACCGGCGAACAGCTGCCCGGCCTGGCCATCATCGCAGTGGGCAGCCTTTTGCGGGCCATATTCATCATCCGCCTCAATGAGATCGCCAAGACGGACGACCCGGTTGCCGTTTCCGCTATTATTGCCGCTTCCGTCGGTATGATCAGCTTCCTCATTTGGATCGGGGTGCAGCCCCTTACCTTCGCCGCCATCCCCTGGAACAAGCAGATCATCGGCGCTTTGGCGGTCTACGCCTATTTCATCATCGCCTTCACCCAGACACTCAACGTTTTTGCGCAAAAGCGAACGACCCCGGCCAGCGTCACCATCATTTATTCCATGGAGATCGTTTTTTCCGTGATTTGGGGCGCGATCCTGCCCGCCGGTCTTGTGGACCCGGTCGCCCTGACCCCGCAGACCGTCGCCGGCGTTTTGCTCGTGGTCGGCGGCAGCCTGATCGAGCTGGCGTCCGTTGGAGATAACAAAGAAAGCGAGGCCGCCACATGAAAAAGCATGCTTCTATCCGCCTTTTGGTATTGCTGCTGGTCTATCTGGCTGTGGCATTGCCTTTTAAGGTCATGGAGATCATACCCGGCTTTGCCGATATTCGCCCCGTCACCATGCTGGGGCCGATATACGGCGTGTTTTTCGGGCCATTGGGCTGTCTGGCTTTTGCCATCGGCAATTTGCTGGCCGATATTTTGTCCGACAGCCTTCGTTGGTCCTCTATCGCCGGCTTCGCCGCCAATTTTTGCGGGCCGTTTTTGATATACTGGTACTGGACGCATATATCAAAAAAAGCCTTCTCTCTGGATACCATGCGTGCCATCGGTACCCATGTCCTGGTGGTGATTTTGGCGGCGATACTGGAAGCGGCCTTGATCACACCCATGGTGGCTTTGGCCTATCCGGACGTGGACGCGCAGCTTTTCGCCCTTTCGGTGGTGGTAAACACCTCTGCCTTCCCCATTTTATTCGGCATTCCGCTGGCCATTTTGCTCCAGACGGAGCTGGGCTTTCGCCCCATACCGCCCCGGGAAAGACCTTCGCCGGCGGCGGATAAGGATTGAAGCAGCCGGCCGGACGCTCCAAAGCCCGCGATGCATCCGCTTTTCGCTTTTTTCGCCCCAAAAAGCAAGAATGACCTCTTCTGTCTTTGCCGGACAAAAGAGGTCATTGTTTATCTGGATGTCACGAAACGGCGCTGTCAAACGATTAGTGGCCGAAACCCTCCGGGGAAGCTACCCAGATAGAGGCGGCCAGTACAGCGGCGGCCCGGATCAGGGTCTTCAACAGGGATAAAAGGATATTGCCGAAAGAAACGCCATGGACGATGTTGCCGATAAAGCTGATCAGCACCACCAGCGCAAAGCAGGCGGCGGGCAGGAACCAGATCTTTCTGGCCGCTCCCCGGAACTGAGGCAGATAGTCCGTCAGGCAGGCCAGGCAAATCAGAGTCAACAGGGCATAGGCCAAAAAACTCAGCAGCGTGTTGAAGCCGCTGGAGGGCCGCAGCAGCGAGAACAGGGAGATCAGCGCCAGCAGGGCAAAGCCGCCGCAGAGGATAATATCGCGGCGTTGGCCGACAAGCAGAAAAGCGATACCGCCGAATATAATAAAATAGAGCACGGGCAGAAAGCCGAAGGTGTTGGTAAACTGCAGCAGCGCAAGCAAAGCAAACAAGAGCGCGCCGATCAGATGCCATTGCTGTTTTTTGCTGATTCCAGTCATGTTTTGATGTCCTTTCTTGATTGATATTCGGGGCCGGCCGTCTTGCCGCCAGCGCCGGGAAAAACGGCGTTCCATCCCCAAAACGCATTGCCTACTTACAGTATAGTCACATCTTATGTCCGCCGTCAAGGACAAGTGTCGATATTTGTAAAAATATAAAGAAGTAACCTTCTGCTTTTCTATCGCTATCGTTCACAAGTAGCTTTCCAACGGAAAACCGGCAAAGGAAGCTTTTTTCGCCCCAAGATCGCTCTTATTCTTCATCTTCTTCAAACATAAAGACATTCTCCACCGTTTCCCCAAAAACCTTAGCAATATCCATTGCCAGTTTAAGCGAAGGATTGTATCGACCGTTTTCCAGTTTCCCGATCGTCTCCCGGCGAACGCCTACTCTTTCTGCGAGCTCCGCCTGCTGCATATTGAATTTTTTTCGCAGCTCATGCATGCGTGTTTTTAATACCGGCATTGTTACGCCTCCAACCGTTTGAATATAATGCCCTTGATCAGATTTTGCAGACCAATAGCTATAAAAGCAAACTGTTTTATTATCTTGGGCCAATTCCAGCTTTCTGTGCCAGGAATTTTGGGAATCAGTATAAGAACTATCGCCACAAGGCTCCAAAAGAGATATATAACGTCGCCGGATAACGCACCGGCTTGGATGAGGTTTTCATCCGCCATTTCATCACTCTTTTCTTTTTCAGAGAAAAAACAATAAGAAATCAAAATAATCCCCACCAGCATAAAAATCATTTCCAGAATGCCGGCAAGCACCCCATTGAAAAAGCCGACAAAACCGGCCCCCAACCAGATGACGCCAACAAGGGTATTTCCTAGGAATATCTGTCTGCCAATGTTCATTGTTTCCTTCTTTTCCATACCATGCCTCCATGTGATTTATTTATCTCTTTTATGATAATTGTATCACATTCTTATTCGTTGTCAATAAAAAAGTGATAAAAATATCACTTTTCGGCACATTCTTTTGCTACGGAAAAAATAAACAACCCCGCCTTCAAGGCGGGGTTTTGCTTGGAGCCCTATAATGGCCTATTGCCGGCAGCGCGTAAAGGCGCATGGTAAACATCGCCAGCCGCACATATTACCGGCAGCCCCTTAAAGGAGCCTTATTTCTTGAATGGATCCTCGTACTCTTTGGCTGTCATTATATCCGTTGTCATATCCTCATCCTGCTGAAATTTGATATACCTTTATATCGCCTCTTTGTTTGCGCCTACCGTACTTACGGAATATCCTATACACCAACATATGGATGTGATCTACACACGCATTTGCTTCTATTATCTCCACCTCTTTCCCTTCGCACAGCTCTCTTAATATTTGCACGATATCTGCCTTTAGCTTCCCATATATTACCTTTCTGCGGAACTTAGGCGAAAATACTATATGGTATTTGCAGTCCCATTTCGTATGTGATAAACTATTCTCGTCAACTGACACATAAAAACCTCCCTTGTTATAGTTTCGGCTGACACCGTCTCTATTTTATCAAAGGAGGTTTTTATGCTAAAGCTTCTCTTTCTCCACCCGGCGTAGCCGGGGGTTTATCAAGACAGAAAATAGGCCGCCCATAATGGGCGGCCTATTTCAGGCGTTTTTTTCTCCAAGCGGAGATGCGATACCCGGCGATGCGCCAGGGCTTCGCTTATTTATTTTTTTTGTTCTTTTCTTTGATGGCTTTCAGTACATCTTCGGGTTTGACGTTGGTGCAGAAGAATTCCACGCCAACCGCATCGCTCAGCGCGTTGACCGTAGCCGGGCAAATGGAGTTGTCCGCCGGTTCGCCAACACCCTTGGCGCCGTAAGGTCCGATACCGCCGCGGCTTTCCAGCAGGATGGTTTCCACGTCGGGGGCGTCCACTGCGGTGGGGATCAGGTAGGTGGAGAAGTTATTGGCTTTGGTGATACCGTTTTCCCAGTGCAGGTCTTCGCGTACCCAACCCAGGTTGTAGATGGCGCCGCCTTCGACCTGACCTTCGCAGCTGTTGCGGTTGATGGCTTTACCGCAGTCGATCGCGGCGATCAGACGCAGGATCTCATATTCGCCGGTTTCTTCGTCCACAGCCACATCCACGCCATGGCAGGTGTAGGTCATATCCGGCAAAATCTGGCCTTTAATATCGCTCAGATCGGGAACTTCCACGGCCGGAGCGTTGAACTGGCCTTCGTTGAACAGTTCGCCGCCTTCATTGGAGATATGGGCGACAACGGTTTTGAAATCAACGCATTTCTGCGGATCCGGCGCATAATAGATCTTGCGGTCATGGAATTCCAGCTGGCCTTCGATATTGGCAATATCCGGTTCCCATTCATAACCGGCTTCGGTGGTCACCGGCCACCAGGTGGCTTTGATGATTTCCGCAGCTTTGCGGGCCAAAGCGGCTTTCAAGGGTTTGCAGGCTTCGATACAGGCATTACCGCTCATATACAGCTGACGGGTGGCGGTGGTGGTACCGCACAAGGGCGTCAGATGGGTATCCATCACATAGGGATGCACGTCTTCGATGGGCAGACCGAATTCTTCAGCGGCAATCTGCGCCAAAACGCTGCCCTGGCCGCCGCCCAAGTCGGGAACGCCGGCGCGGAGGGTGACGGTGCCGTCCAATTCCAGGCGCAAAGCCACGCGGGAGTTATCGTGCAGGAAGCACAGACGGCCGTAACCCATCTGGGCGCAGGCAATGCCGCGGCCGAATTTGCGGCCGTCCGGCAGATAATCCACCTTGGGCACTTCGTTCAGTTTTTCCCAAACAACATCCAGCAATTCCGTCAAAGCCACATGGCCCTGGGGAACAAATCCGGTATGCTGCGGATCGCCGTTGCGCAAAACGTTCATGCGGCGGAATTCATAAGGCGACATACCCAATTTCTTGGCGATGATATCCATTTGCCGGTCATAGGAGAAATTGGTCTGGGTGGCGCCGAAACCGCGGTTGGCGGAGGAGAAGGTGTTGTTGGTAAAAGCGGAAACGCTGGTGCAGCGGGAATTGGGGAAATGGTAGCAGCCTGCGCCGTTCATGGTGGAGTACATCTGTACCCAAGGCGTGCAGTAGGTGTAGCTGCCGCCGTCCAAAACGATGTTGACTTCCTGGGCTACCACATGACCGTCCTTGGTCACGCCGGTTTTATAATGCAGGTATTCCGGATGCCGTTTGGAATGGCATTCTATACTTTCTTCCCGGGACCAAACCATTTTCACCGGCCGGCGAGTGGCCGCAGTCAGCAGGCAGAGGAAGGTTTCCACGGTGATATCTTCCTTGCCGCCGAAGCCGCCGCCCATGGGAACGCCCATATTGCGGATCTTGGTGTGGGGCATTTTCATAACATTGGCGATGGTGCGGTAATGCTCCAAAACCTGGGTGCCGACGCGCATGGTGATGACGCCGTTTTCATCTATCCAGGCCATGCCGCTTTCAGTTTCCAGATAGGCGTGGTCATGAGGCGTGGCATAGAAATCGTTTTCTACGATCAAATCGCATTTATCCCAGGCGCTGTCCACATCGCCCATGCGGATCATGGTATCCATGATTCTGTTGGTATCGTCTTCGGAAGAGACCAGATAAGCGCCGTCTTTCAAGGCTTCTCTGGGGTCGTAAACGCCTTCGGTCACTTCATAATCGACTTCGATCAATTTGCAGGCTTCTTCAGCCAGTTCTTGGGTTTCCGCCGCCACCAAGGCGATGGGTTCGGCTTTGGAACGAATCTTGCCATGGGCCAAAACTTTATACAAACCTTCGAAACCGCCGCCGACGTCGCGCATTTGACCGAATTTGGTGACTTCCTGGTTCAGCGGAACGTCTTCCCAAGTCAAAACCGCATGTACGCCGGGCAGAGCTTTCGCTTTGCTGGTGTCGATGCCTTTGAGAATGGCGGACGGATATTTGCTGCGGAGAACCTTGCCGTATAACATATTCGGCATTACCCAGTCGTCGGAATACAATTGTTCGCCCCGAGCTTTGGCGATAGCGTCGTGACGCGGAACGCGATTACCGACCAAACGGAAGTTTTTCTTTTCGGTAATAGTCATTAGCGCACCTCCCTACCAAGTTCTACTGCAACTTTATAAATGGCGTCGACAATTTTGTTGTAACCGGTGCAGCGGCACAGGTTACCGGAAATCGCTTTGCGGATTTCTTTGCGGTCGGCGATACCGCCATGATCGATATAATGCTTGGCAGCGACGATCATGCCGGGGGTGCAGAAACCGCATTGAATGGAACCGCATTCCACAAAGGCGTCCTGGATCATTCTGGTGATCTCATCGTTGTAGCCCAGGCCTTTGTCGGTCCAGACTTCGTGACCCGCGCAGTTGTGGGCCAAGGTGATGCAGGATTTAACGGCTTTGCCGTCCAGCAGTACAGTACAGGTACCGCAATCCCCTTCTTCACAGCCGCATTTCACATCCCAATAGTAGTTATCGCGCAATACCCGCAATAAACTGGCATGAGGAGAGGCTAAAAAGGTTTTTTCTTCACCGTTAACTTTTAAAGTCAAAGGAAGCAGGTTGCTCATTATTTGGTCCCTCCTTCATTGGCGCAAATGCCGCAAGATTTACAAAGTACACGTTTGACGATGACCGGGGCCACGTCTTTCCGATATTCGGCGCTGGCACGAACGTCGTCGATGGGAGAAATATCCTTGGCTACGGCTTTCATCAAATCGGCGATAACTTTATCGTCCAGTTTTTTGCCGAGAACCGCTTTTTCCGCGTTATAGGCTCTGACCGGCTTGGGGGCAACGGAACCCAAAGCGATGGCTACGTCGGTGATTTTGCCGTCTCTGTCTTTGCGAACGGAAGCGGCGGCCGTCACCACGGAAATGGCCATGGCGTTGCGCAGACCGACTTTGTAGAAAGCGCTGTGCGGGTTGGCGGAAAATTCCACGGCAAGGATCAGTTCGTCTTTTTCCAAGACGGTTTTGTTGACGCCCAGGAAGAAATCTTCCATGGGGACCCGGCGTTTGCTGCCTTTTTTGGCGATGATCACTTCCGCTTTCAAGGCCAGCAGCGGCGGAGCCGTATCAGCGGCGGGAGAAGCGTTGGCGATATTGCCGCCGATGGTGGCGCTGTTGCGGGTGGTGGGATCGGCAAAATCATTGGCAGCCTGGAATAAAGCGGGGGCTTTTTTCGCCAGCAGGGCGGAATTGGCAATCTCGCTGATGGTGGTACCGGCGCCGATTGTGATTTTGCCCCGTGAGAATTTGATGCCCGATAAGGCGTCGATATCGCGGATACCGATCAAAGTACGGTCATTTACCTTACCCGCGCGGATGTCCACCATGGCATTGGTAGACCCGGCGACGAGATAGGCATGATCCTTTTCTTTGTCCAGCAAAGCCAGAGCCGCTTTGACATCGGGCGCTTTGATAAATTCAAAGTTTTTCAAAGAATAACACCTCCTGAAAATATTCGATCTTCTATCGTTTTCCTATGCTCTACATCCCCAATTACTTTGCTTCTTTCATTTTGCCGGCAGCATCCAAAACGGATTTTACCATGGCTACATATCCTGTGCAGCGGCAGAAGTTGCCGCGCAGATAATCTTTGACAAAGTCTTCGTCCGGATCGGGGTTCTCCCGCAATAAAGCGGTAGAAGTGACCACCATGCCGGGTACGCAGAAGCCGCATTGAATGGCGGAGTTGTCGATGAACGCCTGTTGTACCGGGTTCAGTTTATCGCCGTCCGCCAGACCTTCCACCGTGGTGATATTCCAGCCGTCGGCCGCCACCGCCGGTACCATGCAGGCGAAATAGGATTCGTCGTCTTTCAGAATGGTGCAAGCGCCGCATTCGGCGATGCCGCAGCCATATTTGGAGCCGGTCAGGTACAGTCTTTCTCTCAAAACGTTCAACAGCAGCTCATTGCTTTCAACCGTCAATTCGTATTTTTTGCCGTTCACATTCAAAGTGATGTCGTGTTTGGACATTACAGTTCACCTCCCGCATTCCGCCAAGCTTCGGTTAAGGCATCCTTGGTCAATACTTCAGCGATAGCCACCCGGTATTCCGCGGTGGTACGGTTATCGTCGATGGGACGGATGGAGGCCGAGGCATGGGCCGCGACTTCGGCGATCAATTCGGGGGTCACCTTTTTGCCCACGAACAAAGCCGAGGTTTCTTCCAGATAGGCCGGGGTGGCGGCGATAGCGCCCATGGCGATCCGGCAGAAGCAGGCTTTTTCACCGTCGCGGATCACTCTGGCGCCCACGCTGATCTTGGCGATATCCGGGCGTACTCTGGTCTTTTTGATGAAAGCGTCGCCGCTGTTGGCTTCCGGCTGCGGCAGAGCGATATCTACCAGCATTTCGTCTTTTTCCATGACGGTCACGCCAGGGGCCAGGAAGAATTTTTCCACGGGCACGGTTCTTTCCCCGCGCACGCTGGCCAGCGTCAGCACCGCATTATAGCAAATGCTGGGCACGACGGAGTCGGCCACGGGAGAGGCGTTGCAGAAGTTGCCGGCCATGGTAGCCATGTTGCGCACGGAAATGGAAGCCATCAGATGGAAAGCTTCTTTCAGCGCGGGATACCGTTCGGCAATGACGGGATCCTTTTCCAGGTGGGACAATTTGGCCAAAGCGCCGATGTGGAATACGCCTTTGTCGTCCAGTTTGGCATAGTCCAAAGCGTCAATGCCCTTGATATCCATCAAATAATCGCAGGTCATACCGGCGACTTTCATTTTGACGATGACGTCGGTACCGCCGGCTAAGATCCGTACGTTTTCTTTTTCGGCTAATATTTTCAGGGCTTCTTCCAAAGTTGCCGGTTTGAGATAATCAAACTCGGTCGCCAATATTCTCGTAGTCATAATTATCTCCCTCCTTATTTATGAGCCAAGCCATGTTCTTGCAAGGCTTTCAGCATGATTTCCGGAGTTATCGGCAGCTTGGTGAAACGAATACCGGTGGCGTTGTAAATGGCGTTGGCGATAGCTGCCTGTACCGAAGCCAGGGCGGCTTCGCCGATACCTTTGGCGCCGAAAGGCCCGGTGGGTTCGTAGGTATTGGCATGACGGGCGATCACATTCTCCGCGGTAGGCATTTCCACGGCGGTAGGCATCTTGTAGTCTACCAGCAAACCGTTGTTTTTCAATTTACCGGTGTCATAGTCATGGGGCAGATTCTCATAGAGAACATAGCCCAAGCCACGGTTGAAGGAGCCGATCAATTGGCCGTGCAGCAGTTCCGGGTTCATGGCCACGCCGCAGTCGCCGTAGATCACCACTTTGGGGATGGTGATTTCGCCGGTGCGGGTGTTCACAGCCACTTTCACAAAGTGGGTGGTGAAGCAGGGCGGGCAGTTCTTTTGCCGGAAGCTTTCGGCATACATGGCGGTGCCCCAGCTGTTGATCTGGGCCAGCTTGGCCACTTCGCCGATGGTGCGGCCTTTGGCCGGGAAGCCTTTCACATGGATATAGCCTTGTCCCCGTTCTTCGTCGGGCGAGATCTCCAAATGGCTGGGATGTTCGTCCATGGCTCTGCCGGCGAATTCCAGCAGTCTATCCCGGCATTTTACCGCCGCATTGTACACCGCCGCGCCGCCGCAGTATACGCCGCGGGTAGCGTGGGTACAAACGTCGTAACCGGTGTTCTTGGTATCGGCGGGAGAGAGGCAAACCATGCTGAGCGGTACTTTAAAGACTTCGGTCAAAATCTTGGCCAAAGCGTCCCAGGTGCCGCCGCCATGATCCATGACCGGCGATACGCAGTCGATGGAGCCGTCTTCGTTGACCTTCACCATAGCGGAGGAATAGTCGATGACCTCGCCTTCTTTGGGGCCGGCAGTACCGGAGCAGTGGAAGCCGCGGGCCAGGCCCACGCCGGTCAAAATCTCGGCGTTCATATCTTTGGGTTCGTTTCTGGTGGCCCATTCCGGCATTAGCTTGGCGCCTTCGATGAGGGATTCTTCCACGCCGCAGCTTTTGATGATGGAACGGATGGTAGGACCTTGGCCCCAGAACTCTTCGCCGGTGCCGCGGTAATTGGCCAGACGGAATTGGATGGGATCAAAGCCCATTTCATTGCAGATCACATCGACCATACTCTCGATGGCGAAGTTGACCTGCGGATTGCCGTAGCCCTGCATGGCGCAGCAAGGGGTTTTGTTGGTATAAACGGCGGTGCCGTCAAATCTGATGTTACCTTCATATTTATATAAGGAAGCGAACCAGCCGGCTACGCATCCCATGAAGGCCATAGGCTGGATCTGATGGGAACCGAAATCGATCAAAGCCTTGACATGAGCGGCGGTGATGACGCCGTCATTGGTGACGCCGATCTTCACATGGAATTGGGCGGGATATTTGTGATGGCTGTAAAAGTCCTCTTCTCTGGCGGATAACAGTTTCACCGGCCGGCGGGCTTTCATAGCCAGGGCAGCGCAGATAGGCGTAACGGTGTTCACCTGAATGCTGGAACCGAAACCGCCGCCCAGGGTGACTTTTTTCACGTTTACTTTGGACAAAGGCAGACCCAAAACTCTGGCGATGATGTGGCGGTTGCCGTGGATGGATTGAGCGGTAGCCCAGACGGTGATGCCGCCTTCGCTATCCGGCGCAGCCACGCAGCCTTTGGTTTCCAACTGGCAGTGATAAATACGGGGCAATTCAAAATCTTCTTCAAAGATGCGATCAGCTTTGGCAAAACCGGCATCGCAATCCCCTTCGTCGATCTTACGGACTACGCCGATATTGTTCTTGATGGTTACTTCTTCGTCGCCCAGGTAAATCTTATCGTACAGTTGGGGCGCGCCGTCTTTCATGGCTTCAACGGGATCGAATACGGGATCCAATACCTTGTATTCGACCTTCAGGGTTTTCATCGCCTTGTAGGCCAATTCTTCGGTATCGGCGGCAACGGCGGCGATCGGTTCGCCTACGTGACGGGCTTTTTTCGGCAGCACCGTACGGTCGCGGTACGTGGCCGCGGGAACGCTGACGCTGCGTTCATTGTAGAGAACCGGATTGATATCCTCATAGGTCAAGCAAACGGCGCCCATGGCTTCGGCTTCCGAGGTGTCGATGCTGACGATTTCCGCATGCGGATAAGGGCTGCGCAACGTTACGGCATACATCATTCCAGGAATGATAATGTCAGAAGCGTATTTCTGCTTGCCGCTGACCTTAGCCGGACCGTCGATGCGCGGGGTATTCTTGCCGATCACACTCATTCTGGGACTCATCTCCTTTAATTTATTCAAATTTTAAAAGTTGCCATGCTTTGTATCCAAGTATCCTTCAAACAAAAAGCTCACTTTCCCCCTTGGCGGGGGGTGAACCTTATTTCATTTTTCCCTAAAAGGGCCAACATTATTGGATACAGAATTCCACTTAAGTTTAGTATACCACACAATCCGTAAAATGCAATAAATATTGCAAAAAACGATAAAAAAAACCAAAAAAAATTACTTATTCTCTTTTGAGTATGAATCAAAAGTATGGCAATAGACATTTTTTTTATTGATTTTATAAATTCTTCTCAAAAAAAGATACATTTTTTTGGCAATTTGTTAATTATTGCAAAATGAGGATAATATGTCATGATAAATCCACGATCGCTTGTTTGGCGAGTGCGTCACAAATCTCATTATTGGCGTCTCCGGCATGTCCTTTCACTTTATGCCAGCTAACATCATGTATTTCGCTCAAACGCAGCAATTCCAGCCACAAATCTTTGTTTTCCACCGGCTGTTTTTTGCTGTTCAGCCAGCCATTCCGCTGCCAGTTGGCCAGCCAGCCTTCCGTAAAGGCGCGGATCAGATAGGCGCTGTCGCTGTATATGGCTACGGAACAGGGCTGATTCAAAGCCTGCAGGCCTTTGATGGCCGCCGTCAGCTCCATTCTTTGATTGGTGGTCATCTTTTCCCCGCCGGACAGGCGCAACGTATGCTCTCCATACAACAGTAGGCATCCCCAACCGCCCATGCCGGGATTGCCGGAACAAGCGCCGTCGGTGTAAAGGGTTACTTTCTTCACATTGTCCTCCTTCGCAAAACCGATCTCCGATTCTCTAAGTTTTGATAATGTTTTAATAATAAGGTAAGTATTTTATTTTCCCAAGCGTTTTCCTTTAAAAACGCAAAACAATATTGAAAATTTTTCTTCCCTAAAATCAAAAAAAATGCTATAATGAAATGCAGAATATGCTGGATATTTGCTGCAAAAACAGTTTTTGCACAAAATTATTATCCTTATAGCAAATCCTGGGTTTGAAGGTTTGGTGATACCGTGACACAGAACGAGATAAATAACAGCTCTACCGCCGGAAACGGCAATTTTTATGCGGCGGACAACAATTTTTCGCCGGCGAATCCCAAACCCGGCGCATCTTTTCCTGCCGGAGAAAAGCATTTTGACGGAAATCCCGCGGCCGGGCAACCGCCCCATCCCTATGCCCGTTTAAGCGATCTGTTCGCCTTGATCGACCGGGCGGAAGGACAAGCGCAGCAAGCGGCGGAAGCCGCCTTGCGGGAAAGCGCCTGCGCCGCCCCGGGCAATGCGGTGAAATCCGCGAAAACGGCTTTGCAAGCCCAAGCGGAGGCCGTAGAAGCCTCCGTGGCCGCCATACAGGAAAGCATGGGGGAATTCAAACGCCATAAAGAGCTGCTGCAGCAAAAAGACGCCGCCCTGGCGGATCTGCGCCGGGAAATGGAACAAGCGCTGCACACGGCCGGCGCGGCTTTGGCGGCGCTGCAGGAAGACAAAGCCGCCGCGGAACAGGAAGCGGAAAAAATAGGGCGCTACCGGCAGGATATCGCCCGGGCCGTCCAGGAAAGACAGCTGACGGAACAGCACATGCGGCAAGCCCAGGAAAACCTGTATTATGTCTGCGCCAGAGCCAAAGCCACCCGGAACGCCTATCTCCACATCCAAACCCTTTCCCAATCCGCGGAGAAAGATCTGGCCCAATTGCTGCAGTCCGGGCCGGAGCCTTCCCTGCCCGATGAAGCCGCGCCTGAAACGGAAGCGACGGCTGCCCAAGCGGACGCGGCAATGACGGAAGCCCCTTCCCTGCCGCCCGCCCCGGAAACCGGAATAGCGCCGGCACAAAAACATGACGGCAGCGGCGCAGCTTTTGCCACCGCCGGCTATCCCCGGGCCGGCGCAAAGAAAAAATCCGGCGCAAAATCCACATTCTGGTCCTATGTCATAGAGATCCTCGCGGTTTTGGCCCTGGCCATCCTGCTGAGGATGTTCGTCATGGAAATCACACAAGTACAGGGGCCTTCTATGCAGCCCACCTTGAGCACCGGGGATCGCCTGATCACCAACAAGCTGGCTTATACCTTCGGCGAACCCCAGCGCGGAGATATCGTGGTGCTGAAAGCGCCGGATGTGGAAAACCAGTATTATATCAAACGCATCATCGGTTTGCCCGATGAGCGGTTGTCCATAAACGACGGCCAGGTCTATATCAACGGCGAGCCCTTGGCGGAACCCTATCTGACCCAGCTATTGACCGACGGCAATATCGACGTGGTGATCCCCGAAGGCTATTATTTCGTCATGGGGGACAATCGGGAGGACAGCCGGGACAGCCGCATGGACAGCATCGGTTTGATCGCGGAAGACGCTTTAAGCGGCAAAGCGGAATTTCGAATTTTCCCCGGCAGCAAAATCGGCAGCATTTATCACTAGCCCCTTTTCGCCGTCATATAGCGGCTATCGACGCCGCAATAAGCTTTTTCTTCTTATGATATATATGGCGTTGTCTCAAAATAGCTCCATGCGCTAAATTGAGGCAACGCCTTCTTTATGAATAAATATCCCCCGGCATAGCCGGGGGTTTTTCCTTTTCGGGCATAGCCCTAATACTATTGGCTGCGCACAAGTGCGCATGGATTGGCCTGCCAGCCATGCATCTTTTATCTGCTACCCTTAAAAGGGTCTTGGGGGTCG
>JAILCQ010000020.1 GCA_024679955.1 Bacillota bacterium | reverse complement strand
AAAAGGCCGCATAGTCCGGCAGCTTCAGGAAGGCTCCGTTCTGCGCCCCCTTCTTTTTCTCCGAGAAGAAGGGCCCCTCCATGTGGATGCCCACAAGCCGCGCGGCATTCGACCCCCGGGAGGCCCGGTAGGAAACCGCCGTGGCAAAGGCCTTTTCGAGCTGCTCATAGGGCAGCGTCATGGAGGTTGGCGCAAAGGAGGTAACGCCGTGCCGGGCATAGTAGTCCCCCATGCGCCTGAGGCTCTCCGGATCTCCGTCCGAAAAATCCGCCCCGTCACAGCCGTGGGTATGGATATCAATGAGGCCGGGGATCACATAGCTTCCCCGGAGATCGACTTCCGCTTCTCCCGCCGCTTCCTCCGCCGGGGCGAAGCGGCCGTCCCGCACAGAAAAGCTTCCGTATTCGAAGCGCCTGTCTTTGGTATACACATATGCGTTATGATAGATCATTTTTCATCCCTCCGGCAGACTGGCCGCCGCCACGCTCTGCCCTACGCGCCGCGTTTTTTCATCCGGCAGCATGACACAAAGTCGATCAAAAAGCGCAGGATATTCCTCCCGCAGGACCCGCCTGCACTCCGCCGCCAGCGTTTCCCCGCCTGCGCCGGAGGCCACACGGCCCAGCACCAGCAGCGTCCGCATCGGATATACAAGAGAATACAGCGCCAGCGTATGGGCGAGATATACGCCGATGGAGCGAAAGATCGCCAGCGCGGAATCGTTCCCCCGCTCTGCCAGCTTCTGTACTTCCTTCAGCTTCTCTGCCGGGGAGAGCGCCTCGGAAAGCGCGATCCCGGCGGCAGGCGCCAGCTTGATGACAGCGTCCTGGGAAAAGTATTTGCAGCCCACGCCAATATCCAGCGACCACTCGTCCTGCACCGCCTGCTCATTGAGATCCACCGGCGCGAAGGCAAGCTCGTTGAGCCAGCCCAGCAGCTTTCCCTCTTCATTCACATAGCCGGTGGCCTCCGAGGTCCCCATGGCAAGGCCCATGACAGCGCCGCTGCCCAGACTCATGGCCCCGGCCAGGGCCGTCACGTCGCCGTCATTGGCAACGCGCAGCGGCACGTCGCCGATCTCCTTTGCCGCCCGCTCATAGATCGTTTTCACCTCGTCCCGCCGCTCACGGGGGACCTTCAGGAAGAGGGACGCGACCATGGGCCGGTTTCCCACGAACACGCCGGCGGAGGATACGCCGATGGCGTCCACCCGCGGCATTTTTGCGGCAGCCGTTTTGAAAGCCTGCACGATGCCGTCAAAGTGATACTGGGGGTCGCTCTGAAGCTTGGGAAACCAGACGACCTCCTCGGAATAGACCGTCTCCCCGTCGATCACGGCGGACACCTTCCGGTCGGAGCCGCCGGCGTCAAAGCCGATGCGGCAGCCCTCCAGATGGCCGCCCGCGGAAACAGCCGTCTCGTGCGCTGCGGGAAAATGCTTTTCATCCGTGATGACGATCTCAAAAGGCCGCTCGTACACGTCCGTCATAAATCCGCTGTCGAAGGCTCTTGCGCCGCTCCCGGCGTAATCTGCCTGAAGCCTGCGGGCTTCCTCATCGCAGCCGCAGAGCGTAACGCGAAAGCCGCCCACGCTCCACAGCAGGAATTTTACCAGGCGCTCCACATAGCGCCGGTTCGCCTCTGCAAACTCCGGGCCCCGGAGATACGAACGATGCACATGCACCTTTCCCTCCTCCCGCTCCACCGCAACGGCAAAGGGGCTCCGCGCTTCGGACAGATAGGCCGCAGCCCAGACGCCGAACGGAAGAAAGCCCGGGTCCAGCTCCGGCATGTTTTTCACGCTGTATTCGATACCAAGATATTGCATTGCATCCTCCCCCCTGCTGTTTAGTATAGAGCTTTCCCCGCCCTGCCGAAAGGACTGCGGATGCCTCTTTTTGATTTTCTTTGTGAACTTGGTCGATCTGTTCTTTGGACACGCTCCAGCCCGCAAAAGAAATGATACCAGAAAGAGAGCCGATATGCCAGTCCCCGCGCTGTGATAAAGCAAGAATAAAAACCCGGGATCTGAGGAAGAAGTTAACCAGTATTCTTTTGATATCCATCGCTTTTGAAGTATACTCTAAATAATCTTTTCTTTTGTGAAACCATTTCCTCAGTTCCAGTCATCTTATAAGTGACGGCCGTTACATGTGACAGCTGAAAGGGGGTAACTTTTTGCAAAAGTTACCCCCTTAACTCGTGGTTTTGCCGTGCTGTTGAAGACGACACAGCTATTATGCCGACTCCTGAAAAACTGCTATACTCTTCACAGATTGTGCGTGCGTTATCACTAAGCCAACCTATGAGAAGTATGGCGGGAACTACAAGCGCACTATATTACCCTTTCTTGCGAAAAGCATCATCCAGCGTTTTTCCGGCTTTCGTTTTCCACTCGGTCCACCCGTTTGTGGAGCCGCCGAGGACAAAATCACTTGCACCACTCGGCGTATTAAACTCTATCGTAGCATGTAAAATGTACTTCCCATCAACAACAGAAATGGAACCCTTTTCGAGTAAATCGGCGCGTTGGCGATTGTATCTCTCCAAATTAGTTGGCTTGTCCATGTTGATCTGTGAGCCGTCAAGCACTTCAAATTTTTCGCCGTCATAGATTCCAAACGCTCTGATGCCATTCCGCGTTGTATGGAGAATGTCCGCAGAATCGATATTCCTTGCAATATCGTTCATCTTATAGCCTTGTGTGGCCATGATAAATTGGATTTCCTCATAGATTTCCTCAATGATGGGCAAATCATATTCGTCGATCTCATATTGAGGCTTCACACTGTTTTCTACCGAGTAACGCTTGGACTCATGTGCTTTGACAATAGCATATTCTTCGAGACCGCTGATGATGTCCAAAGAAAACGTTTTGCTGTCGGCCAAAAACATGATAGCTTTATTCCAGAAGTCTTTCTGCCGATTATGGTCATCCAGACGAGAGATGCCGTTTCTCGTCTGCCCTATATAGATCTGAGCAATTCGGTTTTCGTCATTCTCTTTAATCAGATAATAAATACCGGGGCGGTTAATGCCGGATATCTTTTTGGCGTCTGAAAGAAGCGGGCGCGGAATGACATAAGTCGTCATGGTGGAAAGATGTCTCCGAATGGATCGAATGCCATCTGGTTGCCCATTATAATATATCATCTCAAGCTTTTTACTACTGGCCATAGATGGAGCCCCCTGCTTCCGTTGTCTTTCAATAGCCGACTGGCAATAACAATAGCTGGTTTATTATATCATGACATAGCCGGAGCATCAATTTGTTTTATTGAAAAAAGCGCTCTGGAGAGGAGCCTGTATGCCCGTGCCTGCGGCAATTGCCTTTCTCCCCCTCTATGCAAAGGCCCTGCGCCGTGATATAATGAGATTAAGAACTCAAATTTTCCGGATCGGGTGATGCGTTATGACAAAGATCCTGTTTGTTTGCCACGGCAGGGCACAAACCGGCCTCGTTTTGCACCGTTTCACCACGATAATCCACGGTACAGTCTGATTTTTACTACCGATTTACTACTGAATACAGAGCCGCAGTATGACAAAGCCGCAGGGGAGAGGATCGCGTGTA
>JAILCQ010000041.1 GCA_024679955.1 Bacillota bacterium | reverse complement strand
TTGACGGGCCGTTGACGCTTTACGCCAAGTGGATCGCCAATGACGAGGCGGATTACACCATTCTTATCTGGAAACAAGATATTAGCGGTACCGATTATGACTTTGAAGAGTCCATACGCCTTACCGGCGACGTGGGCGCTGAGATCGATACCGTGTCCGACGCCGGCACCGGCAATGATTACCATGCGGTGGTCAACGGTACAGCCAAAACCTATACCGGTTTCCATCTGAACAGTTTTGATACCGGCGTGCAGATCGTTCCGGAAGGCACCACCGTGCTCAATGTCTATTACGACCGGGACGTGATCACCCTGAACTACTACCTGTACGGCACGGAAACCAATTATATCTATACCGAGACCACCGGCAACACCGGTACCCAGTACGGTGTGGTGGATGGTGAGTACGTTCCGCTGACTTATGAGAACGGGACCTGGTACTATAATACCGGCCAGGCGGGCTATTCTCCGACCACCAGCAATAACGGCACCCAATACGGCCTGGTGAACGGCGAATATGTGCGATTGACACGTCACGGTAGGGGTACTTGGCTGAACCCCTATTCTTGGACCTATGAAACCGGTGAGTATACGTACACGGCCACCAACAGCAACAATACCACACCCCAATATGGTATTGTTAATGGTGAATATGTTGAATTAACTAAGCAAGGGAATAACTGGTACTACAATGGAGAGAGATATCGCGGACAACGCTACATCAGAAGCGCGGAAACGGCAACCTATAGCGGTACCCGCTATGTATACCGGGAAAATGCGCTGGCTCCTTACATCGGTATCCGTTATACCCGCGAGAGCTCCCGTTGGGCATTATGGGACAGCTATTCCGGACTGTACGGTTCCACCCTGGAGGATAACGGCTACGACTGGCCCAACGATTACAACTGGTATTCCGGCCATGACAACAATGGCGGCGTCAGCGGCACCCGCACCACCTTCATGGACGCCTTTTTGCCCAGCAACGGTCTTTCCCAGCAGAACTTCTATGGCCAAACCAACAGTTCCACTACCCGTCAGGTCATCTTTTACAAACAGAACGCAGACCTGAACGGTTATACCGAAGCCAACCGGGTTGCCACCAGCGGCGGCACCTTCAACATTTCCGATAAATACAACGGATTTAAGGCCTATCAGTACCGGGTGGACGGCGGCAACTGGCAGAGCGTGGGCACGAAGAATGAAACCACCGGCTATTACGGTTCCGGGATTTCAAACTACAGCACGCTGGAGATCCGCTTCAACCGTCTTGCGCCCAGCATCAACTATATGGACGGCGCCTATTTCTACCGCGCCGTCACCAATCAGGATCTGCCCAGCCGCGGCCAACTGCATGTGGTGGAAAACATCAATTACGGCGCGGATCTGAGTTCTTACAACAAGGGCGGCAGCAACTATTATGAGCCAACCTATGAGGGTTATGTTCTGGAAGGCTGGTATACGGACAGCAGTTGCTCACAGCCCTACACCTTCACCACCATGCCGGAAGGCGGCATTACCGTCTATGCCAAATGGGTAGAAGTAGAATACCGTGTTTTTCTACATTCCAATGTGCCCCAGTCGGATACTTCTCTCACTTGGGGCGACGACAGCATGTGCTTCCGTGTGGCCTACAAAGCCATGGTCAGCGGCGGCGAGATGAAAGCCGGTTTGCGTCAGGATTATGAGATCATCGGTTGGTACCGGGACGAGGCATGCACCCAGTCCTTTAACTTCGCTACAGTGCTTACCGACGATACCGTCACCGCTGCCTACGACAAGACCACCGACATGACAGACCCCATCGACAAGTACGGCGTCCTCGGCTCTGAGGGGCAGTACAACTCCGACATCGTCGGCTATAACGGCGGGGATCGTTTCTGGATCACCAGGAAGCTGGATCTCTACGCCAAATGGAGAAGCAAGCTGGCAGGCAATGCCAAGGGTATCAGCGTGGAGTACGACGCCAACGGCGGCAGCAACGCGCCGGTTGACAATACGCTGTATCTGGATCAGGCCGAAGCTTATGCCGGAGCCAAATCCACGCCGCCGGCCGGCAGCACCGATGAATTCAAGTATTGGATCGTTCAGCAATGGGATGAATCCCAATCCAAATTCGTGGACACCGGCGAACACGTCTATGAAAATTGCGCCTTTACTGTGCGCAAGCTCAACGCCCATGAGGAGGATATCACGCCCACCGCGGAAGATCCGGACGTCACCAAGAAATATACCGTACGGCTGAAGGCTTTTTACGGCCCGGTAGAAGTGGCCGAATCCACCTTCATCCGCTACGAGGGCAACGGCGGCACGCTGGCCGCCGGATTTACCCCTCCCGAAGGGGCTACGGTAGAGGGCAATGTCGTTACCTTTGCCGCTCTGCAGGTCAACGCCACCCATACCACGCTGGCTGACGATACCTATGTCCGGGACGGCTATACCTTCCTGGGCTGGGCCCAATCGCCCACCGCTACCGTGAAAGAGTTTGACGCGGAGCAGGATGTGGCGGCGGACAATCTGGACCCCACTGGCAACACTTTATACGCCGTTTGGGAAGAAGAGCAAGTTACTTTGAACTATGTGGCCGTTGGGCCGGAAGGCGCTACCGGTTTCGGCAGCGTTGCCCCGGCCAGCGAGACACTGGGTGCGGCGACCGGCGTAGCCGCCGGTTCCACCGCCAGCGTAGGCGACCCCAGCTATTCCTTTATCGGCTGGTATGACAACGCGGCCTGCACCGGCACGCCCCTGAGCCGCTCGCTCGCCTATGCGCCCACCAAGGAAGAGGGGGCGCTGTGGGTGGACGGTACTACCTACTATGCCAAATTCGATCACAATACCACCACGCTTACCATCCGCAAGAACGGTATGGCCGACGGCGAAAGCGCGATCTTCACCGTTACCGGCCCGGGCTATGAAAGCGGCCTGACCGTGGCCGTGCCCAACGGCGGCTCCGTCACCATCGGCAATGTGCAGATCGGCGCCACTTATACGGTGGTGGAGATGGACAGCTGGTCCTGGCGGTACAGCCAGAAGACGGCTACCAGCGGCACGTTGACCAACAGCGGCGAAGATGAGGTAAGCGTGACCAACACCAAGACCAAAGGCAAATGGCTCAGCGGTTCCGATTGGGCCGTCAATACGTTATAAGAAAGGAGGGACGTCTTCTTGCGTATCTTAAGCGGACATTCCAAGAAAAAAGCAGTTACCCTGCTGCTGGCGGCGGCCCTCCTGCTTACGGCGGCTGCCGGCGGCACCCTGGCCTTTCTCAGCGTCCATACTGAAACCATTACCAATACCTTTACCCCGGCCGCGGTGGACTGCGCCATCGACGAAACCGTGGCAAATGGGATAAAATCCAGCGTCAGGATACAAAATACCGGCGATATCGACGCCTATATCCGGGTGGCTGCCGTCGGCAACACCGTGGATGAAAGCGGCAATGTGACCGGCGAATTTGACCTGTCGCCCTATTTGGCCGCCGCCGCCTGGGTAGAGGGTTCTGACGGCTATTACTATTATCCGGTGCAGATCGCGCCCAATGGCTTTACCACAGAGCTGCTGAAACAGAGCATCCCTCTGGAAGGCGTTATGGTCACCATTTTGTCCGAAGCCATCCAGGCCAACGGTATGCCGGGCGTGACCACTGCGCAGGGTGCCTTTGCCTATGCCGCTGCGCACGGATCGGGAGGTGGTAACTGATGAAAAAGGCTATCCGTCTCGTTGTATTGCTTTCTCTGGTGGCCGCCGTCATCTGCGTGCCCTTCCTGGTTTTGGGCGCTGCCACTACCCCGGAAGTCATCTTTGACGCCGGGAATGATACGTTCAGCTTCAACAATGTGGTCTACGGCCCGGAACGAAGCGCCGAGCCCACCGATGCAGACCCGTATCCCGACATTTTTCAGATATCCAGCGCCATGCCGGGGGACAGCGAATCCTGGCAGGTGCGGGTAACGGTGAAAAACGCCGGCAACAAAACGGTGAAAATGTATGTGCGGGCGGAAAACGCCAATGAGGGCTATAGAGCTCTGTTCGGCGAGGAAGGCGAGGGGCCCGCAACCTTGAGCGCCACCTTTGCCGAAGGCGACCGCTCCGTGGCCACTAAGATCCGGCGGCTGATCACCGGGGAAGAACCCGACGCCGCCACCTATACCGGATATATAGATGAAGGCGCGGCTTATCTGGGCGCTTACTCCGGCAACAATTCTTCCAAAGATATCGATCTGACCTTTTCCATCCCTCTGAGCGCCGGCAATGAAATCGCCGGTCTCAGCGCGGAGGTGGATTGGGTATTCCAGGCCGAGGTCATCGAGGACGATAACGATCATCCCCATCCCCGGCCGGATCACGGCGGTAGCGGCGGTAACGGCGGCAGCGATGGGCCGGCCCTGAACAAGGAAGACCACTTCGCCTATGTCATCGGCTATCCCGACGCCACAGTGCGGCCCGGGGCCGATATCAGCCGGGCGGAGATCGCTACGATCCTTTTCCGCCTGCTTACGGATGAGAGCCGCAACCGCTACTGGAGCACCGCCAACGCCTTCTCCGACGTACCCTCTACGGCCTGGTACAATACGGCGATTTCCACGCTGGCCCAGGCAGGGGTGGTCAACGGCTATCCCGACGGTTCCTTCAAACCGGATCGACCGGTGACGAGAGCGGAATTTGCGGCATTGTTCAGCCGCTTCTTCAGCGCTTCCGTCACCGCTACGGTGTCTTTCAATGATATCCGTGGCCACTGGGCCGAGGAGGTCATTCTCAACGCGGCTTCCCGGGGCTATATCTACGGCTATCCCAACGGCAGCTTCGGCCCCAACCGGCCCATCACCCGCGCCGAGGCCATGGCCCTGACCAACCGGGTGCTGGAGAGAAAGCCGCATAAGGATCATCTGCTCCCGGATATGATACACTGGATCGACAACGCGGATAAAGAGGTCTGGTACTATGCGGATGTGCAGGAGGCTTCCAACTCCCACGAGTACGCCTGGATCACCCAGACCGTGGACAACGGCTATGAGAACTGGCTGGAGATCCTGCCCACCCGGGATTGGGCCGCGCTGGAACAGCAGTGGAAAGCGGACAATGCGGATAAGCAGTCTGCCCAGGTCTATACGTCCCAGCAATGACCCGGCAGCGCCTGTGTTTCCCGCAGACAGTCAACAGGTAAATACGCTTACAGGAGGCGACGCTCAGGGCGTCGCCTCCTTTGTGTATGGATTTTTGCTTTGTTGCCGCCGTCGGGGATTGCTGATAAAATGGTATAGGCGAAAACGCCGGTTTTTTTCTATTTTGTTGTAACGAAACCGGGATTTTCAGCATTAACAAATGGAAGGGAAAGGAGGAAGTCAAAATGCAGGCTGAGGAAAAAATGTACCGTCAGTATGCGGAATATGTATTCAAGTATCTTCTGTCGCTGACGGGAAGCCGGGATATGGCCGAAGAGATCACCCAGGAAACGTTTTACCAGGCAGTCAAAAGCATACACAAATTCGACGGCAGCTGCAAACTGAGCACCTGGCTTTGCGCCATCGCCAAAAACCAGCTGGCCGCCTACCGCAGAAAAAACCCGGAAACGGCAAGCCTGGAAAGCCCGGAAAGCCTGTCCTTGGCCGCAGAATCCTCCGAGGAAATAGCCCTGCGGAACCGGGAAAGGACCTTGCTTTACAAAAGGCTTCATGCCTGTCCGGAACCCTATCGGGAGCTGCTGTATCTGCGCTTGTTTTCCGATCTCAGCTTTCGGGAGATCGGCGATATCATGGGCAAAAGCGAAAGCTGGGCCAGGGTAACCTTTTACCGCTGGAAAGAAATGCTGAAAAAGGAGATGGAAAAAGATGGCTGAAATCACCTGCAATATCATAAAAGACCTGCTGCCGCTGTATGCGGAAGGCCTTGCTACCGAGGAAAGCTGCCGCGCCGTCCAAGAGCACCTGGCGCAATGCGAAAGCTGCCGCCGGCTGTTTGCGGAAATGACGAACGACGCCTTGTCCGGCGCCGGCGGTGAACCTCAAAAAGAGGCGGCGGCTGTGGATTTCATGAAAAAAAGCAATCGCAGGCTGCGGCGTTGGGCTTTGTTCGGCTTGGCCATGGCCGCCGCCCTGGGCGCGTGCTTGTTTTTGATCCGGCCGGCTTTTGTCTCTCATCTGGTTGGGGCGGAACAGGCCGTTATCGAAAATCTGCAAGTGGAAGATGGAAACCTGCATATCGAAGGCCATTTACGGGACATTGGCCAAGGCGTGAGCAGCCTGGAGTTTACCGCCGCGGAGGGCGTCGTGGGCGTGGAAATGAAATCCCGCCTGAAAAATCCCTTTGCCAAGAACAGCTTTTCCGCGGATTTCCAGACCGACGAGAAAATAGAATGCGTTATGCTGGACGAATATGTGATTTGGGAAAACGGGGTGAATATCCCGGAATCTGTCTCCAGGCTATATGCGGCGAAACATGCCTATATCGGCAGCATGCCGGATAACGGCAAAAGCGCCGCCGCCCTGGATATACCCAGAGATCTGGGACCCTTTACCTCGGAGCTGCAGACTTCACAGCAGCCCTATATCTGGACCATGTATCCGGAGGAGGACATGGGCTCCCGCAACCGGGACACTTTGAACGCCCGGCTGGATTATTACAGCGCCATGCTGATCGCCACCGTCGGCAACCTGGATGCGGTTCGCTTTGTTTACACGGCGGAGGGCGAGACCGTGGAGAGAATATACAGCGAGGCTGACGCCGACCGCCATTTCGGCAGCTCCGTGAAAGAGGCGGCGCAAACCGCTTTGGGGCTTTACAGGCTGATGCAGGCGTGGTAAAACGGCATTCCCCGCGAAAATCCCGCCGCCGTGTTGCTTAAGCCGGCAGATCATAGTATAATCATCTCAGCAAACCGGCGTGGGTCACGCTTATGAATAAAAAGAGAGGGAATGACTATGATCACAGTATATTGCTACAGCCGCTGCACCACCTGCAAGAAAGCTTTGCAATGGCTGGCGGATAAAGGGATCGAGCATGAAGTTTTGGATATCAAAACGAATCATCCGGACGAGGCGGCGCTGCGCAAGTATTATGCCGCCAGCGGTTTGCCGCTGAAACGGTTCTGGAACACCAGCGGCATCCCGTATCGGGAAATGAAACTGGCGCAGAAGCTGCCGGAAATGAGCGAGGACGAACAGCTGGCCTTGCTGGCCACCGACGGCATGCTGGTCAAACGCCCGCTGGTGGTGGGGAAGGATTTTGTGCTGACCGGATTCAAGGAAAACGAGTGGGCGGAAAAGCTGCTGTAAGCGCCGGCACGGCGGCGATAGGAAAGACGCTTTTTCCGGTTGTCAAGCCTCTTGATATATGGTAAACTAACTTATAAACATCCTTGCCGGTGTGAAGAATATTACATCTTACAGTGTCCGATACGGCGCGGAACCGTATCGAAAGAATAGGGAACCGTGTGAAAATCACGGACGGTAGCACCGCCGCTGTGAATACGGACGGGCAGATCATGGCAAAAGCCGGTCATTGGGGCGACCTGAGAAGACCGATCTGTCCGGTAAAGGGATCATCTCCCATACGTATCAGTCAGAAGACCTGCTGTAAGCAAAAATGCCGCACCCCGGTGCGGCAGGAAAACGCTGTGAAAAACGGCCGCAGCGATGGACGAGCTTTCCATCGCTGCGGCTTTTGATTGGAGGAATCAAACATGAAAGGAATCGCATACGGCGTGGGCGTAGGCCCCGGCGACCCGGAACTGATGACGCAAAAGGCCATCCGGCTGATTCGGGAAAATGAGGTGATCGCCGTTGCCGGCAAAGTGGCCAAGGAGGCGGTAGCTTATCAAATCGCCGCGGCCATAGTACCGGAGCTGAAAGATAAGGAGCTGGTACCGGTCTATATGCCAATGATCAAGGACCGGCAGCTGATCGATGCGGAGCACCGCAAGGGCGCCAAGCTGTTGGAAAGCTATCTGGATCAGGGCAAGAACGTGGTCTATATCACCCTGGGCGATCCCACGATTTACTGCACCTTCAGCTATTTGCAGCATATTCTGGAGGCGGACGGCTACGCTGTGGAGCTGGTGCCCGGCATCCCCTCGTTCTGCGCGGCGGCGGCCCGGCTGAATCTGCCGCTTGTGGAATGGGATGAACCTCTGCATGTGGTGCCCGCCGTTCACAAAACCGGCGAGGAGCTGGATCGATCCGGCACCTATGTGCTGATGAAATCGGCCAGCCATATGGCGGAGGTCAAAGCATTGCTGCGGCGCAGCGGCAAGGATGTGTCCGCTGTGGAAAACTGCAGCATGGATACGGAGAAGATCTACCATAGCTTAGAGGAAATACCGGATGACGCAGGCTATTTTTCGCTGATCGTAGCCAAAGAACACCATGATTGAGATAAACAACCTTACCAAACGGTTCGGCGATTTCACAGCCGTGGATCATCTGAACCTGAAAATCGAAACCGGGGAATTCTTCGGTCTTTTGGGGCCAAACGGCGCCGGTAAAACCACCACCATCAGCATGATGTCCACCGTTTTGCTGCCCTCCGAGGGAGAGATCCTCATCGACGGCGTACGGCTGGACCGCAAGGCTTCCGAACAAAAGCGCAAGCTCAGCGTGATCACCCAGGAATACTCCATGCGTCAGGATATGACTATGGATGAGGTGATGATGTATCAGGGACTTTTGTACCGTCTGCCGCGCAAAGAGATTTGGGAAAAAAGCGGCGAGCTTTTGGATTTTGTGGGTTTGCAGGCCTTTCGCCACCGTACGGTCCGCCATCTATCCGGCGGCATGAAGCGCAAGCTTATGATTTGCCGGGCGCTGCTTATCGAGCCGGAGATCCTGCTGCTGGACGAGCCCACCGCCGGTATGGACGCCCTGTCCCGCCGCCAGATGTGGAGCCTGCTGCGGCAGGTCAACGGGCGCAATATGACCATCGTGCTGACCACCCACTATATGGAAGAGGCCCAGGCCCTTTGCGGCAGGGTGGCTTTGATCAACAAGGGCGCGCTGCAAAAGCTGGATACCCCTACGGGGCTTATTGACGAACTGGGTAAATTTGCGGTGGACGAGACGACGGAAAACGGGTTGAAAAGCAGTTATTTCCATGACAGGGAAAAAGCGATCGCCTATCTGTCTCAAGCGGGCGCGCAGGCGACCTTCCGGGCCACCACCCTGGAGGACGTGTTCGTGGAATGCGCCGGCCGGAAGATCGGATAGGAGGTTCGCTATGGGGATTTTGACTGTTTTATGGGAAAAATGGGTGGAGTTTCGACGGGATTTTTATAAAATCACTGTTGCCGCCATGATCGCGCCGCTTATGTATCTGCTGATCTTCGGCATGGGCATACAGACCACGTCCCACGGGGAGCCGTATCTTCATTTCCTGATCCCAGGCATCGTCGCCATGGCCACTATGACAGGCAGCTTCAGCGCCGTGGCCCAGAACATGAGTGTACAACGGCTTTATGAAAAGGCGCTGGATCAGGTGATGGTATCGCCCACGCCGTTGTGGCAGTTTATCGTCGGCCAGATCATCGGCGGCAGTCTTCGCGGCATGTATGCCGGCGCGCTCATCCTGCTGCTGACCATGCCCATACGCACGGATCTGATTTTCAACGGACAGTCCGTATTCATCATGCTGCTGAACGGCATGGTCTTTTCCACCATTGCTTTGGTGCTGTCCTTCCTGGCCAAGAGCTATACGGACGCGCCGCGCTTTACGGCGTATATCATTACGCCCATGTCTTTTTTATGCAACACCTTCTTTTCCACCGAGCAGATGCCCTTCGGCTTCCGGCAGGTCATCGCCCTACTGCCTTTGTCCCAGACCAGCGCTATGATCCGCTCCATCGCCAATGCGGAGCCAGCCGGCGTGTTCGGCTATATAGTCCTGGGGGTTTATCTTGCGGTGTTCGGGTTGTTCTCGATGGTATTCATCTATAAAAAGAAAAATCTCTAAGGAGGGCCGCAATGGAACGATGCATCAGCCATAAAGGTTTGCTGGTAGTGAGCTTTGGCGCCTCCTGCCGGGGAGAAAACCCCAATACTTTGGAAACCGTGGAAGCCGCCCTGGGCGGCGCTTTTCCCGACCGGCGTTTCTTTCGGGCCTGGACCAGCGGTATGCTCCGGCGCAAGCTGGAACGGGAACAAGGCCGGCAGGTGGACGCCGTGGACGAGGCCTTGCAGCGCATGTCTGCGGCAGGCATTACCGACGTATTGGTACAGCCGACCCATCTGCTGATGGGAGAAGAGTTCCGCAGTTTAGAGGAAACGATCCGTTCTTTTGCCGGGCAGTTTGCCTCTCTGGCTATGGGCTTGCCATTGCTTGCCCAGGAAGCGGATGCGGCGGCGCTGGCAAAGATAATCGAAAAAGTATATCCCACCGGCCGGGGAGAGCTGCTTGCTCTGATGGGACATGGCAGCGCGGCCTTGGATTTTCCCGCTTATGAAATATTGGAACGGCAGTTCCGCCAGGACGGCTATGACAATATCTGCATCGGTACGGTGGAGTTTACGCCGGGGATCGAGCCGGTGTTGGCCCGCATCCGCCGGGAAAGGCCGAGACGGGTGCATTTGGCGCCGCTGCTTTTGGCAGCCGGCGGTCATGTGATGAAGGATATGGCGGGAGACGACGCCGCTTCCTGGAAAAATCAAATCGCCGGAGCAGGGGCGGAGGCGGTATGCCATCTGATCGGACTTGGCGATTATGCGGCGGTTCGGGATATGTACATACAGCATGCCCGATGCGCCAGCTCCGTCAAATGGGAGAAAACGCTATGAAACGTATCTTAAGGATGGGCTTATGGATGGCCTTTTGCCTGGCCTTGCTGATGAGCCTGGCCGTTCCCGGCGCATGGGCGGCGGAGGAGGACGACGGCAATATGGCGCAGCGGCTGGCGGAGGCCCAGTCTCAGATATCCGCAAAACCGGCGGGAAACTACGGCATGACGCCTATTTATGCCGGGGATGTGGATGACGGCGTCTATGATATCCTGGTGGATTCTTCTTCGCCCTATTTCCGTATCGCCAAAGCCACCCTGACCGTGGAAGGCGATACAATGACGGCAAGAATCACCGTCCCCAGCATGAGTTATCTTTATGTCTATCCGGGCACAAACACAGAAGCCGCTGCGGCCGGCGAATCCGCATGGATCGGTTTTGAAGAGGAGGATCATCAGACTACCTTCACTTTGCCGGTGCCGGCGCTGAACGCGGAAGTGCAATGCGCGGCCTACAGCAAGGCAAGAAAGCGGTGGTACAGCCGCACGCTGGTGTTCGACGCCTCGTCCCTGCCCAAAGAGGCTTTGCCCTTCGATCTGCCGGACTATGAATTGATCGAGAAAGCAATTCGGGCTTATAAAGTGGTGGGTAGCGAGGAGCTGAAAAAACAGCGGCTGGAAGCGGCGAAAGCCTTGGAACCCGTGACGCTGGATATGAAGGATGGGGAATACTCCATCGAGGTCAATATGACGGGGGGCAGCGGCCGCGCCAGCATCAGCTCGCCCACGCTTTTGATCGTCCGCGACGGCAAGGCCTATGCACAACTTATATGGAGCAGCGTCTATTACGACTATATGATCGTAGACGGCGCGTATTTCTATAATATGACGGAGGACGGCGGCCCCTCCCGCTTCGAGATCCCCATCACCGCCATTGACGAGCCCATGCCTGTGATCGCCGACACCACCGCCATGGGCGATCCGGTGGAGATACAATATACGCTCACTTTCTATGCCGAAACCGTAGGCGACAGAAGCCTGATCCCTCAGGAGTCCGCCAAGATGGTGCTGATCATTGCCGGCGCGATCATACTGATCGGCGGCGCGGCCAATATGATCATCAAGAAAAGAAGAAAACAATAAACCGGCTTTTGCTTCGGATATGGCGTTCAAAGCTATCGTAAGCGCGTATGGCTTGCGATGGCTTTTTGTTTTGCATGGAGGAAACCGGCCGGAGACGGCTTGCATGCCCGGAAAAGAGAAAACCAAATCAAAAAGTCTTTCGGCCAGGGATTTTTATCACGTATTGAAAAGACAGGAAAACTATGATAAACTAACGATATTGTTTTAAATAATATTTGTGTTACGTTCTATACGTTTGTTTAATGTGTGTAAATGTCGATGACAAACAGGTTTATGGGGAACAGGATATGAAAAAGAAAACGTTTTTAGCGGTATTTTTATGTATGGCGGTTTTCGCGGCGCTATTGACAGGCTGCGGTTCTGCGGAAAGGGAGAATCCTGCCGATGGGAGCGAGCCCGCTGCCGTCGAGACCGGCGATGTTGAGGCCATCGTTTCGGGGATGACGTTGGATGAAAAGATCTCCCAGATGATCATTCCGGCCATCCGCACCTGGAACGGCGAAAATGTAACGGATTTGGCCGCTTTCCCGGAACTGGAGGAAGTCCTGCAAAAGCATCAGTACGGCGGCGTGATTCTGTTTGGAGCCAATATAACGGGAACCGAACAGACCGCCAGATTGGTCTATGATTTACAGGCCAATAACTTGGCCATGGAAAACGTGACCAGCCATATTCCGTATTTTATGCCCCTGGATGAAGAGGGGGGCATTGTGACGCGTCTGGTCAGCGGCACCCGTATGACGGGCAATATGGCCATCGGCGCAACCGGCGCCTCTGCGGAGGAAAACGCGGAAACAACCGGGAAAATCATCGGCGAAGAGCTGGCGGCGCTGGGCTTTAATGTGGATTTTGCTCCGGTGATCGATGTGAACAACAATGCCGCCAATCCGGTGATCGGCACCCGCTCTTTTTCCGACGATGCGGAAACGGTGGCCCGGCTGGGCACGGCCTATGCCCGGGGCTTGCAGGCAAGCCATATCATTGCCACCTACAAGCATTTTCCCGGCCATGGCGATACGGCCACGGACAGCCATATCGGCACGCCTTCCGTGGAAAAAACATATGAGGATATCCTGGCAACCGAATTGCTTCCCTTCCAGGCGGCCATTGATAACGGGGCGGAAATGATCATGACGGCCCATATCACATACCCGCTGATCGACGAGGAGGTAGTCTATGGCGACGGCGTGACCAAAGGCTATTATCCGGCCACCATGTCCAAAAAGATGATGGGCGATATCCTTCGCGGCGATTTGGGCTTTGACGGCGTGATCGTAACCGACGCCCTGGAAATGGACGCCATTCGCACGGCTGGCCTGGTGCCGGGGGCGGAAGATTCCACGAAATACTGGATCCATATCGCCGAGAAGGTGATCAACGCGGGCGTGGATATCCTGCTGCTGCCTATGGATTTGAAAAATGAGGACGCGGCCCTTTTCTATGACGACTATATCGCCGGTTTGGCCGCGCTGACCGAGGCAGGGACCATTCCCCAGGAAAAGATCGACGAAAGCGTTACCCGCATCCTGCGGCTGAAAGAGAAATACGGTATGCTGGACGGGGAATATGGCCATGACGCTTTAGAGGCCGTGCTTGAAAAAGCGGCGGAAACCGTCGGCTCGGACGCTCACCATGAGACGGAAGCGGCTATCGCCCGCCAGGCCATTACCATGGTGAAGAACGGAGAAACGGCGATCCCCCTGAATAAAGAAATGAAAAACCTGGTGTTCCTGGGCTGTCAGGAACAGGATTGTATCGCCATCCAATATGCCGTGGACAAGCTGCGGGACGCCGGTTTGCTGGCCCAGGACGCCCACACCGTCATCGATTATTATTATGACGGTGCGGCGGAAGGGGAGAAACAGCTGCATCTGACCGGCGAGACGAAAGCGGCCATCGACGAAGCGGACGCGGTGATCGCCCTTACCGCCTCCGCCAGGCAGAGCGCCCTGGAAAGATCCACGCCGCAGAATACGGCGATTTATCAGGCCATAGAGCGGACTCATGCTGCCGGCGGCAGATTTGTGCTGATCAGCGTCAATCTGCCCTATGACGCCGCCCGCTTCCAGGATGCGGACGCCATCCTTTTGGCTTATATGGGTTCCGGGCTGAATATGGACCCCACGGAGCGTAAGGACGCTTCTTCCGACAGAATGGCGTTCAACGCCAACGTGATCGCGGCGCTGGAAACGGTATTCGGCGGCAATCACCCCAACGGCACGCTGCCGGTGAATATCCCGGTGATCGAGGAAACGCCGGACGGCGGCTATGCCTACGGCGAAGATAATTTGTATGAGCGGGGGTTTGGCCTGCACGAATGATACGGCATATATTTTCCGGGAAATATATGCATGGATGCCCCGGGTTACATCAATCAGGAAAGAAGATGTGAAAATTGGAAACTTTTACCATTCGGCCAAGAAATCTGTATATGGAAAAAATATACCGGCAGCTGGACGAGGACAAGCTGATCCTGGTTGTGGGTTTGCGGCGTTCCGGCAAGAGCTGCCTGGCGAAACAGTTGGAAAACGAGCTGAAAGAAGAATTTGCCGCCACGGCCCAGGTGATCCGCTGCAATTTTGAGCAGATCAACATGGCGCGCATCACCGGAGACGATTTGATCGAATACTACCGGCAGCGGCGTATGGAAGGCAAAACCTGCTATGTGCTTTTGGATGAAATCACCCATGTCCTGGATTGGGAACGGGCCGTCAATTTTATCAAAGGGCAGGACGGCTGCAAAGTGATCCTGTTTTCCTCCAACCGTAAAATCATATCCCCGGATTTGGATGCGGTAAAGAGCGACCGCTATGCTGTGATCCACGCCTTGCCTTTGTCTTTGCCGGAATTCATTTCGTTTCAGGGCTTTCAGGAAACCACGCCGGCGGACACGCTGGTCTGCGATAAGCGTTATGTCCGTTTTGACGGAAAAGCTTACACCCTGAAGGATATTTACAATAGCTATATCACCTATGGCGGTTTGCCGGTTATGAAGCCGGAATATATGGATGAAGAGCGGGCCTGGGTGGTGACGGACGGCTCTTACGGCGCCATCGTCACCAGGGATGTGCTGGAGATCGGCAATGTGAACGGATCCAGCACCATTACGGATACCGTTTTGCTGCGCAGCGTGATCACCATCATGGCCAAAAGCGTAGGCGACAACATTTCCGCCACCTGGACCGGCAAGCAAACGGCAAAATATTTGCAGCGTCCTTCTTCCACAAAAACCATCGAAAGCTATATCCGTTCCTTGCTGAACGCCCATTTGTTTTATATTGCGGAACGGTATGATATCCGGGCGGCGAAACCTTTGAAAACATTGGCCAAATACTATATCGCCGACGCCAGCCTTCACCATTATGTTACCGGGATCCGGGCGGAAGACGAGTACCGTCTCTTGGAAAACAAGGTGTTTTTTGAACTGCTGCGCCGCGATTATCAGGTGAATAACGGCAAGCTGGGCAGCGAGGAAGTTACGCTGATCGCCAAAAACAGGCAGCATAAGGCCTATATCCAGGTGCCCGGCGACGCCCGGGAGGAAAGTATAAACCACCTGCTTTCGACCTTGCGCAAGATCCGCGACAACTATCCGAAAATGGTAATTGCCTTTGACCGGCCGACGCAAACTTTGGCGGACGGCATCCTGATTTTGAACGCCTTGGAGTTTTTGATGGGCGGTTCCTGGACGCGATAAGGATTTGTGCGGCGGTTTCCCGGAAGGGAGCCAAAAAAATAATAAAAATTTTTTAAAAAAACGCTTGACATCATTCCATGCATTCGTTATACTAATCCTCGTAAATGCGACGACGAAGACGATCTTGACGTCTAGCGCACAGAGAATTGGCGGTTGGTGCGAGCCAAAGGCGAAACGTCAAAACGATCCATCCCTTCCGAGCAGGTGCGTTGAAAGCAAAGGCAAGTAAACGTTCCCGTGCAGGCTACGTTAGTGCATAGGGCTTGTTGGAGCCTGAAGTGGCGTGAGAACGCAATTTGAGTGGTACCGCGGAGTAGTTGTATTCCGTCTCAAAGGTAAATCTTTGAGACGGTTTTTTTATTTCCGATTTTTTATTTTAACAATTTTGTTATCCATATTTCAATTCTATTTGCAAATAGAGGGAAGTACAACAAAGGAGAAAAGACGATGTACAGCAAAACAGATGCAGAAATGTCCAAACAGTTGCAAACGGTGGCCGGAAAAATCAGAACCATGCGGGAGGCCATGGCGATTTCCCAAAAGGAAATGGCGATGGACACCCAGACCACGGTAGAGCAGTATCAAAAGCTGGAATCCGGCGAAAGCGATTTAAGCTTTTCGTTCATCTACAAATGCGCGCAGCGTTTCGGCATGGATTACGCCTTGCTTTATTGATCGCCTGCAGGATATCGCAGACCGGGAATAGAACAACAGATAGGAGAAGGACATGACAGAGTTACAGGAAACCGCATTGGAACTTCAAATGCAGGAATTGGCTCTAAGGATCAAATCCCTGCGGGAAGTTATGGAAATCAGCCCCGAGGAAATGGCGAAGAGCGCCGACATCACCTTGGAACAATATCAGCAATTTGAAAGCGGACAAGTAGATTTCAGTTTTACTTTTGTTTACAAATGCGCCAAGCGCTTTGGCGTGGACGTTACCGATTTGATCAAAGGCGTATCGCCCAAGCTTTCTACATACAGCATTACCCGCAAAGGCGGCGGTTTGCCCATCACCCGGCGGGCCGGTTTCAAATACAACAATCTGGCCCCGCTGTTCCGCAACAAAACCGCAGAACCCTTTTTTGTGCAAATGCCCTATAATGAGGAAGAACAGGATTTGCCGATCCATCTGTCCACCCACAAAGGTCAGGAATTTGACATCGTAGTCAAGGGACAAATGAAAATGCAGGTGGGCGATCATATCGAGTATTTGAACGAAGGGGACACCATCTATTACAACAGCGGCGTGCCCCATGGCATGATCGCTTACGGCGGCGCCGACGCCGCCATATACGCCATCGTTTTGAAGGAACAGGCCGGCGAAGAAGAAGAGGCTGAGGATTTCGACAGCCTGGTGGAAAAACAGCGTAAGGCCCATAAATACGACGACTGGCTGTATAAAAAATTTATCGTTCCCACCACGGATGAAAACGGCGTTTTGACCGATATCGATTTTATTAATGCGGATCGTTTCAATTTCGCCTATGATATCGTGGACGCTTTGGGCGAGAAGTGCCCGGATAAAATGGCGATGTTGTACGTGAGCCGGGATAAACTGGAAAGACGTTTTACCTTTGGCGATATGAGCCGCTATTCTTCCATGACGGCCAATTACTTCAAATCCCTGGGCATTGGCAAAGGGGACCGGGTCATGTTGGTGCTGAAGCGCCATTATCAGTTCTGGTTTTCCATTTTGGCTTTGCATAAACTGGGCGCGGTGGTCATTCCCGCCACGAATTTGCTGAAGACCCATGATTTTGATTATCGCTTCAAAGCGGCCGGCGTCAAAGCCCTGGTATGCACCGCCGACGGCGAAGTGGCGGAACAGGCGGAAATCGCCGCCGCCGCTTGCCCCAGCGTGGAGCAATTGATCATGGTGGGCGGTAAACGGCCGGGATGGCATGATTTCGACGCGGAATATACGGCCTTCAGCGACGTTTTTCCCCGGGCGGAAGACGCAGCCTGCGGCAGCGACCGGATGCTGATGTTCTTTACCTCCGGCACCACCGGTTATCCGAAAATCGCCCAGCACAACTTTAAATATGCCTTGGGACATTTTATCACCGCCAAATATTGGCAAAACGTCAATCCGGAGGGCTTGCATTTTACCATTTCCGAAACCGGATGGGGAAAAGCCCTGTGGGGCAAGCTGTACGGCCAATGGATTTGCGAAGCGCCGGTTTTCGTATACGATTTCGATAAATTTGAGGCGGATGATATCTTGCCTTTGTTCAAGCGTTATCATATCACGTCGTTCTGCGCGCCGCCTACCATGTACCGCTTTTTCATTCGGGAAGATCTTTCCAAATATGATCTTTCTTCCCTGGAATATTCCTGCATCGCCGGGGAAGCCCTGAACCCGGAAGTGTTTGAGCAATGGAAAAAAGCCACCGGTTTGAACCTGATGGAGGCCTTCGGCCAAACGGAAACCGTTGCGGTCATTTACAATCCGGTAGGCACGGTGCCCAAACCCGGCTCCATGGGTGTGCCCAGTCCTTTGTATGATGTGGATCTGCTTTTGCCCGACGGACGGCCGGCCCAGGTGGGCGAAACCGGCGAAGTGGTGATCAAGGCCGAAAAAGACAAAGTTTGCGGTTTGTTCATGGGCTATTATCAGGACCCGGAAAGAACCGACGAATGCTGGTACGACGGCTACTATCACACGGGCGATACCGCCTGGCGGGATGAAAACGGCTATTATTGGTATGTGGGACGGGTAGACGACGTGATCAAGTCTTCCGGCTATCGCATCGGCCCCTTTGAGATCGAAAGCGTCATGATGGAATTGCCGTATGTATTGGAATGCGCGGTAACCGGCGCGCCGGATCCGATCCGCGGCCAAATCGTCAAAGCGACCATCGTACTGACCAAAGGCACGCAGCCCAGCGAGGAATTGAAAAAAGAGATACAGGAATATGTGAAAAAGAACACCGCCCCGTATAAATATCCGCGGGAGGTCGAATTTGTGAAAGAATTGCCCAAGACCATCAGCGGTAAAATCCGGCGGAATGTGTTGCGAGAGGAAAGTTTTGCACAGGAAAAAGGAGATAACCATGAGAAGAATTAAAGTCATCGCCGTTATTTTGATTTTGTTGTGCCTGGTGTTTTGCGCCGCCTGCCAAAGCCCGGCCGGTTCCGGCAACGAAGGGCAGGAGCAAGCGGGCGGAGAAAGCGATTCCTCGTTTGCCGTTACCGATATGACTGGCAATACGGTGGAATTTGACCGGCCCGTGGAAAAGATCGTGGTATTGACCGCCGCCGACTGCGAGATCATTTACGCTTTGGGCGCCGGCGATATGGTGGTTGGCCGGGGCTCCTATTGCGATTATCCGGCGGAAACCGCCGACGTTACCGAGCTGCAATCCGGCTCGGAAACCAATATCGAACAAATCGTCTCCCTCCAGCCCGACGTGGTGTTTATGAGCACCATGGATCAAAGCGTGGATCAGGTGGAAGCTTTGCGCCAGGCGGGTATGAAGGTAGTGGTCAGCGAAGCCCAGAATATCGACGGCGTATACCAGGCCATTCGCATGGTCGGACAGGTACTGCAAAAAGATGCGGAAGCGGAAGATTTGATCAAGAATATGCAGGATACGTTTGCGCAAGTCAGCCAGCAGGTAAGCGAAGAAGAGGAACACACCGTTTATTTCGAGGTTTCTCCTTTGGAATATGGCCTGTGGACAGCCGGTTCCAATACCTTTATGGATGAAATCGCCTCCATGCTGGGTCTGAAAAATATATTTGCCGACGTAGAAGGCTGGGGAGAAGTTTCCGAAGAGCAGGTGATCGAAAGAAATCCCGATTATATCATCAGCATCACCATGTATATGGAAGGGGAGACCCCGCCGGAAGAAGAGATCATGAGCCGCCCCGGCTGGCAGCAAGTGGCCGCGGTGCAGAATCAACAGGTATGGACAATGGATTCCAATATGATCTCCCGGCCCGGCCCCCGCTTGGCGGAAGCGGCCCAGGCCCTGTATGCAAACGTATACGGCGATCAATAATCATACAAGGAAGCGGTAAAAGGAGTGGCCCAGCCGTTCCTTTTACCTATGGGGTGGTCAATTGTTGAAAGAAGCGAAAGGGGAAGGGTTTTCTTTCCCCATATACGTATTGTTTAGCATAGCATTGCTGGGCGTTTTATGGATTTGCATTGCCGTGGGCAGCGTGTTTATCTCGCCCGCGGATATCCTGAAGGCGGTATGGAGCAGCCTACGCGGTTTGCCTGTACCGGACGGATTCGCCCAATCGATCATTGTTTCGATCCGTATACCCCGGGTTTTGGCGGTAGCCCTCTCCGGGGCGGCTTTGTCTATATGCGGCGCCGCCATGCAGGGCTTACTGCGCAACCCTTTGGCGGACGGTTCCACCTTGGGCGTTTCTTCCGGCGCTTCCTTAGGGGCGGTGCTGGCCATCGCTTTCGGCGTACGGCTGCCGGGGTTTGCCGGCGGCGGCGTCATGCTGATGGCCATGACCTTCGCTTTTCTTTCCATGCTGGTCATTTTGGGCCTGGCCTACCGTCTGGACTGTTCCTTGTCCACCAATACGATCATCTTGATCGGCATCATTTTTTCCATGTTTGTCAACAGCATCGTCAATGTGGTGGTGACCTTTGCCGGAGAAAAAGTGAAAACCATCATGTTCTGGACCATGGGCAGCCTGTCCGGCAGCAATTATCAGGACGTGCTGGTCTTGTGCTGCGCCCTGCTGGTGGGCGGGGCGATCCTGCTGCATTACACCAGGGAGCTGAACGCCTTTGCCATCGGCGAAGACAATGCCCGGCATGTAGGGGTAAACGTGCGCCAGGTAAAACTGGTGATCATGATCGCGGTATCCATCCTGATCGGCGTTTGCGTGTCCATCGGCGGCACCATCGCCTTCGTCGGACTGGTGGTGCCCCATATGGCCAGAATGCTGGTGGGGCCGAATCATCGCCGCCTTTTGCCGGCCTCCCTGTTCGGCGGGGCGATTTTTCTGCTTTTGGCGGATTTATTGGCCCGCACACTGCTGAATCCGCTGGAATTGTCCATCGGCGTGGTGACTTCCTTTGTGGGAGCGATCGCTTTCGTTTACATCTTCAATCTATCGCGGAAAGGTAAATCGTAACTATGCTTGAAGTGAAAAATTTACTGGTTCGCTATGGCGATATAACCATCGTGGATAACGTAAGCTTTTCCGTAGAGGAAAACCAGTGGATGATGTTGGTGGGACCCAACGGAGCGGGAAAATCGACAATTGTTTCCGCCATTTCCCAAAGCGTGCCCTATCAGGGACAGGTCTTTTTTGAGGGGCAGGATATCGCCGCCTGGAAACCGGTGCATTTGGCCAAAAATATCGGCGTTCTCAGCCAACAGCATTATGTCAGTTACGCTTTTCGTGTGGAAGACGTGGTTCGCTTGGGACGCTACGCTTATGGGGCGGGCTTGTTCTCCGCCGGCGACGACGCGGAAGACCGGCGCATGGTGGAAGAAGCTTTGGAAATGACCGGCGTCAAACCCATGCGCCGCCAAACCGTCACCACCCTTTCCGGCGGCGAATTGCAGCGGGTGTTCCTGGCCCAGGTTTTTGCCCAAAACCCCCGTTTGCTGATTTTGGACGAGCCCACCAATCATCTGGATCTGGTCTATCAAAAGCAGGTGTTCGGTTTGATCCGGGATTGGGCGCGCCAACCGGGGAAGGCCGTTTTGTCCGTGGTTCACGATCTGAACCTGGTCAAAGCCTACGGCAGCGACGCCGTGCTGATCCATCTGGGGAAATGCGTGGCTAAGGGAGAGACGGCGCAGGTGTTGAGCCGCCGGCATCTGCAGGATGTTTACGGTATGGACGTATATCAATGGATGAACGATTTGCTGTGCCAGTGGCGTGAATAAGTTGGTGAAGCGATGAACATATTGATCACCGGCGGCGCGGGCAGCGGCAAAAGCACCTATGCGCTGCAATGCCTGAGAGGGTTGCCGGGCCCCCGCTATTACGCCGCCTGCATGAAACCGGCGGACGCCGCGGAATGGGCAGCGGTGGCCAGAAACCGCCGGGAACGGCAGGGGATGGGCATAACCACAATAGAAACCTATCATTGCGCCGGTCTTTTGGCCATAGAACCCGGGGCCAGCCTGGTTTTGGAATGCTTATGCAATTTGTTGGCCAATGAAATGTTCGGCGGGCGAAATGCCGATGTGCAGGCGGCGGATCGTATCGAAGAAAGCCTGCTGCGGCTGGCCGCCACCTGCGGCGATCTGCTGGTGGTGACCAATGAGATCGGCGGCGACGGCGTGGCCTATGACGAAGATACCATGGCCTATATACAGGCCTTGACCCGGTTGAATCGCCGCCTGGCCCAAGCTTTTGACCAGGTTTGGGAGCTGGTATGCGGCATACCCTGTTTGCGCAAGGGAAACGAGGTGAAGGCATGATTTTGGTGGTGGGGCCTTTGGGGGCCGGTAAGCTGGATTATGTCAAATCCCTGGGCTATGAGGACGCGGATATCGCGCCGGGCGTTTTGGATGAACGGCCGGTCATCAACGACGCCCAGAATTGGATTTGGGCGGAGAACGGCGCCTGCCAGGAATTGGTGGCCCGCTTGTCCCGCAAGGAAGTGGTGATTTGCCGGGAAGTCGGTTCCGGCCTGATCCCCATGGATGCGGAAGAAACCGCCAAACGCCGTTTGGTGGGACATGTCTGCAACTGTTTGGCCCAGGAGGCCGTGGAAGTGGTGCGATTGATTTGCGGCATTCCCCAACGCATCAAATAAACGATGCGGTTTTCGCATGCTTCTTCGCGACTGCGCCTTTATTCGCCGCGCTGCTCCCGGGGTTGGCCATCGCTTTCCGGCAAGGCCTGATCCAAAACGGAGTGGCCGGGTGTGCATATGTCTGCTGCGGTATGCGCCTGTGGTGTTGGTCCATGGGGCAAGCCGCTTTCTTTTGCTTCCGCCTCTATCTTTTTATCTTCCTCTTCATCGACCGGACTGTCACCCTGGATTTTTCTTTTGTTGATGCGGTCTTCCCAATTGGCGGAAAGCTTTTTCGTCGTTTCCAGCGTGGAATTTTTCAGGTTGGCGGCTTTGTCTTTTACCAATCCGGCGGCGTTTTCCATGCCGCTGAACAAAGGGTTGACCACGGCTACCGCATTGGCCACGGCGCTGTCTCGCAGCATCACCGTATGCGGGGCTATGGTGATGATATCCTGCCTTTCTACCAGGATGCTTTCCTTGAACAGACCGGGCACGTGGAGGATCAAGGCGGAGAGCAGGCCGTCCTGCCGCCGCAGACGGTATTCTTCCACTTTGCCCAGGGTTTTGCCGCCGATGGTAAAGGCCTTGGCGCCGATCAGGTAAAGCGGATGCTTCAAAGCTTTCATATATTGGCTGTTGACGCCTTTCCGCTCCAGCAGAGCGGCTTTTTCTATGGTCACTGCGTCTTCGCCGACGCCGTCAACCGCCGGGAAGGGCAGCACCCTTTCCTCCCGGTTAAAGCGTTTTCTTTCTATGAGCAGCGCCGCTACGCATTGTTCTTTGGCATCCAGGATCAGAGATTTGATTTGCCCCAGATGCAACCCTTCCTGTATGCTGTACACCGGCATGCCTAATAGTTTTTTGCTGTTGATTTCCGGTAATTCCTGCATTGGTTTCACCTCGGAATTGATTTTTATCAATATATATTTTATAATTTATCTGTTTATGCCCGTATTTTATGGGCCGGTAATTTTTTTAAGCAAAGGAAGAATAGAAATGAAATTGATCGCCGGTTTGGGAAATCCCGGCTTGCGCTATGCCGGCACCCGGCACAATTGCGGCTTTTTGACATTGGATCAAATCGCCGGCAAACTGTCGGTAGATTTTCATAAAAAAGAGCATAATAATCTGACGACAGCCGCTTTTTGGCATGGCGAAAAAGTTTTGCTGGCCAAGCCCCAATCCTATATGAATGCCAGCGGCGTTCCTTTGTATGCCTTGGCTTCTTATTACCATATAGAGTTGGCGGATATACTGATCATCAGCGACGATTTGGATTTGCCCCCGGCAGCCATGCGGTTGAAACGCGGCGGCAGGGACGGCGGCCATAACGGCTGGAAGTCCATTATCGGCCAATTTGCTTCTACAGAAATCAACCGCATCAAAATCGGCGTGGGCAAGGCCCCTTTTTCTACGGCGGATTATGTTTTATCCCGGTTCAGCGCCGGGGAAGCGCCGTATTTTGCCAAAACCTTTGCCACGGCGGCGGAGGCCTCCCTATACTGGCTGGAAAACGGCATAGGCGCGGCTATGAATCAATATAATGGTATGGACTTGGCCGTACCTGCGATCGAAGAAGAATAAATGGAGAATCTATGTCCGAAACTGTAAAACTGGATACCGGGGCGATACTGGACATTTGCCGGGGCAGCGACAGCTACGGCGATTTGCTGCAGGCGCTGCGGCAGCGGCGCTGCGCGGAATTCAGCGGCGCTGCCGAAGGTTTGAAAGCTGCCTGGTTGGCCGCTTTGTTTTTGGATCTGCGGCAGCCCATGCTGCTGATCACCCCCGGAGAAGAGGAAGGGGCCAGATTGGCGGAAAATATACGCCCCTATTTGGGGGACGCCTGCATGTTCTTTCCCGCTATGGAGTTATTGCCTTTTCAGGTGTTCGGCCGCAATATAGAACTGTCCGCCGCCCGCATCCGGGCGCTCTCCCGCTTGTGCCAAGGAGAGACCCTGCTGGCCGTGGCCAGCGTCAATTCCCTGTGCCGCAATATAGCGCCGCCGCAAGTCTTTTCCGGCGCGCATTTGCGTTTGCGTGCAGGAGACGTTCGACCCATGGACGCCTTGGCCGAGACCTTGATACAAATGGGCTATGAACGGCAAACGCTTACGGAGATCCCCGGCGCTTTCAGCCGTCGCGGCAGCGTGATGGATATTTTCCCCTTTACCGCCGCCGATCCGGTGCGACTGGAGTTTTTTGACGACGAACTGGAATCCCTGCGGACCTTCGACCCGGCGGATCAGTTGTCCAAGCAGGATCTGGGTGAGATACTGCTGACGCCGGGGCGGGAAACCCCCATCAACGGCCAGGTCAAAGACCGGGCCCTGCAAATGCTGGAGGCGGAATATCAGAAAAACATTTCCTCCTACCATGGAGAGGAAAAAATGCGCTTTACGGAGTTCTGCGGACAACTGCGGGAGTTTCTGCAGGAAGACGTTTGGGATAATTCTCTGGAAATGCTTACCCCTTATTTTTACGGCCGGCCCGCTTGCCTGCTGGATTATATGGGCCGGGGCCCGGTGGTTTTGGACGAGGCGGATCAGATCCTGGAGGAAGCGGTGCAGCAGGATAAAGAAAGGCATGAACGGTACAGCGATATGCTGCAGGAAGGCCGGCTTTTGCCTTCCTTCTTTGACAATTATCTTTCTTTTTCCGGGCTATCGGACAGGCTGCACCAAGGGCCGCTGCTCCGGATCGGCCAGCTGCCGCCTCATGAAACCGGCCCGGAGGCGGTATGCCGCCGGGAAATATCCAGCCGGGACATACCGCTTTACGCCGCCTCGCCGCAGCTGTTTGCCGGAGATATGCGGCGCTTCCGCGGCAGCGGCTGGCAGGTTTTTATCAGCGCCACCTCGGATATCCGCCGCAAAAGGGAAGAGGAATTGCTGCGGGAATACGATTTGCCGCCGGTGACTTTGCTGGACGCCGCTTTTACCAAAGGCTTTGAAAGCAGCGATCTGGCTTTGGCCCTGGTGACCGAAAAAGACCTGTTCGCCCGGGAGGGGAAGACCAGACCCCGTCGGCGGTATAAAGAAGGGGAAAAAATCGGCAATTTTTTGGATCTGCGCCCCGGCGATTACGTGGTCCACGCCCATCAGGGCATCGGCCAATATGTGGGTGTGGAACGTTTGAGCGTCGGCCATGTGGCCAGGGATTATTTGCTGATACGCTATGCCGGTCAGGACAAACTGTATGTGCCGGTGGATCAATTGGATCTGATCCAAAAATATATCGGCAACGACGGCGTGCAGCCGAAAATCTACCGTTTGGGCGGCGATCATTGGCAAAAAGCCAAGGCCAGGGCCAGAAAATCCGTGCGGGATATGGCGCAAGAGCTGTTGACTTTATACGCCCAAAGAGAGAGAGGGGAGGGCTACGCTTTTTCGCCCGATACCCCCTGGCAGCAGGAATTTGAAGACGCTTTTCCCTTTGAGGAAACCCCGGATCAGCTCCAGTCCCTGGCGGAAATCAAGGCGGATATGGAAAGCCGGAAAATCATGGACCGTTTGCTCTGCGGCGATGTGGGTTACGGCAAAACCGAAGTGGCCCTGCGGGCGGCATTCAAAGGGGTGATGGACGGCAAACAGGTGGCGTTTTTGACCCCCAGCACCGTATTGACGCAGCAGCATTTGCGCACCATAGAGGAACGTTTCGCCGGCTACCCCATAAAAATCGCCGGGCTTTCCCGTTTTTATTCTGCCAAGGAGCAGAAGCGCATCCTGGAAGGCTTGGCCGCCGGCGCCATCGATATCGTGGTAGGCACCCATCGCTTGCTGTCCAAGGACGTGACCTTTAAAGATTTGGGCTTGTTGATCGTCGATGAGGAACAGCGTTTCGGCGTGGCCCATAAAGAAAGGATCAAAGAGTGGAAGGCCAGCATCGACGTGCTGACTTTATCGGCGACGCCCATACCCCGCACTTTGCATATGTCTTTGGTGGGCTTGCGGGATATGAGCATCATCAATACGCCGCCTCAGGACAGGCGGCCGGTGCAAACCTATGTAGTGGAATATCATCAAAAGCTGATCCGGGACGCCATCGCCCGGGAATTGGCCAGAGGCGGCCAGGTGTATTATGTGCACAACCGGGTGGCCAGCATATACGACGTGGCGGCGGAGCTGCAGGTTCAGTTGCCCCAGGCCCGCATCGCTGTAGCCCATGGGCAAATGAACGAAAGGGAATTGGCGGAAGTGATGTTCCGCTTCGATCAGGGGGAAGCGGATATCCTGCTTTGCACCACCATCATCGAAAACGGCCTGGATATCGCCAATGTCAATACGCTGATCGTGGATCAGGCGGATATGTACGGCTTATCCCAGCTGTATCAGCTGCGGGGCCGGGTGGGCCGTTCTTCCCGGCAGGCTTTCGCCTATTTTACCTATCGCAAAGACAAAAAGATATCCGATACCGCCAAAAAAAGGCTGATCGCCATTCGGGATTTTACTGAATTGGGCGCGGGCTTTAAAATCGCCATGCGGGATTTGGAATTGCGGGGGGCCGGTAATTTGCTGGGCGCGGAACAGCACGGCCATATTTTGGCTTTGGGCTTTGATATGTATTGCAAATTATTGCAGGAAGAGGTGGCCAAAGCGGAAGGCGCGCCCGAAGAACCCCAATCCATCGCCACCATGCTGGAATTGCAGCTGGACGCTTATATCCCGGATGATTATATCGCCGCCGACGATTTGAAAGTGGAGATCTATAAAAAAATCGCCGCCGCGCAAGAGGTGGCGGAAGTGGATAAATTGGCCGGCCAACTGGCGGACCGGTACGGAGCCTTGCCCGATCAATTGAAAAATCTGCTATTGCTGGGCAAAATCAAGGCGCCGGCCCGATTGCTTTCCATCGTATCCATTATGCAAAAGGACACCGGCATAGAAATCAAATTTGCAGACAATCATCCTTTGAACGGCGAAGATTTATTGGCGTTGCTGGACAAGTGGCCCAGGCGTCTGTCTTTTTCCGAGAAAAAGGGTTTTGCCTTGTGGATCAAAACCGCCGGGATCGACCAACCCTTGCCCCGGGCGGAATTGGCTTTGGCCGTTTTGCAGGAACTGGCCCGTTTGGTCTCTGCGCGAAAATAGAATAATTTTCATTAAAATTTCAGTTTACTATTTCTTGTGCATTGTGTTATTATATTGTGGTGGCGCTTGATTGAGGCCGCCTGAATTGCAATAAATATGTTGCTATAGAAAGGATGATATCTTTTGAAAAAAGTATTTGTTGTTTTATTGATCGCTTTATTGCTGCTAGGCGCCGGTTGCTCGGCCAATGACGGTACCGGCAAAGTCTTTGCCAAGATCAACGGCGAACCGGTTTATCAGGAGGAATTGGACTACTATTTCTCTTCCAATTTCCTGGATAACTATAACAACTACTACGATTATTTCAAGACCTATATGGGCGTGGATCTGTTGGATGAAGAAAGCGCTTCTTCCACCCTGGGGGATATGGAATCCTATAGCTGGGAAGTGGTAAAAAGCGGCGAATTGATCCGGCAACTGGCCACCAATACTTACGGTATCACCTGGGAAGACAATTACCTCAAGGATATCTTGTCTTACGGCGCGTATCGCTCCATGATGATCAACAGCATGTATGTGGATCTGTACAATGCTGTGCAAAAGGAATTGATGGACGCGATCGAAGTCACCGACGAAGCGGCCGAAGCGCTCTATAACGAAGACCCCGCCAAATGGGACAGCCGCAAAACCTCTCATATCCTCATCGGCGCGGATCCCGAAGATGAAAAAGCCATGGATGAAGCCTATGATCTGGCCATGGATCTGATCAAGCAATTGAAGGACGGCGCGGATTTTGCCGAGCTGGCCAAAGAGTATTCCACGGACGGCAGTGCGGAAAATGGCGGCGCTTTGGATAATTACATCAACGCCGAAGGCGTGGACGTAGAAAGCGGCACCTCCTTCTACGAAGAATATACCGAAGCGGCTTTCGACCTGGATGAAGTGGGCGATTATACCCTGAAGCCGGTGAAATCCTCCGCCGGTTATCACATCATCAAAATCGACGATATCCGCAGCGGCTATGAAGCTTCGGCGGAAGTGGTGAAAAACAGCATGAAATCCGTGAGCAATGAAGAAATCACCGCCAAAATCAGCGAATTGCTGGAAAACATGAACAATGAAGCGGATGTGGAAATGCTGGGCAAATTCCGTTACTATGAGCTCCCCGCCGATACGGATGAGGAGAACGGCGATGACGCCGCTACCGAAGATGACGCCGCTACCGAAGACGGCGCCAATACGGATGACGCCGCCAATACGGATGACGCCGCCGAAGGTGAGGAGGCTGCTGAAGAAGAGGCTGCCAAATAGCAGCTCACAGCATAAAGCGTTTGCCGTAGAGGATTTTGAAGCAAGCGTGGGAAAAGACGATCGCCGGTCGAGAACAATAACTCTTGACCGGCGGTTTTTGCGTTTTTGCCGCTGCCTGCAGCCGGGAACAGCCCATGACGAACAGGGCGATTTGAAAAGCGCAGGGAAGTGGTGTATAATGAATCATGTTTATTTGCCGTGCCGAGAAAACGAAAGGGAGGACGCGGGAAAATGTCCAAATTGACATGGGGATTTATCGCGGTCATTTTGATCGCCGCTTTTTCCATCATATATCTGCTTTTGGGCTGGGTTCAGGATATTGACGAAGCGGTGGCGAAGGAAGCGGTTCTCCGTCCCAGCATCGATACGCCCCTAGGCGTTGACGTGACCTCTTCTTTTTCCCTGACCTTTCCGGAAAACGTTTCTTCCGCTTCGGTTGGCCGCTATCTGCAGGTGGAACCAGAAATCGAGCTGGGCGTACATCAGGGCAAAACCGCATCGGAAGTATTGCTGGTGCCGGCCCAGCCTTTGAACGAAGGAACGGTATACGTTTTTACCTTGAATACCACCGGCAAACCGGTTTCCTGGGCGGCGCAGACCAGCGAGCCTCTGGCCGTATCGGAACACCGGCCGGCGGATCAGCAAACCCAGACGCCGCTTCATGCCGCTATGGAGCTGACTTTGAACCGCACGCTGCCGGTGGACGCCAGCCGTCTGAAGGCGTATGTGACGATCGATCCGGCTGTCTCCGGCGTTTTTTCCCAGCAGGGGCAAACCTTGTATTTTCAGCCGGATAACGGTTGGCAGGGGCTTACCGTTTATCATGTTTCCCTTTCCGCGCTGCCCCTGGAGGATGGGGAGTTGCAGCTGGCGGAGCCGGTAAGCTTTGCTTTTGAAACAGAGCCAGATCCGGAAGGACCGGCCCGGACGGTCTGGCGTATGCGCGGCGCTTCTGTGTTCACGGCGGCGGAAGCGCCGTCCTTTGCCCTGCATTTTTCCGATGGCGATCCCGGCGAAGGCCAGGAAACGCCGGAAATGCCCTTTTCTCTGTATGCTTTGCCGGATGCGGAGAGCTTTGCCGCTTGTTTATGCCGCCTGCAATGGATATATCCCCAATGGGGCCTGGGACAAGCTTCCTCCCCGGAACTGCTGGGCCGGGAGGCGAAACTGTTGGAAGCCGGGACAAAACCGCTGCAAAGGGCGGAGGACAATAGCTGGCTTCTGCAGATTTCCCCGCAGGCCGGCGGCTATTATGCGCTTTGCGCCAAATATCAGGATCAGCAATGCCTGCAGCTGTTTCAGGTCAACGATCTTTCCGCCTTTTCCGCTGCCGGCGGAAACAAACTGCTCATCTGGGCCCATCATTCCCTTAGCGGTGAACCTGCCGCCAATGCCAGGGTCGTGGCCCATCGCCAGGAACAAACCTATACCGCGGATAGCGGCGGCGCGATTTTGCTGGATCGCTTTCCCCAGGATGAAGTATATTTGCTGACTCACGATGGCAGCACCCTGGTGGTGCAGGATTTCGGCTACAGCCCGGAAGAAGAGAACAAGCCGTTTTTGTGGCGCTATTTGTATTTGGATAAGGATGTATATCAAAACGGAGATACGCTGCGTTTTTGGGGACTGGTGCAGCCGGTGGACGGCTCGGCTCTGGCCTACGAACGGGTTTCCGTATATTTGTACCGGGAAGGGGAGACCGCGCCCTTATACCGCATATACGCCCCTTTGGACGGATATTTTTTCCAGGGGGAATGGCAATTACCCTATTTGCGGCAGGGCCGCTACCGCCTGGAAATCAGTCAAAGCGGCAAAAACCTGGTGGACGCCGATTTCCGTATCGGCGAAGCCGCGCCTGCGCAGAATACGGAGCCTACCCAGGCCTTCAGCGGGCCCACCATCAGTATGGGCGACAGCCAGCTGCGCTTAGGCGAATCCTATCGTATGGCTTTTGATATCGATGATGCCGGCAGCTATTTGTTTATCCGCGACGAAGGCGGCATTGTCGGCTACGCGGTGGAAAAGCAGCCGCGGCACCTGGGTCTGTTTGAACCGGAAAACCGGCGCAACTATTTTTTATGGGGCGTGGCCTATCGCAACGGCGAATATCTGATCACCCCGCCCTGCTCTTTGCTATTGAATGACGACGACCGGCGGGCAAACCTGAATATGGAGGGGGATTTGCCCCAGCGCCTGGGAGAAGAAAGCACGGTCCATCTTACCGCCGCTCCCGGCTATCATGTGGCGGTATCGCTGATCAAAAGCGAAACGCCGCCTACAGCCCATGTGCAGGATTGGATTTACGGGGATTTATTGCGGCGCAATGTTTCTTTTGCCGCTTCCACCAACGGCAAACGGCAAGTTTTCTCCTCGCCGCAGGCCGGAGCGGATACGGCAAGGGATTTCCGGGGCGAGACGGAATATTTTGCTTTGCTGACCGCTGATCGTCAGGGAAGAGTATCGGTAACGCTGTCGCCCCAGCAAACGGGGGAATATTATTTGCTTGTGGAAACCGTAGGCATAGACGGCGAGGCCTATTGCGCCACGCTGTGTTTGCCTTTTGCCGTAAGCGGCGCGGACGCTGGGGCTGAACCCCAGGCGGATACGGCGGCGGCCTATACCTGGCGGCAGGTGTATGCCGGCGAAGCGGCGCAAGAGACGGCGGGGGAGGCTTTGCTGCTGGCGGATAGCGGCGTAAGAGCGGCCTACTGGCGCTATTTGTTGGAGGAAGCCCTTCAACCCGCGGAGGAAACCGCCGCCAGCGACAAGCTGTTCAGCGCCGCCGCCGCCCGGGCTTATCTCTCTTCCTTTGCGGCGGAAAACAATGAGGAACCGTTTTTCGCTTTCCCCGGTTGGGAAGGGGAGAGCCGGCAGACGGATAGCGGCGGCATTGCCCCCGGCACCAATGAGGAGGCGGATCTGACCCTTTCCTTACTGGTGGCGGCCTCCCATCCGCAAACGGTTGACGCCTCCCTGTTGAAAGCGTATTTTCGCGGGATCATGATAAAGCCCGACGATCGAAAATCCCAGGTCCTGGCCTTGACAGGTTTGGCGGCCTTGCGGGCGGGCGTGGTACCGGAAATCTACAGGCTATTGGAAAGCCCGGACTTGACGGACAGCGAATGCTTTTATTTGCTGTGGGGCTTGTGCTTATCCGGCGGCGAGCAAAACGCCAAAAACTGTTTTACGGAAAGATTTGCCGCCGGTGTAGACGCCTGGTGTGAACAGCAGGCCGGCGCTTTCAGCGATGAAGAAAACTGGTTGTTGGCATTGCTTTCGTTGTACTGGGGCGGCGCGGAAGAGTCCGCGGCATTATGCCGGTACCGGGAGCAGGCTTTGTCGCAACCGGAGGGCAGCCTGGCCCAAACCATCCTGGCGATCACCGCTTTGGAAAACCTGTATGCGCGCGCCGCCGCCACGGATTTGCAAATCAATGAAAACAAATATGAATATATGGCAAACGGCAAGCCGTTTTTGTACCGTTTGCCAAAGGACGCTCCCTTTTCCTGGCAGACGGAAAACCATAACGGCGGCGATATAGAGGGCATTCTTATTGAAACGGAAGAATAGCGGATCATGGAAGGCGTTTATTTTACTGTTTTTCTCATGATTTTCATCTTTCTACATATTCTGTAACAAATCAGAATCAGACCGGATAACGAATAAATTGGTTGGTGGGTAAACGATTAGTAATGACAGAGTAAAATAATATTGAATCTGAAATTCGGAAGCGGCGTTTTTTCATTCTATTTTTTGCTTGTTCGCGTATTTGCGGTTTGCCTGCGGGGAGGGAAAATAGGAATGGCTTTGTTGGAAACGAAAGATCTGTCTATCCATTTCGGCGGACTTTGGGCTGTCAAAGACGTTGATTTTACCATTGATCCAAAGGAAGTGGTCGGTTTGATCGGCCCCAACGGCTCCGGAAAAACCACCTTCCTCAATATCATCAGCGGTATTTATCCCGCCAGCAAGGGCACGGTGCATTTCCGGGGCGAGAACATTACCGGTCTGAAGCCGTATGAAATCTTTAAAAAAGGCATGTCCCGAACCTATCAAGCCAGCCGGTTATGCTGGGACTTATCCGTGGTCGATAATATTTTGATCGGTTTGTCCACCAAGCAAAAAGCCGGTTTTCTGGACGTGATCCTGCGGCCGAAAAAAACCAATGATGAAATCTATCAGGGCGTGCAGGAATGCATGGATATGATCAGTTATTTTAATCCCAAGCTGATCGACCGCCGTTATGAATTGACCAAGAATATCCCGCATATCGATCGCCGGCGAATCGAGATCAGCCGCGCTTTGGTGGGACATCCCGCCCTGTTGCTGCTGGATGAACCCACAGCCGGTTTGAACGATGAAGAAACCATGTCGATGATGGAAGATATCCGCAAGATCAAGGAAAAAATACAGGATATCTGCATCATCATTATTGAGCATGATATGAAAGTGATGGAATCGGTCCCTCAGAGGATCGTGGTGTTCAACGCCGGTATGAAAATCGCGGAAGGTTTGTACAATGAAGTGGTCAAAGATCCGGACGTGATCCATGCCTACTTGGGAGGTGCCGCCGTATGAGCACGATGTTGGAAGTCCGCAATCTGCATACCAGTTATGGCCGCATCCCCATGTTGAGGGATGTGAATTTGGATATAGCCGAAGGAGAGGTCAGCTGTGTTTTGGGAGCCAACGGCTCCGGAAAAACCACTTTGGTGAAAGCCATCCTCAATATGGTAAAAGCCGACCAGGGCACGATGAAGCTGGGCGGCGTTTGCATCGACAGCTGGCCGACCCACAAACGGGTGGCGGAAGGCGTCTCGTTATCCGGGGCGGCGGTGGGTACTTTTCCCAAAATGACGGTGGAAACCAATTTAAAAATGGGCGCTTTCTATGTCAATGACGCCAAGATTTTGCAAGACAGGCTGGAAGAGATCTATACTTCTTTCCCGGTTTTAAAGGATCGTTTGCAGCAAAAGGCCGGCACTTTGTCCGGCGGCGAACGCACCATGTTGGCGATTGCCCGGGCGGTGATCAACAAGCCCAAATTGCTGATTTTAGACGAGCCGTCTTTGGGACTGGCGCCGATCATGGTGGAGGAAGTGTTCGATATCATTCAACGCTTAAAAAAAGATAAAATGACGATTTTGCTGGTGGAACAAAACGCAGCCAAAGCTTTGGCCGTTTCTTCCCGCGGATACGTGATCCAAAAAGGCGCCATCGTTTTTTCCGGCGCCAGCGATGTGCTGCAAAAAAGCGAATTTGTAGAAAATCCGGTTATGTAGCAGAGGCTGTTACGCTAGATGCTGCGATGCTGTATGCAAGCGTTTCTTGTCCAAAAGACAATTGGCAAAGAAAAGAGAAGAAAAGAAAAGGAGGAGAATGAGCGATGAAAAATGCGAAATGGTTTTGGGCGACGCTGATCGTCCTACTGGCAGTAGCTTTATTGTTTACCGGCTGCGGTCCTCAAAGCGGGGATGGCGGAGAAAGCGGCGACGGCGGCGGCAGTACCGCCAGTGTTGTCAAGCTCGGCTTTTTTGCTCCCATTACCGGCGGCGATTCGGCGGAAGGCACGGCCGCCCGCAATGCGTTCCTGATGGCCATCGCCGCGGCCAATGCTTCCGGCGAATATCCGTATACCATCGAGACGATCGTCATCGACGACCAGGGCACCGATTCGGTGGCCGTGGCCGGCGCCAACCAGGTGGTGGCCGATCCGGCGGTAGTCGCGGCCAGCGGCTTTTGGAATTCCGGTCCCGCCGCCGCAGCCAGCGCGGTGTTCAAGGAAGCAGAGATACCCCTGTTGATCTGGGGCGCGATCCGCGATGATTTGACCAACGCCGGCAATTATCCCTATATTACCCGTTCCGCGCCTACCGCCAGCCAGGAGAACTCCGCTTCCGCAGCGGTGGTGCTGGATGATTTGGGATATACGGACTGGTTCATCGTTTCCGACGCCGGCGATTACGGCCAAGGCAACCTGGAAGTATTCACCCAGGAATTGAGCAAACGGGGTTTGACGCCCCTAGGTTCCGAAGTCGTGCAGGAAGACGCCACTGATTTTTCCGCTGTGGTGGCCAAAATCAAAAACAGCGGCGCCAAAGCCGTCTATTGCGGTTCTACGGTGGAAATCGCCTCCTTGCTGAAATTGCAGCTTTATCAAGCCGGCGTCACCGATATCCTCTTCGCCGGTATCTCGGGTATGAAAACCCCCGACTTTCTGAAAATCGGCGCGGAAGCGGCGGAGGGGGCTTTGGTGGTCAGTCCCGGCGTGGACCTGGACAGCACCGACGCCGGGCGGGCTTTTACGGAAGCCTATAATTTGGCCGGTTATTCCGAACCCATCGGCGCTTACACGCCGTACGCATATGAAGCGGCTTTGATCCTGCTCAACGCTTTATCCGCCTGCGGCGACGCGCCTACGGCCGAAGCGATGGTGGACGCCATCAAAGACAGCGAAACCACCGGTATTTTCGGCACCACGACCTTTGATGAAATCGGTCAAACCACAAATGTGGCTACATATTTGAACGTTGTGCAAGACGGCAAATGGATCAATTATCTGAATTCCGAATATGCCGACGGCACTCGTAGTTTCGGCGGGCAATAAACGTATGGCACAGCACAGGGAGACGCGAAAGCGTCTCCCTGTTTGACAACGCATCCTTTTTTGAAAGGAGTTGAATGGTTCCTATGGGCTATTTGCTGGATTTGATTGGGAGCGCGGTTTTGCTGGGCTGCACCTATACATTGGTGGCCATTGGTTTTTCGCTGTTTTTCGGCGTGATGGACGTGGTGGTATTCTGCTGCGGCGATATAGCCATATTCGGCGCCTTTTCTATATTGGCCTCGTATACGATACTGAACGGTCTGGGCGTAACCGGGACTTGGCCTCTGCTGTTGGTCATTTTGCTGCTGCTGTTGATCGGCATTTTGTTTTGCGCCGTTTTAGGGCTGTTGACCCATCGTTTTTCCATCAAGCCCTTTGAAAAATCATCCGCCTTGATGCCTTTGTTATCTACCATTGCTTTAGGTACGGTGATCCGGGAGGTGATCGGCCTGATGTTCATGCCGGTGACCAACGGGGTGGCCGACATGGTGGCGGGTGAAAACGCCGTTCATGTGGTAAGCGGCCGCAATCCCCAAAGCTTTCCCTCTTTGTTGTCCTTGGGCGGTTCCACCGCCGCCCGCAATATCATTATCGTCCTGGTGACGGTTGTGATCCTGCTATTGTTATTTCTCTTTTTGAATAAAACGAAGACGGGTCTGGCCATGCAGGCTATTTCGCAAAATAAAGAATTATCGCTGATGACGGGGATCAACGTATCCCGCAGCATTGTCATCACCTTTGTGATCGGCGGCGTGGTTTTGGCCATCAGCGGTTTTTTGGTAGGCAGTTATCAAACCATAATGAGTTTTGATAACGGTTCCATGTTTGGCATCAAAGGCTTTTCCGCCGCAGTGGTCGGCGGTTTGCGCAACACCTGGGGCGCGGTTTTAGGCGGTATGCTATTGGCTTTTGTGGAAGTGATGGTGTCCGGCTATGTGCCCAACGGTTCCGCTTACGCCAGTATTCTTGCTTTTGTGGTGGTCGTGATCTTTATTGTCTTTAAGCCGGAAGGCATTATCGGCGAAAAGACGGTGGAAAAAGTTTGAGAGGAGGGGACTGCGATGACGGACAAAACCGGTTTTTCTCTCAAACTAAAAAGCGACGCTTCGCAACGGCTTGCGGTGGTGCTGATCAATGTGTTCATCTTCGCGCTGGCTTATGCCATTCTGCGTGCGCCGGCCTTTGTCAGTTTGGCTTTTATTCTCCTGGTGATCGTCGGTTTGCTGGCGGCGGATAAATACCGGATCATCGCCTGGGTTTACGATTTGTTTATCCGCCATAAAAAGCTTGCCTTTACCGTCGCGTTTCTCTGCGCCATGGCTATGCCGCTGCTGTTTGCGCCCAAATCTTCTCAATATATCGCGCATATTGCGGTCATGGCCTGTATTTATTCCATGGTGTGCCTGGGGCTGAATTTTCAGATGGGTTCTGCAGATATGGTGAACTTTGCCCCCGCCGCCTTCATGGGCATCGGCGCGTATTCCATGGCGGTGGTTACCGTGAATATGGGACTTTCCGGTTGGATCGGGATTTTGGCCGCCATTTTTTTCAGCTGCACAGCCGGGCTGCTGATCGGTTTGCCGACCCTGCGCACCAAGGGTTATTACCTGTCTTTGGTCACCATGGCCTTGCAGCTGGTGTTTACCCAGTTGATCAAAAATATCCCTTATTTTGGCGGCCCCAACGGGATCACCGGCGTCAAATCTTTATCCATCGGCGATTTTGCTTTTTATAAAAGCTATACGCTGTTTGGCATAAAACTGGCGCCCCATGTGCCTTTGTTTTTCTTCTGTTTGCTGATTTTGATTTTCTTTATCTATATCGCCATGCGGGTGGGGGTTTCCCATTACGGCCTTTCTCTGAACACCATCGCCCAAGACGAGGTGGCTGCCAATTGTTTGGGGATCAACTGCAATCGCCGCAAATTGTTCGCTTTTATTATCGGTTCCATTTTTTGCGGTATCGGCGGGGCTTTGAACGCCGGTTTGACCAGCTTTGTAGGGCCTTCCGATTATACCTTCGCCCGTTCGTTGATTTTTATTTGTATGGTGATTTTGGGCGGTATGGATAATCCCATCGGCGTGGTGGTCGGCGCGTTTTTGCTTACCGTGTTAACGGAAAAGCTGCGGGAATTCGCCGATTATGCCCAGTTGATTTACGCCTTGGTTTTGGTAACGGTTTTGATCGTCCGGCCCGCCGGGCTGATCCCCAAACGGGTACGGAATTATTGCGCTCTGTTCAACCGTAAGCTGCGGCAATTGGCGGAGCCCGCCGCGCCGTCGGTTTCGGAGCAAACCTTCCAAAGCGAAAATTAGCGGACGACGTTATAGATATATAGCCTTATGAAAAAGAAAAAGCCGTCTTCCCATGTGGCATGATAGGGAAAAGGCGGCTTTCTTTGATGCATGCTGCCGGAAAACGAGCGGGTGTCGATAAAAGAAAGCGCCGTCGGGAGGGGCTTGCAACTGGCCCGGCGAGACGGCCCGCGATCTTTTGCAGAGAAGAGGAGCAACGGCGGGAATGGGAGATACGGCGTTTGCATTGATTTTTGCATGGATAACAGAAAACGCCGTCGCGAACCTGCAAAGTCCGCGACGGCGTGGTGCGGTAGATGGGACTTGAACCCATACGCCTTTCGACATACGCCCCTCAAACGTACCTGTCTGCCTATTCCAGCACTACCGCGCATACTGCACAACGATTATTTTAACATAAGTTTTTATATCTTGCAAGATGAATTTTTATTTGCTGTTCAAAAATTATCCAAGGGACAAGCATCCGTTATTTCTTTCTTTGGCGAAAATTTTTTATACGGGGCTATTGATTTTTATCGCCGGTTTTTGTATAATATCTCTTGTACGACGAAATGCCGGTGTGATGGAATGGCAGACGTGCTTGACTCAAAATCAAGTGTCTTCGGACGTGCCGGTTCAAGTCCGGCCACCGGCACCATCCGAAAATCCCGAAAGCCTGGATTTATCTGGTTTTTCGGGATTTTTTTTGTCTTTTTCGAGGAAGGCTTTTCTGCGACCGGAACCATGAATAAGAGAGAAAAACGTGTTTTCCGGATAAAGCGAATCGGGAAAATCCTTGTGCTGACTGCGTTTTCGGGCCTGCGGAGGTCGATCAGGAGGTCGTTTTTCCCGGTTCACTGCGGAAAAAAGCCAAGATTTTTGTTTGCAAAAGTATCTTTGCAGATTAAAATGACAGTTATTCCATTTGCTTCCGGTAGCATACGAATTGTACTTTATGAAAGTGAGTAAAACAGATGAGTATAACAGTAAATCTATACTACAAAGGTAAAAACGGAGCTGCCCGGCGGTTTGCCGATGAAATGGAACTCTCCGGTACGGCCGATGCGATCCGTGCCGAGGACGGCAATCTCCGATACGAATACTTTATTCCGATGAGCGATCCGGAGACCGTACTACTGATCGACAGCTGGCGGGATCAGAAAGCTATCGACATCCATCATGCGTCTCCCATGATGGCGACGATCGCATCACTAAGAGACAAGTATGATCTTCATATGAAGGTAGAACGCTTTATCAGCGATGATGTGCAAACGGATGATTCATTCATACGAAAATGAGAGAGGTAAATACGGTCAATCATTCTTACAGGGGAAATGCAACTGCATCCTGATACAAGCTCTTCAGCATGTCGAGAAATGATTTGAGCGATGAACGATTGTCATCCTTGTGGGTACAAAGGACACAGGAGAAGCTCTCCTTGCAGTCAAAGGGGATCCAGGCGAACTGCCCGCTGTGATCGTTCAAGAACCCCGGCGCCAGACAGACGCCCCGTCCGGCGGCCACATTGATTCTCGTCGTATCATGGTCGGCGCTGTTGAAGTAATGTATCTTTCCGGAGCTGATCAGCCTGTGCTGAACCGCTCGCAGCGCTTGGGGGGAGCCTCCGCCCACCATCAGTGTCCGGCCATAGAGATCTTCTTCGCAGATCCGGTTTTTCCCGGCCAGGGGATCATCCCGGTTCGCGATCAGGTAGATCCGGCTCTCAAAAAAGTCGTGAACCTGGATGCCGGGCACCTGGCTCGTCTGTTCCTTCAGAGCAAAGACCATATCCACTTCATTCCGAAGGAATGCCTCCATGCTGTTCTCATACCGAAAGATCGGGGTGATCTGCACGTTCGGCTCGGATTCCGCAAACAACCGTATGGCCTCCGGAAGGAAGTAAACGGCCTGCCAGACCATCATGCCTATGGAGATGCTGTCCTGATACTTGGCACTGAAGTTTTGCCCCTGTTCGATGGCGCGTTTCAGATCCTCCCGCATACCGGTCAGGAAGGAAACAAACTGTGCTCCAGCAGGCGTCAGCGCAGAGCCCTTGCCGCTTCGCTCAAAGACAGCGAAGCCGATTTCCTCTTCCAACAGCCTGATCTGATAGGAAAAGGTAGGCTGGCTGACGAAAAGGTTCTCGGCTGCCCGGCTGAAATTCAGCGTCCGGGCAAGCTCAATGCAGTAATCGATCTGTTTCGTGTTCATGGTTTGCCCCTTATTATTTAAAATTTAAATCAATTATAGCATGTTTAGATTGGACTTTACAATATGCCCTTGGTAAAATAAAACCAGATAAAGAAATAACAACCCAACCGAATCAGAATAACAGGAGGAAGGAACCATGGCTACCTCAAAGGGCACAGGCAAAACACTGATCGCATTCTTTTCAAGAGCGGATGAGAATTATTTCGGCGGCGCAACGCGCTATGTAAAGGTGGGCAACACCGAGATCGTCTGCGGCATCATAAAGGATATGACCGGCGCTGACAGCTTCAAGATCGAGATGAAGGATCCCTATTCGCCGGTCTATATGACCTGCATCGAAGAAGCGAAGAAGGATCTGCGGGCCAAAGCAAGACCGGAACTTGTCTCTATGCCGGAGTCTATCGAAGAGTATGACACCATCATTTTGGCCTATCCCAACTACTGGGGTACCATGCCCATGGCGGTGTTCAGCTTCCTGGAAGCGTTCGATTTCTCAGGCAAGACGATCCTGCCACTGTGCACCAACGAGGGCAGCGGCATGGGCGGCAGCGAGCGGGACATCAAAAAGACCTGCCCCGGCGCGACGGTCAAGGCCGGACTTTCCATCACCGGAAGTCAGGCCGGAAATTCCAAAGCAAGTGTACTGAAGTGGCTTTCTGTCAACGGACTTCTGTAAAATCAGAAAGGAGATCATCATGGAATATATCGTACTGAACAACGGAATCAAATGCCCTGTCATCGGCATCGGCACTTATATGCTTTCCCCAGCGGAAGCGGAGAACAGCGTCCGGGAGGCGCTGAAGATGGGTTATTCCCTGGTGGATACCGCCAACGCCTATGTCAACGAACGGGCGGTGGGCCGCGGCATGAGGGACAGCGGCATAAAGCGGGAAGATATCTTCCTCTCCACCAAGCTCTGGCCCAGCGAGTATGAGAATCTCAACGCCGTGGATGAGACGTTGGAACGCTTGGGCGTGGACTATATGGATCTTCTTTACATCCATCAGCCCGCAGGCAACTGGCTGGCCGGCTACCGGCAGCTGGAAAAGGCGTACAGAGAAGGCAAGGCGAAAGCCATCGGTATCTCCAACTTTGAAGGCAAGTACATCGAAGAGCTGGAGACCAAATGGGAGATCGCCCCCCAGTTCATTCAGGTAGAGGCGCATCCTTATTTCACGCAGCCAGAGCTTCGCAAGACCCTGGACAAGTACAGCATCAAGCTCATGAGCTGGTATCCGCTGGGCCACGGCGACAAGACGCTGATCAATGAGCCCGTGTTCGCGGAGCTGGGCAGGAAGTATGGAAAGACCCCGGCGCAGGTCATCCTCCGCTGGCATACGCAGATGGGCTTCGCAGTCATTCCCGGCAGCCGCAACGTGGACCACATCCGGGACAACCTGGATATCCTGGACTTTACGCTCACCGACGCAGAGATGGCGGAGATTGAAAAGCTGGACAAGGGCGTGCGCTACTATCACCGCACGGATGAACAACTCGTCCAGTTCGCGGCCTGGAGACCGGAGTTCGAGAAGAAATGAACGTATTTGAGAAGCTGAAATATACATCACGCAAGCTAAGCGGCGGGTTTTTCCACCCGCCGCTCATTATACATAAAGATTAAAGAAAAAACCTCAAAAACGGTTCAGTCATCCACTTCCTTTTTCGATTTCAAAACCGCGCCGGTAGTTGCGTTGATCTCATAGTCGTACTCATATCCGCCGGCTCGAAACTCCAGTTCATAGATGCGCACGCCGTCATCCGTATCCAGTTCGCTTTTGAAGCCGGAAACATCGCCGGACGTCACCCCGGCGTGATTCAGGGCAATCTGCTTGGCCTTCTCCGCAGTGATCTGGTTTAGGCCCGATGTATTGTTGCTTTGCGTAGGATAAGAAGTGGAATCAGACGTAGCGTTAGAAGTAGAAGTGGAAGTGGAACTGGAGTTGGAGATAGAACTAGAACTAGAATTGGAAGTGGAATTGGCGGGAGCGCCATGATATTCCTTTTCAAATTTTACTACAGTCCCGGTACGCGCATCGATTTCACAATCATATTCGTATCCGCCCGATGTGAATTCCAAATCATATACAAGGATACCGTTATCGGTATCCAGCTCGATCTCGAATGCTGACAGATCGCCGGCAGATATTCCTGCCTTTTCCATGGCGATCTCTTTGGCCTTCGTCTCGCCGATATACGCCTTATCGCTGGCCGTGCCAACCACCTCCACCTGGGTTGCCGCAGCGGGTTTCGTACTCAGCAGCAGGTTGAGTTCATGGATAGACAACGGAACCAAATCCTCAAACGTATGGAGTTCGTTCCCGGCAAGGATTGCCTGGATCAACTGGGCTTTGCCCATGGTGATCCCGTAGTTTTCCGCCAACTGCCGCAGATCATCGCTTCTGTCAACGGTCTGGCTTAAAACAGACCCGCTGAACGTATCCGTTTGCAGCAGCCGGTTTACTTCGGCCGTCAACCGTTCCTGCAGCGCCGCGCCGCGCAGAGGATCGTTGTTGTCTACGCTGATCAATATAGAGTTGGTCAGCTCGTTGAGGTAGCCGTTTTGCAGCATGGAGCCGATGATGGCATGTACCGCCACATCCAAATCGCTTCCGGAAAAGTCCATATCGCCAGCGATGATTTTCCCGTCCTCATTCAGCGGAATGACCGCAAGCACTCTCTCTTTTTGATTGACCTGGATTTCTATGCTGGGGTTGACGTCCAAAGATACGGTGGCGTCCACCGTATGATTCACCTGATAATTCTGAGAACCAACGATCGTGCCTACGACCAAACACAGGCAAGCTGCTATACTGGCCAACGGTTTGACCCACGTCTTTCTTTTTTTCGTTGTTGCCATCACGAATACACGTCCTTTCTGCGCTTTGCAGTCGGAAAGAACAGCGTCCCAGACCTCCGGCGTTGCATGGTCATAGGCTTGCCGGATCTTTTCATGGATCTCATGCTCGGTCATTTTTGTTCCCTCCTATTGCAAATGTTGTTTCAGCCGTTTTATGGCCCGGTGGTATTTTGAAAGAACCGTGGACAGAGGAAGCTCCAAGAGCGTCGCAATCTCCCGATGCTTGAATCCGGATACCGCGAAAAGCGTCACGATCTGCCGTTCCTGTGCAGACAGTTTTTCCAAACAAGCTGAAAGGACGCATTTTTCTTCCATGGTGAGTCTTCCGTCATCAGGAAGGTGAAGCGTCCATTCCTCTTGAGGAATATCCGCTGTTTTCCGGCGTTCCCGTATCCGCTGCAGGCACAGATTCCTGGTGATGGTCATCATCCAGGCCAGGGGTTTCCCTTGAGAGCGATAGCCGGCAGCGCCATGCCAAACGGATACATAGCAGTCATGGAGCACATCCTCTGCATCATGGGTATTTTTCAAAATAGAAAGGGCGAAACTGTATACGGACGAGCGTGTGTACCGGTACAACTGCGCCAACGCATCCTGGCTGCCTTCGGAAATATCTTTCAGCAAGGCGTCCAGATCCGTACTCGCTTCCTCGCGCTTATATTCTGTTTTTGCGGCAAAAGGCGACATCGTCTCACTCCTTTCATTTTATTAATGCATGGAGGATTCGTTTTATTGCATAGCATATAAAAAAATATATATAAAAAATGTGCCCAGTCCAGACCGCTGCGCTTAAACCGGACCGTAAAGGCGGCCGTCCATACCATCGGCGATATAAATGGCCATGATTTTGCCTTGCCGCAACCAGAACACAATACAGCTGGTATGCTGACCTATGCCTAGCGGCGCATAAACATAAGCCGCGTCCGCGGTTGGGGAGAGGGCGGATGTCATTTTCTTGTTTTCTATCAGTTGCCCCACCGCATTATCCGGCGGATGGAAGGAAACGACTTTCGTCGGATGAGAAGTTTCCATGGCATATAAGTCACTGGGATAACATTCCAGCAGCTGCTCCTCGCTCATGCCCACCGCGGCGTTGCGCCTGGTGGGGTGTTCCGAACCGGCAATCAGCACGCCGCTAAGCATCATTGATCCGTCGCCAAAAAAGACGGATAAACTGAGAAGTTGTTCACAGTTGATCAGACCGCTGTGAAAGCCGTCCATTTGCCATTCCGTCCTTCCCAGCTCAGTCAAGTCGTAACCCCAGGGGAACTCCCCTTGTTGCATACCCAGCATCAGATAACCGTCGCCGACACGGCAGGAAAATTCCGCCCTGTTTTCCAGCAATTGCAGAGGTAATACAAAATAGTCGAAGCGCCAATTACCGTTGGCATCGGCGGCAAGGTTATAATCCATGCTAAGAGAAAAAGGCCCCAGATCATAGAGGCGCGCAGTATAGGTCAGGGTGAGCCGGGCATAGTCGCCGGCGCTTTCGGCGGAAACAAAAGAAAATTGCCGTTCTCCGATATCATAAGGCAATTGCGCCGTGTAACCGCCGCACATATACAGCTTGCCCTCGTCCTCCACGAATACCGGCGCGCCCGGGCGCGCTTCCGTCGCCAGCAACTCTTGCGTGAAGTCAGCACAAAACAGAGAAGAAAGATAGCTTTTCAGCTCAGCCAGATCGGCAAAGCGTTCATCCGCCACCTGCTCATAGGTTTGACCGAAAAGCGTCGCCGGTTCGCCGTTGCACTTCGGCTGGGCATAGCCGCTGAACCAGGCGCAAGCCTCCTCTGCGGCAGCAAATTGTGTTTCCGCTGCAGCCTGATCCAAGGCGTTTTCGCTTTTCGTCGGAATATCCCCATTGGGCGAAGGATCGACAACAGTCTGCTTAACGCAGGCGCTAAAGAATAATGTCAGGATAAAGAATACGGCTAAGCATATATTTTTCATGATGGACCTCCTGATTATTGCGCATTTTTCTATTACTTTATCATATCTTATAGAAATAACGCCATACCAACAGGGGGATGGAGACAGTACAAAAGAGAATGGTCGTAGGTGATGATCAAGCGTCTTTTCTTCCGCCGGCTCTTTTGCCGGGAAACGTATTGACAAAAGGGGAGAAGAATGCTATAGTTCTCTATAGATGCAGAAAGGATGCGGCGATATGTTCAGCTTGGCGCACATCGTAAACGTAGTAGCGGTAGTCGTTAGCGTTGTAGTCGTATACAACGCTGTTTTGCGTTGTGCTGAACAAGAGTGCCGCTAAGTTAAACCAAACAAAGCGAAGCCCTTGCAGCATAACGCTGCAAGGGCTTTTTTTGCGATAAGGAGGCTACCATGCGAATCACCGGCGCGCAAATTCTCATAGAAGAGCTGATCCGGCACGGCGTTGATACGATATTCGGTTATCCCGGCGGAACCATTGTCGATATATACGATCAATTGCTGCAGCATCAGGACCGCATCAAGCATGTTTTGACCGCCCATGAGCAGGGCGCGGTGCATGCCGCCGACGGCTATGCCAGAGCCTGCGGCAAGGCTGGCGTGGTATTGGCGACTTCCGGGCCGGGGGCTACCAATTTGGTCACGGGCATCGCCGCCGCCTATATGGATTCCTCTCCCTTGATCGCCATCACCGGCAATGTAGCCACCTCCATGCTGGGAAAAGACAGCTTTCAGGAAGTGGATATCATCGGCGTTACCCAGCAGATCGTTAAACACAGTTTTATCGTCAAAAGGATAGAGGATTTGGCCGGTATCGTACATGAAGCTTTTAGGATCGCCACCTCGGATCGGAACGGCCCGGTTTTGATCGATTTTCCCCAGGATATACAGCAGGCGCTTTATGAGTATCAGCCCAGCGAGGAGAGAGACCCCCAGCCGGAGCCGGAACACCCGTCGGAATCGGATTATCAGGCGGCGGTGACGGCCATCCGCAACAGCCGATGCCCGTATATTTACTGCGGCGGCGGCGTGGTGCGGGCGCTGGCCGGGACGGAGGTGCTGCAGCTGGCGGAAAAACTGCAGGCGCCCATCGGCTTGAGCATGATGGGCTTAAGCGGCGTTCCTTCCACCTATCCGTTATATTTGGGCATGACGGGCATGCATGGCTTATACGCGGCCAATCTGCTGCAAAGCGAAGCGGATCTGATCATCGCCGTGGGCGCCCGCTTTTCCGACCGGGCCACCGGCAATGTGCGGGAATTTGTCAAAAACCGTACCATCGTGCATATCGATATCGATCCGGCGGAAATCAATAAAAACATCCATTCCCGCATCGCTTTATGCGGCGATATCAAAGAGATCCTGCGGCATTTGACCAGCCGCCTGGAGGAAAAATACAATCCCCAATGGCTGGCCCGCATCCGCGAATGCCGGCGGCAGCAGCAAAGCTGGCAAGCCAAGCCCCAAGCTTTCGATCCGCAGAATATCATATCCCTGGTGCGCCGCTATTGCGATGGGGACGCCATCGTCGCCACCGACGTGGGCCAGCATCAAATGTGGGTCATGCAATACTATCCTTTTTCCCGTCCCCGCACCTTGATCACTTCCGGCGGTTTGGGGGCCATGGGTTTTGGCCTGGGCGCGGCCATCGGCGCGTCTTTGGCCCATCACCGGCGCAGAACGGTTTTGTTCACCGGAGACGGCAGCTTCGGCATGAATCTGATCGAGCTGGCCACGGCGGTATGCCAGAAAATCCCTTTGCTGGTCGTCATTATGGATAACGGCATGCTGGGCCTGGTGCATCAATTGCAAGGCCGGTTTTATGCCAGGCGTTTCTCGCAAAGCTTTCTCAACCGGCCTACCGATTTTGCCGGCGTGGCCAGAGCCTATGGCGCGGAAGGCTATACAGTAAGCAGTTTACCGGAATTCGATGAAGCTTTGCATCAGGCTTTTTTGCGGAACACGCCGGTGGTCATCGATTGCAAAATCAGCCAGGATCGGGAAGCCTTACCCATGATACCCCCTGGCAGCTCCATAAAAGATATCATCCTCAAATAGAAAGGAGAATCATAGATCAGGCATGGAAGAAAAATTTACGGTGGGCATGATCGTCAACAACCAAGCCGGGGTGCTGAACCGGGTGGCAGGCTTGTTTGGCAAACGCTGCTACAATATTGACAGCATAACCGTGGGCGAAACGGAAAATCAGCAATATTCCCGTATGACCATCGTCTCCCGGGGAGACGAATATACCCGAGAACAAGTGCTGAAACAGCTCAGCAAACTGTACGATGTAAAAAAGGTTTGTTTATTGCCGGAAGAAAGCGCCATCTCCCGGGAGCATCTTCTGATCAAAATGCATATCCCGGCGGAAATGAAAGCAAAAGCCACGGAAATGATCAATTCCTTCGGCGGCAAGATCCTGGATTTTTGGGATGATTGCGTTACGGTGGAAATCACCGACAGCACCCAGATGATAGACGAATTCATCCATCTGGCCGCCCGGATCGGCATCCTGGAAATCTGCCGCTCCGGCTGTATCGCCATGGTGCAGGGGAAAGAGAGCCCCTTGACGGTAACGGATCTGTAAAACATATTGGGTTTAAAGGATGTGCAATGATATGAACAGCGATAAAATGAAATCGGGGCTGGAAAAAACGCCCCAGCGGGCCCTGTTGAAAGCAGACGGGTATACCGGCGAGCAGATCGCTAGTCCCTTGATCGGTATTGTCAATTCCTTTAACGAAATCGTTCCAGGACACATACATCTCAACGCCATCGCCCGGGCGGCAAAAGACGGCGTGCTTTCCCGGGGCGGCACGCCTATGGAGTTCAATACCATCGCCATTTGCGACGGTTTGGCCATGGGGCATGAGGGCATGAAATATTCCCTGGCCTCCCGGGAATTGATCGCCGATACCATAGAATGCATGGTGAAAGCCCACTGTTTTGACGGTCTGGTATTCATACCCAATTGCGATAAAATCGTGCCGGGCATGCTGATGGCGGCCCTGCGGCTGAATTTGCCCTGTATTTTTGTTTCCGGCGGGCCCATGCTGGCCTGGCACAAGAAAGATATCAACTACGCCTATGAAGGCGTCGGCGCTTATAAAGCCGGCCAAATGGATGAGGAAGCTTTGTCCGCCTGCGAGGATATGGCCTGTCCGGGCTGGGGTTCCTGCGCCGGCATGTTTACCGCCAATTCCATGAATTGCCTGTGCGAAGCCTTGGGGCTGGCCCTGCCCGGCAACGGCACCATACCGGCTGTTTACGCCGCCCGCCTGCGCCTGGCCAAACAAGCCGGCGCGCAGGTCATGGAATTGCTGCGGCAGGATATACGGCCGCGGCAGATCGTGACCGAGGCGGCGATAGAAAATGCTTTGACCGTGGACATGGCCCTGGGCTGCTCCACCAATTCTGTGCTTCATCTGATGGCCATTGCCCATGAGGCGGATTTGAAACTGGATCTGCATATCATCAACCAAATCAGCGGCAAAACGCCGAATCTATGCCGTTTGGCTCCGGCCGGCGATGATCATATGGAGGAACTGAATGGGGCCGGCGGCGTTTACGGCGTCATGCATGAATTGGCCGAGGCCGGTTTGCTGCATACGGATACGCAAACGGTAAGCGGCAAAACCCTTGGCGAAGCCATTGCCAAGGCCAAGGTAACGGATCCGGCGGTGATCCGTCCCATCGACGACCCTTATTCGCCCACCGGCGGGCTGGCCGTTTTGTCCGGCAATCTGGCCCCGGACGGCGCTGTGGTGAAACAGAGCGCCGTCGCCCCGGAAATGCTGCGTTACACAGGCAAAGCCAGGGTTTTTGACAGCGAAGAAGAGGCGATACAGGTGATTTTTGCCGGCGGCATCCGCCCCGGCGACGTGGTGGTCATTCGCTACGAGGGGCCGGCCGGCGGCCCGGGCATGCGGGAAATGCTTTCGCCCACCTCCGCCATTGCCGGCATGGGCCTGGATAAGGACGTGGCTTTGATCACCGACGGGCGTTTTTCCGGCTGCACCAGAGGGGCTTGCGTCGGACATATTTCCCCGGAAGCGGCGGCAGGCGGCCTGCTGGCCTATGTGCGAGACGGGGATTTGATCGAAATCGACATCCCCAGCCATCGGCTCCAACTTTTGCTGGATGAAAAGGAGATTTCCGCCAGAAAAGCCGCCGGCGTTACGCGGCCGCCGCGTCGATTGACGGGCTATCTGAAGCGCTACGCCAGAATGGTTTCTTCTGCCGATAAAGGCGCGATCATCGAATAAAGAGCATGGAAACCGTTTTTTCACTTATCAACGTAGGCGGCTTTCGCAAATGCCTGTGAGCAGGAAAAGCAGGAATAGCAGGAAAAGGACAGAATTCTATTTTCGGATTCCTTTTAGATTGGAGGGGGCGTATGGATCCCGTTGCTTTTTCCATTGGTCCATTGGACATTCGCTGGTATGGCTTGATCATCAGCGTGGCTTTTGCCATCGGTATTTTTCTGGCGCTGCGGGAAACGCAGAGACAGGGACTGGATACCGACCATACCTACGGCATTTTACTGTGGCTGATACCGGCAGCTATTATTGGCGCCCGCCTGTATTATGTCATCTTCAGCTGGCATATGTACGCCGATGACCCCATCAGCGCCCTGTATATTTGGCATGGCGGTTTGGCAATACACGGCGGCGTCATCGCCGGCATCCTGGTTGCGATCCTCTATTGCCGCCGTCACAAATTAAAGTTTTTGCAATGGGCCGATATTTTTATGCCTTCTTTGGTATTGGGGCAGGCCATGGGGCGTTGGGGCAACTTTTTTAACACGGAAGCCTACGGCCGGGAAATCCCGGCGGATTCCTTCTGGAGCTGGATCCCCATGCAGGTATATGCCGGCGGCGCCTATCATCATCCCACCTTTCTCTATGAGTCCATTTGGGATCTGCTGGTGTTTTTCGCCCTGCTGTGGATGATACGGCAACCTCATCGCCATGGGCATATTTTTGCCTGCTATCTGATTTTGTATTCCTGCGGCCGTTTCTTTATTGAATCCCTGCGCACCGACAGCTTGATGCTGGGGCCGCTGCGGGTGGCCATGCTGGTATCCTCCCTGGGCGTGCTGGTCGGGGTTTTGATCCTGGACCGCATCAAGAAGAATCCGGTGATCGATTTTAAACAGGCCGGGAAACAGGCAAAACGTCCGCCGCAGAAAAAATCCGCTTCTAAAGGCCAGGGACGCCGGTAAGCCGCGTAGGAAAACCGCGTTGAAACAGAAAAATCACAGCAAAAGGCGCAAACGCTGAAACGCTTGCGCCTTTCTTCTATATAAACAATACAATTTTGGGCGATGAAAAAGCCCGGACATTGCCGTCCGACAGGTCCGCCGATCAGCAGAACACTGTAGCAATGCCCGGGCTTTTCAATGGCGCCTCCTTGGGCGGTGATGGACGCGGCAATACCCGTATTTCCACCGGTGCCTCATCAGAGACGTCTGACGTCAAGACTACTATACTGCAAAATCGCAACAGCGTCAATACAGCGTATGCAAAAGGCGGGGAAAATCCGGCGCAGACGGTTTTGACGGAGGAACGGGTATGTATTTATAAAATAAGAGCCTCTAAAAGCGGCGGTATAAACCGATGGGCTTGCCGATGATTTTTACGTCGATGGCGTAAATAGGCTGCATAGAGCTGTTTTCCGGCTGCAAACGAATGCGGTTTTCCTCCCGGTAGAAGGTCTTTACCGTGGCCTCGTCCTCGATCATTGCCACCACGATCTCGCCGTTCATGGCCGTGGAAGCCTTCTCCACGATCAGCAGGTCGCCGTCGAAGATACCGGCCTCGATCATGCTTTCCCCATGGACCCGCAGGATAAACAACTCCTTGTTGCTGTGGATATAGTCCAACGGGGCAGGGAAGTAGTCCTCAATGTTCTCCGTGGCCAAAAGAGGCAAACCGGCGCTGATTTGGCCGACGATGGGGATCTCCACCATTTCTTTTTGTACCGGCGGGATATCCGGGGCCGCTTCGCCGCTGAGCTCGATGGCCCGTTTTTTGGATTTGCCGCGGCTGATATAGCCCTTTTTCTCCAGCGTATTCAGATGCGCTTGTACGGTAGAAGGGGAGCTCAGGCCGATGGCCTCGCCGATCTCCCGCACGGACGGGGGATAGCCCTTTGCCTTGATATTTTGTTTGATGAATTCCAGGATTTGCGCTTGCCGGGGGTTAAGGTCCAAGTAATCGGTCATAACAAACCTCCATGAGCTTTCTTTATATAATCATACCACAAGAAAGAAATTTTTGCAAACATTTGTTCTATAACTATTGACATCGAACATATATTCGATTACAATATCTATAGAACAAATGTTCGCGAGAATGGAGGAGTGGTTATGTACCGCAAAACGACGTCTACAAAATCGAAGAGAAAAAATCACCGCCGGCTATCTTCGTTTTCCTATATGCTTTTGACCCTGATATTTTTGACGGCGCTGTTGTTGTGCGGCCCTTGGGGCAACGATAAAGCGGAAGCGCAAACCACGGACGGTTTTGCGCCCATGACGGAGGTCGTGGTACGTTCCGGCGACTCCCTGTGGCAGCTGGTGGCGGAAAATTGTCAATATCAGGGCGATATCCGGCAGGCCATATATGAAGTAAAGAAAATAAACGGTTTAAAGGGCTCGGATATTTATCCGGGACAAGTCCTGTATATGCCAGCGGACTGTTTTTGATGCCTGGCCGGTACCGGTTGCGCTGTGACGTTTTCATAGAATAAACATAATGAAACAAACCGAACTATGGAAATGCAAACGCTGGGTGTGGGAATCTTGCCGTATGCCTATGAGGGATCCATAATATAGATAGATAGAAAGTTTGCATGCAGGCCGCATTTCTGGCCTTATATATAAGTTCCGATAAGATATATTATGTAAACTAAATATTTGAAAAAGAAGGTAATCCGAAAAACGGCCAGAAAGACGGAAAAAAGACGCCTCAAAAACCGGGCATATCCCGGCCCCGATGGAACCCACAATATACCTTCCCCAATAGGCTTGGATTTGACGTCTATAAGCGCTATATAAAATGTCGCAAATATAAACGTCTTGATCGCATGGCTTGATTCAAGCGATGGGATAGGCTTTCCAATAAATTTGGGCGCTGCATTCGCATACGGTATTGGAGCAATGGATTTTAATAACATAAAAAAGCCTTGCGGATCGTTGGCGGTCCGGCAAGGCTTTTGAAAAATTGTGATATCTATATGGGACATTAGGATTGGCAATGATGAGCGCCGCAGTCATGGTCGCCGCAGTCGCCGTCATGGTGTTGATGATGGGCGCATTCGTGCTGCGGATCAAAATCCAAAGACCCGTCCAGCAGGGCTTTTACCGCGGAATCCGCATCGCCGCTCACCCCGGCATACAGGGCGATCCCCGCCGCTTGCAGGGCCATTTTGGCGCCGCCGCCGACACCGCCGCAAATCAATACGTCCACTTTATTATCATGGAGCAACTCCGCCAATGCGCCGTGACCGCTGCCATTGGCGTCCAGGATGCTCTGATTGACGACGCTATCCTTCTCAATGTCATACACTTTGAATTGTTCGCTATGGCCAAAATGCTGAAAAACCTGGCCGTTTTCATAGGTTACCGCAATACGCATATGGATTCCCCCTACCCTTCTTTTTGCCTTTCAGGTCCCTTTTTGCATATCGGTTATACGTTCCGATCATGCGTTTGATTTTCCTTTATTCGCTTCCTGTGTTCTAGTATATACGATAATATTGACATATGTCAATAAAAACTTGATCCTTTTTTCTTTATTTCCCGCCGGCAATTTTTCTACATCCATTCCCGGCCGTATGCTTGGCGAACGCTTGACAATCTATTCTTCAGCGGATAAACTACGAATATAGCTGTTCTTCTTACACTACAAAATATATAAAGATTATATAAGCCTATGCGGTATACGATACGGTATCCTTGGAGGAGGTTTTATTATGCGAATCATTACCATCAGTAGACAGTTTGGCAGCGGCGGCCGGGAAATCGGTAAAAGAATGGCCGATATCCTCAATTTTGCTTATTATGACAGGGAGATCATTACGGCAATTGCGCAAAAAAGCCAATTGGACGAAAACTATGTGGCGAATATTTTGGAAACCGGTATATTGCCCAGCTTCCCTATCGTTTTTGGCCAAACCTTGTCTTATTCGATGGCAATGCAAAGGAACATGACGGATTTGCTGATCGCGCAGCATCAGGTCATTAAAGAATTGGCCTCTTTTCAGGATTGCATCATCGTGGGCCGCAACGCCGACGTGATTCTGGAAGAGGAGCATCCTTTTAATCTATTCGTCTATGCCGATATGGACGCCCGGGTGCGCCGCTGCATGGATCGGGAAATGGAACAGAAAACGGCGGAAAAGCCCCTTACCGCCCATGAGATGCAAAAAAGGATCAAGCAAGTGGATGCTGGCAGGTCCAAGCAGCATGATTTGCTTTCTTCCGTCAAATGGGGAGCCAAGGAAGGCTACCATCTTTGCGTCAATACCACCGGCGTATTGCCGAAAACGCTGGCGCCGCTGCTTGCCTCTTATGCGGAAAGCTGGTTTGCCGGCCGGCAAACGGAAGAATAAGAAGAAAAGAAGTATATACGCTTGCACCGCCCGGGCAGAGGCCTTGCGCCCCTGCCGGGCCTCTTGCATCTCCGCGCAACCGCCGCCCCTTTTCCTTGGGCGGCGCAATGATGGAGACCGGAGAGGATTAAAATTTTTATATAAAACCTTTACCGGGCATTGACATTTCCCTGAAAGAATGGTATTATAGTTGATGCAGCTTACTCCGTTTTTAGGAGGGGTGTCCGAGCGGTTTAAGGTGACGGTCTTGAAAACCGTTGAGCCCGAGAGGGCTCCGTGGGTTCGAATCCCACCTCCTCCGCCAAAACTTCTTTCCTGAAAAAGAATTTGCCTGGAGAGTTGGCCGAGTCGGTCGAAGGCGCTCGCCTGCTAAGCGAGTATACGGGCCAAAACCTGTATCGAGGGTTCGAATCCCTTGCTCTCCGCCACGCACAGTATAAAGCTGTGCCAAATGCGCTCATAGCTCAGCTGGATAGAGTGTTTGGCTACGAACCAAAAGGTCGCAGGTTCGAGTCCTGCTGGGCGCACCAGTTCGTCGCAAGCGTTATGATGCTTGCGACGAACTTTTTATACGCCATTGTAGCACAAACATGCGCATTTGCTCAAAATCCCATGATGATATTATATCCTGCAGAAAGGAGGCCGGCGCTTTTCCCTGTTTCCTCCCAAAGGGGAAAACCGGCGCAATCCATATGACCGATCACTATCTGCGACGCTCCAACGGCTATGCTATCCCCTATTCTTGTCAAATTTCCGGAGACGGACAACCCATACTGTTGATGATTCATGGCTTCGGCAGCAGCAAAGCCAGTTCCACCGTTCGTTTGTTTGCCGCCGCAATGGAAAAAAGCGGCAAAGGCTGGATCAGCTTTGATCTTCCCGCCCATGGCGACAGCCCCGTGGACGGCTCGAAACTGCGGGTGGCCAATTGTCTGGAAGATCTGCATACGGTGGAATCCTATCTCTCCCGGGCGTATCCTCACAGTCCCGTGGCCTATCTGGGCTCCAGCTTCGGCGCTTACCTGCTGGCGCTGCATCTGTCGAAGCATGGAAGGCCCCATCGCAAAGCCGTTCTGCGCTGCGCCGCGGTGAAAATGGCCCAGTTGATGATCGACGAGCAAACGCCGGAGCAGGCGCGGCTTTTGCGCGCACAGGGTTTTGTCATCCTGGACGAGGACTATGCCCGGCCGCTGAAGATCACCAACGCCTTTATAGACGATCTGCTTCAACACGATCTGTTTGCCGAGGCTGGCAAAAATATGGCGGATATGCTGATGATACACGGCACGGCGGATCAGATCGCCCCCATTGCGGACGCCCGCTCCTTCGCCCGGCATATCGACGCCCCCTTGGTGGAAATCGAAGGCGCCAATCATACCTTTGACGCGCCGGGACAAATGGATCGTTTGGTCTCTATTGCCTTGGATTTTTTCGGCAACTTTTGTTAAGGCGTTTTCGCTATAGCTTTACCGGTATGGGTCGATGCAAAAACAGCGAAGATTCTCCGGCTTGGCAGCTATAGGCCAAAACGCGGACGCCCGCCCGATGGGCGGCGGCCAATGCCGCGGCAAAGGCCGGATCCGTAGCGGCGTTGGCTTCAAAATAGCGGACGTTTTCCATCTGCACCACGAAGATAACAAAAGCGGCATAGCCCTGCTTGACGCAGTCGATCAGGCCCAGCAAATGCTTGCAGCCCCGCTCCGTAGGCGCGTCGGGAAAACGCACCACGCCATTTTCTTCCAATGTCACGCCTTTTACCTCGATAAAAGCCGGCCCCTCCGCGGATTCCAGGTAGAAATCGAAACGGCTGTCGCCATAGACCGTTTCCGGCCGGATATGGGATATGCCGGCCAACAAACCGCTTGCGGGCAGCCATTCCGCCACCACCTGATTGGGCGCGGCGGCGTCGATATTGATAAACCGCTCCCCTTTCCATACGCCGATCAGATCATACGGCGTCTTACGCGCTGCAGAACCGGCTTTTTGCACCACCACGTCCACGCCGGGAAGCAGCAATTCCCGGCAGCGGCCGGTGTTCTTCACATGGCAGAGATACGGTCTGCCGTCGATTTCGATATTGGCGATAAAACGGTTGGGGCGGCTGAGAAAAACCGCCCTTTTTATGTTCTCATACTGCATGATAGCCTCGAATACATCCATAGGTCCGGACGGCTTGCAAGCATTGTCCAGCTATGGTAAAATTGTTTTTGTCTCTCTGATCCATTGTTCAGCGACTTTCCGCGACGCCTTGCGAAAATCGCCCCTTTATAAAAATGAAAGCAAAAAAAATACCGATCTTCCTATGCCTGCTGTGCGTGATGCTGACGGCGGTATTCCTCCATTGGCAAAACCGCACCATCTCCGTCAGCGAATATACCTATTCCCATCCCCTGCTGGGCCAAGACCTGGACGGCTTTGCCATCGCATTTGTGTCCGATTTGCACAGCGATGATTTTGACGGCCGGCTGCTGGATAAGCTGAAAGCCCTGGAGCCGGATTTGATTTTGCTGGGCGGCGATTTGTTGGATTGCCGGCATGGCGATCCCCAGGTGGCCTTGGATTTTGCGGCGGCCTGCACACAAATCGCCGGCGTATATTACGCCCCTGGCAACCACGAGGCGAATACCGGGAAGGACTATGCGGATTTTGCCCGCAGTCTGGAAGAATCTGGCGTCCGCGTCCTGTTCAACAGCGGCGCAGAAATCAGCAAAGGAGAAAGCAGATTTTATTTGCTGGGCGTGCCCGACCAGGCTTTTCACGCTGAAGCGGCGCAAGACGCCATCGCCAGACTGCGAAAGAACGATCTATGCAACGTGCTTTTGGCCCATCGCCCGGAAAGGATAGACAGCTATGCCGGCGCGGATCTGGTATTATCCGGCCATGCCCACGGCGGTCAGATCCGTTTGCCTTTTGTAGGCGGCCTGATCGCTCCCGGTCAAGGCTTTTTTCCCCAATATGACGGAGGATGCTACCGCGTCGGCGATACGGTTTTGATCGTCAGCCGCGGCCTGGGCAACAGCGTCTTCCCCTGGCGTATTTTCAACCTGCCGGAAATCGTCGTCGTCACCCTGTCCGGCGGCGGCAATACGCAATAACAGCCCGCAAGCGGCAGCGCAAAGGCGATCCGGCAAATATATAGGCAAAAAGCTTTAACCAGCCAGAAATCGGTTAAAGCTTTTTTTTATGGGTAAAGATCCGGCCGCCGAAGCGCCGGTTCAAAATTCCAGCTCCAGCATGACCGGACAATGATCCGAACCCAGCACCTGCGGCAGGATATAGGCGTCTTTCACATAGGGACGCAGGCTTTCGGCTACGAAAAAATAATCGATACGCCAACCGGCGTTCCGCTCCCGGGCCCTGGTTTTCATATCCCACCAACTGTATTGGCCGGTCTCCCCTTCGTGGAACATACGGAAACTGTCTATAAAGCCGGCCGCCAGAAAACGGTCGATCCAATCCCGCTCTTCCGGCAAAAAGCCGGTATTTTTGCTGTTTTCCTTGGGGCGGGCCAAATCGATCTCCTGGTGGGCGGTATTGACGTCGCCGCACACCACCAAAGGCTTGTCCGAGCGGGCGGCAAAGGCCAGGGTCTCTTCATAAAAGTCCATTTTATATTGCAAGCGTTCCGGCCCATTGCCCCCATTGGGAAAATAGCAGCTGAACAAACGAAATTGGGGGAAATCCATAAGGATCAGCCGCCCCTCGGCGTCGAATCTTTCCACGCCGAAGCCGTATTGCACCCGCTGCGGCTGCAGGCGGCTGAACACGGCCACCCCGCTGTATCCGGGCCGCTGGGCGGAAAAAATATACGGTTGATAACCCGGCCATTCCATCAACTCTTGGGGCACCTGTTCCGGCTTGGCTTTGATTTCCTGAATCGATACGATATCCGCGTCGATTTCCTGCAAAGAAGCCAAAGCGCCTTTTTTAACGGCAGCCCGTACGCCGTTTACATTCCAGGAAAGCAATTTGATTCTACTCATGTTATTGTCGCACCTCATTGTCATTGCCGTTTTCATCCGCCAAAGCCCCGGCATGGGCGGACAATTGGCTCACTTTATTCAAACGCCGTTCAATACCTCTGGTTTTGGCGGCGGCAGTATCCACGCCGTTGGCCGCTTCCTGCAGTTTTCGCTGAATTTTTTCCAGAATGATACCGAAATCGGCAAAACCATGCTTGACTTCGTTCAACAAAAGCCAGATCTCCTCCGCTCTCTGTTCCACCGCGATCGAGCGAAAGCCCAGCTGCAAGCTGTTCAGCAAAGCGGAAACGGTGGTGGGCCCGGCCAACATGACCCGGTATTCCCTTTGCAGCGCTTCCACCAGATCCGCCTGGCGGATCAGTTCCGAATACAGGCCTTCCACCGGCAAATAGATCAAAGCGAAATCCGTGGTATAAGGCGGGGCGATATATTTTTGATTGACGTCTTTGGCGCATTCCTTGATCCGGACGCACAAGGCCTTGCGGCAAGCGGCGATAGACGAGGTATCCCCTGCTTCCTCCGCCTGGAGCAAAGCCTGATAACCGGCCAAAGGAAATTTGGCGTCTATCGGTAAATAAACGGGGGTTTCTCCCCGGCCGGGCAGGATCACCGCATATTCCACCCGCAATTCCCCATGTTCCGGATTTACGGCGGCATTAACCGCGTATTGACCGGGGGAGAGCATTTGCGCCAGCAAATTGCCCAAGGAGACTTCTCCCCAAATGCCCCTGGTTTTGACATTGCTCAAAACCTTCTTCAGATCGCCGACGCCGGCGGCCAGGTTCTGCATTTCGCCTAAGCCTTTATACACCTGCTCCAACCGTTCGTTGATCAAGGAAAAGGACTGTCCCAGGCGTCTTTCCAAATCCGTATGCAGCTTTTCATCCACGATGAAGCGCATATCGGCCAGGGCTTTGTCATTGCTTTGCCGCATGGTTTGCAAATGATCGTCCACATTTTGGCGCAAAATCTCCATGCGCTGGCTGCCGGCCTCATTCAGCATCAGCATCTGCCGCAATATCCGGTCGGCATGATCGGCCTGCAATTGATAATTCTGCTGCTGCAGGCCGTCGATCTCCTCTTTCAAAAGCGCCTCCATGCGCTTGGCGCTCTTTTCTCCGTCCCGCCTGGCGAGCAAAAGCACCAGGATGACGGCCAGCAGCAGGATGATCGTCAGCGGATAGATATGCTCCATGCCCTTTCTCCTTCCTAGGACAATTCCGACGCCAATTCCGACGCGTATACGGCCAGAGCCAAACGGTTGAAGTCCTCCAGGGACAAGGCTTCTCCCCGGGTCTGCGGATCGATACCGCAATTGTTCAGCATTTGCTGCCAATAGGGTTTATCGCCGGCGATCGGAGAGGCAGTCAAGGCGTTCAGCAGAGATTTGCGGCGCAAGGTGAAAGCGGCCCGGATCAGCGGTTCTATTTTCTCCCAGGGCAAATCCGTAGGCGGAGACGGACGGCGGCGCAATTGTATCACCGCCGAATCCACCTGGGGCATGGGATGAAAAGCAGCCGGCGGCACGTCAAACAAACAGCGCCCCTGGCTGCAGTAGGCCAAATGCAAAGCCAAAGGGCAGTTTTGCCGCCCCGGCCCGGACAGCAATCTTTCGGCGGCCTCCTTTTGCAGCAAAAAGGTGACGCTTTGCCAGCCCTGAAAGCCGGCCATGCGTTCCGCCAATTCGCTGGTGATATGATAAGGCAGGTTGCCGAAAACGTGATAGGCCGCGCCCTCCGCCAGCGCGTCGAAATCCGCCTGCAAGGCGTCCTGCTGCACCACGCTCACCTGGGGACAGGCGGCAAACATCTGCCGCAAATGGGAGGCCAGGGCCGGGTCGATCTCCAGCAGGATCAGGCGGCCGGCCCGGGCTGCCAACAACTGGCTCAAAGCCCCCAAACCGGCGCCGATCTCGATGATCACCGGAGCGGCGTCCTCCCGGTCTTCCGGCAGGCTGGCGGCGATATCCAGTGCGGTTTTACGGTCGACCAAAAAATTCTGCCCCAAACGTTTTTCAGGTTTTTTCTGCAGTCGTTTTAACAAACGCCCGGTAGAACCGGGCGTTGCGATTTCTTTTTTCATGGTTTGGTTTCCTTTACAAAATCAAAAGTCTTTTATTCCAAAATGTATAGGGTCGTGCTTCTTCTGCCCCAGCGGATGCATTCGTCATAAGAGTTCATATACAAATCGATAATATTCCCTTTGATGGCGCCGCCGGTATCTTCCGCTGTGGCGTAGCCGTAACCGTCGATATACACCCGGGTGCCCAAAGGAATATATCTGGGATCCACGGCGATGGTGCCCACTTTCGGCCAAGTGCCGGTAGCGGTACGGTTGCCGGTAGCCGTATAGGCGGTGGCCTCCACCGTAAGCTTTTTGCTGTAGCTGAAGTTTTTCTCACCGGCAGATTCCGACCATTGGACGCCGCCGCCCCGGGATTCGCTGCGGCTGGCCAAAACCTTGGTGCCGTATGCCACGATGGTGGTGCCCGGCTCCTGGGTGACCTTGCTTTCAATCAATTCCCGCTGGCATTCCTGGCCGTCCCGATAGGTGACCGAATAGATGTTTTGCCGTATACCGCTTTCTCCCACCTGTATGGTTTCCGTGCGGCCGGAGGCCATATTGGCGTCTTCCTGACGCACCACCGTGGGTTCGATCTCCTCTTCTTCGACGACTTCTTCCTTGGTGATACGGGCGATCTGGATCTGTGTGTCCTCACGCAAATACTGATCCGTAGGCACGGAGATCTCATCGTTTACGCCCAAGAAAACGCCGGCTTCCTGCAAAGCTTCGGCTACGGTCACCGGGGCGCTTTTCAAGGTATACGCTTTGCCGTCGGCAGCGATGGAGATATCGAACAGTTTGACGATGCGTATGGTGGCGCCGTTTTCCACCCGTTTATTGGCGGCCAAATTGATGGTATCGCCTTCCCGCAGCTGAATGTCCTGATCCGCCAGCAATTCGTCGATATAGACGGCGTTGGTGGCCAGTTCAACGGATTCGTCGTTGACGATCAGGGTCACATTTTTTGTGGTCAAAGAGCCGAAATCGAAATCACCGTTTTCCCACAAGCCAAAACAGGTGCAAAAAACCACGCCGCAGCACAACAATACGCCGGCGCAGGCGATCATCGGGGCGGAAAAGGGCTTACGCCGCTCTTTTTCCTTCGTCAAGTCCACGGTTTTGATATCCGATTGCAATCTGTCCGGCTGCGCGGCAGCCATGATGGTGGCTTCGCCGACTTCGCCCAGTTGTTCTTTGATAAAACGATTGGATCTAACCATCTGTCCTCCAATATGCGGGTCGATATATATACTTGCTATAGAAAAGATATATAATCATTTTATAATAAATATTCCTCTTTGTCAAATCCCGTCTCCGGCAAGGATCGAAAGGATTTGGCGATCTTTGCGGCGATCCTCCCGCAAAAACGTCTGATTGGGGTACTATTACCGGTATAACGGAATAAAAGGCGATTCTCATGGCGGGAAAAACCGTTTTTGCCGGCGCATCGACCTAACGAACAGCATAACATCTTTCCGGCAACAGCGGATTCACCATTCCCGCAGAAATTGCATAGCCCGGACGCTCCGCCGCGTCATTTTCCGTCTATATGATAAAGCCGCAAAGCGTTCTCCGTGGTTTGCCAGGCCAAAGTTTCAAAATCTACGCCCCGCAGCTCCGCCAGCTTTTCCGCCACATATTTTACCCGGGCCGGTTCATTGGTTTTGCCGCGAAAGGGCTCGGGGGATAAATAGGGGCTGTCCGTCTCCACCAGGATCATATCCGCAGGCGCCTTTTGCGCCACCTCCACCGCGGACCTGGCATTGTGAAAAGTGACCGGCCCGGCAAAAGAGATCATGAAGCCTTGATTCAGACAAAACTTGGCCATTTCCCAACTGCCGGAAAAGCAGTGCAGCACCCCGCCGTTCACCCCTGCCTTTTCCTGTTTGATGATGCGCATCATGTCCTCGTGGGATTCCCGGTTGTGAATGGCGATGGGCAGGGACAATTGCTTGGCCAAATCGATTTGCCGGCGAAACGCCTTTTGCTGTATTTCCCGGGACGGGCCGTCATAATGGTAATCCAGGCCGATCTCCCCCACGGCGGAGGCCGCTTCGGCCTGGGCCAATCGATACAGCTTTTCCAGTATGGGCTCGTTTAAAGTTTCCGCGTCCTGGGGATGGATGCCGACGGTGGCGAAAACCCGGCCCGGATATTTTTCCGCCAGGCGCACGCTCATGAGAGAGCTTGGCCAATCGCAGCCGATGGTGGCGATCCGGGTTACGCCGGCTTCTTCCGCCCGCTGCAAAACCCCTTCCAGATCCGCATATATTTTTTTGTCGTCCAAATGGGCATGGCTGTCGAATAGCATGGTTACATCACCTTTACGCCGCTGGGCATATCGGCCACTTCTACCAATTGCAGGGATTTTTTGCCGCAAGCGGAAAGCAGCATGCCTTTGGATTCGATGCCGCGGATGACTACCGGCTGCAGATTGGCAATCAAAACCAGGTTTTTGCCCACCAGCTCTTCCGGCCGGTAATATTGGGCGATGCCGGACAGAACGGTGCGTTCTTCCTCGCCCAATTGCAGGGTGAACTTCAAGAGCTTGTCCGTCTTGGGCACCTTTTCGCAGGCCAAAACTTTTACCACCCGTAAATCCAGGCGCTGGAAATCATCCATGGTGCATACCGGGCCCACCGGTTCTATCGGTTCTATCGGTTCTTCCGTTTCCGCCGGTTTCGGTGCTTCCTCTTTTTCGGCCGCGGGAGCTGCTTCGGCTGCTGCCGCCATATCGATCCTGGGGAACAAAGGATCACCCCGGTGTATCTTGCCGCCGCTGGGCAGTTGTCCCCAGGTCAGGCTTTCCCAGGTATACAGCTGCGGCTGGTCTTCTATGCCCAATTGTTGCCATACCCGCTGGGGCAAGCCCGGCATGACCGGAGAGACCATCACGGTGACCATGCGCACCACTTCGCACATATTATACAAAACCGTGGCCAATTTGCTCTTTTCACCGGCTTTGTTCAAAGCCCAGGGCGCGGCGTCGTCAATATATTTGTTGGCTTTGTTGACCAGCTTCCACAATTCCGCCAAAGCATTGGCCCATTCCATATTGTCCATCAGTTGGGCGAAACGGCCTGGCGTTTCCTGGGCCAGAGCGATCAATTCCGCGTCAAATTCCGTGGCTTCGCCGGGGGGCAGCAGCACACCCTCCTGGAATTTATTGATCATGCCGGTGGTCCGGGACAACAGATTGCCGTAATCGTTGGCCAAATCCGTATTGATCCGCAAAACCAAAGCGTCTTCCGAATAGTTGCAGTCCAAACCGTAGCCCATTTCCCGCATCAGGAAGTAGCGGATGGCGTCCGGCCCGTATTTGTCGCATAAGATCAAGGGGTCGATGACATTGCCCACGGATTTGCTCATTTTGCTGTCGCCCATCAATACCCAGCCATGGCCCAAAACCGTTTTGGGGATAGGGATACCGGCGGCCATCAGCATGATCGGCCAGATGATGGTATGGAAACGAATGATGTCCTTGCCCACCAGATGCACGTCCGCCGGCCAGAACTTATCGTACAAGCTGCCGTCGCCGGTGCCCTTCAGGGCGGAAATATAGTTGATCAAAGCGTCGAACCAGACGTAGATCACATGTTTTTCATCAAAAGGCACTTTGATGCCCCAATCGAAAGTGGTGCGGGATACGCATAGATCGTCCAATCCCTGTTTGACAAAATTGATCATTTCATGCCGGCGGCTTTCCGGACGGATAAAGCCGGGGTTCTCTTCAATGAATTGCAGCCAGCGGCCGGCATATTTGCTCATTTTGAAGAAATAGCTTTCTTCTTTCATTTTTTCCACCGGTTTGCCGCAGTCGGGGCATACATGTTCCTCCCCTACCTGGATCTCGGTAAAAAACGTTTCGCAGGAGGTGCAATACCAGCCCTCGTATTCGGATTTATAAATATCCCCCTGATCGTAAATCTTTTGGAAAAGCTCCTGGGCTATTTTTTGATGGCGGTCTTCGGTGGTGCGGATAAAATCGTCGTTTTCGATCAGTAAGACCCGCCACAGTTCTTTAAAATTGCAAATGATCTCATCCACGAATGCCTGGGGGCTTTTGCCGGCGGCTTGGGCCCTTCTCTGGATTTTTTGTCCGTGTTCGTCGGAGCCGGTGAGGAAATAGGTCTCATAACCCCGCATCTTTTTATATCTGGCCATGGTATCGGCAGCTACCGTAGTATACGCATGTCCAATATGCAAATTATCGCTGGGATAATAAATCGGTGTGGTGATATAGAAGGTTTTTTTATCACTCATAGTCAATGCCTCCGTCTTTGTTTTGCTATAACAATTTATTATATTCTCTTTTTCAGTCAATTGTCAACTTTTGCCCTATGCGTATCCTACAAAGCCATTCAAACGCAAGCTTTTCGCCATCGATAAAGGGCGGCAAACCTTTCGGTTCGCCGCCCTTTCCTTGGAGCCTGGCCTGGATACAGGCTCATTCATAAGGCTGATAATCCTCCAAATCCTCGATCTCTTCCCAGTCTTCCACCGCTTCCACGTAGCTGTCGTACAATTGGCCGATCCGGTACCAAGTCAAGTGTCCCACATAATCCACTTCGTCTATGCCCCATTCCCGGCGCAGGGCGTTGATCAGAGCCAAAGTCTGCTGATCAAACACACCGGTGGCTTCGAACGGCGGCAAATCTTCCCGATAGGCGGCGATCAACTGCAGATAGCTTTGCAGCTTATCCACCGCCTCCCCTTCCGCCCGCAGGGTGATGGCATAACCGGGATAGGCTTCGGCTTTTTTACCGCTATATCCCGGCGGCAGATTGTTGATCAAATCCTGATACAGGGTGAACATGACCACCCAATCCATTCTGTCGACGGTGCCGTCAATGGGCAGGTCATAGCTGCGCTGAAAGGCCTTTACCGCCGACAGCGTATCCGGGCCGAAATAACCGTCGATATCGATCAATGGGATGTTTTGGTTGAAATATCCCAACACGTCCAAATAGTATTGCACCACGGTAACGGGAGTGCCCCAATCCCCTTCCATCAATTGGACGGGGGTGACCCGTTCCACGTCTTTATAAAAGATGCCCAAAGACGTCAATTCACCCAAGCGCAGCACCGCATTGTATACGTAAACGACCCTATACCAGGTGCTTTTATCCACTTCGCCGGTTTGGGGCAAATCGAAAGCCTTCTGAAAGGCCAAAACCGCCTCCTCCGTTTCCGCATCGAAAACGCCGTTTACCTGAGGGATCTCCGGGATAGCCGGATAATTGCTGCGGATGGCGTTCAGGCGAACCTGCAAAGACTTTACGGCGTTGTCTATGAAGCCACGACGCAAAGGAATACCGGGATAGGATTCCAGCACTTCGTCGATGGGCGCGTCGTTGACGATTTGGATGTCGTCCCCGTAATAATAGCGCAAAATCTCGATGGGGGTATAGCCCTGCTCCGCCAGGGATACGGTGCCCCATTGCTGCAGGCCGTCGCAAGTGCTGGTGGTACCATTGCAGAATTGAGCAAAAAAGGGCTCGATGGCTTCGCCTTTTACCAAATACTGATCGAATATCTCGTCTACGATTTGGCTGATATTTTCATAAATGTTGCTGCCGTAGACAAATACCTGATCGTACTGGGTGGTGTTGGTGATGTCGAAATCATAGCCCTGGCTGGGATACCATTCCAGATAAACGCGATTCAACGCCAAAGAGATCTGGGCCAAAATATTGGCGATCAGGGCGCTTTCCGGCCAGGTGGGATAGATTTCATTGGAAGCGACGTTTTTGATATAATCCGTAAAGCTGACCTGTACATTCTGGGCCTCCGCATCGTCTGGCGCGCCCAAATGCACTGTGATATAAGCCGGCACCACCGGCAAATCGGCGCCATAATCCGGCATAACTCTCGCCTCCCCTTAACCGATATCCACATTGCCTTCCCGCAGGGCGTTGGGCAACATATCGAACTGCTGCAGGGAAACGACGCCGCCGAACACGTTTACATCGACGTTCCGCATTTCCTGATAATCCGGGTGCACGACGCTGACCGAATAGATCATATAGGGCTGCAGGTTCGCCGGGTTCATGGACTGTGCCCGATCCAACGTGGGTAGGGATATCAACGGCGTTTGGCCGAAGCTGTCTGTATAATAGGTCTGCAGCAGCTCCTCGCCGCCGGCGAATTTTCTCTTTAGCGTGACCAAAGCGTTTTGCACCGGATAGGTTTTTCTGGCGGTATGGGTCTGCACGCAAAGATAGCCCGTATCCGTCAACGCCTGCCCCTGTTCATCCGTATACTTGCCGCTTTCCCCGCCGGGGAACGGTATGGAAAAAGCTCCGTCCTGTTGTTCATCTATGGCGACCTCTTGCCATTTTTTGCCCATTCTTTTCACCTCTTTGCCGGTATATGGCCATTGTATGCCAATAGCGGAAAAAGATGACAAAAAGGCGGATGGATACCCGCCTTTTTATGGATATATTTCACTTTTTTGATGGAATATCTTGAGAATAGGCTGCGCGCCAGGTTTATGCCCAGCTACGGCCGCATCGACAATAAACCAGCGGCGGCTATGGGCGTCTTTTTGGGATCGGTCCCGGCGGCATAAAACCAGGGCTGGGGTTCGCCGCCGTGTTTGCCGCTGCGCGGATCGGTGGAGTGATCGGAGGCCACATAAAGCGTATGAGGACTGTTCAGCAGCGGCCTCAGGATCTGCCGGTCAACCTCTGTCAAAAACGCTTCTTTGGCCTTGCGATCCTGCCGGTGTCCGGCTTCGTCGCCGCCGTTGACATGCAAAACCGTCAAAGGATATCGAACAGCAGCCGATAAAGCGGCCTGCAATTTCCCGGCCAGATCGGTATCGGTATCGCCGGTGGCCCCCGGCGGTACGATCAAATCCATAGACAGCAGCCGGGCGATGCCGCGCATGATTTCCGTGCCGCAAACCACGGCCGCCCTTCCCGGCCAGGCCGCCATAGCCACGGCTTTGGCCTGTCCCCAGGGGATCATCGCCGTCCCCGGATAGAGGCTGCGGGTTTTTTCGCAAACTTCGGCCAGAGGCGCATAGCCCCGGGGCATCATTTGCCGGACCGGCTTGCCCAAACAATCATAGGGCGGATAGGTGGTCAGCCGCTCTGCGTAGGCCGCCGCGCCGGCAAAAAACAGAATGCTTTTATAGGAACCCAAGCCGTAATAACGCATATCCGGATAGTCGAATAAACGATCCGGCGCTTGTCCCATGCCCCGGCAATCCCCAGCCTCGTCCAAATCCAGCCAAGTGCCGCGGAGTATCAAATCATCTTCCTTCGTTTCCAGCCCCAGACCCAGAGCTTCCACATAGGCGCGCAAATACAAGGGTATTTCCTGTACCCCCAACAAAGTCAAAATACAGGTCAAGCTTTCCGCCGGCATATTCTGGGGCGTGGTGGGAAAAAAACCGCCCCGCTGCATCGCCGATAACGCCGGATAGTTTTGCCAACGAAAACCGGCGTCGGTCATGCCGTCGACAATACACAATATCGTACTCATGCTTGTACCGCCTTTGCTATAGGTTGCCGTAGCCCTTCGTACAAACGCCCTCGTTTACGGGCGGGACGCCGTCAAAACGGCCTGCAAATGGCTTAAAAAAGTCATATTCTCTTCCCGCCGTTTCAAGCCGATACGGAAAAAATCATGGGTCAAACCGGAAAAATTGCCGCAATCGCGGATCAATACCCCGCGGGACAACAGCAAATCATATACCGGTTTTTCATGCTGCAGCAACAAAAAATTGCTGTCGCTGGGGAAGACGCGGATATGCAATTGCTTCAACGCTTCCTCCATAAAAGCCTTTTCCTCTGCCACGATTTGCCGGGTGCGCTCTTGCCAGTCCGGAACCTGCAGGGCCGCCAATCCAGCGGCCTGGGCCGGCCCGGAAACGCTCCAGCTTTGGCCAAAGGCGGCGGTTTTTGCCAATATCTGGGCATTGGCCGTTACGATATAGCCCAGACGCAGCCCCGCCATGGCATAGATTTTGGTAAAAGCGTTCAAAATCACCAGCCGCGGATTGCCGGGCAACAATTCTTTGACGCTGCATCCCCCGGTAAAGGGCAAAAAGCACTCGTCTACGATCAGGAATATATCATTTTGCAAGCATTTGGCGGCGATAGCCTGGAGCAGATCCCCGTCGATCAGCGCGCCGTTGGGATTGTTGGGATTGCACAAAAAGACCGTGTCCAAAGCGCCGTCCAAATACCGGAGTATCCCCTCGTCCAAACGGAAATCCTTTTCTTCCCGCAGCGGATATTCCTTCACTGCGCCGCCGGCCAAGCGCACCGCGTTGGCGTATTCGGAAAAAGTCGGCGCGCAAACCAAAGCCTGCTTACACTGCAAAGCGAAGCATAAACGGATGATCAAATCGGCGGCGCCGTTGCCGCAGAGAAGCCACTCCTGGGGCGTTTCTTCTTTCTCCGCCAAGGCCCGGGTCAATTTGCGGCAAAAGGGGTCGGGATATTGGGCGTATTCGTCAATATGTTCCGCAATCGCCCTACGCACCGCCTCCGGCATACCCAGGGGATTCAGATTCACGGAATAATCCAGGCGAATTTCCTGCGGGCCGTATATATTCCCGCCATGCTCATAGCGAAACATAATACCACCATCCCATAGTCAACAATAGCCTTACGGCAACCGTCAGCAGCAGCATAAACCAGGATGCCCCTTCCATCAAAGCATGGCTGCGGTGAATGTCTTCGATCTCCACGGGACGCAGATCCGGGCCGATGGTAGGCTTTTCATATAGCTGGCCGAAATAATAGGCATTGCCCGCCAATTGCACATGCAAAGCGCCGGCGGTCGCCGCCTCGGTTTGCGCCGAGTTGGGGCTGGCATGATTAAAACGGTCCCGCCGCCAAATCTTCGCCGCCATAGAGGCGTCCAAGCCTTTGAAAGCCGCCGCGGCGATCATCAGCAGCGCCGCCAGGCGGGAGGGCAAAAAATTGGCCGCATCGTCCAATTTGGCTGCCGCCCGGCCGAAATACAAATACTTTTCGTTTTTATAGCCCAACATGGAATCCATGGTATTGACGGCTTTATACAATACGGCCAAAGGCGCGCCGCCCAGCAGCAAATAGAACATGGGGGCGATGATCCCGTCGGCGGTATTTTCCGCCACCGTCTCCACCGCGGCCTTGATCACGCCTTCCGCCTGCAGGTTTTCCGTATCCCGCCCCACGATCATGGATATATCCCGGCGGGCTTGGGGCAAATCGCCCTGCCGCAAATCCCGGTACACCTTCTCGCTGCTTTGGCGCAGGCTTTTGATGGCCAGCACCTGCCAGCACAGCAAGGCTTCCGCCGCCATGCCCAGCCATGGATGCAGGCTATACAGCAAATGCAGCAGGATAATGGGAAGCAAAAGCCAAAAGGCGGCCATGATCCCGGCCAGCGCTCTGCCGGCAGCCGCTTCCCCTTTGGGATTGGCGGGAAAGCGGGGACGCAGGCTTTTTTCCAATGCGGCGATCATACGGCCCATGGCACGGACCACATGGGGTGCATTGGGTGGATCGCCCAGCAGCAAATCCAGGACAAAACCAATGACGATCGCCGCCAAAGCGTATCCCAGCATTACCCTTCTCCCTCCCGCGTCAGGCATATTTGCCCGTCTGCCGTTTCGACCCGGCAGATATAATACTGGCAATTGCCCAAATGATAGCTGTAAAAGCTTTGTTTCGGCCGGGCGAAGCGTTCCATGATCGCCATAATACTGCCGCCATGCAAAACGAAAGCCATACGGGGACAATCGGCATATTGCTGGATGATGGAAGCAAAGGCCTCGCAGCAGCGGCGGCTGAAAGCCTCCTGGTTGTCGCCGCCCGGACAAGGGCCCTGGCAATCCCCGTCCACCCATTGCCGGTATTCCGCGTCCCCGGCAAGCTCGTCGGCGGTATGACCTTCAAAACGGCCAAAATCGAATTCCCGCAGATCCTGAACGCAATAATAATCCAGCCGGCCGAAAGCCAATTCTACCGTTTGCCGGCAGCGCAAATAGGGGCTGGTAAAAATCCTGGTGGGATACGGCAGCTGGCTCAGCAAAGCCTGCGCCTGCAAAACCCCTTCCATGCTCAAAGGTTCGTCGGTGCGGCCGATATAACGCTTTTCCAGATTGCCTTGGGTAGCGCCGTGGCGCAATAAAATGATCTCCATAGTATTCTCCTTTCCCCTTTGCCGCATTCCCGCTTTCCCCTACGCTTTCAGCAGGGAAAGGCCAGACTGCACAGGGAAGCCGATATACAAAGCAGCAATTCGCAAACTTGAATAAAAAACCCTGTGGTGTCGCCGGTAGCGCCGCCGAACAAGCCCATGGCCAGACGGCGGTACAGGAGCAGCCACACACCGGCCACGGCGGCGCAAATAAGGCCTGTCCAAAGGGAGATACAGACCATCCCCGCCGTCACCGCCAGAGTGAGAACGATCATAATCAGCAAAGCTACTTTTTTGGCCAAGGCGCCGGTAAAAGCGGCCAACATGCCGTTTTTGCGGGCGTTGGGCGTGGTCGCCGCCAAAATCACCGCCAAGGAACGGCTCAATACATAGCCGCAGGCGACAATGGCCGCCGGACGCCAGGAGAAAATCTGTGAAAAAAAGCCGAAAAGCAGCAAAAAATATACGCCGGCATAGATGATGGCAAAAGCGCCGCAATGGGAGTCTTTCAGGATCTCCAGCTTGCGCTCTTTGGTTTGATGCGAGGATATGGCGTCCACCGTATCCAGGTATCCGTCCATATGAATGCCGCCGGTGATCAGCACCGGCAATACCGCGGCTACCGCCGCGAATAAAACCGGGCCGGCCTGCAAAGCCTGGCACAGCCAAAACCACAACCATTGCACGGCGCCGGCGATAACGCCGATCAAAGGTAAATAACATATGGAAATACACATATTCCGTTCATTCCAGGTCACTTGCGGCGCAGGCAATACGGAATAGGTCGTTAAGGCTATGCAAAACGGTTCAAGAAATCTCATTCCTATCTCCTTTTATGATACAAGGTTCGCCGTTTTTCATCTGCACCACCATAGCCGCACAATCCTGCAGGCGGCGGTTCAATCGGTTCAAATCCTGAATATAGCCCTTGGTTTCGCCGGAAAAACCTTCTTCGCTCAATTCGTCAATCGTCACGACAATGAAATGCCGGCATTTTTCCGACAGGGCCATGATCTCCCCAAAGGCATTTTGCCAATCCCCCGGCTGCTCACGAAAAAGAATATTGGCCAAAAGATTGGAAACATCCTCCAGCAAAACCAGGCTGTCCGGCGTAACGGCGATCTGATCGATATCATAAAGCTTTTCCACGGTACGAAAGCCCAGACCCTGGCGCTGCTTCCGGTGTTTGGCGATCCTGGCCTGCCCCTCCTCGCCATAGGGGTTCATCGTTGCCACATAATATAAATCGCCTTGACGGATACGCGAAGCCAATTTTTCCGCATACAGGCTTTTGCCGCTGCTATTGGCGCCTTTGATCAATATCAACATACGCAACCCTTTCCTGTCTTCGCTGCATCGGTGGGAAAAGGCCTGCGCGGAAACGGCCCCGCCGTTTTATGCCGGGGCGGCGTAAATAGGACAAAGCGATAAAAAAACTCTCTTTCGTTTGCTGAAAGAGAGGGGCTAAAACGCTTTGCATAACTTTTGCCAAGCAAATATGTAGCAGTTTCTTTTTCACCGAAAGAACGAAGCTGAAAACATCCCCGATATCCTGACTCGCACATCACGTCTTCCCCTTCCCAAGCATAACTCAGTGGCATAATGAAAACGTTTTCTCATGCATACAGTAGCGGCAACTGTGTGGTTTCGCTCCACTTTCCCGATGGATGTTTTCAATATTCAATTTGCTGTATTCCATTTGCTGTTATGATTTATTATAGAACAAAACGAAGGGCATTGCAAGAAGATTTGCCGGGCGGCGTAAGCCGCCCCTAAGACGCCCGGCGTAAAACCCATCGCCCCCGAGGCTAATCCTCGGTGGCGTAATTGTCGAAATAGCCCTGTATCAGCACCACCGGCGTGCCTTTGTCGCCGCTGCCGCTGACCAGATCGCATAAAGAGCCCAACAAATCGGTGATCTGCCGGGGCGTGGTACCCTGGGAGGCCATATTGCCATACAGATTTTCCTGTTTTTGTTTGATCCTGTCTTTGATGGCCAGGGTCAGGGAATCCCCGCGCAGGGCGGCAAAATCATTATCCGCCAAATATTTCAGCTTCAGCTCGTTGGGCGTGCCCGCAAGGCCGTCGGTATGGGCCGGACAAACCACCGGATCCGCCAATTCCCAAATTTTTCCCACCGGATCTTTAAAAGCCCCGTCGCCGTATATCATGGTTTCCAGCTTGACGCCGCAGCGCCGGTATATGGCCTGCTGCAAATCGGCGACAAAGCGGTCGCAATCCCTGGGGAACAGTTTGACGGTATGCTCATCCGCTTTATTGGAGCCCAGCAAACCGTATTGGGCGTTATAGCCGCAGCCGTCGATGGAACGGTTCATCAATCCGTCCAAACCGCAGACGAAAGCGGCCCCCTGGGCGCGCAGAACCGTTTGGGTATGCCGGCGGTTATGGATATCCGCCGCCAGAACATAAGGCGTGTATTTTAAGATCTCCTGCGGATCATTGGACAGTAGGATTTGGCATTCGCAGCCTTCCTCTTCGATCAGCTGGCGATAGTAGGCCACATAATCCACACCGGTAAAACGGTGTTTGGGGTAACCGAACATTTCCCGGTACCGGGCTTCCGTCAGCGCGTCCCGATAGGGATTCAAACCGGCGGCATACACGTCTTCTTCGGAGATCAAGGCATTGCCCACCTCGTCTCTGGGATAACTCAGCTGCAAATATATCTTTTTTACGCCCCGGGCGACGCCCCGCAAGACGATGGCAAAACGGTTGCGGCTGAGTATGGGAAAGACCACGCCGATTTCTCCTTGCGGGAATTTGGCGCGTACGTCTTCGGCGATATGATCCACGGTGGCGTAATTGCCCTGCACCCTGGCGACTACCGCTTCGGTGACCGCCAGTACGTCCCGATCGTGCAGCCGTACCCCTTCCCGTTCCGTAACGGCGGCTACGGCGTCCGCCGTCATTTGCACCAAATCGTCGCCTTGCCGGATCACCGGCAGACGCAAACCTCTGGCACAGGTACCGGTTATTCTAGTCATGGAAACATCCTCCTATTGGGAAAATCTTTGCGAAAAATAATCCAAGGCCGCCGCCAGATGCGGGTTACGGGCCGGGTCTAAAGAAAAATAATCCGCAGCGGAAATATCCTCCCCATCCTCCACCGGAATATCCGGCTCCAAACCTACGCCATGCAAAGAAAAGCCGGACGGCGTCAAATAGAGACTGCGGGTATAACGCAATCCGCAACCGGATGGCAGCATCTCCAAAGCCTGGGTAATGCCCTTGCCAAAACTGCGTGTACCGATCAAAACCGTATTGGAATAGTCCGCCAAGGCGCCGGCCAAAACTTCGGAAGCGCTGGCGGTAAAGGCATTCTGCAGCACAGCTACCGGCAAACCGATCAAATCGCCGGCGGAAGACAGATATTCATGCTGTTCCTCGCCTACTTTTTCCGTAACCACGACCTGATTCTGGGGAATGAAATACCCGGCGATTTGCAAAGCGGCATAAAAGCTGCCCCCGGTATTGCTGCGCAAATCCAAAATCAGCCCTTTGATCTTTTGTTCGGTGTCCAAACGGTTATAGGTTTCCAAAAAGGCGCTGGCCGTATTTTGCGAAAAATCGCTGATTTGAATATAAGCGATCCCCGGCGCCTGGGGCAGAGACTCGCCGTACACGGATACCGAGTCGATGATTTGCCGTATCATGGTCAAATCCAGGGTGGCCCCATTCTCCCGGCGTATGGTCAAGGTCACTTCCGTACCCTCGTCGCCGCGGATCTTCAAAACCGCTATACTCGATTCGGCGATACCGTCTATGCTCTCGCCGTCCACGGCCAGAATGATATCCCCCGGCAGCACCCCGGCCCTGGCTGCCGGCGTATCCGCATATACCTGAGAGATCTGGATCTGGTTGTTTTCATTCAACAGCATGGCCACGCCGATGCCGCCGAAGGTACCGTTATAATCGTCCAACATCAAGCGGTATTCTTCTTCGGTAAAATAGGTAAAATAATCGTCATGCAGTTCCTGCCGCACCGCAGAGACAGCCTCCACCACGCCGGAAACGAAATCCCTGGGGGCGACGGCCGCCGGGCTTTCTTCCGCCGCCAAGGCTGGCATGCCGCCGGAAAGGGCGTAAACGGCCACGGCCCAAAAAACTGCCGCCAGTTTGTATGTATGATGCTTCATATTTTCAATATATCCCGCTTAATTCAAATAATTCCAAGGATTGGTATGGTTGCCGTTTACCCGCACTTCAAAATGCAGGTGATTGCCGGTGCTTTGTCCGGTAGAGCCTACGTAGCCGATGACGTCGCCGGCCGACACCGTTTGTCCGGCGGAAAAACCGCCGTAAGCGGACATATGCCCGTATAATGTGGTCACGCTGTTGCCGTGGTCGATCATCACCGTTTGCCCGTAACCGGAGATCCAGCCCACATACAGCACTTTGCCGTCCGCCGCCGCATAAATCTGCGTGCCGTTGGGCGCGCCGATATCGATACCGGCGTGGGTTTTATATACCTGCAAAATCGGATGGAGACGGGTCCCGTATTCCGAGGTGACATGACTCGGCCCGTAGGCGGAAGGCAAAGGCCAGATAAAGGCCCCGCCGAAGCTGACGGTGCTGGGAGAAGCGGCCAACAATTTGCGGATTTCCGCCGCTACCTGTTCCGAGGCCGCATCCGCCTCGTCATAGGCGGCTTTCAATTGTTCTACGGTCATATTGGCCTCGTCCATGGCCGCGTATTTCTGATCCTGCAAAGATTGGAGAGAGGCGGCCTGGGTTTGTTCTTCCCGCATCAATTGGTTCAGATCGGCCTTTCTTTCCACAAGCAGTTGCCGGTTCTCTTCAATAATCTCTTTTTGTTGCCGGATATCTTCCAGGATCTGTTCATCCTGGGCCATCAGCCGTTCCACCATATCGTACAAAACGACAAAATCATTAAAAGTAGCCGCCTCAAAAACCACATCGACAATGGAAATATCCCCGTACATATAAATGTCTACCAGGCGGCTTTCCAGGGTGGCCTGTCTTTCCGCCAAACGGGCTTCTGCATCGGCGATCTGCTGATTGGCAACATCGATCTGGGCATTGGTTTCGGCAATGCTGTTCCGCAGGGCGTTGATCTCCTGCTGCACAAGAACCAGCTGCGCGTCCAGACTGGCGATCTCGTCTTGATAATTGCCGATCAGCGCGTTTTGTTCTTTGATGTCGGATTGAATGCTGTCCATCTGCTCTTGCAGCTCTTTTTGCTGTTGGCGGTAATCCTCCAAAGGACTTGCGGCCGCATCGGTAACGCCGCCGAAAGCCAATACGGCGCTTAAGCCAAGCAAAAGCATCACCGGAAGCAAAGCAAATGTGAAACGACGGTTTTTTCGCATATATCCTCCTTTACGGCTGGCACAGCGGCAGCGGCAAACCGGGCGGCGCTATACATCCATAAATCTGTTGGCCAAGGGGAACAGGCTGCCGAAAATCCCCAGGATCAAGCCGGCCGCCAGGGTGAATCCCGCAGTTTTCAGCCAAATCTGCCCGATATCCAAAACCAATACAAAAGAAATAGTGGAAGCCAAATAGTCTCCTGCGTTGACATAGGCGATCAGCACCAAAACCAACGCCAGCAAGCCGCCTAAAAGCCCCAGGAAGACGCCTTCCAGCAAAAAGGGCAGACGGATAAAGGCGTTGGTTGCGCCGACCCATTTCATGACCATGATCTCCTTTTTCCGCGCCACGACGGCCAAACGTATGGTCATGGCGATCAGCACCACAGCCGCCAATGCCAACAATATCATCACCGCCACGCCCACACGGCGCATGGCGTCGGTGAGGGCAAATAATTTCTCTACCGTGCCTTCCCCATAGCGCACCACGTCTACGGCCTCTATTTCGGAAACTTTCTCGGCGATCACCGCCACATCATCGGTGGTTTCCGCCATGATCGAAAACAGATCCGGCAAAGGATTGGCCCCGCCCAGAGTTTCCTTCAGGTCCACGCCGCCGAAGCGGGAGCCCAGATCTTTGATGCCTTCTTCTTTGCTGATAAATTCGCAGCTGGCCACGCCGGGGATGGCCATGATCTCATCCCGGATCACGGCATATTTTTCTTCCAGCTGTTTTTCCTGTTCCTCTTCCGCCTGGCCTTCTGTTTGGCCTTCCGTTTGCGCTTCCGGTTCAATCTCCGGCTGGGCTTCCGGTTGGACGGCAGACTGCGCCTCCGGCAGTGCCGCCGGTTGACCTTCCCCTTGCGCCTCCGGCTGTGCTTCCGCCTGGCCCTCTTCCTGCCCATCCGGGATATCTTCCTTCAGATAGGCCAATACGCGAACGTCTTCCTCAACCTGGCGGGCATTGGCGTCGATGTTGATGATCAACAGCCAAAAAGCCGTGCATAAAAACAGAGAAATGGTGATCGTAAGTATAGCCGCTACCGTCATCAAACCATTATGCAGCATGGATTTGAACGCTTGCGGTACGATATAACGGAAACTGCTTAATTTCATAGTTGCCAACCTCCAACCGAATCGCTGATTAACCGGCCGGCGGATAAAGTCAGCACTCTTTTATTGAAAGCGTCCACGATCGTCTTGTCGTGGGTGGCCATGACCAGGGTCGTCCCCTGCTCGTTGATCTCATTGAACAACTGCATCAATTCCATGGAAGTGCGAGGATCCAAATCGCCGGTAGGCTCGTCGGCGAACAAAATAATGGGATTGTTGATGATCGCCCTGGCGATCGCTACCCGCTGCTGCTCGCCGCCGGATAAGTGCATCACATTTTCCTGCTCGCGGCCGGCCAAACCGACCCGCTCCAAAACCCGTGGCACCCGCTTTTTGATTTCATCCCAAGGCCGTTCCACCGCCTTCAGGGCAAAAGCCACGTTGTCAAAAACCGTATTGCGTTCCATCAAACGAAAGTCCTGAAATACCACGCCGGTGTTGCGGCGCAAACGCACGATATCCTTTTTGGATAAGCGTATGCTGCTGCGTCCGGAGATCAAAATCTGTCCGGAAGAAGGCAATTCTTCCCGAAACAATAAACGGATCAAAGTGCTTTTACCGGCGCCGCTTTCTCCGGTCAAAAAAATAAATTCTCCGTAGTCAATGGATAAATTGATATCAGACAAAGCGACGATACCGTTTTTATATTTCTTCCCTAAACTGATAGTTTGGATCAGCATACATTGTCCCCTTTGCCCTACTATCACAGCGGATAGTATTTTTCAAATTATTAAACTTCGACTTATATTTATGTTTTCCTGCATCATCCCAAAGGGAATATCATATTCTATGTTTTTTTATTATTCTTTGCTTTTTTCTCTTCTTTTGCCGTTTTTAGCATTTGTCATAAACCGGCATCCTCATTTTCCCTTCCGTTTTTTTACAGGATTGCATCTGTCGCTTGGCGTCGTTATAATTGGAATAGAAAAAGCCGCTGCAGCTTTGCGGTTTTCGGGAGGCGGAAAATATGAAAGAAGCGGAAGCGATATCCGGCGGCGTTTATGGGAAATGCAGGATATCCAATACAGGGATTTTCAAATCAAATTGCTGCCGTCGATAAATCCGGAAACCGTCATCGGCGTTCGCACGCCCCTATTGCGGCAATTGGCCAAAGAACTGTGGGGCACGGAACAAGGCCAAGCCTTCCTGGCGCTTTTGCCCCATCGCTACTATGAGGAAAACAATTTGCATGCGTTTTTATTGGAGCGTCAAAAGGACTTTCGCCAAGCCCTCCGGGACCTGGAGGCCTTTTTGCCCTATGTGGACAATTGGGCCACCTGCGATTCTCTTTCGCCGAAATGCTTTCAAAAGAACCTGGTGCCCTTGTTGGGTCAGATCAAGATCTGGCTTCGTTCCCCCCATGTCTACACCGTTCGTTTTGCTTTGGGGATGTTGATGCGTCATTATCTGGACGGCGCTTTTCGGGAAGAATATCTGGCTTTGGCCGCCGGCGTGCAGCGAAGCGAATATTATATCCAGATGATGCAGGCCTGGTTTTTTGCCACCGCTTTGGCCAAACAGTACGACGCGGCCATCGTATACCTGCAGGAAAACAGGCTGGACGATTGGGTGCACAATAAAACCATACAAAAAGCCATGGAAAGCTACCGCATCCGGGAAGAGCAAAAGCAGACCCTGCGCCAACTGAAAAAAAAAATAAACCCCTGAAACCGGCTACGCGGCGGCTGCAGATGCAGGCCGCCGCTTTTCTCTGGGGTTTCGGGGTTTTTTATAGCATCGCGATTTATAACAATAACATGGCGTCGCCGAAAGAGAAAAAACGGTATTTCTCCTCCACCGCCACCTGATAGGCGTTGCGCACGTTTTCCCTGCCGGCAAAAGCGGAAACCAGCATGATCAGGGTGCTTTTGGGCAAATGGAAATTGGTGACCATGCCGTCGATGATTTTAAAGCGATAGCCTGGATAGATAAAAATATCGGTCCAGCCCTCGCCGGGATATACCCGTCCCATTTCGTCGGCCACGGTTTCCAGGGTGCGCACCGAGGTGGTGCCAACGGCGATGATCCGTCCGCCCGCCTCACGGACGCCGTTGATCTGCGCCGCCGCCTCCGGGCTGAGGCGATAGAACTCGCTGTGCATATGATGGTTTTCCACCGTATCGGTCTTCACCGGCCGGAAGGTGCCCAAGCCCACATGCAGCAGGATCTTGCAAATATTTACCCCGTATTCTTCCGGCAGCCGGCGCAGCAGCTCCGGCGTAAAATGCAAGCCTGCGGTAGGCGCGGCGGCGCTTCCCTTTTCTTTGGCATACACCGGCTGATAGCGGCTTTGATCGATCAGCGGTTTTTTGATATACGGCGGCAAAGGCATAGTGCCCAAACGGTCCAGCAGATCGAAAAAATTGCCCGGATGATGGAATTCGACGATGCGGGTGCCTTCCTCCGCCGTGTCGATGATTTCCGCCCAGACTTCCGGCAAATCAAAATAGAGTTTCCGGCCCGGCAAAGCCTTATTGCCCGGGCGAACCAAAGTTTGCCAGGTGTTCAGACCTGTGGCTTTCAACAGCAGCAATTCCACCGCGCCGCCGCCGGAACGACGGGCGTAAATCCGCGCCGGCAGCACTTTGGTTTCATTCAATACCAATAGATCCCCCGGCCGCAAAAATTCTCCCAAATCATGAAAAACGCTATGGGTGATCGCTCCGCTTTGCCGGTCCATTACCAATAACCGGGAGGAATCCCGGGGCTCGGCCGCGTCCTGCGCGATCAATTCCTGGGGCAGGTCATAATCAAAGTCGTCTACTCTCATGTTGCTCCTACAGGCGTTTAATATAAAGTATGGATGGTCACGCCGTTGGTCCCATCGGCGCCGTAATAATGCATGATGATTTTTTCCACAGAATAGCCGTTGACGGCCATACCGATGGCCCCCCATTGGCTCATGCCGACCCCGTGGCCGTAGCCTTTGCCGTTGATGCGAATGACGTCACCGGCTACCGCGGAACCGTCCTTGCGGATTTCTTTTTTGCCGGATTTACCCAGGGCAAAAAAGCTGTCGTTGTTTTCGTTCACCGGGGAAACGGTACCGCTGCGGCGCACGCCGTACAGCTCGCCGCCGGGCTGCGCCTGACTGAGTTTGCCGCTGCTGTCTTTCATCCAGGCCCCGCTGCCGCCGCCGCTCTGCTGGCTGCCGCTGATTTCGATCAAAGAGCTTTTCACTTGCAGCAGGCTGCGGATCTGCGTATCGCGGATGGCGGTCACGCTGCCTTTGGTGCCGGTGATCACCACGGTCAAAGCCCGCCCCGAGACGCTGGTCGAGCCATTGTAGGTGGTGGAAGCCTCTATGCTCACAAAGTCGCCGATATCCTTCTTGCCGAAGGTATTGGCCAAAGATACCAATTTATCCGCCGTATATTCCACTGTCCAGGCATAGGTGGAAGCGCCGTAGCTGCTGGCTTCGGCGGCATAACTGTCATAGGGGGAAGATACGCCCTGCAGCGGCACGCTGGAGCTGCCCCAAATGTTTTCTACGTTTTCCGTATGCCCGCCGCTATTGCTGTGGAAAACGGCGTCTACCGTTTTGCCGTTATAATACACCACTTGTCCATGGGTGCCGTCCACCGCCTGGGTCACGCTTTGGCCTTCTGCGCTGTAGCCGCCGTATACCTGGCTGGAAGTGGTGTTGGTCACATCGTAATAGATATTGCCCGGCTTCAGATTGGCGATAGCGTAGGAACGGGAGGCGATGGCCTGGGCCTTCATGGCTTCCTGGGAAAGATTATAGCCGATCTCCTTACCCACTACCCCGTACAAATAGCTTTCCATATCCAAAACATTGGTGGAATAAAAGGTGACCCCGTTGCTGATGGCTTTGAAATCGCCCCGGTATTTTACATTTTTAAAAGTAAACAGGCTGCCGTCGCTATCCGCCGACAGGGTGATCATGGATTCCCCTTCGCAGACCAGTTCCCCGTTCCGCCGCAAATCATATTTGCCGCCGCTATAGGCGATAGATACCTGGTCTCCGGCGGTAAAGTAACCCAACGCCTCATCGTGTATATTCAGCGCCGTATACGACCCGGCGCTGATGCTGACGGTGGTCTGCTGGTCGGAACTGCTGGACAATAACACGCGTATCTCCGGAATATTGGCGGACAATGCCCTGGGACTGCATACAAACAGGCAGGCCAACAGGAAAAACAAGGCAAAAAAGACAGGCAATACTCTTGTTTGATTCATAGGGCAACCTCTTTCTTCTTACAATATCTTTCTTTTTCGCTGTATATACAACCGCAATACTTTTGCATATATAACTGTTGTTCCCTGGCCAGAGCCTGTCCCGGACGGAAGCCGGGACGGAAATCCTCAAAGAAAAATGGCACGCCGAATTTTTCCCCCATCGCCTCGCCCACTTCCCGGATCAGCTGCTGGTTTTGATAGGGGCTGACCAACAGGGTGGTGGAAAAAGCGTCGTATTGCAAACGCTTGGCCAAAGCGGCGGCGGCTTGCAAACGGTTTTCATAGCAATAGCGGCAGCGGGATTGGGGCGCGTCCGCCACCGCCGCCAACCACTGTTCCAAGGGATAGGCGTCGTTGAGATAATAAGGAATGCGCCATTCTTCCATCAGGGTGATGAAGCTGTTTTTCCGCGCTTTGTGTTCCTGGTAAGGATGAATATTGGGGTTGTAAAAAAAACAACCGTATGTATGGCCCAATTCCTGCAGCCGGGGGATCACCCCGCAAGCGCAAGGGCCGCAGCAACAGTGAAGCAGTATATTCATATTCTCACCTGCTTGATATATGGCAAATAATAATAATTTCTCTTCCTATTATATTTATATATATACGCATCGATCCGAGTCAAAACAAACGGCCTTGATCTTTGCCATTGCCGCCAGGCGGCGTCAGTTTAAAGTATTCCCAGGCGGCAGCGGTAGCCATGCGGCCGCGGGTGGTTCTTTGCAGCAGGCCCAGCTGCATCAAATAGGGTTCGCAAACGTCCTCAATGGTGTCGACGCTTTCGGAAATGCTGGCGGCGATATTATCCAGCCCCACCGGGCCGCCGTTGTATTTCAGCAGCACCGCTTCCATCACTTTGCGATCCGTGCCGTCCAGTCCCTGCTCATCTACGCCCAACAAACGCAAAGCCTGATCCGCGATCTCGCCGGTGATCACGCCGTTGCCTTTGACCTCGGCAAAATCCCGCAACCGTTTTAGCAGGCGGTTGGCGATACGGGGCGTGCCCCTGGCCCGGCGGCTGATCTGCTCCGTGCCTTCCGGCTCGATGGCGACCTGCAAAATCTGAGCGGAACGGTTGATGATCGTCGCCAAATCCGCCTGATTGTAATACTCCAGGCGGCAAATCACGCCAAAACGATCCCGCAAAGGCGCGGAAAGCATTCCCGCCCTGGTGGTCGCGCCGATCAAGGTGAAAGGGGGCAGCGGCAGGCGCAGGCTTTTGGCCCCCGGCCCTTTGCCGGTAACGATATCGATGGCAAAATCTTCCATCGCCGGGTATAAAACTTCTTCCACCGTGCGGTTCAAACGATGTATCTCGTCGATAAACAAAATATCCCGCGGTTCCAAATCCGTGATGATCGCCGCCAAATCCCCCGGTCTGGCAATGGCGGGGCCGGAAGTGATGCGGATGTTCACGCCCAATTCATTAGCGATGATCGTTGCCAGCGTGGTTTTCCCCAAGCCGGGCGGGCCGTACAGCAAGGTATGATCCAAAGCCTCGCCTCTGCCCAAAGCGGCTTGCACAAACACGGCGATATTATCCTTGACCTGGTCTTGCCCCACATATTCGTTGAAGCTGCGAGGGCGGATCGCCGATTCATGTTCGCCGTCTCCCTGCAGCCATTCCGGGGCAATGATTCGTTCCCGTTCCATAGAACCCCTCTGTCAGTTCTTATACGCTTCCTTTAAGGCATAGCGCAGCAATTGCTCGGGCGTGCTGTCGCCGCCCAAAGCGGACATGGCGCTTAAAGCGAAGGCCCTGGCCTCCACCGCCGAATAGCCCAACTGTTTCAAAGCGGCCAGCAGATCCCCATCGATCGGCGATTCCGCCGCCGGCAAATCTCCCGCCGCGTCGCCGGCCACGCCGGCATATTTATCTTTCAATTCCAGCAACAGGCGTTCCGCCGTCTTTTTGCCCACGCCGCTGACTGCGGTCAGCGGCCGGTGATCCTGGGCGGCCACCGCCGCCGCGAAACGGGCCGGCGGCACCCCGTCGATCAAAGCCAGGGCGGTTTTCGCCCCCACCCCGGAAACGTTCAACAGCAAACGAAACAATCGCAGCTGCTCCTTGTCGGTAAAGCCGTACAATTGCCAGGCGTCTTCCCGCACCTGCAAATGGGTATGCAGGAAAATCTCCTCCCCGGTTTGCGGCAAAGGGTCGCAAGCCTTCAGGGGCACGAACACTTTGACGCCCACGCCCCCGCAGGCGACGATCAAACCATCTTCTTCTATTTGCCAAACCGGTCCTTTGATAAAAGCGATCATTGCCCTTCCTTCCACAAATGCGCATTGCGATAATAATGGGCGTGGGTGATGGCGATGGCCAAAGCGTCGGCGGCGTCGTCCGGCTTGGGGATCTCTTTCATACGCAGCAGCTTGGCCACCATATATTGGATCTGTTTTTTATCGGCCCGCCCATAGCCCGTTAAGGCTTGTTTCACTTCCAAAGGGGTATATTCGCCGATGGGCAAATCTCTTTGCGCGCAGGTCAGCAACAGCACCCCTCTGGCCTGGCCTACCGGCACCGCCGTGGTGGTGTTGCGGTTGAAAAAAAGCTTTTCTACCGCCACCTGCTCCGGCCGGGCGGCATCCAGCAGAAAGCACAGATCTTCATGCAATTTCAGCAAACGAGCGGCGTCGGAATGGCCCGGTTCCGTCCGAATGCAACCGTAATTCAACAACCGATAGCTCCCGGCAACCGCCTCGATCAAACCGTAGCCGGTAATGGCCGTTCCCGGATCCAAGCCTAGAATGATCACAGCTTTCTCCTTATCCGCTAAATGTAGTAAGTTTTTCGACGGCTTATCGGTTAAATCCTGCATGAAAAGTATTGACTTATTTGGCCGGACGCGCTAAAATAATATTGTTTTGGCCGTTGTTTTTTCCAACGATTTTTTTAATCCATGCTGGTGTAGCTCAGTTGGTAGAGCAGCTGATTCGTAATCAGCAGGTCGCCGGTTCGAGTCCGGCCACCAGCTCCATAAGCAAAGCCTCTTTTGCCGCAATAGACAAAAGAGGCTTTGCTTTTACCTATTCATTTGCCCGGCGTTGCTTTTGTGCAAAAGGGACCGATTGTCCCGTTTTGTATAATGCGCTTTTTTTGTCCGTTTTGTTTTCCCTGCGGATGCGTTATGCTGGAAGCAACAACCAAAAAGGAGGTTTTTCCATGAACGCATCTGCCACCATCGCCAAATTCGGCCTGACCAAAGCATTCGATCACCTCTACAAGGATCCGGAGCGTAATCTTCCCCGGTTGATGGACTGGGCAGACAAGTTCGCGGACGGACGGTTTCCGGATCAGCGCCAAGCGATACGGGAAGCCATCGAAAACCCGGATCATCCCTTCTATCCCTTCGTGCGGCACGTTATCCGGGATATCGATCCGGGGGTCATGAGAACGGCGGCCGCCAATTTTTTCATCAACGCCAATCTGGTCAGCGGCCCGATCCAGGAAAAGCTTCGGGAGAAGTATGATTGCAATATCCCCTGGACCATATTGATGGACCCCACCTCCGCCTGCAACCTGCATTGCCAGGGCTGTTGGGCGGCGGATTACGGCAAAAAGCTGAATCTGAGCTTTGAAGAATTGGACAGCATCATCGTCCAGGGCAAGGAAATGGGGATTTACTTTTATCTCTTCTCCGGCGGCGAACCCTTGCTGCGGAAAGCGGATATCCTGCGGCTCTGCGAGCGGCATGACGACTGCATGTTCACAGCCTTTACCAACGGAACTTTGATCGACGAAGCCTTTGCCGGCGAAATGCTGCGGGTGAAGAACTTTGCCCCTGCCATTTCTCTGGAAGGATTTGAAGAAGCGACGGATTCCCGACGGGGCCGGGGCACATATGCCCGGGCTCTGGAGGCCATGCGTATCCTGCATGAGAACAAGCTGATCTACGGCGTTTCCTGCTGTTATACCAGTGCCAACTATGACGCTGTCACCGCCGGGGACTACTGGGACATGCTCATCGAAAACGGGGCGTATTTTGTTTGGTACTTCCACTATATGCCGGTAGGCGTTGACGCCAGTCCCGATCTGCTGCCTACGCCGCGGCAGCGGGAGCTGGTCTATAGGCGTATCCGTAACTACCGCAAAACCAAGCCCATCTTTGCCATCGATTTTCAAAACGATGGGGAATATGTGGGCGGCTGTATCGCCGGC
>JAILCQ010000022.1 GCA_024679955.1 Bacillota bacterium | reverse complement strand
CGGTTACCGTCCGCAGTTTTATTTCCGCACCACGGACGTGACGGGCGTAGCCAAACTGCCGGAAGGCGTGGAAATGGTAATGCCCGGCGACAACATCGTGATGGATATCGAACTGATCACGCCCATCGCCATTGAAGAAGGCCTGCGTTTCGCCATCCGCGAAGGCGGCCGCACGGTGGGATCCGGCGTAGTCACCGCCATCAACGAATAAAAGATTGCTGGAACGAAACGGTCGGGCGGCAAAGCGATTTGCCGCCCTGGCTTTATTTTGCGCCTGCGGAAAATTAAATATTGACAGGCCGGTTGATTTATGATAACCTAGTTTAGTGCCCATGTTTGGGTAAAATCGCTACAAGGAGGCGGCCGAATATGCGCGTTTCGGTTACGATGGCTTGCACGGAGTGCAAAAGACGGAATTATATGACCACCAAAAACAAAAAAACCACTCCGGATAGACTGGAAATGAAAAAATACTGCAGCTTTTGTAAAACGCATACCCTTCATAAGGAAACAAAGTAAGGATGTGAAGTCGGCATGGCTAATTTGAAGGAAGCTGCTGCCCGCGCTGCCGCGCAAAACGGCGGTAAAAAAAAGAGGGGCGGCGCCAAATCTTTCTTTAAAGGCGTATGGGCGGAATTGAAAAAAGTACACTGGCCGGATAGGAAACAATTGATTACCTACACCGGCGTGGTGATTGTCGCTGTTTTGTTGGTTGCGATCGTATTATCCATATACGACTGGATCATCGCTTCTTTGCTGGGTTTGATCATCGCATAACGGGAGCTTGGCTATGGAAAAACAATGGTATGTCATTCATACCTATGCCGGCTATGAAAATAAAGTAAAAGCCAACCTGGAAAAACGCGTGGAATCCATGAACATGGAGGAAAACATTTTCCGGGTGATTGTTCCTATGGAGAACGAAGTTTCCATCAAGGGCGGCAAAAAGAAAATCATTCCCCGCAAGGTGTATCCCGGCTATGTGTTGGTGGAAATGAATTTGACCGACACGTCCTGGTATGTGGTCCGCAATACGCCGGGCGTCACCGGCTTTGTGGGAACCGGCTCGAAGCCGGTGCCTTTGCATGCGGAAGAAGCGGAAAAGATCCTGATGCAAATGGGCTATATGGAAAACCGCTTTAGAGTGAACTTCAGCTGCGGCGAATCGGTAAGGATCGTCGCCGGCCCCTTCTGCGATTTCATCGGCGAAGTGACCGATATCGACGCCGATAAAGGCAGACTTCGGGTTTCCGTGTCCATGTTCGGACGGGAAACCCCCGTTGAATTGGAATTCTCTCAGGTTGAAAAGCTGTAATATATATTTGTATCACGGTTTCCCTGTGGGAGGAGAGCCATCTCCGCCAAACCACATCAATATAAGGAGGAAAATGAAATGGCAAAAAAGGTGACCGCAGTCATCAAACTGCAAATACCTGCGGGTAAGGCAAATCCCGCGCCGCCGGTGGGCTCGGCTTTAGGTCCTCACGGCGTCAATATCATGGGCTTTTGTAAAGAATTCAATGAGAAAACGGCCAATCAAGCCGGATTGATCATCCCGGCGGAGATTACCATTTACGAAGACAGGTCCTTTTCTTTTGTCCTGAAAACGCCCCCTGCGGCGGTACTGCTGTTGAAAGCGGCCGGCATAGAAAAAGGTTCCGGGGTCCCCAATCGGACCAAAGTAGCAACGGTCACCAAAGACCAGGTGCGGGAAATCGCTACCCTGAAAATGCCTGACCTGAACGCCGCCACGGTGGAAGCGGCCATGAGAATGGTGGAAGGTACCGCCAGAAGCATGGGCATCGTTGTAGAAGGATAAGAAGCAGTGGGAGGAGCTTGGCTCCGCTGACCACGAAGGAGGTTTATATATGCCGAAGCATGGCAAAAAATATACCCAATTGGTGAAAGATCATGACTATAGAGCTTTCTACGAACCGGAGCAGGCTTTGGCTTTGGTAAAAGAAGGCGCAAACGCGAAATTTGACGAAACCATAGAGCTGGCCATACGCCTGAATTTGGATCCCCGCCAGGCGGATCAACAGATCCGCGGCGCGGTGGTATTGCCCAACGGCACCGGCGTCAGCCGTTCGGTCCTGGTTTTCGCCAAAGGCGATAAAGCCAAAGAAGCGGAAGACGCCGGCGCGGATTTTGTAGGCGCTGAAGATATGGTAGAAAAAATCAAAGGCGGCTGGTTTGAATTTGACGTGGCCGTCGCCACCCCGGATATGATGGGCGCCGTCGGTAAATTGGGCCGCATCCTGGGCCCCAAAGGCTTGATGCCCAACCCCAAAACCGGCACCGTGACCATGGACGTGGCCCGGGCCATCGCCGACATCAAAGCCGGTAAAGTGGAATACCGCCTGGACAAAGCCGCCAATATCCATTGCCGTATCGGCAAGGCGTCTTTCCCGGTAGAAAAATTATTGGAAAACTATCAAACCATCGTGGAAGTGCTGCTGAAAGCGAAACCCGCCGCGGCCAAAGGTCAATATATGAAGAGCGTGACCCTTTCTTCCACCATGGGCCCCGGGGTTCGTATCAACCCGGTAAAACCCTTGGGAAAATAAATTCTCGCATATCGTTTCCCCTTTCTTTGCCCAAGACAGCCGGTCCGGTTTCCGGATAAGCGCCAAGCGCCGGCCGAGGCGGAAAGCAACCGACGACTGTAAAGCGATCGGGGCTTGCCGTATGGGCAAAGCCCCGATTTTGTTTGTCCGTTTCTTTATTTATAATAGATTTTCAAATATTGAAGGGAGGTGCATTTGCATAGTGGATAAGAAGCCTCAACGGATCGAGAAAGAAAATCAAGTCGCCGCTTTACAAAAATTATTCAGCGAAAGCTCCGCCGCCATCGTTACCGATTATCGCGGTTTGACCGTGGCCCAGGATACGGTATTGCGCAATAAAATGCGGGAGGCCGGCGTTGAGTATTTGGTGGCCAAAAACACCTTGATCAAAATCGCTTGCCATAATTTGGATCAGACCGGTTTGGACCCGTATCTGAACGGACCTACCGCCGTGGCCTTTGCGCAGGATCCTGCCGCCGCCGCCAAATTGATCTGCGATTTTATCAAGGAAAACAAAAAGACGGAAGTCAAGGCCGCTTTGTTGGGCGATAAGCTGATCGACGCCGCCGGCGTGGAAGCTTTGGCCAAATTGCCCACCAGAGAAGTGCTGTTGGGCCAAGTGGCTGGCGCCATGCAGGCTCCGATGGCCGCCTTTGCCGGCGTTTGCTCCGGTATACTGCGTCAGTTGGTCACCGTGGTGGACAAGGTGCGGGAACAAAAAGCCACCGCCTGAGTCCGGCTTTCGGTATACGAGTTTTGTTTACCCCCGGCCCGACGGGCCGCATTAAAAAAATGTTTATGATTTTAAGGAGGATATATATCTATGTCTAAAGTTACGGAAATCCTGGATGCGGTTAAAGAAATGACCGTTTTGGAATTGGCTGAACTGGTTAAAGCTTTTGAAGAAGAATTTGGCGTATCCGCCGCCGCCCCCGTGGCCGTAGCCGCCGCCCCCGTGGCCGGCGCTGCCGCTGCTGACGCCGCTGAAGAAAAAACCGACTTTAACGTCATCTTGGCCGGTTTCGGCGCCAACAAAGTTGCCGTTATCAAAGTCGTCCGCGAAATCACCGGTCTGCCGCTGAAAGAAGCCAAAGATCTGGTTGACGGCGCGCCCAAACCCGTTAAAGAAGGCGTCAACAAAGAAGAAGCCGAATCCATCAAAGCCAAATTGGAAGAAGCCGGCGCTTCTGTGGAATTGAAATAGTTCCCCAACCCATCGTTGGTTTTGGCTTCCCCGGCGGAGGCCAAAGCAATCGACTCCTGCAGGGCGAGAACATGCATTTGCATGTTTTCGCCCTGTTTTTTTTGCGCAGGGCAACGTTTTGCAGGCCGGGAGCCGGCCTGTTCCACCACCGGCCCTTTGCTGGGATGTGGGAAAAGGGTGCGCGGCGGCGAAGCTTTGCCCCGCCGCTTTTTCCCATGCCTGGCGAACAGGTATTGCGGCAAGGGCGTTTCCTGGCGTTATTCCTGTTCGGACCGTTTGCCGGGAAGGGGATTTTTCTCTTGTTCCCAGGCTGCCGCCGGGTCTTGGGGCAGCGGCCCGGTAACGCCGGTTCTCCGTTCTTTGCTCAGACCGCCGCCCATCGATGGGACGGGCGACTGCAAAAAGCAGGCGCGAAAGATGGCGTCTTCTCCGAATTTGCGGCGTATCTCATCCATGGCCGCGTCGCTTTTGGCCAAACGTTCATAGTCTTGTCCCTCAAACAGGCACATTTGCCGCACCGGCGCGGCCGTTACCTTAGAAATGGACACGCCCAATTGCCGCAGCGGCGTAGTCCCGTCCCATAAGCGGTCGAAGATCCGGCAGGCCTGGCGGTATATTTCCAGGGTGCTGTCGCTGGGCTGCGCCAGCTGCTGCTGCCGGACAAAATGCCGGAAATCATGGCTGCGCAGAAAAACGCCGACACAGCCGCCGTATTGTTTGTCCTGGCGCATACGCATGGCCGCCGTTTCGCAAAGGGAAAGCAAGATGCGATGGGCCTCCCGGCGCTCCGTCACATCCTGGGCGGCGGTCATGGCATGGCTATAGCCTTTGTTCAACGGCATTTGTTCCGTTAAAGTATCCTCTCCGTAGCCGTTGGCGAAGCGCCATAGCGTTTCGCCATGCTTATGCAGGGCCCGCCGCAAACGCGCCGGATCGGTATGGGCCAGTTGTCCCACGGTAAAAATACCCATGGCCTGCAGCTTTTTTTCGCTGGCCGGGCCTACCTGAAACAGCTTTTTTACCGGCAGGGGCCATAATTTATCGGGGATCTCCTCCGGGAACAGGGTATGCAGCAAGTCCGGTTTGGCGAAATCCCCCGCTGTTTTGGCCAATATTTTGTTGGTGGACAAGCCGATATTGACGGTGAAACCCATTCGCTCCCGGATGTCGTTTTTGATTTGATAGGCGGCTTGCAGCGGCGGGCCGTATAAACGCTGGGTGCCGCTTAAATCGATCCAGGCTTCGTCGATGGAATATTGCTCCACCATGGGCGCTCTTTCTTTTAAAAAGGCGATCAATGTTTGTGAGGCTTGCACATACAGGGCGTAGTCCGGCGGAAAAACCTGCAGATGCGGACATTTTTGCCGCGCCTGATACAGCGGTTCGCCGGTTTTTATGCCCATAGCTTTTGCCGGCTCGCTTTTGGCCAGCACGATGCCGTGCCGGGTTTTGCTGTCGCCGCCGATGACGGCGGGGATCGTTCGCAGATCCAGGGTTTCTCCCAGGAACTGCAGGCGGTATGCCGCCGTCCAGGAAAGGAAGGCGTTGTTTACGTCCACATGGGCGATGATTTTTTGCGTAGGCATAGCAGGCTCCTGTTGTTTATAAAATCATGCGGGATAAAATCCAGCGATGGCTTTTGATCAAATAGCGCAATTCAAACAGTCTTTCCCGATGGGAAATGTCGGCACGGCACAGATATTGCAGGCCCTGTATGCCTGCGTAGTAGATTTCTTTGGCGCTGAGGATCTCCTGTATGGAAACAGTGTGCAAAACATGCCGTTCATCTTCATAGCGAAAACGCAGCGGCTGCAAACGGCCGTCCACGTCGTGCAGGGAAAGCATTTGCACCGGTTGGTTCAGGGGCATTGCCGGTCCCCCCTTTGGATAAGGCGTGTATAGGCTTATTATATTGCGAACATATGTTCGTGTCAACCGGAAAATTACGGATGCATATACAAAAAATCCCCGGCTTCGCCTGGGCGAAGTCGGGGCGGGAAAGTCTTTCGTTTCGCGGCTTTTTCTGTTTTACAAGGGCAGGCCGTAAAAGGCGGCAAAATTGTTGTACAAAATATCTTCCAAAAATTGCGGTGGCAGCCGCAGCGCTTCCAAAGCCTCCAATTCCTGTTGATAATCCCACATGGGAAAGTCGGTGCCGAAGAAAATATGGCTGGGGTCGAAAGCGGACAGGGCCAGTTTTTGCGCTTCATATGCGCCGAAACCCACGGTGCTGCTGGTGTCGATGTAGACGTTTTCCAAAGGCGGCAAAAGCGCCCTGGCTTCGTCCCAATGCTTCCAGCCGCCGCAATGGGCGGCGATGCAGCGCAGCTTGGGGAAGAGTTTGGCGATCCTGGCTATGCGCTGGGGATGGGAATAGGGGTAGCGGTAATCGCCGGCATGGGTGATCAGGAACATGCCCCGCTGGCCCATTTCTTCATAGACAGGGAACATGGCTTCGTCGTCCAGGTTGAATTTTTGAAAATCCGGATGCAGTTTTATGCCTTTTACCCCGGCCCGGCTCAAACGTTCCAATTCCTGGGAAAAATCGTCGAAACCTTTATGCAAAGTGCCTGCCGGCAGCAGGCGGGGGTCGCCGGCTGTGGAGCGAATGATGAAATCGTTGATGGAGCGCACCTGATGGGTCGTGGTGGCGCAGGTGAAAACAAGAAAATATTTTACGTTGAATTTTTCCCCGGTTTCCAGCAATTCCTGCACGCTGCCCTGATGCTGCATGGGTATGCCGTCGTAAAAAACGGAAATGGACTTGGTGGCCGGGGATACCAGTTTTTGAGGAAATATATGGGTATGTACGTCGATGATTCTCATATGTGTCGATGTCCTTCTATCCGCTGGGAAAAGATTCCCTAAAAAAATATTATACTATCTTTTTTTTGAATTGCAATATTCGGGGCCTGTTTTATCTCGGTTCCCTCCAGGGGGCCGAACATACAGTTTGGCCGGGCCGGAAGATTTTTTATTTACCGCCGCGATTTTGCTGTATTTTTTCTCAATATATGATAAAATATGTAGATATAGGGCATATAAGGGGTTGTGCTTATGCCGCGACGGAAAGGGAATTTTTGGTTTGCTATAGGGGACTCTCCCTGGAATAAGCCGCTGCGCCTGGCGTTGGCGGCGGTGCTGCTGCTGGCGGCGGTTTTGGCCGGTCTGTGGCTGCGGCAATATTTCAGCGCCGGCCTGCAGCCCCAATCCCTGACGGCTTGTTATGTGCATGGGGAGCATATGCGTTTATACTTTCGCGATTTTGCGCCCGAAAACATAGATTTACAAGCCCAAGACGGCACGGTTTACCGTTTTGCCACGGATAGCCGGGCCTTGAACGAAGGCATGACCTGGATCGATATGCCGGACGGCCTGTATCGCTTGTCCGGCGATTCCCTGACCCTAAAAGCCGCGCCCGGCTATGCCCAGGAAGGCTACAGCCTGACCCGGCGGGGCTGCAACCGGCATTGGCGGCTGTACGGCAGCCGGGGCGATTTGTTTTTGTTTTTGTCCACGGTGGAGGAATTGCCGGAAGACGTATATGACGTCATCATCGACGCGGGCCATGGCGGGGAAGACAGCGGCGCCGTCAACGGCTCCCTGCGGGAGTCGGATTTCAATCTGCAGGCGTCCTTATATATGGCGGAGCTGTTCCGCCAAGCCGGGCTGAAGGTGGCTTTGACCCGGGACGGGGACTATAGCGTGGGCCAGGAAGGCGCGTCCGCCGGCCAGGTAGACCCCTATATCGCCGGCGGCCGGGTGGATACGGTATACAACAGCGGCGCCAAATATCTCATTTCCAATCATCTGAACGCTTCCTCCTACGGAAATTGCCGGGGCTATCAGGTCTATTCTTCGGTGCGCTGCGATAACCGTTGGGCGGAATTGACCGCCGCCGCCTGGCGCAAAGCGGGGATGGCGGCCAATGACGATTTTACCGGCTTGGTGGAAAACGGCGCCTATAAACGGTATACCCGGGAAGACCCGCAAACCGGCAGCGATTATTATTATATCCTGCGGGAATGCGGCGGTTTGGCCACTTCTCCCCGGCGGATGTTGGCTGCGGGAACCCGGGAAGAACGGGAACTTTTTGCCGGCGCGGAGGCTCTCTTGTTGGAATATTGTTTTATCGACAATGATCAGGATTTAGCCTTTTGGCAGGAACATTGGCAAGCATTGGTAAAAGCGGCGGTGGACGCCGCCCTGGAATATTGGCAATTGTGAGGTAAAAAATATGCGTGCGGAACAAAAAAGAACCTGGTTGTGGACGGCGCTGCTGGTTTTGCTTTTTATCTGCGTCTTCTCTCCCGTTTCCCCGGCTTTGCCGGCCGGTGAGAACGGGCAGGCCGGCGGCACGGCGGCGAATACCTATCAAATGCTGGTGAACAAAGCCTATGGCCTGGACTCCAGTTTTGTGCCCCAGGATTTGGTCCCGGTCAGCAATTATGCCCAAGGCGCGGCCGGCATTTACATCTCCCGCCGGGCGGGAGAAGCTTTGGCCCTGTTGCTGGCGGAAATGGAACAAGCCGGAGCGGGGAAAGTGTATGTGAATTCCGCGTACCGTACATACAGCAAGCAAAGCTCCCTGTACGCCAATAAAGTTTCCTCTTATGCGGCGCAAGGCTATAACCGGCGGCAGGCGGAGACTTTGGCCGCCAAATGGGTGGCCCCGCCGGGCAAAAGCGAACATCAAACCGGTTTGGCGGTGGATCTTTCCTCCGCTTCCCTGGGCTATGCTTTGAACAATAAGTTTGCCGAGACCCCCCAGGGAAAATGGCTGAAAGAGAATTGCTGGCACTACGGATTTATTTTGCGTTATCCCCAGGATAAAACCGATATCACCGGCTATGCCTGGGAATCCTGGCATTTCCGCTATGTGGGCGCGCCCCATGCCGAATATATCATGAAGCACGGCCTGACCCTGGATCAATACGTAGAACAGATCCGTCAGTCCGGTTATTTGACCATGCCCGCCGCCAACGATCAAATCTATGCCATTTATTACGGCTGGAGCCGCGATGCGGATTGGTTCGGCGATTCCCTGGTGCAGTTTTCCAAAGCCCGCTGCGGCATGGGGGATTACCTGGTCACCACCTTGCAGCCGCCGGGCGCTTTGGTGGATATCGTAGGCCATTGGGGCGAAGCGTATATCCGCCGGTTGCTGGATACCGGCCTGGTACAAGGCTATCCCGATCATACCTTCCGTCCCAACGGCAATATCACCAAGGCGGAATTGACCACCATGGTGGCGCGTTTGTTGCAATTGCTGCAGGACCCCCAGTCTCTGGATCTGCCGGAGGCCGCCGCGCCCAATTTTATCGATTGCCTGGACAGCGACTATTATTATCAGGCGGTGGGGATCTGCTATTCCGCCGGTTTGTTGGATAAAAGCCTGTATCTGGATAACGGCGACGGCACGGCTTCCTTTTTGCCCCAGGAGATCATGCGCCGCAAACAGGTGGCGATCATGTTGGCCGGTTTGTTCCGTCAGACTTCGGCGGCGAAAGAACACCTGCAAGACGGGGAAAACGGGACCGAAGACGACCTGTCCGATCTGCCGTTTGAAGATTTGGCCGGACAGGATGAACAGGTGTTGGACGCCGTATCCGTATTGAAGGAAAACGGCGTGGTCTCCGGCGACCCCCAGGGCAATTTCAATCCGGAATCCACCGTCACCCGGGCGGAGATCAGCACCATGTTCACCCGCATCCTGGATAAGTACCAAAATGAGGACGCCCCGGCGGCCGAAAGCCCGGACAGCCCGGAAACCAACGCCGGCAGTCAGGATAGTGGCAGTCAGGATAGCGGCAGTCAGGATGCCGGCAGTCAGGATGCCGGCAGTCAGGATAGCCCGGAGGCCGGCGGTGCGCCGGAGGCAGATAACGGTAGCGATCCGGAGGCTAATAGCGGCGACGAGCCGCAGGAGGAGCCCGCTTCCATACCGGACGCGGAATAAACGGTTTGCGCCGTATTTGCAGGCGGGGCTGCTCTGAAAAACGCCTGGGCGCAGAAGCGCATAGAGACAGAAGCGCATTGTGATAAGAAAAGACTGAAAGCGGCGGGGAGCCGGAACAGCGCCCTGCCGCTTTGCTTTTGCCAAAGGGCCGGGGTTTTCCAGGGGTGGCGGTTTAGAGATAAGCCGCCATATCCGTTGTCATTTGCTGTTCTACCCGGATCAGCTCTTCCGTCAGCCGCCGGGATCGCCCGTCCGCGTTTTGATATTGATTCAAATAGCGGCGCAGGGATTTCACCCCCATATTGCAGCCGTCGGTGGTCACATCCGCCACGGTGGCGTCGCTTTCATCCATGGTCATTTTGATATTGGTTTTCAACCAGGACATGCTTTTGGCCATGGGGTTGGGCTCTTTGCCGCTTTCGCCGCATTGGTTCAGCAGCCGGTGGATCTCGCTGCCGATTTTTTGATGCTCTTCCTTGCTGCGGTTCAGCATGGCCCGGAACCTTTCGTCCCGCACATGGTCGATGACTTCGGCGATGGAATTTACGCCCATTTTTACCCCGGCGTTGCATTCTTTGAGCAAAGATATGGTATCTTCGTTAAAATCTTCCATGTCCTCATCTCCTTTTTGCCATTTAGCTTTCCCCGTAGGGAGGAAAATATGCGCAGCCAACGGAAGAAGATACAAAAACGCCGTCCGCTGTATGGTGGTACAACGGACGGCGAAAATATTGGTATGCCCGATAGGGATCGAACCTACGCTTCCGGCTCCGGAGGCCGGCGCTCTATCCACTGAGCTACGGGCACATTACCAAAGTATTATAGAACATTTCCCCAGCAAAGTCAATGCCAATTTCGCTGCGGGGCGGCATTTTGCCCCGGCGGCCTCAGTCCACCAGCTGCGGGTCAAAGCTTTCCTGCCAGGGCAAGCCCCATACGTTCAAAGCCTCCATAAACGGATCGGGATCGAACTCCTCCACATTGTAGACGCCGGGTTTGCGCCAGGTTCCGTTTTGCACCAGCATGGCGCCGATCATCGCCGGCACGCCGGTGGTATAGGCCACCGCCTGAGAGCCTACTTCCTGATAGCATTGCTGATGATCGCATACATTGTATACGTAATAGGCTTTGTCTTGGCCGTCCTTTGTGCCCTGGATGATGCAGCCGATATTGGTTTTTCCTTTGGTGCGGGGGCCCAAAGAGGAAGGATCCGGCAGGACCGCCTTGAGGAATTGCAGCGGCACGATGGGCCGCCCCTGGTATTCGATGGGCTCTATGCTGGTCATGCCTACGTTTTCCAGGCATTTTAAATGGGTCAGATAGCTTTGGCCAAAGGTCATGAAGAAGCGTATCCTTTTGATGCCCGGCATGTGCAGGGCCAGGGATTCCAACTCCTCATGATGCAGCAAATACATATCCTTGGGGCCGATTTCCGGAAAATCATAGACCCGTTTGATTTCCATGGGCTCCGTTTCCCGCCAGCTGCCTTCCTGCCAATAGCTGCCTTTGGCGGAGACCTCCCGGATATTGATTTCCGGATTGAAATTGGTGGCGAAGGGATAGCCGTGATCGCCGGCATTGCAGTCCAGAATGTCGATATAGTGAATTTCGTCAAAATAATGCTTCAGGGCATAGGCGCAAAAAACGCCGGTGACGCCGGGATCGAAGCCGCTGCCCAGCAAGGCGGTGAGACCGGCCTGGGCAAAGCGTTCTTTATAGGCCCATTGCCATTTGTATTCGAATTTGGCGGTGTCTTCCGGTTCGTAGTTGGCGGTGTCTATATAATGGGCCCCCGCCGCCAGGCAGGCGTCCATGATGGTCAAGTCCTGATAGGGCAGGGCCAGATTCAGCACCACCTCCGGCTGATAGGCCTCCATCAGGCGGATCAGCGCCGCCGTATCGTTGGCGTCCACCTGGGCGGTGGAGATACGGGTGGCGGTTTGCGCCGCCAATTTATCTTTCAGCGCGTCGCATTTGCTTTTGGTGCGGCTGGCGATGCAAATATCGTCGAAAACGGCGCTGTTTTGGCAGCATTTATGAATGGCCACGCTGGCCACGCCGCCGCAGCCGATGATCAGTGTTTTTCCCATAACAAATCCCTCCGATATTTTTTACTGATGGCAGTGAAGCGCCAATAGCAATTCCCGCAGCAATTTGCAGGCGGCCATGACCGATATGCCGCCGCTGTCATAGGGCGGGGACAATTCCGTGATATCCGCCGCCACCACTTGCGCCCCGGCCGCCACCTGGTAAACCGCCTGGGCCAATTGGGGGAAGCTGACGCCGCCCGCTTCCGGCGTGCCAGTGCCGGGAAACACGGCGGGGTCCAAAACATCCAGATCGCAGGTGAAATAGACGGGCTTGCCCTGCAAATGGCGCAAAACCTCATCCAGCCCCTGAAAATCCTGGGTTTGCATCCGGGTATGCCCGGCCCGAGCGAAGCGGAATTCCTCCCGGTCGCCGGAACGTATGGCAAATTGAAAGATGCGCCCATCGCCTAAAATTTCCCAGCAGCGCCGCAGCACGCAGGCATGGGACAGGCCCACGCCCAAATAGTCCTGCCGCAAATCGGCATGGGCGTCGAAATGTATGATATGCAGATCCGGATACTGCCGGGCCGCCGCTTTCACCGCAGGCAACGTCACCAAATGTTCCCCGCCCAGCAGCAGCGGCAGCTTGCCCGCCTGCAAAATCTCTTCCGTTTGCGCTTCGATGGCGTCCAGGGCCGCCGGCACGTCGCCGAAGGGCAAATCCAAATCGCCGCCGTCGCAAACCCGGATATCCTGCAAGTCTTTATCCAGCACAGGGCTGTAGCTTTCGATGCCCCAGGATTCGTTGCGTATGGCCTGGGGGCCGAAGCGGGCGCCGGGACGGTAGGAAACGGTGCCGTCGAAGGGCGCGCCGAAGAGGACCGTATCGGCCCGGTCAAAGGGATTGTCGCAACAAAGAAAACAATTGGTTACGCTATTCAACATCCCGTACCAACTCCTCTACATAGGCCGGCAGGGCGAAAGCCCCCCGATGTACTTTGGTGGTATAGTATCTGGTTTGCAAATGCAGCTGCTCCCAGGCCCGATCGTCCAAATCTTTCAGGGGATGATAGCGTTTGGAGGCGAAGCCGAAGGCCCAATGCCCCGAAGGATAGGTGGGGATGTGGGCCTGATAGATGCGGCTGATGGGAAAGCTTTGCACAATGCGCTTATGGGCCCTTTGCATGGCGATGGCGTCCTCTTCGTAATAGGGGCTTTCCTGCTGATTGACCATGATGCCGTCGGCTTTCAGGGCTTTGTAGCAGCTGCCGTAAAATTCCTTGGTAAACAGGTTTTCGCCGGGGCCGAAGGGGTCGGTGGAATCGACGATGATCAGGTCGTATTCGTCTTCTTTGCCCCGCACGTATTTCAGCCCGTCTTCGTAGTGGATATGCACCCTGGGGTCGTCCAGGCCGCAGGAGACCTGGGGCAAATATTGGCGGCAGACCTCCACCACCAGCGGGTCGATCTCCGCCAAATCGATATGGCTGACGCCGGGATAGCGCAGCAGCTCCCGCACCGCGCCGCCGTCGCCGCCGCCGATGACCAAAACCCGGCGGATGTTTGGATGCACCGCCATGGGCACATGGGAAATCATTTCATGATAAATAAATTCGTCCTTTTCCGTCAGCATCATCGCCCCGTCCAAAGTCAGAAAACAGCCGAACTGTTCGGATTGAAACACGTCGATGCGCTGATATTCGCTTTGTTGGCTGAACAATTGACGGTTGACGCGAATGGAAAGCTTGACGTTGGGGGTATGCATTTCCGAATACCACAATTCCATAAGAGCGTCTCCTTTCCGCCGTGCCGGGCGTTTGTTTGGCAGATTTGGTGTAGATGTATAGAATGGTCAGAAGCGGTTTCATTAAGAATCCCGCAAAACGTTGAGACGGTTGATTTCCGCGTCTTCCGGGCCGGTCATGGAGCAGCCTTTGGCCTTGGCGTAGCGGATGTAGTCCAGGATCTCCCCGGTGATTTTTTCTCCGGGGGCCAAAATGGGTATGCCGGGGGGATAGCACATGACAAATTCGCTGCAAACGCGATCGACGGTTTGCTCCAAAGGCAGGGAAACTTTTTCCGCGTAAAAGGCTTCCTGGGGTGTGGCCAGCACCAGCGGCTCGATATATTCCTGGCTCAGCAGGCCGGTTTTATCCCTTTGATAGCGGCGGCGGATCTCCGCCAGGGCGGAGACCAGACGTTCCACATCCTGCCGCCGGTCGCCGATGGACAAATAGGCGAGGATATTGCCCAAATCGCCGAATTCGATTTGAATATCGTATTCGTCCCGCAGCAAATCGTATACTTCGATGCCGGCCAGGCCGATATCCAGGGTGTGTATGGATAACTTGGTCGTGTCGAAATCAAAAACGCTGTCGCCGTTAAGCAAATCCCGTCCATAAGCATAATAACCGGGGATGGCGTTGATTTCATCCCGTGCGTATTGGGCCAAAGCGGCCACTTTGGCAAAGGTTTCCCGCCCTCGCAGGGCCAAATTGCGCCGGGAAATATCCAGGCTGGCCAAAAGCAGATAGGAAGCGCTGGTGGTTTGGGTGAGATTGATGATTTGCCCCACATAACCGGCGCTGACCTGCGGGCCCGCCAGCAATATGGAGCTTTGGGTCAGGCTGCCGCCGGATTTGTGCATGCTGACGGCGGCCATATCCGCCCCGGCCTCCATGGCGGCCAGGGGCATATCCGCGCCGAAATAAAAATGGGTGCCGTGGGCCTCGTCGGCCAGCAACAGCATATTGTGGCTGTGGGCCAATTCCACCAGAGAACGCAGATCGGAACAAATGCCGTAATAGGTAGGGTTGTTGACCAGAATGGCGGCCGCGTCCCCATGTTTGGCCACGGCCTGTTCCACCTGGGCCAGACTCATGCCCAAGGAAATGCCCAGATTGCGGTCGACGCCGGGGTTGACGTATATGGGCGTAGCGCCGCACAGCACCAAGGCGTTGATGACGCTGCGGTGCACATTGCGGGGCAAAATGATTTTGTCATGCTGTTTGCAGGCGGTCAGCACCATGCTTTGCACCGCCGAGGTGGTGCCGCCCACCATGAGAAAGGCGGCCTTGGCGCCGAAAGCGTCGGCGGTCAATTCTTCCGCCTCTTTGATCACGGATATGGGGTGGCAAAGATTGTCCAGCGGCTTCATGGAATTCACGTCTACGCCCACGCATTGTTCCCCCAAAAAACGGGTCAGTTCCGGATTGCCCCGGCCCCGTTTGTGGCCGGGAACGTCAAAAGGAACCACCCGCATTTTGCGGAAGTTTTCCAACGCCTCATAGAGAGGCGCCCGAGATTGATCCAAAACCGCCATGCCCTTGTCTCCTTGTCATCCGTTTTGCATGCTTCCGCTGGATGGAGAAAGGGGAAAACGGCGATTGTGCCAAAGCCGCCCGGGCTTTGCGCCGTTTCCCCCAGTTTCAATGTAGAAAATTATAGCACGCCGCCGCAGGCAAGTCAAGTACGCAGGGGCGGCGCGACTGTGTCAAGGGCTTACAGGGAAATTTCCAGGCGGCTGCCGTTCCTGCCTTTGCGGACGAGGATTTTTTTGTCGATGCGCTGCTGCAATTCGCTTACATGGGAAATGATGCCCACCAGCCTTTGTCCGGCGCTTAATTGGCATAAAACCGCCAGGGCTTTTTCCAAGGCCTGATCATCCAAGGAGCCGAAGCCTTCGTCGATGAACATAGCGTCCAACTGTATGCCGCCGGCATATTCCTGTATGATGTCGGCCAGACCCAAGGCCATGGCCAAGGCGGCCATAAAGGATTCGCCGCCGGATAAGGTGCGCACATCTCGCTTTTTGCCGGTATAATTGTCCCAAACGTCCAAATCCAGACCGGTTTGGCTGTTGCCGCTGCCTTCCTGCCGGCGCAGGAGCAGGAATTGCCCTTCGCTCATGGTTTGCAGGCGGCGATTGGCCCGGCGGATGATGCGTTGAAAATACGCGCCCTGTATATATCGTTCCAAGGCCAGCTTGGGACGGTTGGGCAGGCGTCCGGCGGCGGTGTCGGCCAAATCCTTGATTTGCGCCCATTGCCGGCCGGTTTGCAGATAGCGCTCATATTGCCGCTGCAGCCTGTCACGGGTCTCTTCATTGATTTTGCGGCGGCTGAACGCTTCTTTCTGTTCTTCCAGCAAGAGACGGCTGCTTTGGCTCAGGGCTTCGCTTTGGCTGCGCAGGGCGGCCAGATCCGGCGGTTCTAAACCGGCGCAGCTTTGCTTCAGGCTGTCCAGCAAGGCGGCGGCGGCTTTTTTTTCCGCCGTATATTCGTCCACGGCCTGGCGGGTCTGTTCCGCCCATTCTTCTGAGCCCAAAGCCTGGCGAAAGGCTTCTTCCCCGGCAAAGCCCTCTTTTTGCAAGGCCGCTTCAAAGTTGGCCTGTTCCGTCTCCGCTTTTTGCCGGGCCTGCTGCAAACCGGCTTGTTTTTCTTCCCGGCGCAGCTGCAAACGTTGGTTTTGCTCCCGCAGGTTTTGCCAATGCTGCTGCGCCTGGGCCGTCTCTTGTTCCAGCTGGGCCAGGCGGTTTTCTTTGTCCTGCAGCGCCGCTTCTGCCAGCGCCGCTCCGGCAAAGGGCAGATCCTGGCTGTAGGCGGCCAATTCCCGGCTTTTGGCCTGGGCGGTGGCGGCGGCTTCCGTCTGCAAGCGGCTTTGCTCGCCATGTTTTTCCCGGAGTTCCCGGCGCGCTTCCTCTTTTTGCGTTTGCTTTTTTAGATATTCCTCCCGCTGCTGCTGCAATTCCTGCAGTTCGCCGTATCGTTGGCGGGACAGCGCCAGGGCCCGGCGGTTTTGCGCCTCCCGGTTTTGAACGGCGGCGGTCAGCGCCTGGATGGAGGCGGCTTCTTCCTCCGGGAGCAGCTTGCGGCTCTGTTCCCCGATTTGCGCCCGGAGCTGCTCGCATTCTCCCCGCAGGCGTTGGCCTTGGGCCGACAGCTCCTGCCAAGTGCTCTGGGCCTGCTCGCTTTGTTCCCGGGCCTGTTCCACCTGGCTTTTGTCCACCGGTTGCCGGTTGAGAAGGGCGGGGCGGGGATGGGCGGTAGAGCCGCATACCGGGCAGGGCTGCCCCGGCTGCAGGTCCTGGGCCAGAAAACCGGCCTGCTCCTGCAGGAAAAGAGCCAAGCGTTGGTTATAGATATCCTGCAGCCGCTGATAATCGGCATTTTGCTGCCAAAATTGTTTTTCTACCTTCGACAACGCTTTTGCTTTTTTGTCATACAGGGCGATTTGGCGGTTGACTTCCTGGATTTGTTCCAGTTCCTGCTCCTGGCTGTGGACGCGGATCTGCAATTGGCTCATGGCCTGGGTTTGTTCCGGCAGCGCCGCCAATTCTTTTTGTAGCTGCTGCAGCTCCGTTTCCAGGGCTTGCAGCTGCCGGGCAGAGGACGCCGTTTCTTTTTCCAGCCTTTGCAGCTGGGCCTGGGCCTGCTGCTGTTCCCGTGCCAATTGTTCCCGCCGCTGATACCGGGGCAAGTCCCGGCGCAAAGCAGCGATCTCTTGCTGCAGGCGGGGAATTTGTCCGCTTTCCGCCAACTGTTGGTATTGCTGCTCTGCGGCGGCCAAACGGGGGGTCAGTTCTTCCTGCTGCTGTTGGGCGGCGGCGATTTCTTCTTCCAGGGTTTGCACGGCGGCGGCGGCGTGGCGGGCCAATTCCGCAGCGGGCTGCAATTGCCGGGCTCTGTCATGCTGCTGCAGACGGCGGTATTGTTCCGCATAATCCTCCCTTTGCCGCAGCAGCGCTTGATGATTTGCTTCCGCCTGGGCCAATTGCTGCAAACGCCGGTCGATATCCGCGGCTTCGGCCATATTCCGGGCCAGGCGCTGGCTTTGCTTTTCCATTTCGCTCAGGCGGTTTTGCAGGTCTTGTTCTGTTTTCCGGTCTTGCTCCACCAATTCTTCTATATAAGGCAAAAGTTCCGGTAGCTTTTCCGCCTCTATGTCCCGGTTTTCTCCGACGTCCAGCATCCCGGCCAAAGGACTGCCGTCCCAAAGACGCAGATTGGCCAGGGTTTGGCCGATCAGCGCCTTTTGCTGCCGCCAGGCGTTTTCCTGTTGGGCGGCGGCGGTTTTCAGTTCTTCCTGTATCCTTTGATACAGCTGGGTGTCGAAAATATGCCGGAAAATGCTGCTGCGTTCTTCCGTTTTGGCCTGGATCAGCCGCAGAAAATCCCCTTGGGCGATCATGGCGATTTGGCAAAACTGATTGAGATTCAGGCCGATGATTTTTTCCACGGTTTCGTTTACCGGCTTGATGCCGCTGACCGTGCGGCCGTCTTCATAGGTAAAGACGGCGTCCGCCTTTTGCGTGACCATGCCCTGGCCTTTTTTCTTGGGCCGGCTGTATTCCGGCTGCCGGCGGATTTGATAGATATGGCCCCGATAGGAAAAGCGCAGTTCGGCAAAGGTCTCCTGTTCCGGCAGGGCGAAATCGCTGCGCAGCATCCGCGGCTCCCGCCGTCCGCCGCTGGAAGCGCCGTACAGGGCGAAGCAAATGCCGTCGAACACCGTGGTTTTGCCCGCGCCGGTTTCCCCGGTGACCAAAAACAAACCGCCGCCGCCGAAACGGCTGAAATCGATTTCCGTCTCGCCGGGGAAAGGGCCGAAAGCGCCCAGTTTTAAAGTCAATGGCCTCATAGATCCCGCTCCTCCGCTTGTTGTAAAATTTTGCGGAACAGGTTTTCCTGTTCTTGGCTCAGGGTTTCCCCATGCTGGAGAAAATAGAAGTTTTTGAACAGGGATACCGGGTCCCGCAGCTCTTCTGCCAAATCCTCTTCCGGCAAAACGTCCGTGGACTCCCCGGGCATGGGATAGTCCAGCCGCAGCAGATTGGGGTAGCGGCTGCGCAGCAGCGCCAAAGGATCCCCCTCTTCCGGGCGTTCCGTCAGGATCACCCGTATATAGTCCTGGCGTTCTTTTTCGCTGAGCGGCGCTTGCAGCAAAACCGGCAAGGGGCCTTTCAACTGCCGCAGGTCGCGGCAGGGGGTCAAAGGCAGCGGCTGTATTTCCATATTCCCTTTGGCGGCCAGGTCTACCATGGTCAGGCTTTTGGCATGATCGATTTCGGAAAAGGAATATTTCAAAGGCGAACCGGCGTAGCGGATATGGGGGGCGGCCACGCTTTGGGGCCGGTGCAAATGCCCCAGGGCCACATAATCGAAGGCGGACAAAACCCCGGCGTCCACCTCATCCAGCCCGCCTACATTGACGGTTTCCGAGTCGGAGCGTTGGGGGACGCAGCCGCCGCCGGTGATGAACTGATGGGCCAGCAGCACCCGGCGGCAGCCGTCGTTCTCTGGGGGCGGCCCCAAAGCGGCGGCCATCGCCTGGGTATAATCCTCTATGGGCCGGTCCGGGAAAAAGGGGCGGGCCAGGGCCGGTTTGATAAAGGGCAGCAGCAGGAATTCCACCGGGCCGAAATCGTCCCGGAACTGCCAGCAGCCAGGCTCGCCGCTGAATATCCCCACCGGTATCACCTGGCGTTGGGCCATGATCCGTCCGCCGAAGGACAGACGCTCCGGGGAATCGTGATTGCCGGCGATCAGCAATACCGGCAGCTCCGCCTCGCAGCAGGCGGTGAGAAAATCATCCAGCAGGCTGACCGCTTCCGCCGGCGGCGAAGGCTTGTCGTATATATCCCCGGCGATCAGTAAAGCGTCCGGCCGGTATTCCTCTGCCAGGGCCAGGATCTGTCCCAGGATATGCCGCTGCTCTTCCAGCATGCTGTGTTCATATATTTTTTTGCCCAGATGTAGATCGGCGGTATGAAAAAAACGCATAGGCTTCCCGCTTTCTTGCTTTTTCTTTTTTAATCGGAAGGTTACGGTTGCGCGAGGGGCGGCGCAGGCAGGGGCCCCGGCATGGCTTCCTCCGGGGTTTGCGCCGGGACGGGGATGATTCTGCCGCCGTCCAGCATATACAGATAGGCTTCCTTTACCGGCTGCCGCCATAGCCGTTCTATGGCCAAACGGTAGAGCTGTATCTGCCGGCGGTATTGCTCCAACAGCTGTTCTTCGTTTTTCTGCCGCCCGCCGCTTTTGTAATCCAGCAAGACCCAGCCGCCGTCTTCCCAAAAGGCCGCGTCCAACACGCCCTGCACCAGAATATGTTCCGGGGATGGAGGCAGCCTTTCGCCGGTTTCCAGGGTGATGGTGAAGGGCACTTCCCGGCGGAGGATGGGGGAAGCGCATAAGCGTTTGCCCAAGGGGCTGCGGACAAAGGCTTCCAGGGTCTCTATATCCGCAGCGGCGATCGTCCCCGGCGGCAGCCCGCCGCTTTGCTCCAAGGCGGCGATTTGCGGCGCCAAGGGTCGCTGCAAAATCAAGCGCTGCAGCAGCCCATGCAAAGCGCTGCCCCTGGCTGCGGCTTGCGCCGGTTCCGGCGAAGACGGGCCCGCCGCTTCCGGCGACGGCCGGAACAGGACAGGGCTTTGCTGCTCTTGATTCAGGCGGCTCACCGTCCATTTGGCCGGATAATCGCAGGCTGCGCGGTAAGGATAGCGAAAGCCCAGGGCCTGGGCTACCTGCCGCGCCAGCAGCGGATCGGCAGGCGGCGCTTGCCCCAAGGGGGCGGCCGTTTCCCGGGCCGCTGTGGCCGGGAAATCCGCCGCCGGACGCACCTGTATCTCCCAGCGGCCTTCCGCGGGCAAGACGCGCCCGCATAGGCCGGGGCGGCGCAGGGCTTCCCCGTCCGGATGCCGCAGCAAAGCCCGGGCGAACCATTCCGCCGGCTGTTTGGCGTCGTAGACGATGGCCGGCGGCAATACCTGCTCTTCCGGCATATCCTGGCTCCATTTGCCCAATGCCTGCCAAGGATCGGGCAAAGCGGCGCTTAGAATCAACCGTTCTTTGGCCCGGGTCAGGGCCACATAAAAGATGCGCAGCTCTTCCGCTACCTGATCCTGCTTTTGCCGCAGCGCCACCCCTTGATAGGCCAGGCCGGGATATTTGCGCCGGTTTTGTCTTTGGCAGATCTTCGGGCCCAGGCCCAGATCCTTGTGCCAGATCACGTCGCCGGGGGCCGCGCCGTGGAAACGGCTGCCCAGACCGGCCACGAACACCACGGGGAATTCCAGGCCTTTGCTGTGATGTATGCTCATGATCCGTACCGCCGAGGGCGCTTGTCCATAGGCCACGGGGATCTCGCCGCCCTGCTGCCGCAATTGCTCTATCCATAGCAAAAAGCGATACAAGCCGCCGTGGCGGTTGCTTTTTTCATAGGCGCAGGCCTGGGCGTATACGGCGTCCAGCCGGGCTTGCCGCCGGGGGCCGTCGCTCAAGGCCCCGGCCAGCCGGTAGAGGCCGGTATCCTGCCACAAATGGCGCATCAGCAGGGATATAGGCTCCTGGCCGGCCCATTGCCGCCAGCCCTGCAAACGCCGGAGAAAATCCCGGCAGCGCAGGCCGGTTTCACCGTCGCTATCGGACTGGCGTTGCAGCGCCTGATAGAGATCGCCGCTTTTCTCCCGGCGGATCTCCAGCAATTGCTCCGGCGTAAAGCCGAACAAGGGGGAACGCAAAACCGCCGCCAGGGGCATATCCTGCCGGGGATTGTCGATGATTTGCAGCAGGGAGAGGAAAAGGGCGGTTTCCGGGCTGTCCAAAATGTTTTCCGCCATATCGGTTTGGGCCGGTATACCCAAACGCTGCAATTGCTCCGCCAATACCGAGGCTTTGTTTTTGACGGAGCGCAGGAGGATGGCCATATCGTCATAGGCGTATTGTTCCCTGCTATGCAGATCCCGGATGCGCCAGGCGATGAAACGGGCCTCCGCCTCTATGGCGGAAAGCTCCTCTTGCTCCTGGTCCGGCTTTTGTTCCTGGGCCTGCTCCGGTTTCTGTTCCGGATCCCGGTTTTCCGCCGCCGTATCCGGTTTTTCTTCGCCGTTTAGGGCCAAAAGCATGAATTCCGGGGGCTGCCCCTGTTCTTCCCGGCCGGCTTTCAGGGCCGCCGCCTGGTCATAATCCAGTTCCGCCGCGGTTTTGCTCATCAATTGGCGGAAGATGTAATTGACGCCGTGAATGATCGAAGCCACGCTGCGGTAATTGCGGTTCAGGTCTATTCTTTTCCCGCCTTCTTCCTGGCCGTAAGCGGCGTATTTGTCCAAAAACAGATGGGGCTCCGCCAGACGGAAGCGGTAAATGCTTTGCTTCACGTCGCCTACGGCAAAACAGTTGTTCCCCCGCTGCAAAAGCAGGAGGATCTGCTCCTGGACGGCGTTGATATCCTGATATTCGTCTACCAGCACCTGATCGAAGGTTTGCCGCAGCTCGGCGGCGATATCTTCCTGCTGCAGCAAGGCGTAGGCGAAATGCTCCATATCGCCGAAATCCAGACAGTTGCGGCGGCGTTTTTCTTCCGCCAGCATGTTGCCGAAGCCTTCCGTCAACGCGGCCAGGCCCTGCATCAAGCGGCCGGCCCGGTTCAGATCGGCGATCTGCACATCCGCCGCCGGCCCGGCGAATTGCTTCTGCAGCTTTTTCAGCGTCTCTTTCGCCGCATTGCGGGCGTCCTTGATTTCCTGGCGCATGGCTTGATTTTGGTCTTTTTTGCCGCCCCGCCACACCGCCGGGGCATAGGCCGCCAGCAGCTGCAGCCGTTCGTCCAGACCCAGACCGGGGCCGGCCAGTTCCCGCAGCAGCGCCCGTTCCGCTTTCAGGCTGTCCTGCCAGGTTTCCGGCAGGTATTGCCGCAATTCCTCCGGGGTGAACCGGGACAGCCGCAAAGAGGCGGCGGCTTGTTCCGCCTGGGCGGCGATGTAGCGGTTCAGATAGGCGGCGAAGGGAAAATCTTCCAGCCTATCGCCTTGAAGGGCGGCGGCTTGCCGCAGCCATTGTTCCGGCTGGGGCTGGGAACGGCTGAAGGCGTACAATTCGCTGATGATCTCCGCCAGGGCGGCGTCGTCCCGGTCGCCGCCGTAGTCGTCGGCCAGGGCGCAGATCAAATCGTTGTTTTCTTCATAGCAGGCCGCCAGATAGTTTTCCAGGGTTTGCCGCTGCAGCGCGATGATCTCGTTTTCCTTGGCGATGCGGAAGCCGCCGTCCAGCTGCAGCCGGTAATAATACCGCCGCAGCAGATGCAGGCAAAAGGAATGGATGGTGCTGATGGGCGCTTGGGGCAACTGATGCAATTCCCGCAGCAAATGCCGGTCGCCGGGGCGCTGCCGCACCTGTTCGATGAGGGCCGCTTCGATCTTGCGCCGCATATCCGTGGCCGCCGCATTGGTAAAGGTCAAGACCAAAGTCCTTTGCAGAGAGCCGGGTTGCTCCGTCCGGCATACCAGGCGTATCAGTCTTTCCACCAAAACGCTGGTTTTGCCGCTGCCTGCGCCGGCCGCCACCAGCAAATTGACGCCCTGGGTCTCGATGGCTTGTCTTTGTTCCGCCGAAAAACGATAGCCGCTCACCGGTTTTCCTCCTTTTGTTTTTCTCCTTGCTCTTCCGCCAGTTTTTGCCAGATTTGCCCGTCGCTCAGCTTTTCACTCTCGTTTACCGGAGCGAATTCCCGATCCAGGCCGCAAAATTGCCGCTGATCGCATAGATCGCAGGCGAGGCGTCCGCCCAAACGGCGGGGATGGGCCTCAATCAGGCCCTGATACATCTGTTCGGCGGTTTCCGTCAGCAATTGCCGCAAATGCAGCAGCAGCAGGCGCAGCTGTTCCTGGCTGACCCCCGGCGAATTGGCGTAAAAGCCGCTTTTTTCGGAATAGGCTACCTGGATCAGCCGGGAAAAACCGTTGATGTCCCGATCCGCCAATACAACCGCTTCTTCGTCTTTTACGGTTAGTCCGTTCAGCCGCATTTCCGAAGCGTCGTCCCCATCGGCGCCGCCGTTAAAATCGTCACGCACCGGCGCGTAATAGACGCCGGCCGCCGCCGCTTCCCGGTCGGTAAAATAGAAGCTGTTGGTCAGCACCGTTTGCAAATACAGCAACAGTTGCAAACGTATGCCGTTGAAAATATCCGACGGCGTCATACTGGCCCGGCCGGTTTTATAATCCACGATGCGAAACCAGGTTTTATCCAGCCCTTGGGCCTTATCCACCCGGTCGATTTGCCCGTACAGCTTCAATTTCCGGCCCTCCGGCAAATCGATGACCAGCGCCGGTAAGCCTTGTTTGTCATCGCCGAAGGGCAGTTCAAAGGCTGCCGGGATAAACTTCCCGCCCTGGATATGCCGGGCCGCCAGCAGGAAAGAGGCGCTTAAAGCCCGGCGGAAGCGGCGGGAGATATAGCGGTATCGGGAAGAACTGGCCAGAATGCCGGAAAGGAATTGGGGGGCGTATTGCGCAAAGGCTTTTTCGCTTAAATCCTCGGCCAGTTTTTCATCTACCCGGCTCCAATCCATTTGCCGCTGCTTCAGCATACGGCCCATTTCCGCCAGGGATTGATGGAACAGCTCTCCCCGGTCGGCGGGGGTGATCTGATAACGCAGGCGGGGCCGGAGGCCCAGGGTATAACCGGCGAAAAAAGCGAAGGGGCAGGCGCGGAATTTTTCCAGCCGGGACACGCTGCCGCTGATTTGCCCGCCGTAAAGCCTGCGGCTCACACCGGGGGCGAGACGGCCCGCCTGGGCCTGAAAGCGCAAGCCTTGATGGATTTGGCTGAGTTCCGGCGCGGCCTGGGGGTTTTCTTCATACCAACGGTAGGCCTCGTACCAGAAGGGGGAAATGCTTTGGCCCTGGGCAGCCTGGGAAAGCTGTTTGGCCAGGGCGGCCGCGTCCATGCCGCCGCCGCAAAGCTGCCGCCAATCCTCCGGCTCGTCCAGATTTTCCGCGACCAGGCCGGGATACAATGCCTGCAGCCTGGAAATCAGCGGGGAAGGCGGGCAGGCCGTTCCGTCATCCTCTTTTTGTATATAGCTGATATACAGCCGTTGGCCGCAGCGGGTGAAGGCCAAATAGGCCAAAAAATTCTCCGCCAGCTGCCTTTGCCGTCCGTCCGGGGCCAGCATGATATGGGCTTTGGCCAGTAGGCGGCGTTCCGTCAGGCCGAACAGCCCGTCTTCGTCGATTTTTTGGGGAAAAACGCCGTCGTTGACGTTCAGCACAAAGGCCGCCTGCACCGGCGGATGCACGCTGCGCTCCAGGGCGGAGACGAACACCTGATCCAGGCCGGGCGGCGTTAAGGAAACGGTCAGATTCTGCCAGGCGCCGTCCAGCAGGGATATGGCTTCTTCCGCTTGCAGCGGCGTATCCCCCAGCAGGGCGGCGGATTCGTTCAACAGCTGCTCCAGGCTGGCCCAGGCTTGCCGGTGGATCTGACTTTGGCTGCCGTCTCCCTGCTGCGCCGCCTGTTCCGCCCAGGTCTGCAGGGTATCGGCCACGCCGGTTTGGTCCAGCAGGGCAAGCAGGGCCTGGCAGATTTGTGCCCCGGCGGCCTGTTTGCCCAAAGCGGCGCAGAATCGCTGCACCGCCTGATAGCCCTGCCGCCGCCAAGTGTCGATCTCCTGCAGGGAAACGTCCCATTGTTCCAGGCCTCTTTCGCCGGTCCAGGGGGTTTCCTGCCGCCAATGCCAAAGCTGCACGCCGTTGGCCAGGCAATAGTTTTCCAGGATATCGCATTGCTCCGGGGTCAAAGGGGAAAGGGGATTCTTTAAATAGCGGAATATCTGTTCCTGCCGGGGCTGATAGGCCCAAATCTCCAAAGCGGCGCGGCAAAATTCGATCAAAGGATGGTAGAACAGGCTTTTGCGGCTGTCGATAAAGTAGGGGATATCCATCTCGTCAAAAATTTGCGGCAGCAATTGTTCATAAGGCTCCGGCGAGCGGAGAATGATGGCGATATCCCGATAGCGCAAGCCTTCTTCCCGGGTAAGGCGAATGATTTCCCGGCCTACCGCTGTGATCTCCTGCCGACGGCCGGTAGCTTGTCCCAGGCGGATTTGGCCCGGCGCTTGTTCCGCCGGTAAAGCCGGCTCCAGGGGCAGGCTGGGATTGGCCAGCGCCCGTTCCCAGGGGCAAATCTCATTGCCGCCCGCGAAACGGCCCTGCCCCGGCGGCAGCAAGGCCGGCGCTTCTTCCGCCGCGCCGCTTTGTTCCGCCAGGCGGCGAATCTGGCTGTAGCAATGCCAGGCCGGGTAGAACACCTGTTCTTCCCCTAAGGGGCTCAGGGCTTCCCCGGCGTCCAGGGGCAGGGTAATGTTCAAAGAAGCGGCCCGGCTTTGCCAGGCGGCGATCACCGTCAGTTCCTTGGGAGTAAACTGATAATAGCCGTCGATAAAAATATCCGCGCCGCTCAAAAAGCCCCCTTCCCGGACGGCTTGCGCCAGAATATCCAGGGCTTGGGGATAGCTGCCGTAGCCTTTGTTCAAAGCCTGCAGATAGTCCTGATACAGCAAGGCCACGTCCTGCAGCTTATCGCCGAAACGACCGTTCCAGGCCGCCGGCTGCGGCGTTTGGGCGATTTCCAGCAATTGTTCGGGCCGTACATTGTAAATATGGAATTCTTCCAGCAGGGAGCGGAGATTGCTGAGAAAACCGTTTTGCAGATAAGCGGAATGAAAGGTGGTCAGCTCCTGCCGGCGGCTGCGGATCAGCTTTTTCAGCAACAGGGTTTTGCCGGAATCACTGAGGCTGGGCGGCAGCGGCAGGTTCAGGCTTTGGGCGGCTTTCAGGCACAGCCGCTGAAAGCTGGAGACCTCCGCGCCGCTGAAACCGCCGCCGGGACAAAGCTGGGCCAGCATCCTTTCATAGACAAAAGTAGCCTGCTCCGGTACGATCAGCACCTGAGGCCGCCCCATTGGCTCGGCGGTCAGGGCCCGGACGATCCGGTTCAGGCAATAGGCGGTTTTTCCGGTCCCCGCCGCGCCGAGAATCATTTTCAACGCCATAGGTTTATACCTCCCCGCCGTCCGCCGCCGGCCGCTCCTGTTCCTGGGCCGCCGGCCAAAACTCGATGAAGCAACTTTTGCGGGGATTGGGCAAATACCAGCCCTCGCCCTGCTTTTGTACGAAACGGCGGGTCAGATCCGGCAGGCTGCCGGTATGTTCCGCCGGTATTTTCAATATCCGCCCCACAAAAGAGGCCGCTTCGCTGAGATCCCGCAGCGGCTGTCCGAAATCATGACGCAGCTGCCGGCATTGCAGATCATGGCAGATCTCCTGCAGCGGGGCGGCGATAAAGCAGCCGTTATGACAGGAATGCCCCTTGACGGCGATGTGCAGAGCTTCCGCCGCCTGCCGCCGCAATTCGTCCAAACCGTTGGTATGGGTCGTCACGATGAAGCCCTGGCGCAGGGTGTGCCCGGCGATCCTTTGGGCGTTGGCGTAGCCCTTGAGCATGCCCGTTACATAAAAAGCCACGGTCACCTGGGCCGGCGGCAGATCCATTTGCCGGAAATCGCCGCACAGGGCCTGGATATTGTTTATGCCCAGCTCCCGGCAGCGGCGGCGCAAATGCTCCACAGCCGTGGGGCAGGCGTCCACGGCAATGACTTGGCGGCAAAAGGCCGCAATATAGAGGCTGACCGCGCCGGGGCCGCAGCCGATATCCAGCACCGTATCCGTGGGCCGTATCCCCCGGCGCAAATAGGGGCCGAAGGGATGATGGGGATAGTCCGCGGCGGCGCAGGCCCGTTCGTATTGTTCGATGGATTCCGCCGTCCAAAAGCTGTGGTTTTGGCGCATGACTGTTTGCCTATGCCTCCTTGTTCCGGGGAAACGTCATTTGTTCCCAGGGAAAGTCCGTCAAATCATCCAGAAATAAATCGGCGGCCGCTATGATCTGCTCTCGCAGCGTTTGATTGGAGTAGTCCGCCACGGCAATCGTGGGAAAACCGGCCTGCTGGGCGGTGCAGATCGCATGATAGGAGTCTTCAAATACCGGCGTTTCTTTTTTTCCGGCGCCCAGGGCGGCCAAAGCCTGTTCAAATATTTGGGGATGGTTTTTGTCCGTGCCCGCTTCCCGGCAACAAATCGTATAATCAAAATACTGCCAAATGTCTAGTTTTTTCAAAACTGGTTCCAACAACGCCCGGTCGGTGGCCGTAGCCAAGGCCATTTTTACGCCCCGCTGCCGCAAACCGGCCAATAATTCCGCCGCGCCGGGTTTTAATTGCACTTTTTCCCGATAGGCCCACTCCATTACGGCAAAAATATCCCCAACGATTTGCTCCGGCGCTTTGGATACGGCAAAAACATCATGAAAGAGGATGGCGGTTTGTTCCAGGGTACGATTGCGCACCAATTCGCCGTAATTGTCAGGGGGCGTGATGCCCAAATCGGTCAAATAGAATAGGCCGGCGTTACGCCAGTAATACATGGAATCGATCAAGGTTCCGTCCATATCGAATATTGCGCCGCTGATCTGCATATCGCCGCTCCCGTTTCGTTCTGTTGGTTTTGCTGTGCCGTTGGATCGCCGTCTTTTGTTTCCCGGCAGCCTTCGGCAAAGCCGTAAATTATATAATTCGCGCCGGCAATGGTTTTCGCCTTCCCGCCGCTGTTTTTTATGGGCGGACAAAGGGAAAAAGAAAAGGGACGGCCCCTTGCGCCGTCCCTATATCCATAGGTTCGTATAGCGGTATGGATGAAAACCCCGCCGCCTTTGGTTGCCGGCGGCAGGGAAGCCGGATCAATAACTGTCCCGTTTGCCCTGAATGGCCACGACCCGGCGTATGGTGCGGACATTGGCCGGCGTATCCACGCCGTTCACCTCGCCGATCCGCACGATGCTGCCGTTGATGGCTTCGATTTCCGTAAAACGGCCCCGCTCCACATCGTTGAGCATAGAAGAACGATGCTGGGCGGAAGAACGGCAGGCGTCCAACACCGCCGCCCAGATTTCGCCATAGTCCAAGGGCACGCCGGCTTTTTGCGCCACCGTCACCCCTTCTACGGTCAATTCCACCATATCCCGGACGATATCGGGGTTTTTAGGCAAAGCGCCGTTGTTAAGCTTATGGATGGCGGACAGGGGGTTGATCACCGAGTCGATGATCAGCTTTTTCCAGCGCAGGGGCTCGATGTCCGTGGTGGCGCCGGCAGGCAGACGGCAATTGTTGAAGAGCCGGGCCTGCTCCATGGCTTGCTGCAGGGATTCTTTGAGCATAGGCGCGACGATGGTCAAACCGCTGGCGGTATGCTGGATCTCCCCCGGCGACAGCTCATAACCGCTGTTGTAGGTGATGCCCACGCAGATTTTGCTTTTGGGGATGCGGCTGCACAGTTCTTCTTCATTGCCCAAGCCGTTTTGCAGGGATATCACCATGGTTTTGGCAGTCATTGTCTGGGCGATATCCCGGGCCGCTCTGGCGGTATGATAGGCTTTTACCAGCACGATCAGCAGATCCGCTGTGGGCGCGTCTTCCAGGGACGGGTATACCGGCACCATGACCCGGCGGCTGTCGCCGTCTGTTTCCCGGATGACGATGCCGTTTTCGGCGATTTTTTCCAGCTTTTTGCCGTCGATGTCGTAAAGGCCCACCTCCGCGCCAGCGTCTTGCATATTTGCGGCGAAATAGCAACCCATGGAACCGGCGCCTATAATGATCGTTTTCATCCGTACCTTGCTCCTTTGGCGGTTTTAATAGAGTTTACGGGCTTCGTCTTCTTCCATTGGGGAAGAATGATGCTCTTGTGGGAAAGCGCCGCTTTTTACTTCTGCCGTGAAATCGGCAATGGCTTGAGTGATGGTGCCGGCCAAATCGGCGTATTTTTTAACATAATGGGGCGGCTGCTCCGGGAACAAGCCCAACATCTGTTGGAAATACAGCAATTGGCCGTCGCAATGGCTGCCGGAACCGATGCCGATCACCGGGATATCCACTTTTTCGCTGATCAGCTTGGCCACTTCCGCCGTGATCCATTCCAGCAGGATGGCAAAAGCGCCGGCTTCTTCCAGAGCCTGGGCTGCTTCCACCAATTGCCAGGCGGCGCTTTCATCCCGGCCCTGCGGCATATCTTCCTGCCACAGACAGGCGCTTTGGGGCAAACGGCCGATATGTCCCATCACCGGTATGCCCCGCTGGGTAAAGGCGGCAGTCAAAGGCGCGATCTCGCTGCCTCCTTCCAGCTTTACGGCGTCGGCGCCGTCCTGGATCAGGGCCAGGGCATTTTTCAGCGCTTCCTCCGTATTGGTCAGATAGGAACCGAAAGGCATGGCCGCTACCAGCATGGCCCGGCGGCAGCCCCGATCCGCCGCTTTTAAATGGTGGCGCATATCTTCCATGGTGACGGGGATCACCGTTTCATATCCCAACACGGTGGGGCCGAGAATGTCGCTGACCAGGATCATATCCACGCCGGCCCGATCCGCCAAAACGGCGGAGGGATAGTCGTGGGCAGTGATCATCACCAGTTTTTCTCCGGCCAGCATTTTACGGTTCAGGTCGGCGACGCCGGTTTTTGTTTTTGACATATTCGTAACTCCTTTTGTTCGGCTGCGCCGCAGGGCGTGCCGTTTCGTTCTTTTTCAGGCTGCGCCGGGTGGGAAAGGCTATCTTTGCCGTATCTCCACCTGGCCTTTTTTGCAGCATTTTTCTCCTTCGTAGCAAATCCCCTGGCTTTCGCAGGTGGGGCCGGCTTGGGCGAACAAAGCGGGGGCGACTTTTTGCACTTCCCGCCGCATCAGCTGCGCCATATGGCGGATCTCCCATTGCGCCCGGTTGCAGCAGCGCAATTGGAAAAAGTTCAATAGGCTGCGGGCGTTCATCGTCATGATCAGATTGGTGACGGTGGCGTTGGGCAAGATATAGCGGGCGTCTTCCGCCGCTACTCCCTGTTCCAGCAAACGGCTGTACAAGCCGCCGATCTCCTCCATCAAGCGGCGGTATTCTTCCTCCGTCTGGGGGGAACGGCTGACGCTGGGGGGCACCACATAGGAAAAATGATTTTCTTTTACATAGCGTTGGGATTTTTGGCTGTAGGAAGCCAGACGGTGCCGGACCAGCTGATGGGAAAGGGCGCGGCTGACCCCGTCGATGGCAAAGGTAAAAGAAGCGTGTTCAAAAGTGGAAAAATGGCCCATTTGCCGCAAACGGCCGATAAAGGCCGCCGTATCCTGTTCCTGCATGGCGGCGGCGATTTCTTCACCGCTTTGGGAAGAATAGCATAAGCGGGCGGCGGCGGCCACCACTTGTTCCGGATTGGGCGTATAGGTCAACAATTGTACATGCATAACGGCATCCGATTCCTTTATTCCGCAAACAAACAGGACAACAGTTCTTTCAGGCGCTGATCCTGGCCGGATAAATGCAGCCATCCGATCAAAGCTTCCATGCCGGTGGCCCGGCGGTAAACGGCGGCGCTGGCATGGGGCGGCTGATGGCCGCTTTTGGCGTTGCGGCCATGGCGGAAAACTTCTTTTTCCGTCTCGCTCAGCCGGTTTTCGATTTCGCCGTACAGGCGGCTTTGCCGCTCTGCGTTGACATACTGCACGGCGCTTTTGTGCAGATCGCTTACTTTGACCAGACCGTGATCCACCAGATGCCGGCGGACGGTCAGCTCGTAAACGCAATCGCCGATATAGGCCAGGGCCAAAGGGGACATTTGCTTCAATTCTGCTTCGGTGTAGCGTTTCATCCTTTTTTCCAGCGGGCGCCCTGGGGCGTATCTTCAATAACGACGCCTAACGCTTTCAGACCGTCGCGAATGGCGTCGGCTGTGGCCCAATCCTTTTTGGAACGGGCGTTTTGACGGATATCCAGGATCAGATCCATCAACTGATCTTCCAAACCGGCGTTTTCGGCGGCAGGCTCGATGATGACCGCCAAAACGCTGTCCAGGTCTTCAAAGAGCTTTTGGGCCTGGGCGACGTCTTCCTTGGTGGCCAGGTTTTGCGCCAGATAGGCGTTTAACTCATGGCAGAAGTTGAACACGGCGGAGAAGGCCAGGGCGGTGTTGAAATCGTCGTCCATGGCTTCGATGAAGGCCTGCCGGGCATTGTCGATCTGTTCCTGTATATGGCAGGGGCCGTCTACCGCCCGCTTGGCCGCGTCCTGCAGCAGGAAGTAGCTGTTGCGTATCCTTTCCAGGCTTTTGGCCGCCGCTTCCAGTTTATCGTCGGCAAAATCGATGGGGCTGCGGTAATGGGTGGCCAGCAGATAATAGCGGATCACGTCGCCGGGGAATTTGCTTAAAATATCCCGCAGCAGGAAGAAATTGCCCAGAGATTTGCTCATTTTTTCTTCGTTGACGGTGATGAAACCGTTGTGCAGCCAATATTTGGCAAAATTGCCGCCGGCGGCTTTGCTTTGGGCGATTTCGTTTTCATGGTGGGGGAAAATCAGATCCGCGCCGCCGCCATGGATATCGAAATCCCGCCCCAAATATTTGCAGCTCATGGCGGAGCATTCTATATGCCAGCCGGGGCGGCCTTTGCCCCAGGGACTGTCCCAATAGGGCTCGCCGGGCTTGGCGGCTTTCCACAGGGCAAAATCCAAAGGATCCCGTTTGATATCGCCGGGCATCACCCGGGCGCCGGCCCGCATGTCGTCGATATCCCGGCCGGACAGTTCCCCGTAGCTGGGCAGGGAGCGCACGTCGAAATAGACGTCCCCTTCCGCCACATAGGCGTGGCCGTTGTCCAGGATCTGCTGGATCAATTGGATGATATCGTCCATATGTTGGGTGACCCGGGGATGCACGTCGGCGGGGATCGTGTTCAAAGCGGCGGTGTCTTCAAAATAAGCGGCGATATATTTTTCCGCGATCTCCTGGGCGGAACTGTGTTCTTCCGCCGCCCGTTTGATGATCTTATCGTCCACGTCGGTGAAATTCTGCACATAGGTTACTTCATAGCCCCGCCAGATCAAATAGCGGCGAATGGCGTCGAAAACCACCAAAGGACGGGCGTTTCCCAAGTGAATATAGTTATACGTGGTCGGTCCACAACAATACATACCCACCTTTCCCGGTTGGAGGGGAACGAACTCCTCCTTGCGGTTGTGTTTGGTATTGTATAAACGAATGACCATGTTCAGACTCCTTTCCGTTGATTTTGCACCAATAATTATTTATTATAACATTTTTTATATGAAACGGGAAGGATTTTGTTGCGGAAAATAGGGTATATTTTCAGGCCGTTTCGGGCATACTGGCCATGTGCATAAAAACCGGCTTGCCGGCTTGCTCGCAGGCAGTCCGCCGGGCCGAATGAAAAACAAACAGGAATAGGAAAGGACAGAGGACGCCCCATGAATCTATATCGCATTCATAAAACGCATTTTTGGCAATGGGCTTGGTGGCGGGAAGACGGCCGCCGCATCAAAGCGGCCGCGGCCTGCGCTGCGGTATTGCTGTTGCTGGCCGTATCCGTTTCCCGGCCGGACGGCTCCGCCGCGCCGGCCAAGGAGACGGCGGAGACGCTTCCGGCGGTGACGGTGCTGCCCCGGGATCCGTCGGCAGCCGGGGATACCCAGGCCGTCCGGCAGCCGGAACCGGAAAACGGCCTGCTTGCCGCCGGGGAGCAGGAAAGCCAAGCCGCAGCCTACCCGGAAGCGGAACGAACCGCCGCGGTCATGGCTGAACCGGCCATGTGGTTTTTGCCGGGAGACGGAGAGTTCGACCGGGGCTTCGGCTATGATTACGATCCCACCCACGGGGATTTTCGCTTTCATCCCGGCTGCGATATGCAGCTGCCCATCGGCAGCCTGGTCTATGCCGCAGCCGACGGCGTGGTGCTGTCTGTGGCCAACGACGATCTTTGGGGCGGGGTGGTGACGGTGGATCACGGACATGGATGGACCACCGTGTACAAATGCCTGACCCCCCGGGTGCAGGCCGGCGAGCCGGTCAGCGTAGGGGAAAGCATCGGCAGCGTGATCGATTCGCCTTTGGCGGAAGCGGCCCAGGTCAGCCATTTGCATTTTGAGGTGTATTTGAACGAAGAAGAAGTGGACCCGCTGCCGCTGTATAACCGTTAGCGGCGGCGGCCCAACCCTTGCGAAAACTGCCGAGAATACAACAAAAGCAAACGGATAGCGCCTGCGCCTATGGTCCCATCCGTTTGCTTTTGTTTAGCGATCTTCCGTTGCATATTGCGCATACCCGTCCATCTGCCACAAGCGGCAGCCGGGATAATAAAAATCCAGGATCTGCCGGTAGGTTTTGCCGGCGGCGGCCATGCCATCCGCGCCGTATTGGCACAATCCCACGCCATGGCCGTAGCCCAAAGAGAGAAAAGCGATATGGTCTCCCTGGATCAGCCAGGTGAAAGCGGCGGAAGGCAATTGCCAGATTTGCCGCAATTCCGTGCCCCGGTAGTTTTTGCCGCCGATGCGCAAAAACCCGATCCTGCCGCCGGGGGTATGGGAGACGGCGGCCATATGCAGCAGATCCTCTTTGCCGCAGGGCACCGCCTGGGCCGCTTGTTCCAGGGATAAAACGCGGCTGCCCGCCAGCTTGGGCGATCGGGCGCAATAGGGGCAGGCATGGGCCTGCAAATAGGGCAAAGCCTGGCTCCAGCAAGCCCCGGCGGCCTCGGTACTGCCGCCGCAGCAGGAATGATAGGGCGTTTCCGCCACGTTTTCTTCATAGAACAGGATTTGACCGGCGGTGGCGGCCACCGCCTGCCGGATCTTTTGCCAATTTTCCGCATAGGCATCCCCCCAGTCGGCCTGCAAGGTTTCCAAAGAAGCGTAAGCCTGGCAATGGCCGGGATCGCAGCATACGGCGGCCTGGGGGTGCCGGTAAGCGCCATAGGGCGGCAAATGGGCGGCGATATAGGTGCGGGCGGCCACCGCCTGAGCCTGCAAGGCGGCGGGATGAAAAGCGGCGGGCATTTCCGCGGCCAATACCTGGATCAGAAAATCTTCCAAAGGCGCTTCCATAATCTGGCCGGGAGCCTTTTCCACCGGGATCAAAGGTCCGCCCAAAGCCTCATCCGAGGCCATCGGCGGACTGTCCGGCCGGCAAACGACCCACAAAAGGGACAAAAGCACAACGATAAACAAAAAAAACATTTTTAGCCGCAAGCAAATTCCTCCCGGACGCATATATATGATGTATATGTGAAGGACGCTCCTTTATGACTTTGGCTTTGTCTTGCTATTTTATATCGGATATGATAAAGTTAAAAGGATAAAACGTTCCCTAAGTACGGCTTATGGCGAACCGGTAGAGCGCGGGAGGCAGACCATTGAAAAAGATTGTGATTGAGGGCGGCGCGCCGATTCGGGGAGAGATCCATGTCAGCGGCGCGAAAAACGCAGTGTTGCCTTTGATAGCCGCAACCTTGTTGACCGAAGGGGTTTGCACTATCGACGAATGCCCTTGGCTGTCGGATGTAGATACGATGTGCCGGGTTTTAACATATCTGGGCGCGAAGACGGGGTTTAGCGACAATCGGTTGTCCATCGATACCTGCGGTTTGAAATCCGTGGCTACCCCCGGGGAATTGGTGCGGAAAATGCGGGCCTCCTTTTTGATCATGGGGCCGCTTTTGGCCCGCTTCGGCAAGGTGCGCATGTCTTTGCCCGGCGGCTGCGCCATCGGCGCCCGGCCTATCGATTTGCATCTGAAAGGCTTTGAGGCCATGGGCGCGCGGATCTCCATCGGCCCGGGCTATATCGAAGCGGAAGCGCCAAAATTGACCGGCGCCCATATCTATTTGGATTTCCCCAGCGTCGGCGCTACGGAAAATCTGATGATGGCCGCTTCCCTGGCGGAGGGGCCGACCATCATCGATAATGCCGCCCAGGAACCGGAAATCGTCGATCTTTCCAATATGCTGTCGGCCATGGGGGCCAATATCAAAGGCGCGGGCACCAGCATCATCCGCATCAACGGCGTGTCTTCCTTGCGGCCGGCCATGCATACCGTCATCCCCGACCGGGTAGAGGCGGGCAGTTTCATGGTGCTGGCGGCGGCCTCCGGCGGTGAATTGATCATTTCCAATGTCATCGCCGAGCACCTGAAATCGGTGATCGCCAAATTGCAGGAAGCCGGTGTGGTGGTGGAGATCGGCTACGACGGCGTGCATGTCATCGGCAACGAGCATATCCATCCTTTGGATATCAAGACTTTGCCTTATCCCGGCTTTCCCACGGATATGCAGGCCCAATTCATGCCGCTGCTGGCCATTGCCAAAGGGGCCAGCGTGGTGACGGAAACGGTTTTTGAAAACCGCTTCATGCACGTGGCGGAATTGCAAAAGATGAACGCGGATATCAAAATCGACGGACACAGCGCGGTGATCAACGGGGTCAGCCGCTTGCGGGGCGCGGAGGTCAGCGCCACCGACCTGCGGGCCGGCGCGGCCATGATCATCGCCGGCTGCATCGCCGAAGGCGTCACCACTATCGATCATATCGATCATATCCAACGGGGCTATGAGAATATTTGCGACAAATTGGCGGCGGTAGGCGCGCGGATCAAAACCGTGGAAAGTTAAAAGGGATTTCCCCGCAGGAAATAGACAAGAACAGATAATATTAAATTGAATAATCATATGCAATAATAATAGCAAATAACGCCTCATTTGTCAGACGGTATGGCTGCCGCCGGCAAATGAGGCGTTTGTATGTTGTGCTTAGCTGTTTATAATAATGGGTTTGTATGACGAAAAAGGGCTTTTTCCGGCGGTTTGGTTGACAAAAAATGGCGGCGGTATTATAATTAGTTAGTCTAATTAATTTTTTGGTATTTTTTTAGGAAGGGGAATTTTCCCTATGCTGGACGCCTACGCATCACTCCTGAATGAAACGATCATTCGGGTTTACGATTCCATCATGCGTTTGGAAGAACAAATGCTGGCCCGCAGCGTAAAGAATCTCACCATCAGCGAGCTGCATATTTTGGAGGCCATCGGCAAAATGAACGGCGAGCCCTGCACCATCAGCGACTTGGCCCAGGCACGGCAGGTCTCTTTGCCTTCCATGACCGTGGCTGTGCAAAAGCTGGAAAAAAAGGGATTGGTAGAAAAAAGGCGGGGTCCGCAGGACGGCCGGGTGGTGCAGGTCTCCCTGACCCGCAACGGCCACAAGTATTATGCCATGCACGCCTATTTCCATGAACGTATGGTGCGGTCATTGCTGCGCAATATCCCGGAGCAGCAGCGTCCCGCTTTGTTGCAGGCCATGCAGGATATCGATTTGTTTTTAAAACGGCAATTGGCCGGTATGAACGGCGGTGAAGATCAGCAAGCATGAAAATAGTAGCCACAGGCAGCGCGGTCCCGGATTTGATCGTGGGCAATCAGGAATTGACCGGTTTTTTGGACACCTCCGATCAATGGATACGGGAAAGGACCGGCATCGAACAAAGACGCATACACCAGGGCGATCTGGAAATGCTGGCCGCCCGGGCGGCGCAAAACGCTTTGGCCGCCGCAGGGCTGTCCGCCGGTCAACTGGATTTGATTTTATGTTCCAATGTACACAGCCGCTATTTGACCCCGTCTTTGTCCAGCGTGGTGCAGGGGTTGATCGGCGCATCCTGTCCTTGCCTGGATATCAACGGCGCTTGCGCCGGTTTCGTCTATGCTTTGGAAATTGCCGCAGCCCATTTGCAAAGCCGGCGCTATCAGCGGATTTTGCTTTTGTGCGCCGAGGAGCCTACCCGTATGGTGGATTGGCACGACCGCTCCACCTGCGTTTTATTCGGCGACGCGGCGGCGGCGGCCATCGCCGTTCCGGAAGGGGAAGCGCCCCTGTTCAAAATGGGCGTGGTCTCCAACGACCAGGCGATTTACGCCTATCATGGGCCCGGCAATTGCCCCTATGAAAAAAGCGACAGGCGGGAAACGCCGTTGGTCATGAAAGGGCAGGAGGTTTATAAATTCGCGGTGCAGTCTTCTCAGGCGGATATACAGTATTTATGCGGGCAGGCGGGCATCGGTTTGGAGCAGGTGGATTATTTCCTGCTGCATCAGGCCAACGCCCGTATCGTGGAAGCCGTGCGCAGCCATTTGCGGCAGCCGCCGGAGAAATTCCCCAGCAATGTCCGCCGCTATGGCAATACTTCCTCCGCCGGTTTGCCCCTGTTGCTGGACGAAGTCAACCGACAGGGCAAATTGCAGCCCGGCGATACCGTGATTCTCAGCGCATTCGGCGCGGGTTTGACCACCGGCTCCTGTTTGCTGAAATGGTAGCCCCCGATACGCTGGGATAAAACGGGACAAAAACGCAAGCAACGCAATAAAATAAAACGCGAAAAATACGCAATACAAAGGGAGGATACAAAATGATATTCGAAACGGTAGCCAAAATTTTAGGAGAGTACAAAGACGTAGATCCTGCCACCATCACCCGGGACGCCACCTTCGCTTCTTTGGGGCTGGATTCCCTGGACACGGTGGAGATCGTCATGAGCCTGGAAGACGCTTTTGGCATTGAAATCGATATGGAACAGTCCCTGCAGAACGTGGAGGATCTGGTGAAACTGATCGAGGCGAAAAAGGCATGATCGTTACGGAAGTCAACCGGCTGTTCGGTTTGAAATATCCCATCATCCAAGGGGGCATGGCCTGGATCAGCGACGGCAAATTGGCCGCCGCCGTATCCAACGCCGGCGGTTTGGGCGTGATCTCCGCAATAAACGAGGGGCCGGAAGCCTTGCGCCGGGAAATCGAAACCTGCCGCAGCCTGTTGAGGGACGGCCGTTTGCCTTTTGCCGTCAACATTATGCTGATGAGCCCGCTGGCGGCGGCTGCTGCCGATATCGTCGTGGAAATGAAGGTGCCCGTGGTGATCACCGGGGCCGGTTTGCCCACGCCCTATATGAAAAAATGGCTGGCCGCCTCCATACAGGTGGTGCCGGTGGCGCCTTCTACCGGCGTGGCCAAAATGGCGGCCCGGCTGGGCGCTTGCGCCGTGGTGGCCGAAGGCGGCGAAAGCGGCGGCCATGTGGGGGATTTGACCACCATGGTGTTGACGCCGCAAGTGGCGGACGCCGTATCCATACCGGTGATCGCCGCCGGCGGCATTGCCGACGGCCGTGGCGTGGCGGCGGCCTTGCTGTTGGGGGCGGCAGGCGTACAATGCGGCACCTGCTTTTTGCCCGCCAAAGAATGCGGCGTTCACGCCAATTACAAACGGAAAATACTGGAAGCCAAGGATATCGACACCATCGTCACCGGCAAACGCCTGGGGCATCCGGTGCGTTCCCTTAAAAATGCCTTCAGCCGGCAATTTGCCGATATGGAATACGACGCCGCCGTCAGCGACCGGCAAATCGAAGCCTTCGGTTCCGGCGCTTTGCGCCGGGCGGCTTTGGATGGAGATGTGCAAAATGGCAGCGTCATGGCGGGGCAATGCGCCGCCATGCTTCACGAGGAAAAAACGGCGGAACAAATCATCGCCGACATGTTCCGGGAAGCCCAGGACGCTTTGTCCGCCGCCGATCGGTTTTTATCCAAGGAGGAACCCCATGCCTAAAACCGCTTTTCTCTTCGCCGGCCAAGGCGCGCAATATCCGGGCATGGGCCAAAGCCTGTACGAAACTTCCCCGGCGGCACGCCGGGTGTTCCAACAGGCGGAGGCTTTGCGTCCCGGCACCATGGAACAATGCTTTGCCGGCAGCGAGGAAACGCTGCGGCAAACGGAAAACAATCAGCCCTGCTTGTTTACGGTGGATTTGGCCTGCGCCGCCGCCTTGACGGAAACGGGCGTACAGGCGGATTGCGCCGCCGGCTTTTCCCTGGGGGAGATCGCCGCTTTGGCTTTTTGCGGCCTGCTTAGCTTTGAACAGGCCTTTTCCCTGGTTTGCCGCCGGGGGGAATGGATGGCGGCCGCCGCCCGGCGGCATCCCGGAGAAATGTCGGCCGTGCTGCGGCTGGATGAGGAAACCGTAACCGCCCTCTGCGCCGGATACAGCCGGGTCTTTCCGGTGAATTGGAATTGTCCCGGACAGGTGACGGTAGCGGGCGAACCCGGCCAATTGGCGGATTTTGAAAAGCAGGTGGCGGCGGCCAAGGGCAAAGCCATACGCCTGAAGGTCAGCGGCGCTTTTCACAGCCCGTTTATGGCGGAGACCGCCGACGCTTTATCCGCCTATATCCGGGATTTGGACTTTGCGCCGCCGCGTATCCCCTTATACGCCAACGCCACCGCCGCTTTGTACGGCGACCCGCGGGTATTGACGCCGCTGCAGGTGAAAAGCCCGGTGCTATGGCAAAAAACCATGGAAAATATGCTGGCGGATCAGGTAAACGTTTTTGTGGAATTGGGGCCCGGCCATACCTTAAGCGGCTTTTTGCGCAAAATGCCGGGGGTTTTTCGTTGCATGAATGTGGAAAACGCAGATACCTGTCAAAAAGCTGCGTTGGATGTAAAAGGACTTTGTCATGACTGAGAAAGATATAGCATTGATCAGCGGCGCTTCCCGGGGCATCGGCCGGGCCATCGCCGTTACCCTGGCGGCCGCCGGTATGGATATCGCCATGATTTACGCCGGCAACGGCGACGCCGCCGAAGAAAGCAAAGCTCTGGCGGAGCAGGAAGGGGCCCGGGTCTGCTGCTATGCCTGCGACGTCGCGGATTCCCAGGCGGTAGCCCGGGTGGTCTCCCAAGTGGAGCGGGATATGGGGCCGGTTTACGCCCTGATCAACAACGCGGGCATTACCAGGGACAAACTGGCGCTGAGGATGGGGGACGAAGATTTCCGCCGGGTGCTGGATGTGGATCTGCAAGGGGCTTTTTATTTGATACGCCAGTGCTGCCCCGGCTTTCTCCGGAAAAAACGCGGGCGTATCGTCAATATATCTTCGGTGGCCGGGATCAACGGCAATGCCGGCCAGGCCAATTATGCCGCCGCCAAGGCGGGACTGATCGGCCTTAGCAAATCCATCGCCAGAGAATTGGCGCCCCGGGGCGTTACCTGCAATGTGGTGGCACCCGGCCTGATCGAAACGGATATGACCAAAGCCCTGCCGCCGGCGGCCCAGGAGGCCCTTTTGGCGCGGATACCCCTGGCCAGAGCCGGCCAAAGCCAAGAGGTGGCGGCTTTGGTAGGCTTTTTGTGTTCCCCCGCCGCTTCCTATATCACCGGGACGGTCATACCGGTGGACGGCGGGCTTTCGATGTAAGGAGGTGTAGCAATGCAGCGCGTGGCAATTACCGGCATCGGGGTGATTTCTCCGGTGGGTAATGGAAAAGACGCTTTTTGGCGCAATCTCTGCGCCGGACGATCCGGGATCGGTTTATTGGACCGTTTCGATACCCAGGACTTCAAGGTGAAGGTAGCGGCCCAGGTGCGGGATTTTTCACCGGCGGATTACGGCATGGACGTGCCCAGCGCCCGCAAAATGGATCTGTATTGCCAATACGCCATGGCCGCGGCCACATTGGCCATGGAAGACGGCGCTTTGGCGGGCACGGTGGAGCCGGAACGTTTCGGCGTTTACGTGGGCAGCGGTATCGGCGGCATGCAAACTTTTATCCAGGAAACGGAAAAATTGCTCGATCGGGGGCCGGGCCGGGTATCGCCCTTTTTCATCCCGATGATGATCGGCAATATCGCCGCCGGCAATATCGCCATCGCTTTCAACGCCCAGGGACCTTGCCTGCCTACGGTGACGGCCTGCGCCACCTCCAGCCATGCCATTGGCGAAGCCTATCGGGCTGTGGCCCAGGGCTATGCCGACGCGATCTTGGCCGGCGGCGCGGAAGCCACCATCAATCCTTTGGCGGTGGCCGGTTTTACCAGTTGCCAGGCCTTGAGCCTGTCCCAGGATCCGGAGACCGCTTCTTTGCCTTTCGACGCCCGCCGGGACGGCTTCGTCATGGGGGAAGGGGCCGCGGTGCTGATTTTGGAATCCTATGCTCATGCCAAAGCCCGGGGCGCGCATATCTATGCGGAAATCGCCGGTTACAGCAATACCTGCGACGCCTATCATGTCACCGCCCCCCGGCCGGACGGTTCCTGCGCCGCCAGGGCCATCGCCATGGCCGCCCGGGAAGCGGGCTGGCAGCCGGATCAGTTGCTGTACATCAACGCCCACGGCACCGGTACGCCTCTGAACGATAAAGCGGAAACCGCCGCCATCAAGCTGGCCCTGGGAGAAGAACAGGCCCGCAAAGCCTGGATCAGTTCCAGCAAAAGCATGACCGGCCATATGCTGGGCGCGGCCGGGGCGACGGAAGCCGCCGTCTGCGCTTTGGCGCTGAAAGACGGGATCGCCCCGCCCACCATACATTACCGGCAGCCGGACCCGGCATGCGATTTGGATTATGTGCCCAACCAAGCCCGCCGGGGCCCGATCGCGTTGGCCCTGTCTTTATCTCTTGGTTTCGGCGGCCATAACGCCTGTTTGGCCCTACGTCCTATGGAGGAGAACGCATGAATATACGAACCGTTCGCGAATTGGCGAAAATAATGGAAACCTATGACTTGACCTGTTTGGATTTTTGCGAAGGCGAAGACAAACTGCATTTGGAGCGTGCCGCCTGCGGACCGGTGGCGCCGGCGGTTTTGTCCGCCGCCCTGGCTTCCGCCGAAGGGCCCGGCGAAACGTTGCCTAAGATCGCGCCGGAGACAGGGGACGATCTGGGCATGGATTTCAGCGACGTGCAGCCGGTCACCGCGCCGATGGTGGGCGTTTTTTATGCCGCTCCCGCGCCGGGCAAGCCGCCTTTCGTGGAAGTGGGCAGCCGGGTCAAGCAGGGCGACGTGCTGTGCATCTTGGAAGCCATGAAGCTGATGAATGAGATCACCGCCGAAAGAGACGGGCAAATCGTCGATATTTGCGTCGCCGACGGCGATGTGGTGGAATTTGGACAGACTTTGTTTAAACTGTATTAAGGAGAGGCGATGGACAGAGAGCAAATCAAAACGGTATTGCCCCATCGGGAACCGATGCTGCTGGTGGATGAAGCGTATCTGGATGAAACGGGCGTTGCTCACGGCAGCTATACCGTGCGGGGCGACGAATGGTTTTTGCAGGGCCATTTCCCCGGCAATCCGGTGACGCCGGGGGTGATACAGTTGGAAATCATGGCCCAATCCTGCGCTTTGCTGCTGTCGGAGCAGACGGCAGGCGGCGTCGCCTATTACGCCGGTATCGAAAACGTCCGTTTTCGCCGCAAGGTACGGCCCGGCGATGTGATGGAGGTGCAGGGGATTTTGACCAAAAGCAAAGGCAGCTTTTATTTCATCCATGCCCGGGCCCGGGTAGGGGCTGAGTTGTGCTGCCAGGGCGATTTGATCTTTGCGGTAGAAAAGGAGCGGTAAGGGTGTTCGCGAAAATTCTAATTGCCAACCGGGGGGAGATCGCCGTGCGCATCATCCGCGCCTGCAAAGAAATGGGCGTGGCCACGGTAGCGGTATTTTCCCAGGCCGACCGGGACGCGCTGCATGTGTCTTTGGCGGATGAAAGCTTTTGCATCGGCCCCGCCCCCGCCGGTCAAAGCTATCTGAATCAGGAGGCGATCCTCAGCGCGGCTTTGCTTTCCGGGGCCCAGGCCATACACCCCGGTTACGGCCTGCTGTCGGAAAACGCTGTCTTCGCCCGCCGCTGCGCCCAGGCGGGGCTGGCCTTTATCGGCCCCGACGGGGATACGATAGAGCGGATGGGCGACAAAGACCGGGCCCGGCGCACCATGGCCCAAGCGGGCCTGCCCACCATTCCCGGCAGCGACGTGGTGGAAAACGAGGAAGAAGCCGCGGCCTGGGCGGAAAAGATCGGTTTCCCCCTGCTGGTGAAAGCCCGCAGCGGCGGCGGCGGCCGGGGGATACGCCTGGTGCGGGAAAAAAAGGATTTGGCGGCCAGCGTTTTGGCCGCTTCCGCCGAGGCCCAGGCGGCTTTCGGCGACGGCGGGGTCTATTTGGAAAAATTCCTCGCCCCGGCCAAGCATGTGGAATTGCAAATGATCGGCGACAGCCAGGGGCATATCCTTTGCCTGGGCGAGCGGGAATGCTCCATGCAGCGCAAAAATCAAAAGGTGCTGGAAGAATCTCCCTGCGCGCCGGTGTCGCCTGAATTGCGGCAGCGCCTTTGCCGGCAGGCCGTGACGGCTTTGTCGGAAATCGGCTATCAGGGCCTGGGCACCATGGAATTCCTGCTCTCAGACGGCCGCTTTTATTTTATGGAAATGAACACCCGCCTGCAGGTGGAGCACCCGGTCAGCGAAATGGTGACCGGCGTGGATCTGGTCAAATGGCAGATCCGCGTGGCCGCCGGCCAGCCACTGGATTTTACCCAGGCGGATATCTCTTTGCGCGGTCATGCCATAGAATGCCGCATCTGCGCGGAAAATCCCCGGCGAAAATGCGGCGTGATCGAATTGCTGCATGTGCCCGGCGGGCCCTGGGTTCGTTTCGACACCGCTTTGTATCAGGGCTATACGGTGCCGCCCTATTATGACGCCATGATCGCCAAATTGATCGTCCACGCCCCCACCCGGGAAGAAGCCATCCGCAAAATGCAGGCCGCTTTATGCGAAATGGTGATCGAGGGCGTGGAGCATAACCGGGAATTGCTGTTGGATTTGATGGCGGATCCGTCTTTTTTGGACGGCAGCTACGATACGGGGACGTTGAACCGGTTGCTGCATGAAAACGGCGTCGCCGGTTAGCGAGAGGAAAGCCATGAGGAAAAGCCATGCTGAAGAAAAGCCTGTTTATTAAACCGAATATAGCTTTGGAAGGCCGCCGCAACGACGCCGCCCCGGCTCTGACCCCATGCCCGCAATGCCGGCGCCGTTTGACCGCTGGGGAAAAAGAAGAAAACCTGCAGGTTTGTCCTTTATGCGGCTATCATTTCCGCATTGGCGCCAGAAAGCGCATCGCCATGCTGGCGGATGCGGATAGCTTTCGGGAACTGGACGGGGATTTGACCGCCTGCGACCGCCTGCATTTTCCGCAATATGAAGAAAAGCTGGACGCCGCCAGAAAGGCCAGCGGTGAAAAGGAGGCTGTGATCAGCGGCGTTTGTGCCATACAGGAAACGCCCTGCGCCTTGTTTGCCATGGAGGCGGATTTTATGATGGGCTCCATGAGCCCCACCGTGGGGGAAAAAATCACCCGCCTGTTTGAATATGCCGCGGCCAACGCTTTGCCGGTGATCGGCGTGACCGTTTCCGGCGGGGCCAGGGTGCAGGAGGGCATCCTGTCCCTGATGCAAATGGCCAAAACCAGCGCCGCCGTGCGCCGCCATAGCGACGCCGGTCTGTTTTACGGGGTTTTGTTGACGCATCCCACCACCGGCGGGGTAACCGCCTCCTTTGCCATGGAGGGCGACGTGATTCTGGCGGAGCCGGGGGCTTTGATCGGTTTCGCCGGGCCCCGGGTCATCGAGCAGACGTTGCGGCAAAAATTGCCCCAGGGCTTTCAAAAGGCGGAGTTTCTGTTGAAAAAAGGTTTCGTAGACGCCATTGTGCCCCGGCAACGGCAGAAAGAGGTCGTCGGCGAGCTGCTGCGTTTGCATAGCGAAAACGGCCTGGCAAGGGGGAAGGAAGCATGAGCGCCTATGATCAGATTTGTTTGGCCAGGGATAAGGACCGCCCCACCGCCGCGGCGTTTATCGACGCGGTTTTCGACGGCTTTTTTGAATTGCACGGCGACCGCCTGTACGGTGACGATCCGGCGATCATCGGCGGTTTGGCCCGTTTGTCGGGACGGCCGGTGACGGTGATCGCCACGGAAAAAGGGGTGGGTACCAAGGAAAAAATCGCCCGCAATTTCGGTTCCGCCAACCCGGAAGGCTATCGCAAAGCTTTGCGCCTGATGAAGCAAGCGGAAAAATTTCATCGCCCGGTGATTTGTCTGATCGATACCGCCGGCGCTTATTGCGGCGTCGGCGCGGAAGAACGGGGACAGGGCAGCGCCATCGCCGCCAATATCATGGAAATGTCGGCCCTGCGCACGCCGGTGATCTCTCTGTTTATCGGCGAAGGCGGCTCCGGCGGCGCTTTGGCCTTGGCGGTGGCGGATCGGATCTGGCTGCTGCAAAACGCCGTGTATTCGGTGATCTCGCCGGAAGGGGCGGCCAGCATCATCTGGAAAGACGCCTCCCTGGTACGGGAAGCGGCGGAGGCTTTGGGCCTGGTATCCGCCGATTTGTTCCGCCTGGGAGCGGCGGACCGGGTGTTTGCGGAACCGTCGCCGGGCCAGTCTTTCGCGCCGCTGTATCAAGAGCTGCGCCGGGCTCTAAGCGAAGAGATGGACAGATTGACCGGCCTGCCGGTGGATGCGCTTTTGCAGGAACGGTATGAAAAATTCCGGAAATTTGGGAGGATGTAAGCATGATTGTGATTGCCAGCGACAGTACCGCCAGTTTGACCAAGCAGGAAGCGCGGCAATTGGGGGCCATATATATCCCCATGACATACAGTGCCGGCGGCGTTGCCTATACGGAAAGCTATGCCGGTTCCAACGGCGATTTTGCGGATTTGATCGCCGGGGAAAAGGATTTGCATACTTCGCAGCCGGCCATCGGCGCGTATGAGCGTACCTTCCGCACACTGCGGCGGGCCGGTTTTGAAGTGCTGTGCTTGACCATATCCTCCCGTTTGAGCGGCACTTATGCCAATGCGGTCCGCTGCGCCGGGGATATCCCCGGCGTGCGGGTGGTGGATACCCGCACCACCGCTATCGGCCTGGCTTTTTTGATTTACGAAGCCCGGCGGTTGATCCGGGACGGCTATGATTTGGAGCAAACCGCCCGGGCCATCGAAGCCTGCCGCGACCAGGTCAAAACCGTATTTTCCGTGGAGGATATGACCCCCTTGCGCCGTTCCGGCCGTTTGGGGCCGGTGCGGCAAAGCGTGGGTACGATCTTGAACATCCGTCCGTTGCTGACCTGTCGCGACGGTGCGGTGGTGGCTTGCGGCGCCGCCAGGGGCCGGGTGGAGCAGCGGCGGGGTATCATCCAGGCCATCCCGGAAAACGCCAACCCCATCGCCGTGCAATACATCCGCCAAAAACGGGAAGCCATGGCTCTGGCCGCGCAAATCCAGGAAAAATGCGGCACGCAAGCGACCATCCGCCAGCTGGGCCCGGTATTGGGCATTCATTTGGGCGTGGACGTACTGGGGGCGATGTGGTTCGAGCCCCGCCCTGGCGAAGAGCGCAGAAGCATGCGCTGAACCGGCAGCAAATCAAAACCGTATATCCAAAGATCAAGCGAAGGCGCCGGCCATATGGCCGGCGCTGTTTTTTTGCCGCCCATGCGCGGCGTAGTATCAGACATGTAACTTTATCTCTCTAAAACAATATTCTATATATGGCATAGTAAAACAGATAAACAAAAAACTCTTAAAAATCCTACGGAATGAAGCGGCCCTATGTTTGTTTCATATGTGTCCGGATATGTTATGAATAAAGTTATCAATCAAATATACTTGATCGATAAATATGCGCATGTATCAAGTATATCAGGAAAGGGATTTTTAATCATGAGAAAGTTAAGCAAGCTGTTGTCTCTGTTCCTCTGTTTGGCTTTGCTGTTCGCCGTAAGCAGCGCGGCCCTGGCGGCGGATGCGGCTACGCCGCTTCAGGCTGCCAAGACCCTTACGGCAAACAATGACGGCACCTATACCATTTCGCTCAGCGTCACCGGCCGGGCGGAGAGCACATCAACGTACAATTTGGCGGACGTCATCGTGGTATTGGACTTGTCCAACAGTATGGCCAGGGATACCTATAGCTATACCGAGCACGCTACCGGCCGGTACGGATCGGTAAACGGCGAATACGTACGGCTGTATCGGGAAGAGGATTCCTGGTTTGGTACGTCCTATGAGGCGCTCAACAATGACAATTATGCAGGTATCGTATACTATCGCAGCGGCAGCGGCTGGTTCGGCCAATACCGGCAGTACGACGGCACCCGATACACGAGGCAGACTTCAAGCCGTATCGCCGTAGCCAAAGACGCCGTTAACGCCCTGGCGCAAGAACTCTTGCGCAACAATAGCGAGACGAACCCCGCGGTACGTCTGTCCCTGATCACCTTTGGGGATAGAGCGAATGAAAAGATTTCCGGCACGTCGGATTTGTCTATGTTTACCGGCGAAGTCAATAAGTTGAATGCGAACGCAGGGGGCACCAACTGGCAGGATGCTCTGAAACAGGCGGACGGCATTGAGACCCGGGAGAATGCCGCCGTCTATGTGATTTTTGTCTCCGACGGAAACCCCACCTACTATATACGGGGCAACGGGGAGCTGGGCGGCAGCGGGAGAGAGGATAGCAGCAATGTCCGTACCTGCTATAACAATGCCTTGCCTGCCGCCCAAGCCATCGTCCAACATGGCAAAAAGCTCTACGGCATCAGCGCCTTCGGCGATGCGGACAGGATGCAGTCTCTGGTGACGGACGCAGGCGCGCCGGCCGGCAACTATTATGAAGCGGCGGATCAGGCCGCGCTGCTTTCCGTTTTTGCCAATATCGGCAACGAGATCACCAACGCCTTGGGCTATAAAAATGTGGCGTTTACCGACGGTTTGTCCGGCATGACCACCGCCTTGGTGGAAACCGACCCCACGGGCTTCACTTATAGCCGCGCCGGCGGCGTGTATGGCAGCGGAACGACTTGGGACAACGCCCCCGCCGCCGTATACGATAGCGACGCCCATACGGTTACCTGGGATTTGGGCGATATGACTTTGGAAAACGGCGTCACCTACACGGTCAGCTTCACCGTATGGCCCGACCAAGACGCTTTTGATCTGGCGGCGGACCTCAACAACGGCATGAAGGATTACGACGATCTGACGGCGGAAGAAAAAGCGCAGATCGTGGCGAATAGCGGCGGTTACGGCCTGAAAACCAATACGGGCGCGGAGATCTCCTATACCCAGGTCCAAACCAAAACCACCACGGAGCGGCCGGAAGGCTATGCGGAAGGGCAGCCGGCTGCCGACGGATTCATCTACACCTACGACCCGGATACGGGGATTTACAGCGGCGTTAAAGAAACCGACGGCACAAGCGAGATCAGCGCCGGCAACGAGATCCCGCTGAGCTATTCTTCGCTGACCGTGAAAAAAGAATGGGCGGACGGCAATAACGCGGCGAATACCCGCCCGGGCAGCGTCAAGCTGCAGATCAAACGGGATAACGCCGTATATGCCGAAGTGACCCTGACGGCGGCCAGTGATTGGACGGGAACGGTTTTTGTAGCGCCGGGCATCATCACCGGCGGTAAGACCCTGGCTCCCGGTCATGACTACACCGTCAACGAAACGGACGTCTCCGGGAATTATCAGTTCGCCGGAGAAACCTTCCATCCCATGATCGTAGACGGGGTCATGCAGAAAACGGCTACGGATGCCGCCCCTGTGACGGCCACCAATACCCTTTTGGGCGGTTTTGAAATCCGCAAGACCGTAACGGCGGCTGCCGGCATCAATCCGCCTGCGGACGCGTCGTTTTCCATAAAGATCGCTTTCAAGCAGGGAAATGACGACTGGAGCGGCGGCAAATATGCGATCCGCAGCGATACGTATCAAAGCGACCCGGCGGATATCCCCGCAAACGGCGTCATCCGGCTGAAAGCAGGACAGACGGCGATGATCAGCGGCGTCCCCCTGGGCGTTGCCTATACCGTGACGGAGCAAGACCTGCCGGCGGGGTTCTCCCTTGACGCCCAGGCCTCCACCGGCCTGACCGGTAGTATCGCCGCAGTTCCCAGCGAACCGGCAACCCTTGTCAACCGCTACAGCCAAAACGACGCCCCCACAGGCAGTCTGAGGGTGAAAAAATTGCTGGAAGGGGACGGCGTGGATTATGACAAAGCATTTACCTTCACCGTCACCCTGGATGATGATTCCGTCAACGGCACTTTCAGCGGCCTGACCTTCCGGGACGGCCAAACCACCTTCCAGCTGAAAGGCGGCCAATACAAGGATGTGGAAGGCTTGCCGGACGGCATGGGTTATATCGTGAACGAATCGGATTACGACGGCTATGTTTGCTCCCATCCCAACGGCGTCCGCGGGATCATCAATGAAGACGAACTGCAAACGGCGACTTTCGTCAACAGCAAAAATGCGGGCTCCACGGTCCTGCTGCTGGAAGTCCCCTTTACCAAAACGGTAGTCCAGGGCGGTTCCGCCGCCCCCAAAGCCGCTGCCTTTACCTATGAGGTATTCGACTTTGGCTTCGATCCTACGAATTACCAATATACCGTTACCGGCCTCAGCGTTTACACCAACGGCGCGGGCAGCTTTAACGGCAAGATCGAAATCCGTGTGCCGCAGGAATTCTACCGGGAGGCCCTGGGAAACATCTCCGAAGGCTTCTATGTGCGGGAAATCAACGGCTACGCCCCCCGCTGGCAATATGATACGACCGTTTGGCATGTGGTTCCCCAGTTGAATGCCGGCGGGCAAATCGACGCGCTGTATTTCTACAATACCAGCGTCCCAGGGAGCCTGGACGACCAATATGCCCGCCATATGACCTTTAAGAACATTTACAACTATTCGCCCGCCGAAAACGATGACGAATGGAGCTTGTCCTTGACCAAGGTGGACGCCGCCGACAAACGCAGTACATTGTCCGGCGCAAAATTCGACCTGTATCGGGTGGACAAAATCAAAGAAAAGAAAGTGGGCAGCTTTACCACCAATAAAAAAGGTGTGATCCGCGTCACCGTTACGCAAAGCGGCGAGTATTATTGGGTGGAGACCCAGCCGCCCACCGGCTATACGCTGGATACGACCAAACGCTATACCTCCACCAAGGCTTCCGAAAGCGATATCGTCGTGAAAAACGAGAAAACGGAAACCCCGCCGATGCTCAATGACGGCGACCATTTTGCCTATGTCATTGGCTATCCGGACGGATTGGTGCATCCGCAGGCCCGAATCACCCGGGCGGAAACCGCCACCATTTTTTTCCGCCTGCTGGATGAAAACGTACGCAACGCCAATCTGCGCAAAGACAACAGCTTCCGGGATGTAAACCTGGGCAATTGGTACAATACGGCCGTTTCCACCATGAGCGGTTTGGGCATTATCAAAGGCTATCCCAACGGCCAATTCAAGCCCAACGGTTTTATCACCAGGGCGGAGTTCGCCGCCATTGCGGCCCGGTTCGACCGTACGCCCTCGGTTTATGCGGCCAGCTTTACGGATATCGGCGGACACTGGGCAAAAGCAGAGATCGGCAAAGCGGCGGCCAACGGTTGGGTAAACGGCTATACGGACAATACCTTTAAGCCGGATCAGTACATCACCAGAGCCGAGGCCATGGCCCTGATCAACCGGGTGCTGAACCGCAACCCGGAAAGTCCCGCCGATTTGCTGCAGGATATGATCAAATGGCCGGACAATATGGATACGGCCAAGTGGTATTATCTGGATGTACAGGAAGCCACCAACAGCCATGATTATGAGCGCAAGGCCAATCATACCGAGCGCTGGACGAAAATCAATAAAGCTGTGGATTGGGCCGGATTGGAACTGTAAAAACCGGCAGGCTATCCGGCTGCCTAAGATAGGATCGGAACAAAAAGAGAGCGCCGGATTATCCCGGCGCTCTCTTTTCGCGCAGTTGCCGGAACTGGCCGCGGCAGGCGCGATTTACCGCAATTTCTCGCAGAATTCGCGGATTTTTTGTTCGTTTTCCGGGCTGGGTTTGCTTTTGGGATCGATCAGTATCCGTTCCGCATCCAGTTCTTCCCGGCCCAGACAGCTTTTCAGCTGTGCCAGGGCTTTTTCCCCGCCGGAGCCGCTTTGGCAGGCGAAGGCGGCGATCTGCTTGCCGCTCAGGTCGTTGTCCCGGAGAAAACTCAGCAGCGGCGGGGCCACATGGCCGGCCCAAACGGGAAAGCCCAATATCACCCGGTCGTAGGCGGCGGCGTCAAAGGCATAGGTTTCCAGCGGGGGCTTTTTGCCCAAGACCGCATGCATGCCGCCCCGGAAAAATTTGCCAAAGCCGCTTGTCGGATAAGCCTTTTTGGGGAAAAGCCGCAGCGTGTCCCCGCCGGTGGCCGCGGCGATTTTTTTTGCGGCAAAATCGGTATTCCCATCCAATGAATAGTAGACAAGGATCGTTTTCATTTTCTTTACCTCCCGGCAGTGATTTTTGCGCCCCGGTTTTGCAAAACCGCGTCTGCCCTCTATATCGCTTGGGCGATATAGAACACATAGCCATAGTGTTGCTTGTATTGCAAATATAATTCCACCTCATAGCGGTTTTGTTCCGTGTAAGCTTTCATCATGTCGCTTTGCGGATATTTTTTCTCCAGCGCCCGGATGGCCGCCTCCCTGGGATAATAATACTGGTCGGTCCAGCAGGTTTCGGGCAGGGCAAAAGCGGCGATGAAGCGATAGCCGCAGTCCTGCAGGATCTCGGTATCGGTTTCGATCGAGTCCAGGCGGCTTCCCGCATCAGACCAGAATCGCTCCACGATGGCCGGGCGCTCTTTGCTCAGCCAGGAAGGGCAGGTGACCGCCACAAAGCCTCCCGGCTTCAGAAAATCATGCCAATGGGCAAGCCCTTCTCGGAAACCGATATTGTCGATGGCGCCCTCCGACCAAATCAAGTCCAGGGATTTTTTGGCAAAGGGCAGGTCTTCCATTTTGCCGGCAATGCCGTGGACCCGGTTTTCCAGATGTTTGCTTCTAGCTTTTTGATTGAGAACGTCTATAAAAGCGGGGAACATATCCAGGCCCGTGATCGTGCCCGGCAAATATTCCGCCAAAAGCATGGTCTGTCCGCCGGTCCCACAGCCCAGATCCGCCGCTTGCCGCAACCGGTCCAGCGGCCCCAAAAAGCCCAGGGCTTGCCGCACCGCCTGGGGACTGCCCGGACCCTGCCGTTCCAAACCGATATGGGTTTCCAGCAATACGTCCAAAAAAGAAGGTTGTTCGTTTGTCAATGTCTTTTCCTCCGTGAAAAGCAGATTTGTGGTTCCGTTTCTTTGCGCTCTTTCGGGGCCGCGACCGTTTCGTTCTCATACAGATGGGCGAAACAGATCCTCTTCCAGCCCAGCAGCCGGCAAGCGCCGGCGGCGGTAATGCCGAAGCGGGCTGATAGCCTGCCAGGCCGATCTTTTGGGCCTGCGGCCAGTCCCGCTCCAAAAAGGCCTTCATATCCCCGGCGCAGGATTCCGGCCCCTCTTTCCGGCAGTGTATCGTTCTCCGGCACAGCCCCGGCTGGCCGGGGTTTATCAAAGCGCATTTTGGGGGCAGTTCTTTACGCATTCCATGCACAGGATGCATTCCGTGCCGTTTTTCCGCTTTCGGGAATTGTCGGTGACGTCCACGTTCATGGGGCATATCCTTTTACACTTGCCGCAGGAAATGCATTTTTCTTTATCGCAGCGTATCCGCAGCAGGGAAAAATAGCTCATGGGCTTCAAAAACACCGTGATGGGACAGATATACTTGCAAAACGCCCGGTTGTCTTCAAACAAAAATGCCAAAACTATGCCGGCAGTGTAATAGACGGCATTGCCGGCGATAAAAGCCCAAAACATGACGGATTGCATATGTCCTATCGGGGCAAGAAACAATACAGCCACGAATAGTAGGGATGCCGCAAAGGTGATATAACGGAGCCAGCCGATGTTTTTTCTGGGCTGCGCCGGGACCGGATAGGGCAGAAAGTCCAGAACCATGGCCGTCCAACAGGCATAGCCGCACCAGCCGCGTCCAAAGATCAGCGGCCCGAATATCTTCGCTACGGCATAATGGATGGTGGCCGCTTCGAACACGCCGCAGAAAAGATAGTACCAAAAGCCCTCGATCTGCATGTTTTCCCGGCAGATCAGCCCCAGATAAACCAGCATATACAGGCCGACCAGGAGCTGTACCACGCGCCGGGCATGCCGGTATTTTCTCAAATACAAAAAAATGCCCAGGGCTATGGCCATGCCGATATAGCTGAAATTGAGCAGATAGAACAAATTGTCTTTGCTCAGCCACAGCGTCACCGCCACCGCTTCAAATAAGGCGAGTATTAGGATAGGCAGAAAATACCTTTTTGAAAGATGCATGATGTCACCTCGGCAACCCCTGTTTTATCCGCAGCGGGTTTTCTGCTTGCGTATAGCGGTTCAGGGCTGCCAAACGAACAATCCTTCTCCGGCGGCAATGGTTTGCAGCAAATCCAGCAAGGGCGCGTCCGGGTTGAAAACGGTCATATGGGTGTCGTCCGGTTCGGAAAGGATCATGGCGTCGCCGGTCAGAATATAGACATACCTTTCGTTCAGGATCGCCCGGATCTGTGCCGGAGACGGATTTACGATATCATCTATGACAATATCCCTATAGCAATTCAATTTCAGAATCACATCGACATGCTTTTGCTTGATTTCCGGTAGCCTTTCCCGGAGAAAGTATTCCTCGATGGCAAAATATTGCCCCGGCGCGTCTTTCGGCACCTGCTTCGGCAGGATATCCATGATCCAATAGGGGGCGTTCAGCAATTCTTCTATGGATTTCATCTGCATGACCTCTCCCGGCGGGAATGCTCAGTTCTGTTTCTCCGAAAAGCGCTCTTTTCCCTTTGCGCCAAGGAACAATACCGTTGCCGCCAGCAAAAACGGCAAACCGGCGGCCAGCCCCATGGGCGCGGGGCCCAGCAGCCTGGCCGAACCGGTATCGGTCAGACAAAGGGAAAGAGGCAGGGTGGCCGCGGCGTTGATCGCGCCGTGGAACAGCGCCGGCAGCCAGATGCTGCCGCTTTTCTCATACAGCCAATCATGGAGTATGCCCCAGCCTACGGTGATCAGGCAGAAAAGCAGCATGCCGGAGACCGGGAAGCCGGCATAGCCCAGGGAATTGCCGGCCGCCGCGCCGTATTCGTAGCCGATCAGCCAGATCAGCGGCCAATGCCATGCGCCCCAGATGACGCCGCCCAGCAGCCAGCCTTTCCGCCGGCCGAATCCAGCCTTCAGCTGCGGATACAAAAAGCCCCGCCAGCCGATCTCTTCGCCCAGCCCCAAAAATACATTGATCAGCGGCGCATAGGTGAGGCAGCCGATGGCGCTGACCAGCACATACAGAGGATAGGAAAGCCCCTGGGCTTCCATTTGCCGGAGGATTTCCCCGCCGCCGTTTGCCGCCAGATAGCCGCCGCTCAGGTCGAAATGCCCCGGAAACAGCAGGAAATATATGGCAGCGCCCAGGGCAGTGAGGATAGCCGGCCCGAACCAGGCGATGAGGATGAAGCGGAGGTTCCGGCGGAGCCGGAGCTTCCAGCCCATGTCTTTCAGCGTAGCCCCGGCCAGCAGCACGCCCAGGGTGGGTATGAACATCATCGCCGCGATGATCGCCTGGCCAAGCAGGGGAGCGCCGCCGTTATAGATCCGGGCCGCCACGGCCTGCAGGATATAAGCCAGGACAAAGGTCCATTGCAAATATTTGGCCACTTGCTTTTTGTCATAGGCCGTATGCTTTGCGGTTTCTGTCATTGTTTTCCCTCCGGATCGACGGTCACAGATAAATGGTAGCATATATCTGCTCATCTGGCAATGAAAAAGCAGGCCTCAATGGCGTAAAACCAAGTGGCGCTGCTTGGGCTTTGGGCTCAGCCGGTTCCGTCTTGCCCGGCGTCGTTTTTTTCGGATGTATTGGCGTCGATATAGGCGTATTCCATGATTCTTTTCATCCCCGCCTCGAAGGTCTCCACCGGGATCAGGGCGATGCCGATTTCATCCGCCGCCACGATCAGCCGCGTCCCTCCGCGGATGCCGAATTTGTCCCTAGCGTCCTTGGGAATGACGATTTGCCCCCGGTCGTTCACCGTGACGGTGCCCCAGATGCTTTTGCCAGCCGGCGCAGGGGGGATGACGCCCACGCCGTCCACCGTTTCGTCCTTGATCAGACTGTCCACGGTCACGCCGTAAACTTTGGCTAGCAGGGCGCATTTTTCGATATCCGGGACGGTGGCGCCGCTTTCCCACTTGGCATAGGCCTGCCGGGAAATATGGATTTTTCCGGCGATCTCTTCCTGGGAAAAGCCGCGCATGTTGCGAAGCATGATCAAATTCTCTTTTAACATAGGAAAACCTCCGGTCCTAGGCTTGTCTGCATGCGGTTACAGGTCGATCTTTTCAAAATGCCGGCAGGCATATCGGTAGGAAAGCCAGGTCAGGGCCAGGAAGGCCGCCAAGCCGGCCAGGAGAAAGAGGCATTGCAGGCCAAGATGTTCAAAGCCAAAGGCATTGACGGCTGCCAATCCCGGGATATGGTGCAGGGATTCCAGGACGCCGATGGTGAGAAAAGCCACGATGATGTAGACGACAAAGGGCTTGCCCAGCTTATAGCCGGTTTTGAAAAAGCCGCCCACAAAAATCATATTGAAAAGGCCGAAAATCAGCAGCGCCCCGCCCAGGGCAAAAAGATTGGCGTTCATCAAGGCGTTGGTCCGGTACACGGCGGAACCGGCCAGCGCCGTCATGCGGATCAGCGTCGCCGCCAGCATCAGCAGCAGGCTGCAGCCTTCAATAAAACAGACGAACAGATATTTACCCTTGACCACGTCTTTTTTGCCGATGGGCAGCAGCGCCGAGAATACGATATCGTTGGCCTCCCGGGCATACTGAAAGCCCTGGAACAATCCCAGCGTCACAAAGAAAGCGCCGCAAAGCACCGGGTATCCCGGCAGAAAAAACATAAATCCGAAAAGAATGAACAGATAGCAAAGCGGGGAAGCGCTGAGCTTCATTTCCTTGCGCAAGATATTATGCATTTCCCATACCCCTTTCCATCCGCAGAATGGTATCCTCCAGGCTTTCGCCGTCTTCGGCATATGCCGCGGTAAACGCCGTCTTCGGCATAGCCGCTACGATTTTGCCATGGGAGATGTAGACGATATCGTCCGCGCATTTTTCCAGGTCGGAGGTGATATGCGTGGAGAAAAATATGGCGACGCCATGGGCCTTTAGCTCGGAAAAGATACCCAGAAGCTCGTCTCTGGAGAAGGGGTCCAGGCCGCTGGTGGGTTCGTCCAGGATCAATATCTCCGCCCGGTGGGAAAGGGCCGTCAGCAGATTGAATTTCACCTTCATGCCTTCCGAAAGCTCTAGCGGCGTTTTGTTCTCATCTAGATGGAACAACTGCAGATACCGGCGATAGGCCTGGTCGTCCCAGGTCTCGTAAAAATTGCGGATAATGCTCACGATGTCCCGTATCTTTTTTCGCGGATACCAGCTGACCGTCCCCGTAGAATAGCCGGTCCGCTTTTTGACCTCCGCTTCATGGCTGGCCAGCGGTTGGCCGAAAAAGCGGATATCGCCGCCGTCCGGATGGACCAGGTTGAGGATGGATTTGATAGTGGTGGTTTTCCCGGCTCCGTTCCGTCCGATAAAACCGGTTATGTTCCCCTGTTGGATGGAAAAGGATACGTCCCGCAGCTGAAAGGCGGGATATACTTTTCGCAGATTGCTGACTTCTACAATGCTCATACGCGCCTCCGCATTCGATTTGTATGATTTCTATGATCATTGTAATGTATAGTTGCCGCAATTTCCACCAACCGAAGACAACAATTTTTTATTTTTTTTGTTATTTTCGGTTGCGGCTCCGGTGGCCGCCCGCCCCGGCATAAACGGATATTATAGATGATTATAAATAATTGATATGTCCGTCCCAAAGTGCTATAATACATCTGTTTGTTGTATTCTGTTTACAAAGGAGCGATAGTATGAAATCGAAAAAAACATTGGCAGTCCTTCTGGCCCTGGCGGTCATGCTCGGCGCTGTGGCGTCGGTTTCCGGCTGCGCGCAAGCGCCGGATAGCGAGCCCGTGGAGGATACGCAAACGTCCGACGGCGCGCCCATCGAGGATACGCAAACGCCCGACAGCGAGCCTGTGGACGGGGAAGACGATATGGAATTCACCGTTCTGTTCCAAAAGGGCGTTTGGTCCGCCAGCATCGACGGCGAAGTGGATACCTATTTCATCTTCACGGATGAGAACAACGGCCGCACGGAAAAAGCGGACGGCACCGGCGGCGTGCCCTTCACCTGCGAGCAGAACGGCCTGAACGCGGTGTTCCACTTTGGCTCCGCGGATGACGTGACCCCGGCTGCCTTCAGCACCGGCGACAACACCGGTACTTTTGAATATGCCGACAAAACCGTTGTCTATACCTTTGAATTCGTGCCGGAAGCCGACCCGGAAACCTTTGCAGTCCCCGCCGAATAAGCCAAAACAAAAGCATACATCTCTTACCACCACCGCCTTTGCCGGGTTCCCGGTAAAGGCGGTTTTGCGTCCCAGGCCATACAAACGGGAAAGGCGCGCCTTAGCGCGCCTTTCCCGAACCATAAGAAACCATAAGAGTGAAGGATGCAAGTTATTTTGCGCTTTCCGCAAAGCGCATGAGTATGGCTGCCACCTGGGCACGGGTCGCGCCCTGGCCGGGCAGCAGGTTGTGCTGTTCGTCGCCCTGCAAAGGTGTAGCCGCTGACCAGCTTGGCCATGATCTTGACCCGCTCGCCCGGCTGGGGCTGGCGTGTATCCGCCGTGCTGTCGATGACGGCGATGGTGCCGTAGTCGTTTTCGCATGTATCGCTGGGGGCCACATCGGGCACGTCCAGCCAGCCATTATAATACGTCCCGTTCCTGGACTCAGATAAAAAGCATGGCATGGATGATGAAAAAGAGATCGGTAACTGCTCTCAACAATTGTGAACATGTCAGGATTGAGATTGACCCAAAGACAAGGTGTATCCTGCTTATTCCTGTCACTGCAAAGGATAAGGATGCTATCCATTGGGCAAAAACAGGAAAAGAAGTGCAACCACGAAAGGTTGAGAGCCTTGCTTTCACTTCACCGCTGTTTGATTTTTGAATGCAGATGAGCATTAGAACTCAAATTGAACGATACCCTTTTGTGGGAACGATTTGTCCGGGAGAGGGGCGCCGGGAGCACGCAAGAACGAGAAACAGCCGCCTTTGAAATAGCTCCGTGGCGGCTGTTTTCGTGGTGGCCGATGGCCGCAAGTGCTTGAAACGAAGGCTTTTCGAGCAAAAAGATAAGAACGGCAATTCTATCAAAATTACCGTTCTTTTCTGGATTTGTTTCACTGTTTTGATAGAATTCTGCATGAGGGGGTGCACCGCCTGTTCAGGGGGGGTGCATCTCGTTTTAGGGGGGTGCAAACGGCAAAGGGGGTGCAAAAAAGTCACTCATGCTTTCCTTCTGTCGTGCGTTCCATCAGCTTATCATAAGCGTCTATGTATTCTGTTAAGGCGCGTTCAATGGCAGTCGTTTTGGGCTGACCGGATCGTTCACAAAAGGTGTTTAGGCGATCGTATACTTTTTTGTCCATTCTAATTGTTACCGGACAGGACTCCTTCTTTGGACGAGCCATATTCAACCCTCCAGTCTGTCACCATAAGGAAGAGCTTTTATATACTCTTCCATGAACTGCCAGTCAGGAAGTCCATCAGCATCCACAGGGAGTTTTAACATTACTTCGGCGATAGTATCTCTACGCATTTTTCGTCCATAATTATATCGGCCTCGCGCATCAAACATCAGCATAGTACAGAAAAATAGCAATTCGCCTTCTGTCCATGTTCTTGTTTTAGGATACATGCCCTGAACATGTGCAAATCCAATGAAAGGATTAGGCTGATAGAAAAAAGTATTACCATCAGTTGTATCACTAAAAGTAATAATCCCGCCATCTTCTGTAGGGAGCAAATCACAAAGACCAGCTACACCATTGTATTCAGCAGAATTCACTATTAGTGGAACACCAAATCCAACACAATCATCGGCCGAAACTCCATCAATTGCCTTTGTGGGATGAATATCAAAGAAATCACCCACTCGAAACTCTCTCCACTTTTTGACGTTCAACTCAGGCGCTTGACCGACCTTGTTCTTCGTTGTCAACGGCTTATGATGAAGCGACTTTATATAGTCCTCCATAAACTGCCAGTCAGGGATATAACCTTCATCAGAATAACGATGCGAAATGTCAAAGCGTGTTGAACCATCACTGTTATGCTGAATTGGGAGCATTACTTCTGTTTCACGGAGATGTGTTTTCCACTTCCGCCCAAAAGAATACTTTGGCCGTTCCTGTGAATACACTGTAGCCAGAAAAGTACCTGTAAACTCATTCAGATGTTCATTATAACCTGCAACAATATCTGTTGTTCCTATAAAATCAACATCCATATAGTTTGCAAAACCAACTGATCCTTGTCCGTTACAAATGAAAACAATACAATTTCCTTTCGTAATAAGGGACTCGTCACGTTGGCAATGTATCATTACGCCATTATCATCCCTTTTTGCTCCGACATAAAAGCACTCGTTTCCATCATCAAGCATCTGCTGATTTGCTTTCCCGTTTTCCATTACAGGGAACAGCCTTGATGTAATGAACGGCTTCCAAGCCTGTATATCAAGATTCATATATCCTGCCCTCCTTCATCAGGTACGCAAGATAATTGTTCAAAGTCTGCTGGAAATCAGCCTCCGTCAACTTGCTATAGTCAGTCTTCATGTATGCTTCACAAAGCCATTCGTCATCGCCTGTCACGGCTTGCATTGCAGACATACCGTCTTTTACCGTTTTGTTTCGATATAAATCCAGCCACTCTTCTTCAATCCGCTTCCAGATACTATTGTTTTCTTTGTCGAACTGCTCAATCCGCCCGAGGTTCTTTTTCTTCTTATGTCCATCCTCTTTGTAATATCCAAAGAACGTCTTCGGAACTGTTCCGTCAGCCATCACATGCGGTTTGCCAAGTGTAAAAACCATACAGCACGCATTTGTAGATGAACCAGGGTAAAACACTTCAGGTGGTAATGTAAACACGGCATCCAAAGTATTATCTTCCAGTAATTCTTTCTTCTTATCCGAGATAAAGCTGCTTGTTCCGATAGCAGCGGCCACAGGAAGAAGAATCGCAACTTTTACTTCCTTCTTTGGTTTACCAGCTGACAAACGTTCTTTATTTATTTTTGACACAATGTCAGAAATATACTTCAGAAATACCATGCCTTTTGTTGGGTCTTCTTTGGCATCAGATTTCCATCCGCTTTTATACGCTGCGGGGATATTGATTGGCTTTGCGTTATAAGGCGGATTCATCAGTATAATATCGGGGTTTGCCTGTCTGAAAAACGCCTCACTATCAAACAAACTGGCGTGCTTAATATTCGAATTACCATCGCCATGAATGAGCATATTTGTCGTGGAAAGGCCAAACGCTTTTTCCTCAATTTCTATGCCGTAAATATGTTCTTTTGCGACCGCTTCCCGCATCACTTGCTTTTCAGCCTCAGTAGCCCGCTGGCGATTGCAGTCAATCAATTCCAGTACCATTGCTTGAACAAGGAATGAACCAGAACCGCACGTTCCGTCAAAGATACGCTTTGTCCTGTCAACACCAGTCGCACGACACATAAAATTCGTGATATGGTCAGGAGTAAACGCCTGATTCTTATCTTCCTTACCTGTGTACTTGTTAAAGGCAATAAAGAACAGGTTCAGGATATCTTGCCCTTCGGAACTGTCATCGTTGATATATTTATAGATATTTCCTACAATCTCATCCAGAACCTCTATCCAGTCTTTCAGCGCCAGTTTCTTGACCTTTTGATTGTTGATAACATTTCGCTGAAGCAGTTCGATCTTCAATGCTTTGTTATCGGAGCCATCAAGCAGGTTGGAAAGGGTCTCTCCGATACTGCTACGAATCATAGTAGGAGACAAACCGCCCCAGTAATCCTTCAACTTCTGTCTTGCATCAGGCGTAATCATGGTAATGCCTTGCTTTTTCAGCACGTCACGCAGATAAAGAAGGGTAGTACCCACAAACTGACTACGCAGCGCCTCATCAATATCCTTGCGATGGAGCGTTTCATTTAACGCATATGTATTCTTCAGAACAGCCTCACGGTTATTTTGTCTGTTTATCTCAAACAGACTCACATAATGCTCCATCGTGTCAAGAACAGTCTCGTCTTTCAGAAGATGATCATCATCCATCTCTGACTTCCAAACCTTTATCTTGTCATTGTTCGTATTTGCCAGAATACAGATAATCTTCTTTGAAAAATGGATCATCTGTTCCTCCATCAAATACTCCCGGAGCTGCTTTTCATCGGCATCCGCAAAAACCTGCTTTGTCTCGACCAGAACAACGACGCCATTATGCTCAAACCTAATATCCAGCTTAAAATGCTCAGGTTCGTAGCCGATAGCTCTAATTAACTTTTCCTTCGAGCCTGCTGCTTGGACATAAGAATACTCGCCGCCCTCAATGTTTGAAGTCTTGTATTCATTCCCAATGCGGTTGCACATTGATACTCTATCCATATAATGACACCTCCAGTGTTATGTATTTAAATTACAATAATTATATTGAAAAAGCAATACCAAATATCAAATTGAACGATTTCCCCTCTGTGAGAACGATACCCCTCAAATTGAACGATACCTCCTCTGTTTGAACGATTTGTAAGGGAGGAGAAGAACGGAAAGTTTACATAACAACAAACGGCCGCTACGGAAGAAAGCTCCGTGGCGGCATTTGGAGTATAATATGACCGAAAAATGTTCAGGTCTTGCGATAATAAACAGTTTTTAGAGGTTTTAAGGCGAAAAATATTGCACGCTAATTCTATCAAAATTAGCGTGCAATTATGGCGGAGAAGGAGGGATTCGAACCCTCGAGACCCTTTTGAGGCCTACACGATTTCCAGTCGTGCGCGCTCGACCAAACTACGCGACTTCTCCCTATATTGGTTTATGATCATCGTATGCTGCGCCGCCCCGGGGAACGCTTCCCAACAGTAGCTTAACCATATTGTCACAGCTTATTTATTATACAAAAAAATATAACGTTTGGCAAGGTTTTTTAGAAAATATTTTGTCAAACAGGGTTTTCTTTGCCGGGGACAGGGGAGGCGTCTTTGCCGCCCCTCGACCTGCCTTTACAAAAAAATAGAATTGTATTTATGCCAAGCATGATATATAATACAAGTAATATGGTATGAAAAATAATGCGAAAATTTAGAGCATGCAAGCCCATTTAGATCGGTTGGATCGGTTGGATCGGTTGGATCGGTTGGATCGGTTGGCAAAGGACTGCCATTCTATATGCGAATCAGCCTTCGGCGCTATGCGCCGGCTGGGGAAAGGAGAGGGATGTATGCCGCGCCCTTGCAAAAGAAGAAGAATATGCGCTTTGCCGGCCTGCCGCCGTTTCGCCCCGGCGGATAGTCAGGCCCGGTCCGGCCTGGCCGTCGCCATGACGGTGGACGAGTATGAAGCCATACGCCTCATCGATTGGCAGGGCTTGACCCAGGAAAAATGCGCGGAACAGATGGGCGTTGCCCGTACCACGGTGCAATCGATTTATACCAATGCCCGGAAAAAACTGGCGGATTGCCTGGTCAACCGCCGGGAATTGAAGATAGAAGGCGGGGAATACCTGCTTTGCGACGGGCAGGCGGTGTGCGGCTGCGAAAAATGCCCCAAACGGACGGCAGGCGGCTCATGCCGGCAGGCCGGCGACGGGGCTCCACAAGAATAAATGCTCCTACACCCCTGATCCGCTTCCCTGCAAACGGGGAGGCAGGCTTCTTGCCCGGTCGCCTACGGGCCAAGCCCGGTTGGCGGCAGGCCATGCTTTCGGAAGTCCCGTCTCTATGGCGTTTTGTCTAAGGTGCATAAAAAAACAAGGTTGCCGCTTTTGCGGCAACCTTGTCTGCTTTTGGAACGATTATTCAGCTTGTTCCGGATGGAGATATTCATTGAATTCTCCACGTTTGGTGTAAGTGGTATGCAGCAGCTCATGAGATTTATGGCCCAAGGGCTCTTTCAGATATTCGGCGTACAGGGTTTGAATATCTTTGTTCTCATGGGATTTACGCAGAGTCTTGCCTTCGTCCTCTTCGTAAATACCAGCCATACGCAACTCTTTCACCGTTTGGTCGGTCAGTCTGGGCTGACCGCCGCCGGCGATGCAGCCGCCGGGGCAACCCATCACTTCGATGAAGTGATAGCCGCCTTCGCCCTTGGCAACCTGTTCCAACAGTTTGCGGGCACCTTCCAAGCCGCTGGTAACGGCGACTTTGGCGGTGAAGCCTTCCAGGAAGCTGAAATCGGGTTTGACGTTTTCAAATTTCAGCTCGGCCACTTTGATTTGCTGGAAGCCCACGATGGGGGTGACATGCAGCTTATCGAAAGGCAGTTCGCGACCGGTAACCAGTTCATAAACGGTACGCAAAGCCGCTTCCATAACGCCGCCGGTGACGCCGAAGATGTCCGCCGCGCCGCTGCCCAGACCCAAGGGAGCGTCGAAATCGGTTTCAGGCAGGTTGGCGAAGTCGATGCCGGCTTCTTTGATCATTCTGGCCAGTTCCCGAACCGTCAGCACCGCGTCCACATTGGGAACGCCGTTGTTGACCATTTCCGGACGGGTGATTTCGAATTTCTTGGCGGTGCAGGGCATGACCGATACGACGTACATATCTTTGGGGTCGATACCCAGTTTTTCCGCGTAGTAGGATTTGATCACGGCGCCTTCCATCATATGCGGAGATTTGCAGGTGGAGATATGATCCAATTCTTCGGGGAAGGTGTGTTCCACGAATTTGATCCAGCCCGGGCTGCAGCTGGTGATCATCGGCAGGACCGCATGGCCGCCGGTCAAAGCCGCTTTGGCTCTGGTCAGGAATTCGGTGCCTTCTTCCATGATGGTCAAGTCGGCGGCAAAGTTGGTGTCGAAAACATCGTCGAACATCAATTCTCTCAAAGCGGAGGCCAGTTTGCCGGTGGTGGCTTTGCCGATGGGCAGGCCGAATTCCTGGCCGATACCCACTCTCACCGCAGGGGCCACTTGCACGATCACCCGTTTGTTCGGGTCGTTGATGGCTTCCCATACCGGTTTGATGGCGTCGGTTTCCTGCAAGGCGTTGACCGGGCAAACGGTCACGCACTGTCCGCACAGCGCGCAGTCCACATCGTTCATGGAAAGATCCATAGCGGGGCCGATGACGGTTTTGAAACCGCGGTTTTGCGCGTTCAAAATGCCCACATGCTGGATCTTGTTGCAGACGGATACGCAGCGGCGGCAGAGGATGCACTTGGAAGTGTCTCTGGTGATAGAGGGCGTAACGTCCAGAATGTCAATGGATTTTTCGCCTTTGAAACGGGCTTCGGTGATGCCCAGTTTTTGGGACAATTCCTGCAGCTCGCAGCTGCCGCTTCTGGGGCAGCTCAAGCAATCCTGCGGATGGTTGGAAAGGATCAATTCCAGCATAACTTTGCGGGCATGGCGCGCTCTGGCGGTATTGGTGTGGATCACCATACCTTCTTTAACCTGAACCATGCAGGAGGCCATTAAGGTACGGGCGCCTTCCACTTCTACCATACACATGCGGCAGCCGCCGAATTGGTGGATACCTTCCAGATAGCACAGGGTGGGGATATAAATATTGTTTTCTTTGGCAGCCTGAAGAATCGTTTTGCCTTCTTCAACGGAGATCGCTTTGCCGTTGATCGTGATATTTACCATATTAGCCATTTTTTCACCTCCTACTTTCTGTCGCAGCGGAGGCAACGGTTCGCTTCCGCAACAGCGTTCAATTTACGGTAACCTTGGACCACTTCCCGGAAGTTGTTTCTGCGCGTTTCGGGGGAGAGGATTTCCATGGCGAAACGATTGTATGCAGCGGGATCATCGTCCACGGTGCCGGCGGGGATTTCAATATCTTCGCCTTTGTTCAGTTCGCCTTTGCCGCCCAGGTACTTATCGATGCTGGCAGCGGCTTTTTTGCCGTCGGCGATGGCGGTGATGGCCATATCGGAGCCGCGGGCCACGTCGCCGCCGGCGAATACGCCGTCCAGAGAAGTCATCAGATTGGCGCGGTCGGTGACCAGAGAACCCCAGGAGGTCAGCTGGATATCATCTTGGGTGATGAAGGGGAAGTCGGCATGCTGGCTGATGGCGGGGATGATCATATCCGCTTCCAGGAAGAATTGAGAATTCTCGACCTTCACGGGTTTGCGGCGTCCGCCTCTGTCATATTCGCCCAGTTGCATCTTGTCGCAATCCATGCCTTTCAGTTGTCCGTTTTCGCCCACGAAGCGAACCGGAGCGGTCAAGGTCATCAGTTGTACGCCTTCTTCCAGAGCTTCGGCGATTTCCCGTTTGTCGGCGGGCATATCGTCGCGGGTGCGGCGGTAGACGATGGTCACGCTCTCCGCGCCCATGCGGACGGCGGTGCGGGCCGCGTCGATGGCGGTGTTGCCGCCGCCGATGACGGCTACCTTTTTGCCCATCTGGACAGGTTTGCCCAAAGCTACGTCATGGAGGAAGTCCAGACCATAGTATACGCCTTTCAGGTCTTCGCCATCCACGCCGGCTTTGTTCGGGAATTGGGTACCGGTGGCTACATATACGGCGTCATAGTCCTGGCGCAGGCTTTGGAAGGAAACGTCCTTGCCCACTTCGCAGTTGAGGTGAATGTTGACGCCTTGTTGACGGACTTGGTTGACTTCATATTCCAACACATCGTTGGGCAGACGGTATTCGGGAATGCCGTAGGCCAAAACGCCGCCGGCGATGGGTTGAGATTCGAAAACGTCCACTTCATAACCGAGACGGGCCAGATAATGGGCGCAGGTCAGGCCGGAGGGGCCGGCGCCGATGATCGCCACTTTCTTGCCGTTTTTGGCTACCGGCGCTTCGTCGTTGACCATTTCGTCTTCATGGCTCATAGCATAATCGGCCACGAAACGTTTCAGATCGCAGATCGCCAAGGCTTCGTCTCTTTGGCCGCGGCGGCATTTGGCTTCGCAGGGATGGGTGCAGATGCGGCCGCAGACTGCCGGGAACGGATTCTCGCGACGGATCAGGTTGTAAGCTTCGATGAATTTGCCTTCCTGGATCAGAGCCATATAGCCGGGCACGTTGATGCCGGCGGGGCAGGCATTCTGGCAGGGAGAGATGAACATGGCGGAGCAAACGCCGGCGGTGCAGTGTTTGTCCAGGATGTGATCCTCGTATTCACGACGGAAGTTCTTCATCGTGGAGAGGATGGGATTGGGAGCGGTTTGTCCCAGGCCGCACATAGCCGTGTCTTTGATGGTGTGGGCCAATTCTTCCAAGGCGTCCAGATCTTCCGGCGTGCCTTCGCCCTTGGTGATCCGCTGCAGGATCTCCAACATGCGTTTGGTGCCCAAACGGCAGGGTGTGCATTTGCCGCAGCTTTCGTCCTGAATGAAGTCCAGGAAGAAACGGGCGGTATCCACCATACAGGTGTCTTCGCTCATGACGATCAAACCGCCGGAACCCATGATCGCCCCGAGGGCGGTGAGGGATTCATAATCCACGGAGGTGTTCAGATATTCTTTGGTCAGGCAGCCGCCGGAAGGTCCGCCGACCTGAGCGGCTTTGAAGCTCTTGCCGCCGCGGATGCCGCCGCCGATTTTGTAGATCAAATCGCCCAGGCTGATGCCCATGGGAACTTCCACCAAACCGGTGTTGACGATATCGCCGGCCAAAGCGAAAACTTTGGTGCCTTTGCTCTTGCCCACGCCGAAAGAAGCGAACCAGTCGGCGCCTTTGTTGATGATGGCGGGCACGTTGGCATAAGTTTCCACGTTGTTGATGATGGTGGGGCAGCCGTACAGACCGCGTTCAAAGGGGAACGGCGGTTTTTGTTTCGGTTCGCCGCGCTCGCCTTCGATGGAGGCCATCAAAGCGGTTTCTTCGCCGCAGACGAAAGCGCCGGCGCCGATGCGGATCTCCAGATCGAAGTTGAAGTTGCTGCCGAAGATGTTGTTGCCCAGAATGCCTTGCTTGCGGGCTTCTTCAATGGCCGCGCCCAAGCGGTCCACGGCGATAGGATACTCAGCGCGGACATAAATATAGCCCATGTTGGCGCCGATGGCATAACCGCCCAGCATCATACCTTCGATGATGCCGTGGGGGTCGCCTTCCAGCAAGCTTCTGTCCATAAACGCGCCGGGATCGCCTTCGTCCGCGTTGCAGACGATATATTTCTGATCGCCCACCGCATTCATACCGGCTTCCCATTTGATGCCGGTGGGGAAACCGCCGCCGCCACGGCCGCGCAAACCGGATTTCTTCACTTCGTCGACCACTTCCGCCGGGGTCATGGAAGTAACGGCTTTGGCGATGGCCGCATAACCGTCTTTGGCGATGTAGTTTTCTACGGAAGCGAAGTCGATTTTACCGCAGTTGCGCAGAGCGATCTGAACCTGCTGCGCAAAGAAGGGGATATCCGCCAGATGCGGGATATGCTGCTGCAGGTTGTTGTCGAAGAAGGTATAATCGGTCAGGACTTTGCCGCCGATGATATGGGATTGGATGATCTCTTCGGCTTTTTGCGCGGTAACTTTGGTATAGAATACGTCGTCCGGCTCAATGTATATCACCGGGCCCACGGCGCAGGTGCCCATACAACCGGTGAAGACCACGTCTACCGTGTCTTCCAGGTGGTTGTTCTTAAGGCTTTGAACCACCGCGTCTTTGGTTTCCAGACAATTGGAAGAAATACAACCGCCGCCGCCGCAAACGTAAATGCGCTGTTTGTAGGCAGCTTTTTTGTCGTTAAAGGATTGTTTGATGTTTGCCAAATCCTGTATAGTTTTGATACTCACGGGTTCACCTCCACTCAAATTTAATATGCCGCCAGCAATTTTTCCAGCTTATCGGGGTTTACTTGCTGATGGACGTCGTCATTGACCATGATGACGGGGGCCAAACCGCAAGCGCCCAGGCAACGGGTGACCTCGATGGAGAATTTTCTGTCTTCCGTCAATTCGCCGGGTTTGATGCCCAGGATGTTCTGAAGCCGGTCCATAATTTTCTGGCCGCCCCGGACATAGCAGGCAGTACCCAAACATACTTTGATGGTATTGTCGGCTTTGGGGGTGGTGGAAAAGAACGCGTAGAAAGAAATGACGCCGGAAATCGTCGACAGAGGCATGTTCATCCCTGTGGCGATAACTTTCTGCAAAGAAAGGGGCAGATAGCCGTAAATGTTCTGTGCTGCGTGCAGAACCTTGATCAAACTGCCGGGCTGATCTTTGTATGTATCGATCACTTCGGCGATTGCAGCCAACTTTTGTCTTTCTTCTTCCGCCTCATCGGTTGTTTCGAGAACGGGAGCATTTTTGGTTTCCTCGCTCATTTTTTACCTCCTAACAAATTTTAAAATTGCCATTCTTACAAAAACCAGTCCAAAATCACCTCGCTGTATAATATAAATGTTTAATGGAAAACAATAATAACAAAAATCTTTGCCTTGGCAAAACAACGGCGCGCATGAAAAAAACAGCGCCGCGAACGACTCGCAACGCAGTTTGCCCTTACCCGAACCGGTATAATCGCAGCTGGTCACAGCCTATTCGCCAATGATAAAACAATTTTTTAAGCTATTATTGGTGAAACAATGGGAACATAAAGAACTGTAACGAAGCAAGCATATTTATATTCTGTTCCACAAATAACTATACCGAATATCTTCGATTTTGTCAACCGCCTATTGATGGAAAGAACGTTAGTTTTTCATTATTATAAATATTAAGAAATTTCCAATTTCAACAAAGATGCATGCTCTAAGCATGGTATTTCCGCCATACTTACAGGCTATGGGCAAAAGAAAAAGACGCCGCCTGCACAGCGGCGTCTTCGATTTTTCCGATGGCTGTTTCGCAAAAAACCGTTGTATTGCGGAGACGTATTTTGCGCCGGAAAACCTTTGCGCAAACCACAGCGTGCTTTAGCGTCTCAAACCGAGGCTGGTGATGATCTTCCGATAGCGGTCGATATCTTTGGATTTCAGATAGTTCAGCAGGCTGCGGCGGCGGCCGACCATTTTCAACAGGCCGCGGCGGCTATGGAAGTCTTTTTTGTGAACTTTCAAGTGCTCGGTCAAATGGTTGATTTGATAAGAGAGAATGGCGATTTGTACTTCCGGGGAACCGGTATCGCCTTCATGGGTTTGATATTTGGCAATGATTTCCTGTTTGGTTGCCGTGTCCATCATAATCGTGGAACCTCCTTTTTTTAATACGCCCGTGTCCGAGAGTGCGCCGGAGTAGCTTCACACCCAGGCAGGGCAAACTGTACAACAAAACAATTATATACTAGCCGATCGGTTTTGGCAAGTGGCAATTTGCTGCCTGGCCGGCCAGGAATAGCCGGGCTTTTTGGCTGTCCTCATCGATTTGCCGCTGCAATTGCTGCAGGCCGGCAAAACGTTTTTCCGGCCGCAGGAATTTGCCCAGGGCCACGGTGATCTCCCGGCCGTACAGATCCATATCCCGGTCGAAAATATGCGCCTCCAGCAGGGGTTTGTTTTCCCCGCCTATGGTGGGCTTGTAGCCGAAATTGACCACGCCGTCGAAGCTTTGGCCGTCGTAGAGGACGCGGGCGGCGTATACCCCCAAAGGCGGCATGACCAGATCCTCCCGGGGCGCTACGTTGGCGGTGGGAAAACCGATGGTGCGGCCCAGGCGGTTGCCGGTGATGACCACGCCGCTCAGGCTGTACCAATAGCCCAGCATGGCGTTGGCGGCCTGCATATCGCCTTTGGCGATATGGTTGCGGATGGCGCTGGAGGATATCGGCCCGCATTCGCCGGCGATCTCGCCGACGATGCGCACCTCCATGCCGGCGGCCTCTCCCAATTGCCGCAGGGTGGCGGCGGTGCCGTGGCCGTGGGCGGCAAAGGTGAAATTATAGCCCACCACCACGCTTTGGGCCCGCAGTTTGTTTTGCAAGACCTCCCGGAAGAATTCTTCCGGCGCAGCGTTCATCAAACGGCGGTCAAAGGGCAGGGTGATCAAATCGTCCGCCTGATATACGTCGCAGATCAGATGCTTTTTCAGTTCGTCGCTGCTTAACAGCGGCGGCGCTTGGCCGCAGATCACCGCCAGCGGATGGGGGGAAAAGGTCAGGGCGGCGGTCTTGCCGCCATAGAGGCGTTTTTGTTCCGCCAGATCCTGCAGCAAAGCCCGATGCCCCAAATGCACCCCGTCGAAATTGCCTATGGCCACGGCCTGATAGCCTCGCCCCTTGGGGGGCGGCGGAGGCTGCAGCACCTTTTCCGGCTGCAGCAGGCAAGCGCCGTCCGGCTGGCGTATGGCCGTACCTATGGCCAACAGGCAGCCTTCCGAATCTTCGATGCGATAAAGAGGCGCTGCGGCGGCATAGGGATCGATTGGCGTGGGATTGCCGTAGAGAATGGTTTGCCGCTGGTCGTCCCGGACCGTAAACACCGGGATATGCGCCAAGGGATAGCTGCTGGGCAGCAGAAAAGAATAATCCCCGGCTGCGGCCATGGCGGCGATTTGTTCTACGGTATAGGCCTGTTCGATGCGGAACATGCCCACCTGCAAACGGGTAAGGGCCGCCACATGTCCGCCTACGCCGAACAAAGCGCCCAGATCATGGGCCAAAGAGCGCACATACACCCCTTTGCCGCAGCGGATGCGCAGGGTGGCCCGGGCCTGGCGGCCAGGCTGAAAGCTTTCCAGCTGCAAAGCGTCGATATGCACCGGACGGGGCTGCATGGTAACGGTTTCGCCCCGGCGCAGCCGTTTATAGGCCGCCACGCCCCCTTGCTTCAGGGCGGAGGCCGCCGGCGGCGTCTGCATGATATCCCCGCAAAAACCCAGCAGGGCCTGGTGCAAATCACCGGCGGTCAAAGAAGAGGCGTCCGCTTCGGCCACGATGTTCCCGTCTCCGTCATAGGTATCGGTTTCCACGCCGAAGACGATTTCCGTACGATAGGTTTTGCCATTGCCGATCACATATTCCGTGAGCCGGGTGGCGGAGCCCAGCGCTACCGGCAATACGCCTTGAGCGGCCGGATCCAGGGTGCCGCAATGCCCGGCCTTTACCCGAAACAGCCGCTTCAAAGCGGATACGGCGCTTTGCGAAGAAGGTCCTATGTGTTTGTTTAAATTGATAAAACCGTCCATCATCTGTCGCTTGACCCATTCCCGTTTTTTTAATCGCGGCCGGCCGGCGGCGTTTGTTCCAGCTGCGCCAGATAGTTTTCCACCGCCGCCGTCAGCACGGCTTCTTCCGTTTGCAGATCCCCCTCCCGGCGGCAGCCGGCGGCCTGCCGGTGACCGCCGCCGCCCAGGTCGCGGGCCAGTTGATCTACCGGATAGCCGGGACGGCTGCGCAGGCTCACCCTCACATAGCCGTCATGTTCTTCCAGGAGCATACCGATTTTGACGCCGGTGGAGACCAAAGTAAAATTCACGATATCGCTGGCCAGGGCCTGGCCGGCCTCCTGAAAATCCTCCCGGCGCAATACGGTGTAGCAAAAAGCGCCGTCGCAGCTGTAATGCAGATGGTTCAACGCCTGGGTCAACAAATGCATATTGCCGCGGCTGCGGCTTTCGTATAAGGCGATGCGTATTTGTTCGATATCCACCTGGGGACGCAGCCAGGCCGCCTGGGCCAGGGTGCGGCTTTGGGTGCTGCCAAAGCGGAAGCAGCCGGTATCCGCCGCCAAAGCGGTATACAGCGCCGTGGCCGTATCCGCGTCCGGCTCTATCCCGGCCTGCTGCATCAGGGCGGCGACGATTTCACCGCAGGCCGCCGCCTGGGGCTCAATCACCGCCAAGTCCCCCTGGAAATGGGAAGTCCGGTGATGATCGATGCAGTAGAAGGGCAGCCCCGGCTGCAAATAGTCCGACAGCCAGTAGCCGGTGCGGTTCAGCGTCCAGCAATCCACCGTCAATATGGCCTGGGGAACGATATCGATCGCTTCCGGGCGAATGATCGTATCGATGCCGGGCAGAAAACCCAAACAGGCCGCCGGCGCGTCTTCCGTCACCAAACGCCAGTTTTTCTCCCGTCCCTGAAAGGCAAAATATAGGCCCAACAGGGAACCCACGCAATCGCCGTCCGGTTCCACATGGCCCACCAGCAATAGATTGCGCTGCCTTTGCAAAATCTCGATCATCTGCCGGTACAATTCGTTCATGGTTCTTTGTATACCCCTTCCTCGATCGGCGGACGGCCTTGGGCGGCTGCCTCGTCGGCCTGGATCTGCTTGTTGATTTTATTGATCATCGCCACGCCGTAGGCGATGCTTTTGTCCACATAAAAGTACAGCTCCGGCACAGCCCGGGTTTTCAGGCGTTTTGCCAATTCCCGGCGGATATAGCCCTTGGCCTTATCCAAAGCCTGGGTGATATCCTCTTCCGCCGTTTCCGTCCCGGCCATGGGGCTGAGATATATCCGGGCGGAGCAGCCGTCCGGGGCGATATCGATGGATACCACCGAAAGCTGGCCCAGGCGGGGGTCTTTGATCTCCCGGCTGAGGATGGCGGCGATTTCTTTTTGCAATTCTCCGGAAAGCCGGCCAACGCGGCGACTCACCATGGTTTCCTTCTCCTTTCCCCGGCGGCGTATGCCGCGGCAGCAAAAACGGCCCGGCTCTTTTCCCCGGGCCGTTTTTTTATAATTCTCTTTCGATTTCTTCCATGACGAAGGCTTCAAAAATGTCGCCTTCTTTGATGTCATTGAAGTTTTCCAGGCCGATGCCGCATTCAAAGCCCTGCAGCACTTCTTTGGCGTCGTCTTTGAAACGCCGCAGGCTGCTGATCTTGTCTTCGGCAATGACGATATTGTCGCGGATCACGCGGATCTGCGCGTTGCGGGTGATCTTGCCCTGGGTGATATAGGCGCCGGCCACCATGCCGGCTTTGGGCACCTTGAATACCGCCCGTACTTCCGCATGACCGATGACGTTTTCTTTATATTCCGGCGCCAGCAGGCCGCTCATGGCTTTTTTGATATCCTCCAGCGCATCGTAGATCACCCGGTATAGGCGGATATCCACGTTTTCGCTTTCCGCCGCGGCCCGGGCTGCGGCCGGGGCCACGATATTGAAGCCGAGGATGATGGCATTGGAGGCCGCCGCCAGCATCACGTCGCTTTCGGAAACGCCGCCTACGCCGGAGTGGATGACGTTGACCTTGACTTCGTCGGTATTGAGTTTGTACAGGCTTTGGGTAAGGGCTTCCACCGAGCCTTGTACGTCCGCCTTGACCACCAGGTTCAATTCCTGTATCTCGCCTTCGGCGATTTGTTTGAACAGATCGTCCAGGCTGACCCGGGCGGTTTTATGCAGCTCTTCCTCCCGCTTTTTGCTCTGCAGGCGGGCTGCCACGGCTCTGGCGTCTTTTTCGTCCTTGACCGCCACGAACACTTCGCCGGCCGGCGGCACTTCGGAAAAGCCCAGTATTTCTACGGGCATGGAAGGACCGGCATGCCGTACTTTGTTGCCTTTGTCGTCGTTCATGGCCCGCACCTTGCCGAATACCGCGCCGGCCAAAACATTGTCCCCCGCATGCAGGGTACCCTTCTGTACCAATAAGGTTGCCACCGGGCCCCGGTTTTTATCCAATTTGGCTTCTACCACGGTGCCCCGGGCCTGCCGGTTGGGGTTGGCTTTCAATTCGTTGACGTCGGCCACCAGCAGGATCATTTCCAGCAGGTTTTCCAGATTGATTTTGGCCTTGGCGGAAACGTTCACCATGACCGTGTCGCCGCCCCATTCTTCCGAGACCAGGCCGTGTTCCATCAATTCCTGTTTGACCCGGTCCGGATTGGCGCCGGGCTTGTCGATTTTGTTGATGGCGATGATGATCGGCACGCCGGCGGCTTTGGAGTGGTTGATCGCTTCTACGGTTTGCGGCATTACGCCGTCGTCCGCCGCCACGACGATGATGACGATATCGGTGACCTGCGCGCCTCTGGCCCGCATGGCGGTGAAGGCCTCATGGCCGGGGGTGTCCAGGAAGGTGATTTTCCGGCCTTTGATCTCCACCTGATAGGCGCCGATATGCTGGGTGATACCGCCGGCTTCGGTGCTGATGACGTTGGTATGCCGTATGGAATCCAATAGAGAGGTTTTGCCGTGGTCCACGTGGCCCATGATGGTCACCACCGGCGGACGCAATTGCAGGTCTTTTTCATCGTCCAGGGTGTCGTCCAAGAGGATGGCGGCTTTGTCTTCTTTTACTTCCACGGTGACGCCGAATTCATCCGCCAGGAGAATGGCGGTGTCGGAATCGATCTCCTGATTGATGGTTGCCATGATGCCCATGGTAAACAGCTTTTTGATGATCTCCCCGGCGGATTTGCCCATGGTTTTGGCCAATTCACCCAAAACAACGGTTTCGCCGATGGTGATCTTCTTGGGCGTTACCGGCGGCATCACCATTTTCGTCTCTTTTTTGTTTTTATGGTCTTTGCGGTTGCCCTTATTCTTCGCGAAAGATTTGTTGCCTCTTTGTCTTTCTTCCGCCGAAGCCTTTTCCATTACCATGTCTTTGACCGACGGTTTCTTGGGATTGGGACGGTAATTGGCCGACGGTTTTTCCAAAGCAGGCGCGCTCATGCCCATGCCGCCGGTGTTTTTGCCGCTATGGCCGCGTTTGTTTTGATCTTTGCGGTGATTGCTTTGCGTGTCCGCGTCTTTATCTTTGGCGTAGCCGCCGTCCCGGCGATAACCGCCGCCGGGCTTGTTCTGCCCGTCCTTGCGATAACCGCCCTGGCTGTCCCGGCGATAACCACCCTGACCGCCTTGGCCGTCCCGGCGATAGCCGCCGCCGGGCCTGTTCTGAGCGGCTGCAGCCGCCGGCGCGGCGTTTGCCGCATTGCCGGTTGCCCTGGGCTGGGCTGCCGGTTGCGGCGGGACCGTTTGTTCTTTGGCAGCGGCCGGTTCTGGCGCTGCGGTTTGTTCCTTGCTGGGCGTTGCCGGTTTTATGGGGGCAGACGGGATGGGTTGGTTGTCTTTGACGGCAGCCACCGGCGCCGCCTGCGGTTTGGCAGGGGCTTCTTTGGCCTCGGCAGCCGGGGTAGGCTGGGCTGCCGGTTGGGCGGCGGGCTCCGCCTTTTGCGGTTTTTCCGCCGGTGCGGACGGCTGGGCAGAGGCCGCCGGCGCGGGGGCGTTCATGGCCGCTGCAGGCTGCTGGGGCGCGGCCGGTTGAGCCGGTTCTGCGGCTGCCGGCGCTGCTTCCGGCATGGCGGCAGGGGCGCCGGCGCTTTCACCGGCGTTGGCTGCGGCCGCTTCTTCCGCGGCGCGGATTTCCTGGGCTTGCTCCTGTTCCACCACGGCCTTGGGGATACGCTTCACCCGAGGCACGAAGCTTTCATTGGAGGAAGCCTGCGTTACGCTTTCTTTGCCCGATTTCGCCAAAAAACCGCGTATCATATCCGCTTCTTCATTGCTGATGCTGCTCATATGGCTTTTTACGTCTATGCCCATTTTGTGCAGCTTGCGGACGATGTCCTTGCTTTCTACCGACAATTCTTTTGCCAGTTCATATATTTTTACTCTTGCCAAACCAACCAACTCCTTACCCCTGTTTCGCTTCATATCCTATATTGAAAAGTATAAAGAAAAAATAAAAACCGACGTTGTGATGGTATGCCCCGGGCGCTAGGCCGTGTCTATGGCTTTGCGGATGGCGGCAGCCAGACCTTCGTCCAAAACCGCCGCCGCGCCGCGATGGCTTTTGCCCACGATTTTGCCCAAATCGCTTTTGTTTTTCCAATAGATCAACGGCGTATCGCCCAGGAGAGAAAAAAGCTCCTCTTTTACCTGGGGCCCGGCGTCTGCCGCCAAAACCAGCAAAAAGGCCCGGCCTTGCCGCAAGGCGTTGGCGGCCGCCATATCGCCTGCCGCCAGTTTGCCGGCTTTTTGCGCGATGCCCAAATAACCGGCGATTTTGCGTTCCGTCTGCGGCGAATATTCAACATGTACCGGCGTTTGCCCGTCGGGATGCTTCATCGTTTTCTTCTTTCTCTGTATGATTCTCTCTGCATTATTCTTGTTTTGTTGCTTCCGGCGTATTTGCCGCTTCTTCCTGGGCCAGTTGCTGCCAAATCTCCGGGGGGATTTTGGTCTTCAGCGCCTTTTCCAGGATCCGGCCTTTGGCGGCTTTTTTCAAACAGGCCGCGTCCCGGCAAACGTACGCGCCCCGGCCGGCCATTTTGCCGCTTTCGTCGATGCGCACTTCGCCCTCGGGCGTCCGCGTCAGGCGGATCAAACTGCGTTTGTCTTTCATTTCCCGGCAGGCTACGCACATCCGTTCCGGCCGTTTTTTGATCTTTGCCATGGCCTTTCCTCTTCATGCATGATCCATTATCAACGATATACGCTTTATTCTTGTTCTTCCCCGGATTCTTCCGGCATATCCTCCTCTTCCGGCGGCATGCTGTCCGCAGGGGCCGGGGCTTGTTCCGCATGCTCCAAAATCTGTTCCGGAGCTTGTTCCGGGGCTTCCGCATCCGGCGCGTCTTCCGCCGCCGCTTCCTGCCCGCCGCCGTTGGCCAGCCATTCCTCCATTTGGCTTTCGCTCTTGATATCGATCTTCCAACCGGTCAAGCGCGCCGCCAGCCGGGCGTTTTGACCTTCTTTGCCGATGGCCAGGGACAGCTGGTAATCCGGCACCACCACCCGGGTGAATTTTTCTTTTTCATCTATTTCTACGGATACGCATTTGGCAGGGGACAGGGCGTTGCTGACATAGACCGCCGGATCTTCATCCCAGCGTATCACTTCGATTTTTTCTCCGGCCAATTCATTGACCACCGATTGGATGCGCATGCCTTTGGCGCCTACGCAGGCCCCCACCGGGTCTACGTTTTCGTTTTTGCTGTATACGGCGATTTTGGAGCGCCATCCCGGTTCCCGGACCACCGATTTGATTTCCACGGTGCCGTCGGAGATTTCCGGCACTTCCTGTTCCAGCAGGCATTTCAGCAGCCCCGGATGGGTGCGGGAAACCATGATCTGCGAGCCTTTGGTGGTGCGGCGCACTTCCAGGATATAGACTTTGAGCCTTTCTCCCTGATAGTAATTTTCCCGGGGGATCTGCTCCGAAGGGGCCAAAAGGGCTTCGGTTTTATCCAGATCGATAAAGACGTTCCGCCCTTCGATGCGCAAAACCGTGGCGGTGACGATGTCGTCTTTGCGGGTGGCGTATTGATCGTAGACCAGGTTGCGTTCCGCTTCCCGTATCCGCTGGATGACCACATGTTTGGCGGTTTGGGCGGCGATGCGGCCGAAAGACCGGGGGGTGACTTCGGATTCAAACATATCGCCGATTTCAAAATCCGGGTCGTAGGTTTGGGCTTCCGCCAGGGAAATCTCCGTCCGGTCGTCTTCTACTTCTTCTACCACTGTTTTCCGATACAGCACATGGATATCGCCGGTGTTTTTGTTGATTTCTACCCGCACGTTCTGGGACGAACCGTAATGCTTTTTATAGGCGGAAATCAAGGCCGTTTCGATGGCTTCCAGTAAAACGTCGGCATCAATGCCCCGCTCTTTTTCCAAATCTTTCAGGGCTTCGATAAATTCGATATTCATGATTGTTCTCTCCTTATTCCATTGCACGTTCGTGAAGCAGTTTCCGGCGGTAGAGTCGATTCAGAAAGTGATCCGCAGATGGGCCTTGGCCACCTGGGCCAGAGGAAAGGCAAGGGTTTGCCCGTCCGCGTCGATTTGGATACAGTCGCCCGCCAGGCCGATCAGCCGGCCGTCGATCTGTTTTTGCCCTTGCCAGGGGGCGTAAAGATGCAGGGTAACGTCTTGACCGGCATAGCGGATAAAATCCGCGGGCCGTTTCAGCGGGCGTTCCAATCCCGGGGAAGATATTTCCAGATAATAGCTTTCCCGGATCAGATCGGCTTCGTCCAAAAGGGGATCCAGCGCATTGCTGACCGTTTCGCAAAGCTGATGATCCACCGGCTGGCCGTCCCGATCGATAAAGATGCGCAGAAAATGATTGCCGGCTTCGGCGGTGAATTCCACATCGATCAGTTCCGCGCCGTTTTCCGCTACCGTCGCTTCTGCCAGCTGCCAAATATCCCGTTCGATTTGGCTATAATCGCAAACAATGCCTTTTTTTTTCGCCATACGTTGCCTCGCAAAAGAAAAAGTGGGATTACCCCACTTGTCAAAAACGCCTACTAACATCAGCTTACCATAAGTTTTATGAAAAAGCAAATACTTTTATTCAGAAAATTGAATTTGGCGACAA
>JAILCQ010000021.1 GCA_024679955.1 Bacillota bacterium | reverse complement strand
CGGTTACCGTCCGCAGTTTTATTTCCGCACCACGGACGTGACGGGCGTAGCCAAACTGCCGGAAGGCGTGGAAATGGTAATGCCCGGCGACAACATCGTGATGGATATCGAACTGATCACGCCCATCGCCATTGAAGAAGGTCTGCGTTTCGCCATCCGCGAAGGCGGCCGCACGGTGGGATCCGGCGTAGTCACCGCCATCAACGAATAAAAGATTGCTGGAACGAAACGGTCGGGCGGCAAAGCGATTTGCCGTCCGGCCGGAAAATGCGAAGAGGCGGGAGGTTGCTTTCCCGATTCGCGGGAAGGGGAATTTCCGCTGAGAATGTCCGTTGGGATACGGGCGAAAGGAGAAGAATAAATGGCACAAGATAAAATCAGAATCAGACTCAAAGCCTATGATCACCGTTTGTTGGATCAGTCGGCGGTCAAAATCGTAGATACGGCCAAAAGAACCGGCGCTTCGGTTTCCGGCCCCATTCCGCTGCCTACGGAAAAAAACATCTATACCATCTTGCGTTCCCCGCACGTCAACAAAGACAGCCGGGAGCAATTTGAAATGAGAACTCACAAACGCCTCATCGATATATTGGAGCCCACGCCCAAAACCATGGACTCTTTGATGCGGTTGGAATTGCCTGCCGGCGTGGATATCGAGATCAAACTGTAGGCGATTGTTCGATAAATAATCTGTAAAGCAAAGCATTGTGTGAATCTGAAACGGAGGTGCAATATATGCCGAAAGCAATACTCGGCAAAAAGCTGGGGATGACGCAAATTTTTAGCCCCGAGGGTAAAATGATCCCGGTATCGGTAGTGGAAGCCGGCCCCTGCAAAATCGCGCAAATCAAAACCGAAGAAAACGACGGTTATCAGGCCCTGCAACTCGGCTACGGCCAAATAAAACCCGTTAACGTAAACAAGCCCCTCAAAGGCCACTGTGACAAAGCCGGTATCGAACCGGTCCGCTTTTTCCGCGAAGTACGGCTGAAAGACGCCGGCGACTTCCAGGTGGGCGACACCATCGCCGTGGACATTTTCGCCGCCGGCGATCTGGTAGACGTCAGCGGCACGTCCAAGGGCAAAGGCTTCGCCGGCACCATCAAAAGATGGAACGACCGCCGGGGCCCCATGAGCCACGGTTCCAAGAGCCATCGCCGTCCCGCCACCACTGGCGCCAAAGGCCCGGCCCGGGTGTTCAAAGGCAAACATTCCCCCGGTCAAATGGGACATGAGGCCGTTACCGTGCAGAATCTGGAAATCATCAAAGTGGACGCCGAGCGCAATTTGCTGCTGATCAAAGGCGCCGTTCCCGGCCCCAAAGAGGGATTGCTGCTGATTAAAGAATCCCGCAAAATGGGTTAAGCGTCGCAAAGGAGGTTTAGTATGGCTAAGATAGATGTATTGGATAGAGAAGGCGCCTCTGTGGGCGAAGTAGAGCTGAACGAAACCATCTTTATGGCGCCGATCAACACGCCGGTCATGCACCAGGCGGTCACCGTTTATCTCAATTCCCTGCGCCGGGGCACCCACGCCGTGAAAAACCGCTCCGCGGTTTCCGGCGGCGGCAAAAAACCCTGGCGGCAAAAAGGCACCGGCCGGGCCAGTTTCGGCAGCAGCCGCAACCCGGTATGGCGCGGTGGCGGCGTGGCCTTCGGCCCTGTGCCCCGCAGTTATAAAATCAGCATGCCCAAGAAAATGCGGCGTGTGGCGCTGCTTTCCGCTTTGTCCAGCAAATATGCGGATGGCGATTTGATCGTAGTCGACGATTTGGCGATGGAAGCTCCCAAAACCAAAGAATTGGTACGGATCATGCAAAACATCTCCGCGCCCAACGCGCTGATCGTTTTGAGCGACGGCATGGACAACACCGTATTGTCCGCCAGGAACGTGACCGGTTTGAATACCGCTTCCTGGGACTCTCTCAATACCTACAAAATCTTATACAATCAGAAATTGGTTATCACCAAAGACGCTTTGACGTCCCTGGAGGAGGTGCTGGCGAATGCGTGATCCGCAAACCGTATTGATTAAACCGCTGGTTTCTGAAAAATCCATGTCCATGATGGAAGAAAACAAATATTCCTTCCTGGTAGACAAGGCGGCGAACAAAATCGAGATCAAACACGCGGTGGAAAGCATGTTCAACGTGAAAGTCTGCAACGTTACCACCCGCATCAACAAAGGTAAATTCAAAAGAATGGGCCGTTATCTCGGCAAACGCTCCGACACGAAACGCGCCGTGGTCACCCTGGCCGAAGGCGATAAGATCGAGATCTTTTCCGGCTTACAGTAAAAACGGTCAAAGGAGGAAAAAGTTATGGGCATAAAAAAATACCAACCCACGTCTCCCGGCCGCAGAGGCATGACGGTTTCCACTTTTGAGGAAATCACCACCGCTACGCCGGAGAAATCCCTGTTGGAGCCGTTGAAGAAAAAAGGCGGCCGCAACAATCAGGGCAAATTGACCACCCGCCATCAAGGCGGCGGCCATAAACAAATGTATCGGGTCATCGACTTCAAACGTCAAAAAGACAATATCCCGGCCAAAGTTGCCAGCATCGAATACGATCCCAACCGTTCCGCCAATATCGCCCTGCTGCATTATCTGGACGGCGAAAAAAGATATATCGTGGCGCCTCTGGGCCTGCAGGTGGGAGATGTTCTCTACTCCGGCGAAAACGCGGATATCAAAACCGGCAACGCCCTGCCCCTGTCGGCGATCCCCGTCGGTACGGTCGTGCACAATGTGGAATTGCGTCCCGGCTTGGGCGCGCAGTTCGCCCGCAGCGCCGGCGCTTCCGTGCAGGTCATGGCCAAAGAGGGCAAATACGTCACCTTGAGAATGCCTTCCGGCGAAATGCGCATGGTTCTGGCCAACTGCCGGGCCACCATCGGCCAGGTGGGCAATATCGACCAGGAAAACATCAACATCGGTAAAGCCGGCCGCACCCGCTGGCTGGGCATCCGTCCCACCAACCGCGGCGTCGTGATGAACCCGGTGGATCACCCCCACGGCGGCGGCGAAGGCCGCAGCCCGGTGGGCCGCAACCCGGTCACCCCTTGGGGCAAGCCCGCTTTAGGCGCCAAGACCAGAGACCGGAAGAAGTCCTCCAACCGGATGATCGTCAAACGGCGTAACAGCAGATAGCAGGATTGAAGGGAGGATAAGCCTGATATGAGCAGATCAGTTAAAAAGGGCCCCTATGTAGAAGAAAGACTGTTGGCCCGTATTGAAGCAATGAATGAAAGCGGCGACAAAAAGGTTCTCAAAACCTGGTCCCGCAGTTCTACGATATTCCCGCAAATGGTTGGCCACACGATTGCGGTCCATGACGGAAAAAAACATGTGCCCGTGTATATCACCGAAGATATGGTCGGGCATAAACTGGGCGAATTTGCGCCCACCCGCTACTTCAGAGGCCATGGCAACAAGACCGAACGTTCGACGGCCTTGAAGTAGAAAGGAAGGAGGAAACACTTTGGAAGCCAAAGCAACAGCGAAATATATCCGCGTTTCCCCGCGCAAGGCCCGGTTGGTCATTGACCTGATTCGCGGCAAAAACGTTCGGGAGGCCGAAGCCATCCTGCGCTTTACCCCCAATAAATCCGCCGCGTTGATCGCCAAGGTTCTACACTCGGCCGTCGCCAACGCTGAAAACAATCTCAACCTGGTAAAAGACGATTTGATCGTCACCAAGGCCTATGTGGACGAAGGCGCCAGCCTGAAACGGTTCAAACCCCGTTCCCACGGCCGGGCGGACAGAATGCTCCACAGGACCAGCCACATTACCGTGGCGGTCGGCGAAAGAGAGGGGGTTTAATCGTGGGTCAGAAAGTAAATCCGAAAGGTTTTCGTATCGGCGTGATTAAAGATTGGGATGCGCGTTGGTACGCCAATAAAAAAGACTTTAAAGATTCCCTGTACGAAGATTATCAACTGCGCCGCTATGTGAAACAAAAATTGTACGCCTCCGGCGTATCCAAGGTAGATATCGAAAAAGCCGGCGGCCAGGTGCGCATCAACGTCTTCACCGCCAAACCCGGTATCGTTATCGGCCGGGGCGGCCAGGAAGTGGAGATCCTGCGCAAAGAACTGGAAAAAATGTGCGGCAAAACCGTAAGAGTAAATATCACCGAAGTGAAACGTCCGGAAATGGACGCCCAATTGGTGGCGGAAAGCGTCGCCGCCTCTTTGGAACGGCGTATCGCCTTTCGGCGGGCCATGAAGCAAACCGTGAACCGCACCATGCGTATGGGCGGCGAAGGTATCAAGATCATGTGCTCCGGCCGTCTGGCCGGCGCGGAAATCGCCCGCACCGAATGGTATGCGGAAGGCAAAGTGCCGCTGCACACTCTGCGCGCCGACATTGATTACGGTTTTGCGGAAGCCAACACCGCCTACGGTAAGATCGGCGTAAAAGTTTGGATCTACAAAGGCGAAGTGCTCCGGGAGCGCCGGAGTAAGAAAGAAATCCCTGTGGAGGTGGCCAAATAATGTTAATGCCCAAAAGAGTGAAATATCGCCGCCAGCACCGCGGAACGATGAAGGGCGCCGCCCATAAGGGCAATTTCGTCAGCTACGGCGATTACGGCCTGCAGGCCTGCGAATGCGGTTGGATCACCAGCCGTCAAATCGAAGCCGCCCGTATCGCCATGACCCGTTACATCAAACGTGGCGGTAACGTATGGATCAAAATATTCCCCCATAAACCGGTAACGGAAAAACCCGCCGAAACCCGCATGGGTTCCGGTAAAGGCGCCCCGGAATACTGGGTGGCCGTGGTCAAACCCGGCAAAGTCATGTTTGAAATCGCCGGCGTTCCGGAAGAAACCGCGAAGGAAGCTATGCGCTTGGCTATGCATAAGCTGCCGATCAAATGCAAATTTGTGAAAAGAGAAGAAATGGGTGGTGAAGCAAATGAAAGCTAAGGAACTCCGTGATCTGACCTTAGACGAATTGGTCAGCAAGGAAAGCGATCTGCAGACGGAACTCTTTAACCTGCGTTTTCGTTTAGCCACCGGTCAATTGGATAATCCCATGACCATCAAGGCGGTACGCCGGGATATGGCAAGGGTCAAGACCGTAATCAGACAAAAACAGTCCCAACAGGCTTAAAGTGCGTCTTATAAAGTAAGTTTGCCGGAAAGGAGGCAATTTAGGTGGATAGAAATTCCCGGAAAACACGCATTGGCATCGTTGCCGGTGATAAAATGGATAAAACTGTAGTCGTTCGCGTCGAAAGCCGCACCAGACATCCTTTGTATGGCAAAATCACTACTTCCAGTAAAAAATTCAAAGCCCATGACGAAAACAACGAAGCCAGAATCGGCGATAAAGTTTTGATTATGGAAACCAGACCGCTCTCCAAAGAAAAAAGATGGCGGGTCGTAGAGATCTTAGAAAAAGCGCCGATCGTCTAAAGGATAATTAATCGATAAGAAAGGGGGCCGGCTGTATGATACAAGCCGAAACCAGACTGAAAGTGGGAGATAATACCGGCGCGAAAGAGCTTTTGTGCATCAAAGTGTTGGGCGGCTCCCGCCGTAAATACGCCACAGTTGGCGATATCATCATCTGCACCGTCAAAGAAGCAAGCCCCGGCGGCATGGTCAAAAAAGGCGAAGTGGTTCGCGTGGTCGTGGTTCGTACCGCTAAGGAAATTCGCCGCGCCGACGGTTCCTATATTCGTTTCGACGAGAACTCCGGAGTCATTATCAACGAAGCCAATCAGCCCAGAGGCACGCGTATCTTTGGGCCGGTGGCCCGGGAGCTGAGAGATAAAGATTTCATGAAAATCATCTCTTTGGCGCCGGAAGTTCTCTAGGAGGGATAAACATGGCGACGAAAAATGAGAAAAGCAAAATGCATGTAAAAACCGGCGACCAGGTCGTGGTCATCGCCGGCAAAGACAAAGGCAAGACCGGCAAAGTCATCAATGTGGACACCAAAAACGGCCGGGTATATGTAGACAAAGTGAATTTGGTCAGCCGTCACAGCCGGCCCACCAAAGCGGCGCCTCAGGGCGGCATCATCAAAAAAGAAGCGGCCTTGGACAGCTCCAATGTGATGCTGTTTTGCAGCAAATGCAATCAAGGCGTCCGCGTGAAAAAAGAAGTTATGGATGACGGCAAAAAGATGCGGGTTTGCGCCAAATGCGGCGCCAGCTTCGATAAAGAATAGGGGAAGGAGGAAGCATAAGTGAACAGACTCAAGAAGCGTTATGACGAAGAAATTCGCGGCGAGCTTCAAAACAAGTTCCAATACAAAAATGTCATGCAAATTCCCCGGCTGGAAAAAGTCGTGATCAATATGGGTTTGGGCGAAGCCATTCAAAATCCCAAGGCTTTGGACGCGGCCATTGGCGACCTTACCGCTATTTCCGGTCAAAAACCGATCGTCACCAAAGCGAAAAAATCCATCGCCGCATTCAAGCTGCGCCAAGGTATGAACATCGGCTGCAAGGTCACCCTGCGCGGCGAGCGGATGTATGATTTTGTGGATAAGCTGATCTCCGCGGCTATTCCCCGGGTCAGAGACTTTAAAGGCGTGTCTGCCAACGCCTTCGACGGCAGGGGCAATTACACCCTGGGTTTGAAAGAACAGCTCATTTTCCCGGAAATCGAGTACGATAAGATCGACAGGATCAGGGGCATGGAAGTCGCTTTCGTTACCTCAGCGCAAACCGACGAGGAATGCAAAGAATTGTTGCGTCTGATCGGTATGCCGTTCGCGGATAAGTAAAGGAGGGAAAAACGTGGCTAAAACTTCTATGTTAGTGAAACAAAAACGGACGCCCAAGTATTCTGTGCGGGGTTACAATCGTTGCAACATTTGCGGCCGTCCTCATGGCTATATGCGGAAATTCGGTATTTGCCGTATTTGCTTCCGCAATTTGGCCTATAAAGGAGAAATCCCCGGCATCACCAAATCCAGTTGGTAAACGGGGGATATTGGAAGGAGGTAGTTTTAATGGTTGTTACCGATCCGATTGCCGATTTCTTGACCAGAATCCGCAATGCGAATATGGTTTATATGGAAAAAGTGGAAATCCCCGCTTCCCGGACGAAAATGGGCATAGCCAATATCCTCAAAGAGGAAGGCTACATCAAAGACGTGGAATATGTGGAAGACGGCAAACAAGGGATTATCCGTCTTTACCTCAAATATGCCGGTAAGGAAAGAGTTATCAGCGGTTTGAAACGCATATCCAAACCCGGTTTGCGCGTATACGCCAACAAAGATGAGCTGCCGAAGGTTTTGGGCGGCCTGGGCATCGCCGTGGTCTCTACGTCCAGCGGCCTGATGACAGACAAACACGCGCGCAAACAAGGCTTGGGTGGAGAAGTACTCTGCTACGTCTGGTAATAAATCGCAGATAACTGCATTAGGAGGTGCAAGCATGTCCCGTATAGGCAAAATGCCGATTCAAATCCCTAAGGGCGTGGAAGTGAAAATCGACGGTCATGCGGTCGAAGTAAAAGGGCCCAAGGGAGTATTAAAAAGAGAGTTTTCACCCAGAATCAATATAGAAGAAAAAGATGGGTCGATCGAGGTCACCCGCAACAGCGACCAGCCGGATGAAAGAGCTTTGCACGGCCTGACCCGGGCTTTGCTCAACAATATGGTGGTTGGCGTTACCCAGGGCTTCGACAAGAAGCTGACCCTGGTGGGCGTAGGTTACCGCGCCGGCATGAACGGCAAAAACCTGACCCTCACCGTGGGCAAATCCCATCCGGTGGAAATGGATCCCGGTCCCGATCTGACCGTTTCCGTTCCCCAACCCAATACCATCGTCATTTCCGGTATCGATAAAGAAAAAGTGGGCGCTTTCGCGGCCAATGTCCGGGAAGTCCGTCCCCCCGAACCCTATAAAGGCAAAGGGATTCGTTACGCGGATGAATATGTACGCCGCAAAGCCGGTAAAGCCGGCGTCAAGAAATAAGGCGGCCGCATGACAGGTAGCCGCAAAGGCTTAAGGATATAATCTTAGGCTGCGGCAGAAAGGATGACTACTATGTACAAAAGGACAGACCGCAAGGCGATCAGAGCCAAAAAACATTATCGGATCCGCAGAAAAATAGCCGGCACCGCCGAATGCCCCAGACTTGCGGTATATCGCAGCGATAAGCATATCTATGCGCAGATCATCGACGATGCGGCCGGCGTTACCTTGGCGGCGGCCTCCAGCCTGGAAGCGCCTTTCAAAGGCAGCTACGGCGGCAATTGCGAAGCGGCCAAAAAGGTCGGCTTGCTGCTGGCGGAAAAGGCTAAGGAAAAAGGAATTGTCGACGTTATCTTTGACAGAGGCGGCCTGATTTATCACGGCCGGGTAGCCGCTTTGGCCGATGGCGCCAGAGAAGGCGGACTCAACTTTTAGGCGAAGGAGGTTTGGAAATGGCAAGACCAGACGCCAAAGATAGAGATAGAGAAAAAAGAGAAGAAAACGGCTCTGAATTGCAAGAAAGAGTTGTTTTTATCAACCGTGTCGCCAAGGTGGTAAAAGGCGGACGCCATTTTAGTTTTTCCGCTTTAGTGGTGGTAGGCGACGGCAACGGTCATGTAGGCGCCGGCATGGGCAAAGCCAGCGAAGTGCCGGAAGCCATCCGCAAAGGCGTGGAAGACGCCAAAAAGAAAATGATCGAGGTGCCGTTGGTGCACAACACCATTCCTCATGAAGTGATCGGCCGCTTCGGCGCGGGCAAAGTCATGCTGAAACCCGCTGCCGACGGTACCGGCGTTATCGCCGGCGGTCCGGTGCGTGCGGTGTGCGAGTTGGCGGGTATGAAAAACATCCTCACCAAATCGCAGGGTTCCAACACCGCCATCAATATGGTGGCCGCAACTTTGGCTGGGCTTAAATCCTTGAAAACCGTGGAACAAGTCAGCCGTTTGCGGGGCAAAACGCCGGAAGAAATCTTAGGTTAAGGGAGGAAATACAATGGCCAAAATCAAAATTACCTTGACCAAAAGCCCCATCGGCTACAATAAAAAACAAAGAGCCACAGCCGTGGCTTTGGGCTTGAAAAAAATGAATTCCTCGGTGATCCAGGAAGACACTCCCGATATCATGGGCAAGATCGCCAGTATCGCCCATTTGGTCACCTGGGAAAAGGTTGTCGAAGAAGAAAACTAGGTGCAGGAGGTGCAAGATGAAGCTTAACGAATTGAAGCCCGCAGCCGGGTCCCGCAAAGCGCCGCTGCGCGTAGGCCGGGGAACCGGTTCCGGTACCGGTAAAACGTCGGCACGCGGTCATAAAGGCCAAAAATCCCGTTCCGGCGGCGGCGTGCGTCCCGGTTTCGAAGGCGGCCAAATGCCTTTGTCCCGGCGTTTGCCGAAACGCGGTTTTGTCAACCATTGGCGCAAGAATATTGTGGAAATCAATCTGGAAGATTTGAACGTCTTTGAAGACGGCGCCGTGGTAAATAACGACTTGCTGGATGAATACGGCTTTTTAACCAGAGCCTGCGACGGGGTGAAGATCCTTAACAACGGCGAGCTTACCAAAAAGTTAACGGTTTGCGTCAGCGCTAGCAAAGGCGCCGCTGAAAAAATTGTTGCGGCCGGTGGAAAAGTCGAGGTGATGTAAAGTGCTTTCAGCTTTGGTCAATGCCTGGAAAATCCCGGAATTGCGGAAGAAAATCCTGTATACGCTGCTGATGTTCGCCGTGTTCCGTCTGGGGGCCCATATACCGGTTCCCGGCATCAATCGCGACATTTTATCCGGCATGTTTACTTCCGATTTGTTCGGCTGGATGGATATTTTGTCCGGCGGCTCGTTTAAAAATCTGTCTATTTTTGCGATGGGCATTATTCCCTACATCAATGCCTCCATCATTATCCAGTTGTTGACCATGGTCGTCCCCTATTTTGAAAAATTGGCAAAAGAAGGCCAAGAGGGCAGACGGATCATGAGTCAGTGGATTCGTTACGGAACCATTGTTTTGGGCTTAGCCGAAGCGATTGTAATGGCCGTGTTCCTGAAAGGCGCGATGATCAACGCCAATATCTGGACCATGCTTGTGGTGATCATCAGCCTCACCGCCGGTACCGCATTTATCATGTGGATCGGCGAAGCCATTACGGAAAAAGGTATCGGTAACGGCATTTCCTTGATCATCTTTGCCGGTATCGTTTCCCGTTTGCCCGCGGGTATCAACACCTTGTATCAATATGTGGTAAACGGCGAAGTCAGCGTGGTAACGATGATTCTCTTCCTGATCGTGGCGCTATTGATCGTTGCCGGCGTGGTGGCGGTCAACGAAGGCCAGAGAAAGATCCCGGTGCAATACGCCAAACGGGTGATCGGCCGCAAAGTGTACGGCGGGCAAAGCACCCATATCCCGATGAAAATCAATCAGGCCGGCGTTATCCCCATCATCTTCGCCATGGCTTTATTGACTTTCCCCAGCGTTATTGCCCAGTTTTTCTCCGCCAACGGCGGTTTCGCCACTTGGCTGAACCGGGTGCTGAACTATACGCATCCGGCCTATATCATTACCTACGCTTTGTTGATTTTCATCTTTACGTATTTCTATACGGCGGCTACGTTCAATACAGCGGACGTTGCCGACAATATGCGCAAAAACGGCGGTTTTATCCCCGGTTTGCGTCCCGGTAGGCCCACCGCCGAATACCTGGACAAAGTATTGTCCCGGTTGACTTTCTCCGGCGCGACTTTCCTGACGTTGATCGCCCTTACCCCCAGTATATTTATGGCGGCGACCCATATGAACCTGTATTTCGGCGGCACATCCTTGCTGATCGCCGTGGGCGTAGCCTTGGATACCATGAAACAAATCGAATCGCATTTGTTGATGCGTCATTATCAGGGATTTATGAAATAAAGGGGAGAAAAGCATGAAAATAGTCTTATTGGGCGCCCCCGGCGCCGGCAAAGGTACCCAGGCGGAAGTCCTGGTGAAGAAATTGTTCCTGCCGCATATTTCTACCGGCGATATGTTCCGCGCGGCCATTTCCGCGGGAACGGATCTGGGCCTGGAGGCCAAATCCTATATGGATAAAGGACAATTGGTGCCGGATGAAGTGACTGTCGGCATCATCAAAGACCGCATTTCGCAGGCGGATTGCCGGGAAGGTTTCCTTTTGGACGGCTTTCCCCGTACTTTGGCCCAGGCCGAAGCTTTGGATACATTGCTGGCGGAGATGAAAACTTCTCTGACGGCGGTGTTGAACATCAGCGTGCCTGCGGACAGACTGATCACCCGTCTCACCGGCAGAAGAATGTGCCGTCAATGCGGCGCCATCTATCATCTGCTGTACAATGCGCCGCAGAAAGAAAACGTTTGCGACGTATGCGGCGGCGAGTTGTATCAACGCAGCGACGATAAAGAGGAAACCGTACGCAACCGTCTGAAGGTATACGAGACGCAAACCGCTCCTCTGATCGCCTATTATCAGGAAAAAGGCCTGCTGCATGAAATCAACGGCGATCAGCCCATCAACGAAGTCATGGTGGAGCTGGGGCAAGCCTTGGGCCAAAAATGGAGTTGACAAAAGGTGATTTGACGTTTTCGCCGGCTCTGTCTCTTCCTGGCGAATAAGGCCAAAGGCGTTCCTTTGCTCTTGTTTCCAGCTTCGGCCGGTTGAGAATCCATGATTTGGGTGGTATATGAACGACAAAAATACAAACGCGGATTATGGTGTATGGGCGCGTTCCGGTTCGACCTCGGGACCGGAACTGCAACTGGCTCAATTGGTCCGCTCCCTGGCCGGACGGGATAAAGGCCAACTTTATCTGGTGGTGGCTATGGACGGCGCTCGGGTTTTGGTGGCGGACGGCCGCGATCGCGGCGTCGGCAAACCAAAGAAAAAAAACAGGCGCCATTTGCAGCTGAGCTATAAGGTAGCGGCTGACCTGAAGGACAAAGCTGCATCTGGAAAAGTAACCGATGAAGAGATCAGAGAGGCCATAAACAAATTGGCCGGCGAAAATGCAAAGGAGGGCATGTGAATGTCGAAACAGGACGCAATCGAAATCGACGGCACAGTGATCGAACCGCTGCCAAACGCCATGTTTACCGTGGAATTGGCTAACGGCCACCGTATCCTGGCGCATATTTCCGGCAAGATCCGCACCAATTATATCCGCATCCTGCCCGGAGACAAGGTCACCGTCGAGTTGAGCCCTTATGATTTAAAACGGGGTCGAATCACTTACAGATATAAATAAGCAGACGCTTAGGAGGTTTGGCAAATGAAGGTCAGAGCATCGGTAAAACCGATTTGCGAAAAATGCAAAATCATCAAAAGGCGGGGCAAAGTTATGGTGATTTGCCCCAACACCAAGCATAAACAGGTACAGGGATAAAAAATACGGAGGTGTTACATTAAATGGCACGTATTGCTGGCGTTGACCTGCCCAGGGAAAAACGGGTGGAGATCGGCCTCACCTATATTTACGGAGTCGGCCTGAAAACTTCCCAAAAGATCCTGGCCGAAGCCGGGGTAAATCCGGATACCCGGATCAAGGATCTTAGCGAAGAAGAAGTGGCGCGGATTCGCGAAGTGTTGAACAATACTTGCCCGGTGGAAGGCGATTTGCGTAGAGACGTGGCTTTGAACATCAAACGTCTGTCGGAGATCGGCTGCTATCGCGGCATTCGCCATCGTCGGGGCCTGCCCGTTCGCGGACAGAATACCAAGAACAATTCCCGTACGCGCAAAGGTCCCAAACGGACCGTGGGCGCGAAACGTAAAGCGACAAAATAAAGAGAGGAGGTAGTTATTTTGGCTCGTAGACAAACTCGCAGAAAAAAAGAGAAGAAAAACGTGGAAGTGGGCGTAGCCCATATCCAGTCCACGTTTAACAATACGGTAATCACCATTACCGACAAAAGCGGCAACGCTATCTCCTGGTCTTCCGCCGGCGCGCAAGGCTTCAAAGGCTCCCGCAAGAGCACGCCCTTTGCCGCGCAAATGGCGGCGGACGTGGCGGCCAAAGAGGCGATGGAACACGGCATGCGCCAGGTGGAATGCCTGGTAAAAGGCCCCGGTTCCGGCCGGGAAGCCGCTATCCGTTCTTTACAAGCGGCCGGATTGGAAGTCAGCATGATCAAAGACGTGACCCCCATTCCCCATAACGGTTGCAGACCGCCCAAAAGAAGAAGAGTTTAGGAGGTATATATAAATGGCCAGATATACAGGCGCCGTATGCCGGCTGTGCCGCCGGGAAGGCATGAAACTTTATCTTAAGGGCGACCGCTGCTATTCCGACAAATGCGCTTTCGCTACCAAACAGTATGCCCCCGGCCAACATGGCCAATCCCGGAAAAAAGTGTCCGAATACGGCATTCAGCTGCGGGAAAAACAAAAAGTGCGGCGTATTTACGGCATTGCCGAAAAACAATTTCGTATCTATTTTGAAAAAGCGGAAAGAAAACAAGGGGTTACCGGCGAAAACCTGCTGCGCCTTTTGGAATTGCGCTTGGACAGTGTGGTATACCGTTTGGGTATGGCTTCTTCCCGCATCGACGCCCGGCAATTGGTTCGCCACGGGCATTTCACCGTGGACGGCAAAAAGGTGAACATCCCTTCCTATCAGGTAAAACCGGGTCAAGTCATTACCGTCAAAGAAGGCAGCCGCAAATCGCCTAAGTTCGAGGAAATCGCCGCGGCTATCGCTCATCGCAACGCTCCCCAATGGCTGGAAGTGGATAAAGAAAACCTGGTGGGCAAAGTGGTGGCTTTGCCCGGCCGCGAGGATATCGATCTGCCGATCAACGAACAGTTGATCGTCGAATTGTATTCCAGATAAGCCAGATCCTTTATGACGCCCCGAAGTATGTACCTACTACTGTCAAGGAGGGGTTAAATGTTCGGCATTGAAAAACCGAGAATACAATGTATCAATCACGCCGAGGACGATTCATACGGTTGTTTCGTTGTGGAGCCCTTGGAAAGAGGCTATGGCATTACGCTGGGCAACGCTTTGCGCCGGGTTTTGCTTTCCTCTCTGCCGGGCGCCGCGGTTTCGGCGGTGAAAATCGACGGCATTTTGCATGAGTTCTCTACGGCCCCCGGCGTGGTGGAAGATATCACCGATATCATTCTCAACTTAAAGGGACTGGCTGTGAAAATGCACTGCGACGAAGCGCGCACGGTGTATGTCAACGCCCATGGCCCGGGACAGGTTACCGCCGCCGATATTATTTGCGACCCGGAAGTGGAAATCCTCAACCCCGACCACTATATCGCCACCTTGGACGAAGGCGGCGAGCTGAAGATGGAAATCGTCGTGGAACGGGGCCGGGGATATGTGGGCACAGATAAAAATAAAAAAGAAAACCAGCCCATCGGCGTTATCCCCGTGGACAGCTTGTTTTCACCGGTGATCAAAGTCAACTTTTCCGTAGAAGATACCCGCGTCGGGCAACAAACCGACTACGATAAATTGACTTTGGACGTATGGACCGATAAAACCATCGCGCCGGACGAAGCGATTTCCGCCTCGGCAAAAATTTTATGCGATTATCTGGAATTGTTTATCGGCCTCACCGGCAGCATGACCCAAGAAGTAGCCCTGATCGAAAAAGAAGAAAGCAAGAAAGACAAGCTTTTGGAAATGACCATCGAAGAGTTGGATCTGTCGGTGCGTTCCTACAATTGTTTGAAACGCGCCGGTATCCATACCGCGCAGGAGCTGGCCAACCGTACCGAAGAAGAAATGATGAAGGTACGCAATCTGGGACGGAAATCCCTGGAAGAAGTGGTCAGCAAACTGGAAGAACTGGGTCTTTCCTTGAAGAAAAGCGACGAATAAAGGAGGAACCGGAACATGGCATACCGCAGATTGGGAGTCAAAAGCGCGCATCGCCGCGCCCTGCTGTGTAACGCGACGACTTCCCTGATTAAAAACGGTGTAATCGAAACCACGGAGCCGCGGGCCAAGGAAATCGCCAGCTGCGTGGAAAAAATGATCACCATCGGCAAACGGGGGGATTTGGCCTCCCGGCGGCAAGCTTTGGCTTTCCTCACCGAGGAAGATATGGCGACCAAATTGTTTAACGAAATCGCCCCGAAGTATGCCGACCGCAACGGCGGCTATACCAGGATCGTCAAGTTAGCCGCTCGCCGGGGCGACGCCGCTCAAATGGTGCGGATCGAATTGGTATAAAGGGCCTATTTGCCGCAATAAAAGCTGCGCCAGGCGGGGGGAAGCCCCCGCCTTTTTCGTCGGCTGGAAGCGATTTTTTCCAATGCGGCAGTATGAAACGGAAGCAAGCATGATAGAAATCAACGACGTATCCTATACCTACGAAGACGATCCCCAACCGGCTTTGTCCCATATCCGGCTGCAGGTGCGGCCCGGGGAATGGCTGGCCGTCATCGGCGCCAACGGCTCCGGCAAAAGCACCCTGGCCAGAATGTGCAACGGCCTGCTTGTGCCCGATCAGGGCCAGGTGCTGGTAGACGGCCTGGATACCGCCAAGCCCGGGGAAGTGTTCGCCGCCCGGCAAAAGGTGGCTTTCGTGTTCCAAAACCCGGACAACCAGTTCGTGGCCACCACTGTCGGGGACGACGTGGCTTTCGGCCCGGAAAACCTGGGCCTGCCTCCGGAGGAGATCGGCAAACGGGTGGAGGACGCTTTGGACGCGGTGGACCTGCGGGAAAAAATGGATAAACCGCCCCATCTGCTTTCCGGGGGCGAAAAACAACGGGTGGCTATCGCCGGCGCTTTGGCCATGGCTTCCCGTTATTTGGTTTTGGATGAACCCACTTCCATGCTGGACCCGGCTTTGCGGGCCTCCCTGCTGGATACGTTGAGCCGCTTGCGGCGGGAAAAAGGTTTGGCCCTGATTTATATCACCAATATTATGGAAGAAGCGGTCCTGGCCGACCGCATCCTGGTATTGCATGAAGGGCGCGTGGTCCGGGAAGGCACGCCGCGGCAGATTTTTGCCGATGGGCAATGGCTGCGGCAGTACCGCCTGGCTCTGCCGCCTGCCGCCGCTTTTGCCAGCGAATTGGCCCGCTCCGGTCATCCTTCCCTCCAGGGCCTGCTGGAAGCGGAAGAGGTGGCGTCGGCGCTGGATGCTTTGCGCCCGTCCGTTTTTCCCCGGCATCCTGCCGGGACGGCTGCCGGCGAGGCGGCCGGAACGCCTGCCGGGGACTGGCAGATCATGGCGGAAAATGTGGATTATGATTATCCGGAAATCGGCATAGGAAAGACGCATGCCTTGCGCCGGATCAGTTTTGGCATTCGTGCCGGGGAATTGGCGGCCATCATCGGCCGGGGCGGCTCCGGCAAAAGCACCCTGGCAGCTTTGTTGGCCGGTTTGTATCAGCCCAGCGGCGGCAAACTGACGGTCAACGGCCGGCAGGCGGAAAAGCATGGAGTGTTTCCCCGGGTGGGTCTGGTGTTCCAATACCCGGAACAGCAGCTGTTCGGCGAAACGGTGTTTGAGGAAGTCTCTTATGGCGCGAAAAATTTCGGCGCCGCGCCGGAAAGCCTGCCCGGTTTGGTGGCCCGCGCCTTGGATACGGTGGGTCTGGACAGCAGTCTCCTTATGGACAAATCTCCCTTTGCTTTGTCCGGCGGCCAAAAAAGAAGGGTGTGCCTGGCCGCCACTTTGGTCACGGAACCGCAGATTTTGATTTTGGACGAACCCTCCGCCGGTTTGGACGAGGGCGGCCGGCAATGGCTGATGCAATTGCTGCTGCAGCTGCATGCCCAAGGAAAAACCGTGATTTGGATTTCTCATAATATGGACGAGGTGGCGGAATTCGCCGAACGGCTGCTGGTTTTGGATCAGGGCCGCTTGGTGGCCGACGGCCCCCCCGCCCGGGTCATGGCCGGAGAAGCGGCGCTGCATCGGGCCGGGCTGCGGCCGCCGCCGCTGTATCATCTGGCCCAGGCCCTGCGGGACCGGGGTTGGCCGGTGGCAGCAGACTGTATCACCCTGGACAGGCTGAAGCAAGAAGCCCTTTTCCTGCTGGGAGGTGATCCGGCTGTTACAGGATAAGCTGCTGTTGGGGCAATACTATCCCGGCGATTCGCCGGTGCATAAGCTGAACGCGCTGAGCAAATGGATCGCCGCCCTGACCTACATGGTGGCCCTGTTCGTGGCCAACAATTGGTTGGGCTGGGGCGGTTTGGCCCTGTTGGCCGCTTTTGTGGCCTGGCTGAGCCATATCCCCCTGAAAGCTTTGGGCCGGGGCTTGAAAGGCATATTGGTCTTTGCCGTGATCACCATGCTGTTCAACTTCTTTTTCTATCCCGGCGAGGCGCTGTGGCAATGGCGGTTTTTGCGCCTGAGCCGGGAAGGGATTTATTATGGCTTGGCCATGGGGCTGCGCCTGTTTCTGCTGGTGGCCTTTTCCTCTTTGCTTACCCTCACCAGCAAACCGGTGGCTTTGACCGACGGCATGGAAAAAATGCTTTCCCCGCTGCGGTTTATCGGCGTACCGGCGGCGGAGATCGCCATGACCACCTCCATCGCCTTGCGTTTTATTCCCACGATATTGGAAGAATTCGACCGCATCGTCCTGGCCCAAAGGGCCCGGGGCGGCGGCTTGGCCCAGGGCAATCTATGGAAACGCCTGGCCTCTTTTGTGCCTTTGCTGGTGCCGCTGCTGATCTCCGCCTTTCGCCGGGCGGAGGATTTGGCCCAGGCCATGGAGGCCAAATGCTATCAAAGCGGCCAAAAACGCAGCCGCTGGCGGCAAGCGCCCTGGCGCCTGCCGGATACGCTGACGGTGGTTTTGATGCTGGCCATATTGGCGGTTTTGATCGGAGGACGGATTTGGGGATGAGCATGCGCAATATTCGTTTGCGATTGGCCTATGACGGAACGGCCTATGCCGGTTGGCAAAGGCAGCCTTTGCCCCAGGGCATGACTGTGCAATATCGGTTGGAACAGGCTTTGTCCGCCCTGTTTCGGGAACAGATCGTGGTCACCGGCGCGGGGCGTACCGACAGCGGCGTCCACGCTTTGGGGCAGACGGCCAATTTTTACTGCCATAAGCCGGTGCCGGTGGAGAATATCCCTCTGGCCCTCAATCACAAATTGCCGCCGGACATTCGGGTGCTGTCCGCGGAGGAAGTACCCATGTCCTTTCATGCCCGCTATGACGCCAAAAGCAAAACCTATCGCTATCTGATCCAGCGGCAGGCCCGGGCCAATCCTTTCACCTACCGCTATGCCTGGACCATGGAGGAAGATCTGGATGTGGCGGCCATGCGCCAAGGGGCCGGCTATTTGCTGGGAAGCCATGATTTTTGTCATTATGCGGCTTCCGGGGTTTCCGCCAGCCATTTCGTGCGGAACATTACGGAACTCCGCATCGACGAACCGCCCCAGCCGCCCACGCTGTTCCCCTGGGAATATGTTTGCCGCCCATTGACCGTCACCGTCACCGCCGACGGCTTTTTATACCGCATGGTGCGTCTGATCACTTGCCGGCTGGCAGCGGTGGGGTTGGGCAAGATCCCGCCGGAAGCGATGGCCGACTTTTTGCAGGGCCGGCCGGGCCCGAATATTGCCATGGCCCCCGCTCAAGGATTAACGCTGATGGAAGTCGAATATTAACGGTATGCCCTTCGCAGTAGGGGTATTGTACGGACAGAAAAGGCAAAACCGAAGAACAGAGGTTAAAAGAGGATAAATACGATATGAAAAAATTCCTGATCATCTTGGTGGCGCTGATTTTTTGCGTGGGCGGTTTTTTGTTGTACTTCTACCGGCAGGGCTATCCTGCGGTGATCTCCGGGGATGTGGAACCGGCCGGGGAAACCCAGCCGGAACCGGAGCCGGAACCGGAGCCGATCTACAATCCCCTGACCGGTTTGGAGATCCCCGAGGCCATTCATAGCCGGGTGGTGGTGGTTTCCATCGACAATTTGAAACCGGCCCGTCCCCAATCCGGGCTGAGCCAGGCGGATTGGGTATACGAAGTGCCGGCGGAAGGCGGCATAACCCGCTATCAGGCTTTGTTTTACAGCCAAAGGCCGGATACCATCGGCCCCGTCCGCAGCACCCGTCCCTATATCGTGGATATCTGCCGGGGCTGGCAGGGCCTGTATGTGCATTGCGGCTGGAGTGAGGACGCCCGGCGCTATCTGCAGTCCGGCGTGGTGGATTATTTGAACGAGATCACCTACAGCCAGTATTTCCACCGGGACAAAAGCCGGAAGGCCCCCCATAACCTATATACTGGCATGGACAGCATTTACAGCTTTTTGCAGGACAAGGGTTTAGCGCAAGAGCAGGAACCCCGGGCCTTTTCCTTTTATCCGGCGGGGGCGGCCATCCCCGGCCAGGCGGCGGAAACCGTGGTGTTCGCCTATCCCACGGTGACCAACCGCTATGAATACGATGCGGCCGAAGGCCTCTATTACCGCTATGTCAACGACAAAGAGCAGCGGGACGCCAATAACGACGTCTGGATCAGCTGCGCCAATATCCTGGTGCAAAAAGTGACTTCCCAGGTACTGGACAGCGTGGGCCGGCTGAAGATCGATATGACCGCCGGCGGCGAAGCCATGCTGTTTACCGGCGGCAAGGTGCAAACCGGCCGCTGGAAACGGGAGGGCCTGGACAGCGAGACTTTGTTCGTGGATGAACAGGGCCGGGAACTGAAGCTGACGCCGGGCCAGACCTGGGTGCAGATCTGCGATCAGGCCGCGGAGATCCGCTACAGCGCCCCCACGCCCCCGGAAACGGCGGGAAGCGAAGAAAGCGCAGGCGCGCAATGAGCGGCGGGGGCTTCAAATCCGGGTTCATCGCCCTGGTGGGACGGCCCAATGCCGGGAAATCCACCTTGATCAACCGGCTGACCGGGCATAAAGTGGCCATCGTTTCCGATAAGCCGCAAACCACCCGCAACAGCATCCGCGGCGTGTATACGGATGAAAACATGCAGGCGATCTTTATCGACACCCCCGGCGTGCACAAGCCCAAATACCAGCTGGACCGGCGGATGATGAACGAGGTGGAAAACGCTCTGGCCGGCTGCGACCTGGTCTTTTATCTGCTGGACGTCAGCCAGCCTTTCGGCGCGGGGGAACGGTATATTTTAAAACGTTTGCAGTCCGTGGATATACCGGTCTTCCTTATATTAAATAAAATCGATTTGCTGCCCAAAGAACAGCTTCTGCCTTTGCTGCAGGATTTGTCCGGTCAATTCCCCTTCGCGGAAATCGTGCCGGTCTCCGCATTGACCGGCGACAACAGCCAGACCCTCTTCGATTTGCTGCGCCGCTATTTGCCGGAAGGGCCCATGTATTATCCGGCGGACGCCATTTCCGATTTCCCGGAAAACCTGTTGGCGGCGGAGATCATTCGCGAGCAGATCCTGCTGCACACCAGCCAGGAAGTCCCCCATTCCACGGCGGTGAAGGTAAACGCCATCGAAGAGAGAAGCGAGGACCTGCTGTATATCGAGGCCTTTGTCTATGTGGAACGGGATTCCCAAAAAGGCATACTCATCGGCAAACAGGGGGCGATGCTGAAAAAAATCGGCGCCGCCGCCCGTCAGGAGCTGGAAAAACTGTTCGCCTGCCGCGTATATCTGGATCTGCGAGTGAAATCCCGCCGGGACTGGCGGGACAACCCTGGCATGTTGGCAGGAATGTTTTTGAACGAAAACGAAAATTATTGAGCAAAGCTCTTTGCATAGCCAAAGGGAACATGGTATAATAGCCATCAGGCCGAAATCTCCGTTTTTCGGCGGATTTTGCCGTATCTTTCGCCGCTGGCGGTATTCCGGTGCAATCACGCCCCCGCCGCTTGGCGGCGGCGGAAGCAAAATGTGGGAACGAAAACGTTTATATAAATTTCTATTTTTTAGTACTAGGAGGTAGTATCATGCAGTTTCAAGTTAAAGATGGGGAAAAATACCGTCAGGTTTTGACCGGGGAAATTTCCGTGGCGGAACTGGAACCGGCCATTCAAACCGCCTGCAAACGGCTGAACCAAAAAGCCGCCATTCCCGGTTTCCGCAAGGGCAAAGCCCCCCGCAATATCCTGGAAAGCTATCTGGGCACGGAAGCCCTGCTGGAAGAAGCCGCTGACGTCATTTTGCCCCAGGCTTGGGCGCAAGCCGTGGACGAGCTGCATTTGGAACCGGTGGACCGGCCCGCCGTGGAAATCAGCCAATTGGCCAAAGGTCAGCCTTTGATCTTTACCGCCAATTTCACGCCCCGTCCCCAGGTCACCCTGGGCCAATATCAGGGCCTGTCCCTGACCCGCCGCACCCTGGAAGTCACCGACGAAGATGTGGAAAAGGAATTGGCCGCCCAAAGAGAAAGAATGAGCCAATTGACGGAAGCGCCGGAAGAGCAGCCGGCGGCCAATGGCGATACGGTGACCATAGATTTTGAAGGCCTGAAAGACGGCGTGCCCTTTGACGGCGGCACGGGCAAAAGCTATCCGCTGGTCCTGGGCTCCGGCTCCTTTATCCCCGGCTTTGAAGAACAGGTGGAAGGCATGAAAAAAGGCGAGGACAAAGAAATCAACGTGACCTTCCCGGAAAACTATCACGAAGCCTCCCTGGCTAATCAACCGGTGGTGTTCAAAGTGCATGTGCATGAGATCAAACAAAAACACTTGCCGGAACTGGACGATGCATTCGCCCAGGAAGTAAGCGAATCCGCCAACACGATAGAGGAATTGAAAGCGGAATTGCGTCAGGGCCTGGAAGATAAAAACCGGCAGGCCGCCGACGAAGACTGCAAAAACCAAGGGGTCAAAGGCGCGGTGGATAACGCGGAATTGGACGTGCCCCCGGTGATGGTGGAACAAAGACTGGATGAGATCATCGAAGACATGGCCCGCCGTTTCCAAGCCCAAGGCTTGAGCCTGGAACAGTTTTTCGCCTATACCGGTCAAAACATGAGCGAATTGCGCAAGAACTATCGGGAACAGGCGGAGACCGGTGTGAAAACCGATTTGGTACTGGAAGCCATCATCAAAGCGGAAGACTTCACCGTCAGCGAAGAAGAAATGACGGAAGAGATCAAAGATTTGGCGGCCAAATATTGGCAGGCGGAAGACGAGCTGCGCCAGGCCCTGGAACAAAGCGGCCAGCTGCCCCTGATCGAACAGGGCGTAAAAGTCCGCAAGGCTGTGGATCTGATCTTTGACCATGCCGAGATCCAGGACGAAACCGTCACCCATGAACAGGTGGAGGCGGAACGCAAAGCCGCCGCCGAAGCCCAAGCCAAAGCCGTGGCGGAAGCCCAGGCCGCGGAAGAGGAAAAAGGCCAGGACGAGGCCCAGGAAGAACCTGCACAAACGGAGTAAGCCGGGTATATTTTCCCCCGCTTACGGGTATATATTTTAGGGTAGCAGATAGGCTGGAGACAAGAAGCCGCCGGGACGCGCCGCTTCGTCCCGGGGCTTTGCCGGCGTTGTTTTAACCAGCCGGTTTAAGGAGGTAGTATAAGCATGAGCATGTTGGTTCCCATGGTCGTCGAGCAAACCAATCGCGGAGAACGCTCGTACGACATTTATTCCCGCCTGTTAAAGGACCGGGTGATCTTTTTAGGCAGCGAGATCGACGACAACGTGGCCAATTTGGTGGTAGCCCAATTGCTGTTCCTGGAAGCGGAAGATCCGGATAAAGACATTCGTTTGTACATCAACAGCCCCGGCGGTTCCATCACCTCCGGTATGGCGATCTATGACACCATGCAATATCTGCGCTGCGACGTTTCCACCATTTGCGTGGGGTTGGCGGCCAGCATGGGCGCGTTTTTGCTGGCAGCCGGCGCGCCTGGCAAACGCCTGGCCCTGCCCAACAGCGAGATCATGATACACCAGCCTTTGGGCGGCGCCCAGGGGCAGGCCACGGATATCGAGATCCAAACCCGCCGCATCCTGCGCATCAAAGAAAAGATGAACGCCATTTTGGCGGAGCGCACCGGCCAGGACCTGGAAAAAATAGCCCGGGACACGGAACGGGATTATTTTATGAGCGCGGAAGAAGCCAAAGCCTACGGCCTGGTGGACGACGTGGTGGCGGGACATAAAAAATCCGCCGGCAAATGATGGGCTCAACGGAGAATTCGATAAGTTAAGGAATGGAGAAAAGAATTCATGAGCAAACCTACCGACGACAAAAATATCCCCAGATGTTCTTTTTGCGGCAAAAGCCAAAACCAGGTGCTTAAATTGATCGCCGGGCCCGGCGCTTATATCTGCAACGAATGCATCGAATTGTGCAATGAGATCATCGAAGAAGACAGCATCAGCGTATTGCCCGAAGAAAACGCGGAAATCGTCGTGCCCAAGCCCCTGGAGATCAAAGCCGTTTTGGATCAGTATGTGATCGGCCAGGAAGCCGCCAAGAAGAATCTGTCGGTGGCGGTATACAACCATTATAAACGTATCGCCCAAAACGTCTCCAGCGACGAAGTGGAGCTGCAAAAAAGCAATATCGTTATGCTGGGCCCCACCGGCTGCGGCAAAACCCTGCTGGCGGAAACTTTGGCCCGTATCCTGCAGGTGCCTTTTGCGGTGGCGGACGCCACTTCCCTGACGGAAGCCGGCTATGTGGGCGAAGATGTGGAAAACATCCTGCTGAAACTGATACAGGCGGCGGATTATGATATCGAGCGGGCCGAAAAAGGGATCATCTATATAGATGAGATCGATAAGATCGCCCGCAAATCGGAAAATCCTTCCATCACCAGAGACGTATCCGGCGAAGGCGTGCAGCAGACCCTGTTGAAGATTTTGGAAGGGACGGTGGCCTCGGTGCCGCCCCAGGGGGGACGCAAACATCCCCATCAGGAATTCATCCAAATCGACACCACCAATATCCTCTTCATTTGCGGCGGCGCTTTCGGCGGCATCGAAAATATCATCCAAAACCGCCTGGGCAAAAACATGATGGGCTTCGGCTCGGTGCTGACCAGCAAAACCGAGCTGCTGCAAAATAATATCCTGGCCAAAACCCTGCCGGAAGATCTGCTGAAATTCGGCCTGATCCCGGAATTTGTGGGCCGCCTGCCGATCATCGTCACCCTGGAGGCCCTGGATGAAGCGGCTTTGATCCGGGTATTGACGGAGCCGAAAAACGCCTTGACCAAGCAATACAAAAAGCTGCTGGAGCTGGACGGCATCACCCTGGAATTCAAGGAGGACGCCCTGGAGGCCATCGCCCATGAGGCGGTGGTGCGCAAAACCGGCGCCCGGGGCCTGCGGGCGATCATGGAAAACCTGCTGCTGGACGTGATGTTTGAAAGCCCCTCCGAGGAAGATGTGAACAAATGCGTGGTCACCAAAGCGGCGGTGGAGCATAAGGAAAAACCGTTGCTGCTGCGGCAAAACACCGGGAACGAAACCGCCTGAACCGGCCTGCCGGCCCGGCGCAGGCGCTAAGCGCCAAAGCAACGAATAAGCACGATCGGATATTTGCCGTCCCGCTTGCTGTTTGTCAAGCGAAGGCATCCGCATACAGGCCTCCTTGGATCCGCCTTCGGCCGCCAGACCATACCTATGCGGATCCAAGGAGGCTTTCCCAGTTTCGGACGATCTTTTTACGGCGATCCGTTTTTCCCGTTCCGGCCGGGACAAAACAAAAAGACCCGGCGGACCTGGGCGTTGCTGGCGCGGACGGCTGCGGATTTTCGCATATAAAAATAGATTAAAGCCGGACGAGGGGGGTCCGGCTTTAATCATATTTGTGGGAAAATGGAGGTTGAAGCAATAAAAAGCTGCGGCGTATGCACGCCGCAGCCGAATTTCTGCGGAAAATTCCGCCCTTTAGACTCTATGCCGGAGCCAAGGCAGCTTCCAGTGCCGGTATTCTGACTTGCGCCCATATATCGCCTGTTTTCACCTTCCCAGTCTTACCAGTGGCCGGCTTTCGCCTATGAAAACAGACTTGACGCTTACAGCGGCGGTACCGTGCGGGACTTGCACCCGCTTCCCGTTTAAGTTACGAGGCGGCTCGCCCCGCAACCACACCGAAAGTTGATATGAAACTTTATTGCTATGCATACATTCTATCATCCATTTACCCTTCTGTCAATAGGTTTTTTCGGATTTTTTCTTGCGGCGCAAGCCGCTCTCCCGGCTTGACAAGTGAAACCTTTGGCTTTATAATGAAACTTACGAGGCTGGAAATGTATATTTATGCATTTTAAACGCTAACGAAAGAGAATGATAAAGAAAAGAGGTCGTGGTTATGCCCGTTAATCTCAAAGGCAGAAGTTTGTTGACATTGTTGGATTATACGCCCCAGGAAATCCGTTATTTATTGGATTTGTCTCATGATCTGAAGGCAAAAAAACGGGCCGGGATTTACGATTATCGTTTAAAAGGCAAAAACATCGTTTTGCTTTTTGAAAAAACATCCACCCGCACCCGTTGCGCTTTTGAGGTGGCCTGCCTGGACGAAGGCGCCCATGTTACGTTTTTGGATTCCGGCAGCTCCCAGATGGGCAAAAAAGAGTCCCTGGCCGACAGCGCCAAGGTGTTGGGACGTTTTTACGACGGCATAGAATATCGCGGTTTTCAGCAGCAGGTGGTGGAAGATCTGGCCAAATACGCCGGGGTGCCGGTGTGGAACGGCCTGACGGATGTGGATCATCCCACCCAGGTGTTGGCGGATCTGATGACCTTGGAAGAAAATTCCGCCAAGCCTTTGAATAAATGCAAATTGGTTTTCTGCGGCGATATCCGCAACAACGTGGCCTATGCCCTGATGTACGGCTGCGCCAAAATGGGCATGCATTATGTAGGCTACGGCCCCAGGGAATTGCAGGTGGCAGATTCGGTGATGGCGGCGGCCCAGGCCGTGGCCAAGGAAACCGGCGCGGTGATCGAGATCAGCGACGACCCCGCCTGCCTCAAAGGCGCGGACGCCCTGTATACCGATATCTGGGCTTCCATGGGCGAGGAAGACAAAACGCCGGAACGGGTGCGGGTTTTGACGCCCTTCCGCGTGACCAAGGAACTGATGGCCAAAACGGAAAACGACGATTGCATTTTCCTGCATTGCCTGCCCAGCTACCATGACTTTGAAACCATCAACGCCCAAAAATGGCAGGAAAAAGGCCTGGACATCCGGGAAGTGGTAGACGAGGTTTTCCTCTCTCCCCAGTCGAAAGTATTCGATGAGGCGGAAAACCGTATGCATACGATAAAAGCGGTAATTATTGCAACAATAGGCTAGCTTTTTTCTTCGGCATCGTGTATAATAAAAACGTATGGTCGTGTGGGCCGCAACCGGTTTGCATCCGTCCTGCTTGGGCGGCGTTGCGGGAATGATGGATGCTTCCATCCATTGGATAAATCGGCGACATATCATTAAAAAAATGGAGGAATGAGAACAAATGGCAAACGGAAGAATCGTTATCGCCCTGGGTGGCAATGCTCTGCAGGAAGCCAAAGGCGCCGCTACGGCGGAAGCGCAATTGGCCGTGGTGAAAAAAACTTGCGGTTATATTTGCGATATCGTTAAAAAAGACTATGAAATCACCATCGTGCATGGCAACGGCCCCCAAGTCGGCCGCATTTTGCTGGCTTCGGAAACCGCCAAAGACGTCACCCCCGCTATGCCTTTCGACGTATGCGGCGCGATGAGCCAGGGCTATATCGGCTACCACATCCAACAGGGTATGCGGGAAGCTTTGAAAGCCCACGGCATGAGCACCCCCGTGGTTACCCTGGTGACCCAGCTGGTAGTCCCCAGCGACGATCCCGGGTTCAAAAACCCCACCAAACCCATTGGTCCTTTCTATCAGGAAGCGGAAGCCAAAGCCATCGCTGCGGAAAAAGGCTATGCGATGAAAGAAGACGCCGGTCGCGGCTGGCGGAGAGTGGTAGCTTCTCCGGTTCCCACCAAAATCGTGGAAATCGATTCCGTACGCAAACTGATGAAAGATACGGTCGTCATCACCTGCGGCGGCGGCGGCATCCCCGTCATTGAAACCGCCGACGGCAACCTGGAAGGCGTAGCCGCGGTTATCGACAAAGATTTCGCCGCGGAACTGCTGGCGGAAGAAATCCAGGCCGACGCTTTGATGATCCTCACCGAAGTGGAAAAAGCGGCCATCAATTACAATAAACCCGATCAGAAAGATCTGGATCATATCACCGTGGCCGAAGCCGAAAAATACATCGAAGAAGGCCATTTCGCTCCTGGCAGCATGCTGCCGAAGATCAAAGCCGCCATCAAATTCGCCAAAGCGAACCCCGGCAAAAAAGCGATCATTACCTCTCTGTATAAAGCCGTCGACGCCATTGAAGGCAAAACCGGTACCGTCGTTACTTTAGACTAGTTTTTATACCGGAAAATCCGCGGCAACAGATGAAAACGTCGCCCCATTTGTTAGAGATGTGTCCCGCGACTAACGAATGGGGCGCTTTTTATGCAGAAAAAAGGCGGAAAAGCGGCGGCGGAAGGCTGGGCTCTCCCGGCGGCCCCAGCCTATGAAAAAGCTTGTAAAGGCCGCTTTGCCACTTGCATAAACGTTAGCGGCAGGGTATAATTTTCTCATAGATTTTCCTTATAGGCCTGAGGAACACTTCAGGGGAAAGCCTTGGACCGGAAAGGAGGAAAAGATGAAGAAAAACACCTTATTCCTGCTTATCCTGGTTTCTATGTTGTGGGGCACTGCTTTTCCTTTGCTGAAGCAGACCACGGTGGACACACCCACCTCTATGGTACTGGCTTTGCGCTTTACCTTGGCCGGCATTGTGTTGACCGCGCTGTTTTGGCGCAGGATACGGGAGAATTTTTCCTGGCGCTTGCTCAGAGACGTCTTTATCGTTTCCACCGTTCAATATGCGGATTATTTTTGTTATGCTTACGGCATGAATTTTACCACATCAATAAACGGCGGCTTTTATTCCGGGGTTCCCTTGCTGTTCTTGCCGTTTATCGTTTTTTTCTTGGACAAGCAGCCCTTGAAGGGGCAGAAACTGTGGGCGGTGGGCATCATCCTCAGCGGCATGTTCCTGTTGGCCAGCGATGGCGGCCGCATCACCTTCAAAAGCGGCGATTTGCTTTGTTTGACCGCCTCCGCACTGTTCGCCCTGTATATTGCGCTTACCGGCCGGGGCGGCCTGGCCAAGCAGGAGCCCACGACCAAAGCGGCTTTGCAAATGCTTTGCGTGGCCTTTTGGGCCTGGCTTACCGGCATTTTTACCGGCGATATTTCGGCCATCGGCCAGATCGGCGCTCATTCCTGGCGCAATATCGTGCTGCTGGGCCTGTTCTGTACCGCTACCGCCTATTCTTTGCAGATTTACGCCCAGGATCGGGTCAAGCCTTTGCCGGCGGCGATCATATACGCCGCCATGCCTTTGTTCGCCGCCTTGGCCTCCATGCTGATACTGGGCGAGCGGCTGGGCGTCTTGGGCATCATTGGCGGCTTGCTGATCGTCGGCGGCATCATCGCCCGGGAGGTGGCCGTGTCCCGTTCCGCCCAGGCGGAATCGGCAGAACCGGCGGAAACGGCAAACCCCTGAGCCCGGCGTAAGAAAAAGGGCGTGCAGGGGATAGAGAAAAAACGTTTTATTTTAATTCTATATTTTATTGAGGTGAAGCATGAATAGCAATCCATTGATCAAAACGATGAGCGAGGAGTTCGCCGACTATTTGCGGGATGAATCCCGCACCGTGGGGCAGGCGGAAAGCATTTCCTTTCCCAAAACCCCGGAGGAATTGACGGACATTTTGAAATCGTTGGCGGCCCAGGGGGCTGCCGTTACCGTTCAGGGCGGGCGCACCGGTCTGGCGGCGGCGGCCGTTCCCAAGGCGGGACATATCCTCAACCTGACCCGGATGAATCAGGTGACCGGCCTGCGCCGGGATGAGGCGGGCCGCTTTTATGTGCGTACCCAGCCCGGGATGATCCTTTCCCAGCTGCGCAAAATGCTGGAAAGCCGCAAATTCCCCGCCGAACAGGTGGAAGCCTGGGATGACGGCTCCAAAGCGGTACTCACCGAGTTGGCCCGGGCGCCGGAGCAGTTTTTCTCTCCCGATCCCACCGAATCTTCCGCTACCATCGGCGGCATGATCGCCTGCAACGCCTCGGGGGCCCGCAGCTATCTGTACGGGCCGGTGCGTCCCTATATCACCATGCTGAAAATCGCTTTGATCGACGGGGATACCATCACCGTCACCCGGGGTACGCAGCGGACGCAAGGCCGCCGTCTGTGCCTGACCACCGATTCCGGCCGGCAGATTTGCTGTGATTTGCCCACCTATATCATGCCACATACCAAGAACGCCTCCGGCTATTATATCGAAGACGATATGGACGTCATCGACGTCTTTATCGGCTCCGACGGTACCCTGGGGGTGATTTACGAAGCGGAGCTGGCTTTGCTGCCCCTGCCGCAAATCATTTGGGGCGTCAGCTGCTTTTTTGCCAATGAAGACCAGGCGGTGCAAATGGTGAAGGCGGTTCGCCAGGAGCTGCGGCAAATTGCCGCCATCGAATTCTTCGACCGGGACGCTTTGGCCATTTTGCGCCGGCAAAGAGAGGAAAGCACCGCTTTTTCCGGCCTGCCCGCCGTCCCCGACGGGGTGGATTCCGCCATCTACCTGGAGATCCACGATGAAAAAGAAGAGGATGCCTATCAGCGGCTTTTTGCCGTCGGCCGCCTGATGGAAAGCGTCGGCGGCGACCGCAACCATTCCTGGGTGGCCAGGACCGCCGCCGATCGGGACCGGCTGGTGTTCTTCCGCCACGCGGTGCCGGAATCGGTGAATATGCTGATCGACCAACGGAAAAAAGTCGAGCCCACCATTACCAAGCTGGGCACGGATATGTCCGTTCCCGACCGGGAATTGGAAAGGATCATGGCCATGTACCGCCGCATGCTGTCGGAAAGAGGCCTGCAATCCGCCATTTGGGGCCATATCGGCAACAATCACCTGCATGTGAACATCCTGCCCCGCTCCGCTGCGGACCAGGCTGCCGGCAAAGAGCTGTATAAAGAATGGGCGGCGCAGGTTTCCGCCATGGGCGGCGCGGTTTCCGCGGAGCACGGCGTGGGCAAATTAAAAGCGCCTTTCCTGGAAATCATGTACGGAAGCGATCATTTGGCGGAAATGGCCCGGCTGAAAAAGGCCTTCGATCCGGATTTCCGTTTGGGCCGGGATAATTTATTCGCCGCGGCACGCTTTGCCGGGGAAGGAGATCAACAATGAACATAATCGTATGCGTGAAACAGGTGCCCTCCACCAACGAAGTGCGCTTGGATCCGGAAACCCATACCATCATCCGGGACGGCCGGCAGTCGGTCATCAATCCTTTTGACACCTACGGCCTGGAAGAAGCGGTACAAATCAAAGAACGCCTGGGCGGAAAGGTCACCGTTTTGTCCATGGGCATCCCGGCCACGGAAAGATTGCTGCGGGACGCCATGAGCCGCGGGGCCGACGAAGGGGTGCTGCTTACCGACCGGGCTTTCGCCGGCGCGGATACTTTGGCCACCTCCTACGCTCTGTCTTTGGGTGTGAAGCAGATCGGCGACTACGATTTGATCATCTGCGGCAAAATGGCGGTGGACGGGGATACGGCGCAGATCGGCCCGGAATTGGCCGAGACCTTGGGCTTGCCCCATATCGCCGACGTGAAAAAGATTTTGTCTGTGGATGAAACCAGCCTCACCTGCCTGAAAATCACCGACGAAGGCGAACAGGAGCTGCAGGTTCCTTTGCCGGCTTTGATCACCGTGCTGAAGGATATCAATATGCCCCGCTTGCCTTCCATTACCGGCGTGGAATTTTCTCTTACCGCGCCCTGCACTTGTTTCTCCGCCCAGCAACTGGAGGCGGATACCGGCCGTACCGGCCTGAACGGTTCGCCCACCCAGGTGGTGCGCACCTTTACGCCGGAACGGGGCGGCGAAGCCCAGGAAATCGCCGGTTCCTTGGAGGAACAGGCCGCTAAAATACTGGAAATCATCAAGGGTTAGGGGGAAGGTACATGAGCGGATTGGTAATCGATAAACAAAAATGCATTGGTTGCGGTTTATGCGTGGCCGCTTGTCCCGCCTCGGCCCTGACCCTGGCGGACGATGTGGCCCAGGTGGAGCAAGCCGCCTGCGTATTGTGCGGCATGTGCGTGGATAGCTGCCCGGAAGGGGCCATCGCTATCGTCAAGGAAAGCACGGGCGACACCCGGGATTATCATGGGGTTTGGGTGTTTGCGGAACAAAATCAGGGCCGGCCTCTGCCGGTGGCCTTTGAACTGACCGCCAAAGGACGGCAGCTGGCCGATGAATTGTCCGCTCCCCTCACGGTGCTGCTGGCCGGTGGTCCCGGCGTCGCCAAGGAAGCGCAGTCTTTGATTGCAGCCGGCGCCGACCGGGTGCTGGTGGGCGAAGACCCCAAGCTGGCCGTAAACCTGGAAGAAAACTATGCCGTCTGGCTGGATCAAGTGGTCAGAGAGGGCAAACCGGAGATCTTGCTGTTCGGCGCCACCGGCTTTGGCCGCAGTTTGGCGCCGAAATTGGCCGCCCGCTGGCAAACCGGCCTCACCGCCGACTGCACGGTGCTGGAGATCCATAAGGAAAGCGGCCTGCTGTATCAAACCCGTCCCGCCTTTGGCGGCAATTTGATGGCCACCATTTATACGCCCAGCCACCGGCCGCAAATGGCTACGGTGCGTCCGGGGGTCATGCCCTATCCGGTTTTGGACGAAAGCCGCCGGGGCGAGATCCTCAGCCAGCCTTTCCCCCAGGATTTCCAGGCTTTGGTCCGTTTGCTGCAGCAACGGCGCATACAGGCGGAAACCATCGCCGACGCGGAGCTGATCGTGGCTGTGGGCCGGGGCATCGGCAACGCCAAAAACGTGGCTTTGGCCCGGCAGCTGGCGGAGAAATTGGGAGCCGCATTGGGCTGCACCCGGCCTTTGGTGGATACCGGCTGGTGCGAATACAAACATCAGGTGGGCCAAACCGGCTGCGCCGTCGCCCCCAAGGTCTATTTGGCGCTGGGCATCTCCGGGGCTATCCAGCACCTGGCGGGTATCGCCGGCGCGCAAACCGTGATCGCCGTCAACAGCGACCCGGAAGCGCCCATCTTCGCCCAGGCCCAATATAAGATCGTCGGCGACTGCTTGGATGTGCTGAAAGCCCTGCTGGCGCAGGTATAAACGCCGCCCTTGCCGGCGCAGGCCATAAGATTGTATGATATTGCATTTTATAACGGCATGACTTGCGGGTCATGCCGTTGGCTGTTTTGGATAGAAAAAGGCCGCCTGCCGGCGGCAAGCGGCCGAAGTGGTTGTCGACAACAATCGGTTGATCAGCGGAATATTTCGATGCCGTCTTCCTGGGAGAGAAAGTGAAGCTGGCCGCTAAATGTGCGAAAGGCGCCGTTCTGCGTCCAAAAGCTGTTCATTTTGTTTTCTATCGCTGTTTGAACGGGATATTGCAGCCGGCTTTGCTGATGTATGTAATAATAATAACTGCTGAAAGTATTTCCTTTATGCATTCTATCCACCGAATAGGCGATATAACCTCTATGACGCTGGCCCTTCCCAGGCATGGAGAAGGCGGCAAACATATTGGTACCGATTTGGCTGCCCCAGAAGAACGCGTTGCTGGGGAGTGTTTGCGGGCCGAGAGCGTAATAGTCGGCGACAAATGTTTCTCCGTCCCGGTCATATAGCACGCGCCCGGTCACATCCCCCGCCGCATACCATCCCGCATATGGATCCATATAAGGCGTCCAAAGCTGAATGGCTTCGGCGCCAAAAAAGCCGGGGCTTGTTGTCCAAAGAAAATGATGAAAAATCATCCAGCGTTCCCTTTCACCGGGAATCTGTACGCCCACGTCGGTAAAACGAAGCTTCCCGGGACCGGCAACCGTTTTGCGGGAATTGCGGTAGGGGTTTTTATCGCTTAGATATTGCGGCGTTGTCTCTTCGCCTTCCTGCACCGGCAGAACTGTGGTGTCTACGACCACCTGCAAAGCGTCGCGGCAGGCCGCAATATCCTCCGGGCAAACATCGTTCAGCACCTCCGCCGGAAAACCAAGGCTTGTAAGATGGGCCTTTATTTCTTTCACTTCCTCATGTTCCGCGGCATTCCGCATAGACCAGTCCATCGGATACTGCCCGCCGAACAGATAACCGCATACGCCCCCCACAAGCAAACACAAAGCCAAAATCCCCACGACGCAGCGGTCGGTTATGCGGTTCGGAGCGGTTTGGATGGCGTAGCCCGCTGCATCCAGCTCCTTGGACAATGCAAATAGGTTGCGAATGATGCAAACATACCCGATCAGCATGAAAACAATGAGCACACCGCTATACTGCATGAAAGCAAACAGACACAAAAGCGCATACCAGACCATTAAAGCAACCGCTCCGCCTGCATGGGGCGAAAGCCCAGCTTTCCGCTGAACCGCCAGAAAACCCTGCCGAAGGCATATCAGCATGAGGAGCAGCATCAGCAGCTTGACAACCGTTCCCACCTTTTCCATGGAAGAGGCATAGAAAATGCTGGGGACAATCGTTGTATGGAGAATCAGCCATAACCAGCCGCTGGCCGTTTGCAGAACCGACAGCGCAAAGCAATAGCCAAACCACTTGTTTTCCCGCCGCAATGCGCGAAAGCCAAGCAGCACTAGGACGGCGCCGATGGCGGGCAGAATATAATGCAAGTACAAAAATTGGAAAGTGATGCTGGTAAGCGCCATGCCAAACAAAACACGGTCTGTGGCTTTTCTCCAGGGGGTAACCTCCGTCACGATATCTTCCGGCGGCAATTCCGCAACGGTGTTTTCCAGTACGGCTTCAAATTCTGCGTCCGGCATGGTTTCCCAATCCCAATTAGGCATATCCTTCACCCCTTAATATTTGGCGCAGCCGTTTTTTAATGCGATAAAGCCTTCCTTCCACAGCGCGCTCGGTCATACCCATTTCAGAGGCGATCTGGGCGGTGGATTGCAGATAATAGTATTTTCTGTAAAACAGGGTTTTGTCTTTGGAGGAAAGACGCTGCAATGCCAGGTTGATTTCTGTTTGCCGTTCTTTGCGAAGGGCCTGCTCTTCCGGACTCGGCTCTGCGGACGGCATATGGGGCGAAATTTCTTCGGCGTTGCCATGCACCGAAGTATTTCTTTTATAATTCAGGGCATGATTTCTGGTGACGGCCGTCAACCACGCATTCCAGCTTCCCCGCTGCGGGTCGAAGGTTTCGACCTTCTTCCATACTTGCATGGCGGCTTCCGAAAGACAATCCTCCTGATCATGGGTATTGGGTAAAATGGCGGCGATGATGTATCGCATCAACGGCCCATAGTGAAGCAGCAACGCATCCATGCCCTGCTCTTCTTTTTGCAGCAGCAATCCGATCATTTCCTGCTCTTTTATAGCATCGCCCCCTTCCTATCCCGCCTGTTCATATAATTATACACAGGTGGAAAAGAAAACCCACAAACGACTTTGGGGCGAATAGCCGTCTTTATGAAAAAAGCGATATTTTATTCAAATCCTTGCTTTGTTTTGCCGCTCCATCGCGCCGCTTTTTTCAAGCGCCAACGTCTTGCGGATACGCCTATCGCTGAAAAGCAAGAAAGCCGCCAGGGCGCTTGCGCCAGGGTAAAAAACAAGCGATACTCGGTCGAAAAGCCAAGTATCGCTTGTTTTTTATGAATGCCCCCGCCGGCAGCAGAGAAAAAACAAAGCCGCCGGTTCAACCGGTGGCTTTGCTATTTGTATCGATGCGCCGGGCGGCGCAAGTGTTTGGGCGGTTGGCCAAGGCCGCAGCCCTTACAACAACACCAGATCCAAAATCTGTTTCATGGATTCTACCAGATGGAAGGTCATTTTATTGCGGATGTTTTCCGGCAATTCTTCCAAATCCTTGCGGTTTTCCGCCGGCAGGATCACTTGTTTGATGCCGTCGCCATAGGCGGCCAGCATTTTTTCTTTGATGCCGCCTACGGGCAAGACCTTGCCCCGCAGGGTGATCTCGCCGGTCATAGCGATATCGTTGCGCAGCTTGCGTCCGGTAAACTGGGAGGCCATGGCCGCCGCCATGGTGACGCCGGCGGAGGGCCCGTCTTTGGGGATGGCCCCTTCCGGCACATGGATGTGCACGTCGGTTTTTTCCTCCAGATCCGCCGGCAGGGCCAGCTTTTTGCCCAGGGAGCGGATGTAGGTATAGCCGGCTTGGGCGCTTTCCTTCATCACGTCGCCCAATTGTCCGGTGATGGTCATTTTGCCTTTGCCCGGCAGGGTTTGCACTTCGATCTTCAGCAGCTCGCCGCCGACTTCCGTCCAGGCCAGACCGGTGGCCACCCCCACCTCCGGGGTATGCTGGCTTTTTTCATTGAGGAAGCGGGGCGCGCCCAAATATTCCGCCACATTGGCGCTGTTCACCGCGAAAGGCCCTTCTTCCCCGGTCACCACCTGGCGGCAAACCTTGCGGCAGATTTTGCCGATATGCCGTTCCAGAGCGCGCACGCCGGCCTCACGGGTATAGCCGCGGATGATTTCCCGGATGGCGCTTTCTTTGATGGAAAGCTGCTTTTTGTTCAAACCGTGTTCGTTCAGTTGTTTGCCCACCAAATGCCGGGTGGCGATCTTCAGCTTTTCTTCCGGGGTATAGCTGGATATCTCAATGATCTCCATCCGGTCCTGCAGGGGCTTGGGGATATCGCTGCGCACATTGGCGGTGGTGAAAAACAGCACCTGGGATAAATCGAAAGGCAATTCCACATAATGATCGGCAAAGGTGTTGTTCTGTTCCGGATCCAACGCTTCCAGCAGCGCGGAAGACGGATCGCCGCTGTAATCCTTCACCAGCTTATCCACTTCGTCCAACAGAAACAGGGGGTTGTTGCTGCCTGCCTGTTTCAGGCCCTGGATGATGCGGCCGGGCATGGCCCCGATATAGGTGCGGCGATGGCCGCGTATCTCCGCTTCGTCCCGGACGCCGCCTAAGGACATGCGCACGAAATTGCGGTTCAAGGCCCGGGCCACGCTGCGGGCCAGTGAGGTTTTGCCCACCCCCGGCGGCCCCACCAGGCAGAGGATGGGTCCTTTGAGGCTGTGGCTCAGCTGCCGCGCGGCCAAATATTCGATGATCCTTTCTTTGGCCTTGGTCAGGCCGTAATGATCCGCATCCAGTATTTTTTCCGCATGGCGGATATCGGTGTTTTCTTCGGTGGATTTTTGCCAGGGCAAAGCCAGCAGCGTATCCAGATAGGTAGTGACCACTGTGGCCTCCGCCAGCATGGCGGGCATTTTTTCCAGGCGCTTCAATTCGCTTTCCACCCGCTCCATGACAAAGTCCGGCAAATTGGCTTCCTGGGCTTTTTGCCGGTATTCGCTGACTTCGCCGCTTCTTTCTTCACCTTCGCCCAATTCTTCGCGGATGGCTTTCAGCTGTTCCCGCAGATAGTACTCTTTTTGATTCTTTTCCACCTGCTGCCGCACTTTCATGGCTATGTAGCGTTCGATTTCCAAGATTTCCATTTCTTTATCCAAAATGGTCAGTATCTTTTCGATACGTTCCGGCACGGAAAGCTCTTCCAGCAGGGCCTGCTTTTCATTGGCGTTGATGTTTAGCTGGGAGATCACCATATCCGCCAGTTTATTGCTTTCCTCCATGTTCTCAATGGCCATGACCACTTCCGGAGAAATACGTTTGCTTTGCTCCGCGTATTCTCCAAAATTACGCTGCAGCATACGGGTGAGGGTTTCCATTTCCAGGGGGTTGACGCCGAAGTCCTCCAGCATTTGGCTGGTCTCCACCAGAAGGAAGGGCTGTTCCTGCAAAACATTGCTGATTTTGGCCCGGTATAAGCCTTCTACCAACAGGCGCACGGTGCCGCCCGGCAATTTCAGCATTTGCCGGATCTGGGCCACCACGCCGATGTCATAGATCTCTTCCAGGCTGGGCTCATCGTTGGCTGCGTCTTTTTGCATGGCCAGAAAGATCAGGCTGGTTTCCTCGTTCAGGGCTTCTTCGATGGCGCTGATGGAACGGTCCCGTCCTGCGTCCAGATGGATCATGATATGGGGGAATACCAAAATCCCCCGCAAAGGCATCATCGGCAGGATTTTGATTTCCGCTTTGGGAGAATACGTTTCATTTATCATGGTCATATCGTTTACGTTGTCTTTTTCCAACATAAAAATCCCTCGTTTATTTTTGGCATCCGCCGTCCGCCGTCATGGCGGAAAACCGGCCGCGCCGCGGCGGGGGTTGCCCCGTCCGGAAAACGATCCGGCGGCGGATATGGCTTTTTGCGGCAAAAAGCGGCAAAAGGAAAAATGTATAAAATAACTATACCATAAAAATAGTATTTTGACCAGAGAAATTCCCTTGCCAATAATTGCATTCTATTCTCCGCCCGCCGGGCCGGTGCCCTTTCCCGGTGAAAATCATTGCTTTTATTGGAAAAAAACATTATAATGAATAAGATATACGTATCCGGATAAAGATCGTCCGCCCGCCTGTTCTCCGCCGGAAAACAGACGGGGCGACCGTTTACAAGCAAAAAGCGAGAGGAAGAAAAGCATGTCTGAAACCATGGAAGCAAAACAACTTTCTACCACCTATCAGCCTTTGGAGGTGGAAGGCAAACGGTATGAGCAATGGCTGGAAAAGGGCTATTTCAGCTGCGATATCCATCCCCAGGGCGAACCGTTTTGTATCGTCATGCCGCCGCCCAACGTTACCGGCCAATTGCATATGGGCCATGCCCTGGACAATACCCTGCAAGACGTATTGAGCCGTTGGCGGCGTATGCAGGGCCGCCGTGTCCTGTGGCTGCCTGGCACCGACCATGCCGGCATCGCCACCCAGGCGAAAATAGAAGAACAACTGGCCAAGGAAGGGCTGAACAAATACGAATTGGGCCGGGAAGCCTTTTTGGAACGGGCCTGGCAGTGGAAAGAGAAATACCATGCCCGCATCGTCAAACAGTTGCGGATGATGGGCGCTTCCTGTGATTGGGATAAAGAACGTTTTACCATGGACGAGGGCTGCAGTAAAGCGGTGCGCCGGGCTTTCGTCAATATGTATAAAAAAGGCCTGATCTATCGGGGCAGCTATATCGTGAATTGGTGCTGCCATTGCCAAACCACCATTTCCGATATCGAGGTGGAGCATGCGGAGCGGGAAGGCCATCTGTGGTATCTGCGCTATCCCTACGCCGACGGCAGCGGCTATGTGGTGGTGGCCACCACCCGGCCGGAGACCCTGCTGGGCGATACCGCCGTGGCGGTGCATCCCGCCGATCCCCGCTATCAGGATAAGATCGGCAAAACGGTGATCCTGCCGGTGATGGACCGGGAGATCCCCATCATCGGCGACGAATACTGCGATATGGAATTCGGCACCGGCGCGGTAAAGATCACCCCCGCCCATGACCCCAACGACTTTGAGATCGGCCTGCGCCATCATTTGGAGCAGATCACCGTTTTGGGCAAAGACGGGCGCATGAACGAAAACGCCGGCAAATACGCGGGCATGACCGCCCTGGAATGCCGGGAAAAGCTGATCGAAGAATTCCGGGAAATGGGTCTGCTGGAAAAGATCACCGACCTCACCCATGGCGTGGGCCAATGCTACCGCTGCGGCTCCGTGGTGGAACCCTTGGTCTCCACCCAATGGTTCGTGAAAATGCCGCCCTTGGCCAAACCGGCCTTGGAGGCGGTGACCCAGGGCGATACCAAGTTCGTGCCGGAACGCTTCAGCCGCGTCTACGGCAATTGGCTGGAAAATATCCGCGATTGGTGCATCTCCCGGCAATTGTGGTGGGGCCATCGCATCCCGGTGTGGTATTGCGCCGATTGCGGCGAGGAGATCTGCGCCGAGGAAGACCCGGACCGCTGCCCCAAATGCGGCGGCGTCCATCTGGAACAGGATCCGGACGTGCTGGATACCTGGTTCTCCTCGGGCTTGTGGCCTTTTTCCACCCTGGGTTGGCCGGAACAGACCCAGCTGCTGAAGGATTTCTATCCCACCAGCGTTTTGGTGACAGGCTACGATATCATTTTCTTCTGGGTGGCGCGGATGATGTTCTCCGGCATGGAGCATATGGGCGAAAAACCCTTTTCCCATGTGTTCATCCACGGCATCGTCCGGGACGAACAGGGACGGAAGATGAGCAAATCCCTGGGCAACGGCGTAGACCCCATCCAGGTCATTGAACAGTACGGGGCGGACAGCCTGCGCTTTATGCTGATGACCGGCAACAGCCCCGGCAACGACATGCGCTTCAAGCCGGAACGGCTGGAGGCCTCCCGCAATTTCCTCAACAAGCTGTGGAACGCCAGCCGTTTCACCCTGATGAACCTGGCCGGTTATCAACCCGGCGCTTATAACGAAGAACTGACCTTGGCGGATCAATGGATATTGGAAAGATTGCGCCGGACGGCCCTGACCGTCAATGATTGCCTGGAGAATTTTGAATTGGGCGAGGCGCTGCGCAAGATATACGATTTCGTTTGGGACGAATATTGCGATTGGTATGTGGAATTGGCCAAGCTGCGGCTGTATAAAGGCAGCGAAGTGGAAAAATACACCGCGCAGAAGGTGCTGTCCACGGTGCTGAGCCGCATTTTGGAATTGCTGCATCCCTTTATTCCCTTTATCACCGAAGAGATTTGGCAGCAATTGCCCCATCAAGGGGAAACGGTCATGCTGGCCGCTTATCCCGACGGCAAGGACATGGCCGCCTATCCCCGGGAAGCGGAACAAATGAACCTGGTGATGGATATCGTCCGCTGCATCCGCAATTTGCGGGCGGAAATGAACGTGCCCATGGGCAAAAAAGCCCGGGTGATCCTGCAGGGTGAAGCATCCCTGCTGGCCCAGGTAAAACCGGCGGAAAGCTATATCCTTTCCCTGGCCGCCGCGGATTCCATTATCTGGGCGGAACCTGCCGCCGCCCAGGAAGAACAGGCCGCCAAAGGACATGTGCGGGGTGTGGACATCTATTTGCCCCTGGCCGGCCTGATCGATTTGAACAAGGAGATCGCCCGCCTGCAAAAGGAGATCGACTCTTGTCAGAAGGATATGCAGCGGCTTTCGGCCAAACTGAGCAACGCCTCCTTCCTGGCCAAAGCGCCGGAAGCGGTGGTGGAAAAGGAAAAACAGAAAGAAAAGGAAGCGCAGGAAAAATTGGCTTCCTTGCAAGCGCATCTGGCATTGTTGCAATAAAGCGCCGCCGGCCTGGCGGAGAAAACGCGCCGCTGCCTAGGCAGCGGCGGGGACAGGCTCCCGGGCCGTGTTGCGGCAGAGAACAAAACCACAGGGCGGAGCGGGTCTCCTCCTGTGGTTTTGCCGTTGCCGGGCCGCCGGCCGAATCGATAGAAGTGTTTTTGGGGGAACTATGGACTACCAACAAAGCTTGGCTTTTATGCAGGATTTATGCAAGTTCGGCGTAAATCCGGGATTGCAGCGGATCCGGGAATTGCTGCGGCGTTTGGGCGATCCCCAGGAGAGCATCGGTCATTATCTGCATGTGGGCGGCACCAATGGCAAAGGCTCCACCGCCGCCTATTGCGAAAGCGTGCTCAGGGCGTCGGGGCGGCGCACCGGTTTTTTTTCCTCGCCCCATTTGATTTGCCATCGGGAACGCTACCGGCTGGACGGCCGTTGGCTGTCGGAGCAGGATTTTGCCGCTTCCATCAGCGAAATCGCCCCCCATATCACCGCTATGGTGGCGGAAGGCTGGGAAAGCCCCACCGAGTTTGAATTGGCCACCGCCTGCGCCCTGCTGAGCTTTGCCCGGGCCAAAGTGGATTGGGCCGTGCTGGAAGTGGGCATGGGCGGCTCTATCGACAGCACCAATATCATAGACGGAGACATCGTGATTATGACCAACGTGGCCTTGGATCATTGCCGCTATTTGGGCAATACGGTGCCGGAGATCGCTCAAGTGAAAGCCGGCATCATCAAAAAAGGCAGCCAGGTGGTATGCGGCGTCTCCGGCGAAGGGGAAGAAGCGGTGCGCCGGGCCGCCGCCGCTTGCCGGGCGCCGGTGTATTGGCTGGGCCGGGATATCGCCGTGGAACAGGTGCGCAGCGATAGCCTGGGTTCCCGCTTCCATTGGCGCATGGGCGAAGACCGGCTGGAGGACTTGGCCATATCCATGCCCGGCTTGTATCAGGTGGACAATGCCGCCCTGGCGGCAGCGGCCTGCCGTTTGGCCGGCTGCGGCAGCCGGGCCATACGACAGGGCTTGCAAAGCGCCAAATGGCCGGGGCGTTTGGAAATCGCCGGCCAGCGGCCGCTGATCGTATTGGACGGCGCCCATAACCCCCATGGCATGGCGGCTTTGACCGCTTCTTTGCAGGCGTTGTGGCCCGATAGGCGAAAGATCGCCCTGGTTGGCATGTTGGACGACAAGGACAGGCAGGCGGCTTTGGCCCTGTTGGCGCCGCTGCTGGGCGGCGCTGTGGTCACCCCGCCGCCGATGACGCAGCGCAGCGAAGACTGGCGGGCTACGGCCCGTTACTTGTCCGGACTGGGCGTGCCCGTTTTGGCCATGGAAGACAACCGCCGGGCTTTGCAGGCTGCTTTGGCCTGGACAGAGCCGGAAGATATGCTTTTGGTTACCGGGTCGTTGTATTTGCTGGGAGAGATCCGCCGGTGGCTGCCGGTGAAAACGGATAAGGAGGAAAACGTATGTCCTATCGGATAGAAAAAGACAGCCTGGGCGAAATGCAGGTGCCCGCCGATAAATACTGGGGGGCGCAAACCCAACGTTCTTTGGAAAACTTTCCCATCGGCTGGGAAAAAATGCCTTTGGAGATCATCTACGCCCTGACCACCATCAAAAAAGCGGCGGCAACGGTGAACCGGCGCTTGGGCGAGCTGGATGAAAAACGGGCCCAAGCCATTATCGCCGCGGCGGAAGAGATATTGGCCGGCCGCTGGGACGATCAGTTTCCCTTATCGGTTTGGCAAACCGGCAGCGGCACCCAAACCAATATGAACGTCAACGAAGTGATCGCCGCTTTGGCCAACCGGCAGGCCGGGGAAAAATGGGTGCATCCCAACGACCATGTGAACAGGAGCCAAAGCTCCAACGACGTTTTCCCCTCGGCCATGCATATGGTGGCGGCCAAGGCTATGCAAGAGGGATTGCTTCCCGCTTTGGACGCCGCCATCCAAACCATGAAACGGCTGGAGGAAGAAAACGCCGGCACCATCAAAATCGGCCGCACCCATTTGCAGGACGCTACGCCTTTATATTTTTCCCAGGAGATCAGCGCCTGGCGGGTGATGCTGGAAAGCAACCGCCGCCAATTGACGGCGGCCATGCCGGGCCTGCTGGAGCTGGCTCTGGGCGGCACGGCGGTGGGCAGCGGCCTGAACGCGCCCCCCGGCTTCGGCGAAGCGGCGGCGGCGGAGATCGCCGCCCTGACCGGCTTGCCCTTTGTCAGCGCCGCCAACAAGTTCCACAGCCTCAGCGCCAAGGATGAATTGGTATTCGCCCATGGGGCTTTGAAGGCCCTGGCCGCCAACTGGATGAAGATCGCCGACGATATACGCTGGCTGGCCGCCGGCCCCCGGGCCAATCTGGCGGAGATCCGCATCCCCGCCAATGAACCCGGCAGCTCCATAATGCCCGGCAAGGTCAATCCCACCCAATGCGAGGCCATGACCATGGCGGCGGCGCAGGTGATGGGCAATGACGTGACGGTGGGTATCGCCGCCTCTCAGGGCCGTTTTCAGCTGAATGTATATATGCCGGTGCTGATTTACAATGTGCTGCAATCCTGCCGCCTGCTGACCGACGCCACCCTCTCCTTCAACCAACGCTGCCTGGCGGGGCTGCAGGCCGACAAAGAAAAAATGGATCAGTATTTGCAACAATCCCTGATGCTGGTCACCGCCCTCAATCCCCATATCGGCTATGACAAAGCGGCGGCGGCGGCCAAGAAAGCCTATGCGGAAAATATCACTTTGCGCCAGGCGGTGATGGATCTGGGCTATCTCAGCGGCGAGGAATTTGACCGTTTGGTGCGGCCGGAACGGATGGTATAAGGGCAGGATATTGTTTGCCGGGCAGAGAAATATGTATATTTAGTTATCGTTGTATCCGGCGGCCGATATGCCGCCGGAAGCAGAGATGCAAAGGATACAGCAGAGGAAATAAAGGATCGGATCCCTATGCGTTATACCGCTTTGTACCGCCGCTACCGGCCCACGGTTTTCAGCCGGTTGATCGGCCAGGAAACCACGGCCAGGATATTGAAAGCCGGGGTGGCGGGGAACAATTTTGTACACGCCTATTTGTTCGCCGGCCCCCGGGGCACCGGCAAAACTTCCGCCGCCAAAATTTTGGCCCGGGCGGTGAATTGCCTTTCCCCCCAGGAGGGGGAGCCTTGCGGCCAATGCGACGCCTGCCGCCGTTCCCTGGCCGGGGAAAGCCTGGATGTACTGGAAATCGACGCCGCCTCCAATCGGGGCATCGACGAGATCCGCGATCTGCGGGAGCGGGTCAAATATTTGCCGGCCCAGGAAAAGTACAAAGTTTATATCATCGACGAAGTGCATATGTTGACCACGGAAGCGTTCAACGCTTTGCTGAAGACCCTGGAGGAACCGCCGGAGCAGGTCTTGTTTATTCTGGCCACCACCGAGCCCCATAAAATCCCTCTGACGGTGCTGTCCCGTTGTCAACGTTTCGATTTCAAACCCATCCCCCAGGCCGCCATCGCCGGGCATTTGCTGGATATCGCCAATCAGGAAGGCATTGCTTTGCAGCCGGATGCGGCGGCGCTGATCGCCCGCAAAGCGGAAGGCGGCATGCGGGACGCGGTCAGCCTGCTGGATCAGGCGGCGGCCACCGCCCAGGGGGAGATCGGCCCCGCCCAAATCGCCGAGCTGACCGGCTCGGTGGATCGGGATTTCATATTGGCCCTGGCCCGGGCCTTGCTGCAGCGGGATGTGCCGGAAATGCTGGGCCTGACCAAACGATTGGCGGATTCCGGCCGGGATTTCCGCGCCGCTTTCGCCGATTTGCTGGCGGAGTTGCGGGATCTGTTGGCCGCTTTATTGCAGAAACAGCCCGATCCGCCGGCGCCGGAATGGGCTTTGGCCCTGCCGCCGGCCCGCTTTATCCGTTTGCTGGTGGCTCTGGCGGATGTGGACAGCCGGCTGCGCTTTTCCCGGGAGCAGCGCATCACCCTGGAATTGGCCTTTTTGAAAGCCATGGAGGCCGGTGAAAAAACGGCGCCGGCCGCCGGACGTCGTCCGGCCGGAACGACCCCCAGACAAGAGACGGCTGCCGCTTCTTTGTCTCCCGCCGCTGCCGGACCGAAGGCCAACCCCCCAGCCAAACCGGAAGAGGATGCTCCGCCTTGGCCGGCAGAGGAACCGCCGGTGCAGAAAGCGCCGGAGGAGGATGCTCCGCCGTGGCCGGCAGAGGAACCGCCGGTGCAGAAAGCGCCGGAGGAGGACGTTCCGCCCTGGCCGGCAGAGGAACCGCCGGTGCAGAAAGCGCCGGAAGAGGACGTTCCGCCCTGGCCGGCAGAGGAACCGGTGCAGAAAGCCACGGAGGAGGATGTTCCGCCCTGGCCGGCAGAGGAACCGCCGGTGCAGAAAGCGCCGGAAGCGGCCCCGGTCCAGCCGGCAGAACCGCCGGTCCGGCAGGAAGGCTCTGCGGCGGAGAATGATCTCCTGCGTTTGCAGGCTCTTTGGCCGGATATCCTGCAGCAGGTGTATAAAGCCAATTTGGGCACTTATTTCTTTGTTATGGAAGGAAAGCCCCAGGCATTGAAAGGCGACCGCTTGACGTTGGCCTTCCCCCCGGGCTATGAATTGCATATGACCAGCGCCTGCTCCCGGCCGGCGCATAAATCGCTGATCGAGGAAGCCATCAGCCAGGTCTGGGGTAAAAATCTGCAAATCCACGGCGTTATTCTGGCGGAAGAGAAAACCGCCGGAGAAGAGGCGGCCCCGCCGCCGGGAGACGCGGACGATATAGAAGAAGACGCATTGTTTTAAATCAAGGAGGCGATACAATGGGATTTAATATGCAAAAACTGATGAAGCAGGCCCAAAAAATGCAAAACGATATGGCCAAAGCCCAGGAAGAACTGAAAACCATGGAAGTGGAAGGAGTCAGCGGCGGCGGTATGGTACGGGTTGTCGCCAACGGCTCCCAGGAGATCCTTTCCATCGCCATAGATCCGCAAATCGTCGATCCGGAAGATGTGGAAATGCTGGAAGATATGGTGCTGGCCGCCATCAAAGACGCGCTCAACGCCGCGCAGACCATGGCGGCTGAAAAAATGGCCAAAATCACCGGCGGCATGGGCGGCGGATTGCCGGGGATGTTCTGATGGCCGGTTTGTATCCGCAAGCCCTGCAGCGTTTGATCCAGGAACTGTCCCGTTTGCCCGGCGTGGGGCCGAAATCCGCCCAACGGCTGGCCTTTTATCTGCTTTCCCGGGACAAGGCGGCTTTGACCCGCTTCAGTGAAGCGGTGCTGAGCGCCAAGGAATTGGTGCATCCCTGCCCCGTTTGCGGCGGCTATACCGATGAGGCGCTCTGCTCCATTTGCGCCGATCCCCGGCGGGACCGGAGCCTGCTCTGCGTGGTGGAACAACCCCGGGACGTGGTCAGCATGGAAAGATCCCGCAGCTTCAACGGGGTGTATCAGGTATTGGGCGGCGTCATTTCCCCTATGGACGGGGTGGGGCCGGAACAGTTGGCCATACGCCGCCTGCTGCAGCGGGTGGAAGAGGAACACATCCGGGAAGTGGTAGTGGCCACCAATCCCAATGTGGAAGGCGAGGCCACGGCTTTGTATATCGCCGATTTGCTGAAGGATAAGGGCGTGGCGGTCAGCCGTATCGCCCACGGTTTGCCGGTAGGCGGCGATTTGGAATTCGCCGACGAGGCCACCCTGGCTTTGGCCCTTGCCGACCGCAAACCGATGTGAAGCCGGAGGCCGCCGGCAGGTTTTTGCGGCGGCCCAGCCCTGGGGAAAGGAGAGGAACGCCTATGGGGAAAAGGAACAAGCGCCGGTTGACGCTGGCTGTTTTGCTCCTGGTCATGCTTTTGCCGCTTTCGGCCTGCGTCCGCCAACCGGCGGCCGAACCTCCTTATTTTACCGCCGTATGCGGCGCGAAGATCATGGTGCCCGGCAATTTGTACCGCTTGACCAATGCGGAGCATATTTTGATCAGCGCCGTCCATCCTTCGGGCATCGCTTCCATCGCCTATCGCTTCGGCGACGGCGATTTGATGCATGCGGCCAGCGACGGCAGCCTGCTGCTGGATCTGCCCCAGGATTTTGCCGGAAAGGGCATTTTCAGCCTGAACGTATACGTTACCGCCCGGGACGGTAATCAGTCCCCCTGGGCACAGTATCTGCTCACCACCACCACCGTACCGGAATTGTCCCTGTACGATGGAGACAAACTGCTGACCCCGGATCAGGAATATCCGTTTACGCCGGGACATGCTTTGACCTATACGGCGGAACATCCCCAAGGCGTGCAGGAGGTCGCCTATCGCCTGGGAGAGCAGGAGTTGCAGACCGTATCCGGCAGCGAAGGAGAAATCGCCGTGCCGGAGGATTTCATACAAAAAGGCCGCTTCAGTTTGAATATACAGGTGACGGCGGCGGATGGCGCCCGCTCTCCCTGGCGGCAATATTTGTTTGCCGTGGAATGACGCGGCAGGGGAGAGATAACATGCTGCTACGAATCAACGATTGGTTGGACGATTCCATTGTGGACGGCCCCGGTTTGCGTCTGACGGTGTTCTGTCAGGGTTGCCCCCATGCTTGCCCCGGCTGTCACAATCCCGCCACCCATGATCCCCAGGGCGGCCGCCTGATAGAAATAGAGGAATTGGCAGAGGCGGCCCGGCGCAATCCTTTGCTGGCCGGCGTCACCTTAAGCGGCGGCGAGCCTTTCGCCCAGGCGGCGGCCTGCGCCGCTCTGGCCCGGGCCATCCGGGACATGGGCAAAACGGTATGGACCTACAGCGGCTATACCTATGAGGAATTGCTGCGGCGGCAAGACGCGGCGGCTTTGCTGGAGGCCAGCGACGTGCTGGTGGACGGCCCGTTTATTTTGGCCAGGCGCAGCCTGGAACTGAAGTTTCGCGGCAGCGATAACCAGCGTATCATCGACTTGGCGAAAAGCCGGGCGGCCGGCAGGGCGGTGCTGTGGCAGGACCCCTGGGACGACGGTTTTCCGGAGCCGGCGGCTTTCCGGCGATAAAGGGAGGAGGAAACCCATGGAAGGCGCAAAGGCGGACGGCGCAGCGCTGGCGGCATTGTTGTTCGGCACAAAACCGGTGATATTGGCCAGCGCCAGCCCCCGGCGGCGGCAATTGCTGCAGCAGATCGGCGTGGAACCGGCGCTGCGGCGGCCGGTGATAGAGGAAACGGCCTTCGCTCCCGGCGGCGATCCCCGGCAGGTGGTGATGGAAAACGCCTGCCGCAAGGCCAGGGCGGTTTGCCGTCCCGGAGAGCCCGGTTGGATCATCGGCGGCGATACGCTGGTGTTTCAGGACGGCCATGCCTATGGCAAACCGGCGGACGCCGCAGAGGCCCGGCGTATGCTGCAGCGGCTTTCCGGCAACGCCCATACCGTGTACAGCGGCCTCTGCCTGCTGGATCAGGAAAGCGGCGTCCTGCGCCAGGGCGTCAGCCAGGCCACGGTGGAGTTTTTGCCCCTGCCGCCGGCATGGATAGATGCCTATGTGGCGGGAGGCGAACCCCTGGATAAAGCCGGCGGCTACGGCATCCAGGGCCAGGGGGCGCTGCTGGTGAAGCAGATCCGCGGCAATTACGGCGCCGTGGTGGGCATGGACGTTTGCCTGTTGGCCCGTTTGCTGCAGGAGAGTTGATAAAAGGAAAACAATATGGACAGACGCAGAGATTAAATAATGCCTTGCGGTAATCAACGCAGGAGAGCCGGAAGAACCAGCCGCCGAAGCTTTAGCCGCTATTGAAATCGCAAAGGCCGAAGGCCCAGCCGAAGCAATGAATTTGGAAGAATACAGAACACAAAGAGATTATAATGGAAGGGCGAAGACTGAATATCTCTCACGCCGCTTTTAAAATACCGGCGGATACGCTATAATAAATAACCGGCAAAGTATCCGCCGCAAGAAGCATGGAGCAAAACCTGCCACGCCCCTGCCGGCGCGGAACAGAACGGGATGGAAAAGGAGGAATACGACATGGGCAGAGATATAAAAACCGACTTGGGGATGATCGATATCAGCAAAGAAGTCATCGCCACCTTAGCCGGTTTGGCCGCCACCGAGTGTTTTGGTATAGTGGGCATGGTGTCTTCCCGTATTTTCAGCGACGGCATCAGCGAATTGCTGGGTCGGGAATCCTTGTCCAAAGGTGTGGAAGTGGCCGATAAAAACGACGAATTGAGTATCAAAGTCAATATCGTGGTCGGTTATGGCACAAAAATTTCGGTTATTGCCAATAACGTTATGGAAAATGTCAAATATATCGTAGAAAAATATACCGGAATCCCCGTAAACCGGGTTGAAGTAAATATCCAGGGTGTGCGGGTGTTGGACTAAGCGCGCTCTCACCTGACCGACAGCTTGAGGAGGAATATCATGACCTTGAAAATAACGGAATTGACCGCGGAGACCTGGAGCCGGATGATGCAGAGCGGCTGCGCCGCGTTGGGCAACAACAAAGACGCGGTAAACGCTTTGAACGTGTTTCCGGTGCCGGACGGCGATACCGGGATCAATATGTATTTAACGGTTAATTCCGCCGTAAAAAACATTGGTACGACTGCCGGTAAGTCCATCGGCCAAGTGGCGGACGCCTTTGCCATGGGGGCTTTGATGGGGGCCCGGGGCAACTCCGGGGTGATCCTTTCCCAGATGTTTCGCGGCATTTCCCAAAGCATGGCCGGCAAAGACCAGGTTTCTCCCAGGGATTTGGCCGCCGCCTTGCAGCGGGGCGTGGATCTGTCCTATAAATCGGTAATGAAACCGGTGGAAGGCACCATCCTCAGCGTATTCAAAGCCTATGCCGCCGCCGCGGGCAAAGCGGCGGAGGAGGACGCGGATATGACCGGCGTGCTTACCGCCGCCCAGGAAGAAGGGGAGCGCATGCTGGCCCAGACTCAGTTCATGCTGCCCGCATTGACTGAGGCCGGGGTGGTGGACGCCGGCGGCAAGGGCCTGCTGTTCTTTTTGGATGGCTGCCTGCAGGCTTTGTCCCAAAAGCCGGTGGAGCCTGCGCCAGCCCAGGAAGCGCCTGCCGCCGCCAGCAAAGCCAAAGCCGAATTCACCCAGGAACAGGATATCGAATTTGCCTATTGCACCCAGTTGCTGATCAAAGGCAGCCATCTGCCTCTGGAGAAGATCCGCGAACATCTGTCGCAAACGCCGCCGGGAGATTCCCTGCTGGTGGTGGGGGACGATACGGTGATCAAGATCCATTTCCACAACAATCATCCCGGCCAAGTTTTGGAATATTGCAGCCAATTCGGCAGCCTGCATGATATCATCGTCGACAATATGCGGGATCAGCACCATGAAAATATGATCGAAAAAGAGGCCGCCGCTGCCGCTGCCGCTGCGCCGCCGGCGGAAGATTTTGCCGCCATGAGCGGCAAATGCGGGGTGATCGCCGTTTGTTCCGGCGAAGGCATGGGGGAAGTGTTCCACTCCCTGGGGGCGAAGATCATTTCCGGCGGCCAAACCATGAACCCCAGCGCCGAAGATTTGCTCAACGCCATCAACGCTTCCGGGGCAGAGGAAATCGTGCTGTTGCCCAATAACAGCAATATCATCCTCACCGCCAACCAGGCGCAAAAACTGACGGAAAAAACCGTGACGGTGGTGCCCAGCAAATTCGTTACCCAAGGCGTAGCCGCCATGTTGGCTTTCGATCCGGAGGCGGACGCCGCTGAAAACAGGCAGGCCATGAGCGAGGCCATCGGCGAAGTCTTATCCGGCGAACTGACCTATGCGGTGCGTCCCGCCAAATTCAACGGCTTTGAGATCAAAGAAGGGGATGTTTTGGGTCTGCAAAACGGCGACATCGTGGTTTGCGGCGCCGATATAGAGCAGGCTTTGCTGGATCTGCTGGCAAAAATGACGGAAACGTCGCCCAATGCCAGCTTGATCAGCCTCTTCTACGGCATGGATGTGGAGGAAGCCGCCGCGGAGCAAATGAAAGAGAAGATCGCCGCCGCTTACCCGCTGTACGAGGTGGAAATGAATCCCGGCGGCCAGCCCTTATACTATTATTTGATTTCTTTGGAATGATCTTCAACGGAAGCATGCGCCGGTTGTCAGACCGGCGCATTCCTTATCGGGAATAAGGAGGGAACGATTATGCTGCGTATAGAGAACGGCAGGGTACTGACCCGCGACCCGGAACATCCCTGGTTCGACGACGGGGCGGTGGCCATAGACGGGGAAAGCATCGTTTGCGTGGGCCGGCGGCAGGATGTGGCGGCGGCGTATCCCCAGGCGGAAGTTTTGGACGCCGGCGGCGGTTTGATCATGCCGGCTTTGATCAATCTGCATCATCATATTTACAGCGCCCTTTCCCGCGGCTTGACCATACGGGGCTATGCGCCGAAAGGCTTCGGCGATATCCTGGAGGGCCTGTGGTGGCGCTTGGACGGCTGTTTGAACAATGAAGACAACCGGGCCTCGGCTTTGGTGACGGCGGTGGACTGCATCAAAAACGGCGTGACCACCGTTTTTGACCATCATGCCAGCTATGGCCAGACCGAAGACAGCCTGTTCGTTTTGGCGGAGGCTTTGCGGGGGGCCGGTTTGCGCTGCTGCCTGTGCTATGAAACCTCCGATCGCCACGGCCCGGCCCAGGCGGCCCGGGCCATCCGCGAAAACGCCGCCTTTATCCGCCATTGCCGCCGGCAAAACGATCCGGGCCTGCAGGGGATGATGGGGCTCCACGCCTCCTTTACCTTAAGCCCTGCCACCCTGGAACAGGCGGTGACGGCGGCGGAAGGGGCCGGTCTGCACATCCATGTGGCGGAAGGGCCGGTGGATGAGGAAGATTGCCTGGCCAAATACGGCTGCCGGGTGGTGCGGCGTTTGGCCGACTGCGGTGCGCTCTCGCCCAAAACCATCGCCGTACACGGGGTTTTCCTGGACGAGGAGGAGATCGACTTGCTGCGAGAGCATCAGGTGATCGTGGCCCATAACCCGGAATCCAATATGGGCAACGCCGTAGGCTGCCCGCCGGTGATGCGCATGATGGCCCGGGGCGTGCTGTGCGGCTTGGGGACCGACGGCTATACCGGCGATATGCTGGAAAGCTACAAGGCGGCCAATCTGATCCATAAATTGGCCCTGGCCGATTGCAACGCGGCCTGGCAGGAAGCGCCGCAAATGCTGTTCGTCAACAATCCGCAAATCGCCGCCTGCTTTTTCGCCCCGCCCTTGGGCGTGCTGCGGCCGGGGGCGGCAGCGGATGTGATCGTGCTGGACTATCATCCCATCACCCCCATGGACGCCGCCAATGCCGACGCCCATTTGCTGTTCGGCGTCAACGGCCGCTCCGTGCAAAGCACCGTGGCCGCCGGGCGGATCTTGATGAAAAACCGGCAGCTGACAGCCTTGGACGAAGAACAGATCGCCGGACAGGCCCGGCAGCAGGCGGCGAGCCTTTGGGCCCGTATCAATGCCTGAGGCGGCCGGAAATTTTTCCATCAAAAAAACTCGGATCCTTTGCGGATTCGAGTTTTTTGATGGAAAAGAATGCGTAAAAATCAATAGCAGCAGCGGATCAGGGCGGTTTCCAAAGTCTCCCGCAGATTGGTTTGTCCGGTTTTTTGGCCGATATCCGCCGCCAACAGCAGATCCAGGGCTTTCAGCAATTGCTTTTGCGAATAGCGTTTGGCGGCGGCGGCGCATTTTTCCGCCACAAAGGGGTGTATGGATAAAATGCCGGCGGCGTCAGGAACGGTTTTGCCCTGATGCAGCAGATCCTGAACGGCCAAAATATTGCGGTAATGATTGGCCAGGGTGGCCAGGATCACCTGTTCCGCCTGGCCCTGCTGCAGCATTTGCCGGTAGATGCGGCGGGCGGCGGCCGGCTGCCGGGCCGCCACGGCGTCGCTTAGATCGAAAGCGCCGGCCAGGGCGCTGCGGCTGACGGTCTCTTCCGCCATGGCCAGGGTGATCTTGGGCTGATCCGCCGCATACAGCAGCAGCTTTTGTCCTTCCAGCTGCAATTGCTGCAAACCGCCGGCGCAATGCAGGGAGACGTATTCCAGGGCGGCCCGTTCCGCGGTCTTGCCCTGGCGTTTGCAATAATCGCCCAGCCATTTTACCCGCTCCCCGGCTTTTTGCAGGGGAAATTCCACCACCCGGCCGCTTTTGGCGATGGCGGTGACCAGTTTGCGGCGCTTGTCCACGGTATCGCCGGCGATGAGTATCAGTATGCTGGCCGGGTTGGGGTCGGCGATATAGCGCAGCAAAACCTGCAGCGCCGCCTCCTGCCCTTCACCGCCTTTTTTGCCCAGCCAGGGCACGCCTTTGACGATGATCACCCGTTTGCCGCCGAAAAAGGCGACGTCATTGGCCGCGTCCACGATCTCCTCCGGCCCGGTCTGCTCCCCGTCGAAGCTTTGCCGGCTCCATTCGTCCTTTTGGGGCAGGGCGATTTGGCACACCTTGTCCACCGCTTCCGCCAAAAGCAACCGCTCCTGGCCGTAAAACAAATACACCGGACAAAGCAAACCCATATTCAAACTGTGCCATAACTGTTTCATAGCCGTGTTCCTTTACCGGTCTCAGCGGCGCTGTGGGGGCGCCCCGGCGGCCGCTTGCTTTCCGTCTTTATGCCGTGGCTTCGGCGAAGGCCGCCAAAACATGGCTGACCAAACGGCAAAAGGCCGCTTCCGCCCGGGCGGCGGTTTCGTTTACCTCCGTATGGGACAGGGGCTGATCCAGTATCCCCGCCGCCATATTGGTGATGAGGCTGATCCCGGCCACCCGCAGGCCCATATGCCGGGCGGCGATGGCTTCGCAGGCCGTGCTCATGCCTACCGCATCCGCCCCCAGCAGGCGGGCCATTTTGATTTCCTGAGGCGTTTCAAAGGCCGGGCCGGGGAATTGGATGTATACGCCCTGCTGCAGGGGAATGCCCAGCTTGTCCCCTTGCTCCAGTATGGTTTGGCGCAGGGCCCGATCGTAGATCTGGCTCATATCGGGAAAACGGGGCCCCAGTATGTCGATATTGGGTCCCCGCAGGGGAGACGGGGCGAAAACGCCGATCTGGTCGGTGATCGCCATCAGGTCTCCCGGCTGAAAAGCGGTGTTGACGCCGCCCGCGGCATTGGTCAGCAGCAAAGCTTTGACCCCCAGCAGGCCCAGAAGGCGAATGGGCATGACCGTTTGCTGGATGTCGTAGCCTTCATAATAATGCACCCGGCCCTGCATGGCCACGACCGGCGCGCCCTGCACATAGCCGAAAAGAAAGCGGCCCTGATGCCCGTCCACAGTGGAGACGGGAAAATCCGGCAGATCCCCATAGGGAATGGCGGCTTCGATCTCCATGCTTTGGGCGAACCCGCCCAAGCCGGAGCCTAAAACTACGCCGGTTTGGGGTTGAAAATCGGTGATGCGGCGAACCGCTTCCAGGCATTGCTGCAATTGGCGGTATAGCGGATGATCGTTCATGACGCAAATCTCCTTTTTTGAAAAAACGTTGGGGCCCGCATGCCCTTCCCCGGAAGCAGGGACCGGGGATGCTTTTATTATAGCCGATAAATCCTGCCGCGACAATAACAAACAAAGCCGCAGCCTTGGTTTTTTGTGGCAAAACGGCGGAACAAGGCTGGTTCTGCGCCTTTTCCGGCCCCTATTGCCAGGCCGGGGCGTCTTCCTTCTGCCGCAAATACTTCTGCCGGGTGGCCTCGCCGCCCCGCAGATGCCGCTCCGCCTTGTTGTTATCCAGAATATCCCGAACCCGGGCGGCGATCAATTCGTTGAGCAAGGGCAAACGCTCCGTCACGTCCTTGTGTACGGTGCTCTTGCTGACGCCGAAAACCTGGGCGGTTTGCCTGACCGTGGAACCGCTTTCGATGATATAATTGCCGATCTCCAACACCCGCTGTTCAATATATTCCTGCATATTCCGAGCCTCCCGCGTCCGCTTTGCTACATCCTATGAACCCCGAAGGCGGATTATGCCGCAAAGACAGGGAAGATTTCTCCCCCGCCTGCAGCGGGAAGAGCGGGGAGGGACCGCAAATGAAAAAAGGCGGAGAAAAATCTCCGGCCATAAACAAAAACAGCGTATAGACCCAGGGATTGCGGTCTATACGCTGTTTTATTCTCTGAAGGCGAAGAGTTTGCTGGGCGTCGTTTCCAAAACCTCGGCAAGTTTAAAAAGAACGTCAAAGGAAACGCTCACTTTGCTGTTTTTTGTGCCAGATTTCGTTAGAAGCAATGTTAGAACAAATCATAGTTTGTAAAAAGATTGTATTTGTACCGTCGGTTGGAACTGGTGTAAGAAAACAGATTGTACGGTATTTGCCACCTTCGGCATTGGTAAATCTAAAAGAACATGACATAATAGATGGGAATATATGTGATCTTTCCCTTGTGCTTCACCTCTCGTTCGTTGGAAAGAACAAAGGCTTTTATAACAGGATAATCATCATTATTCACAAAGGTGGTCAAAGCGCTATGGACGGTATAGTCCTTACCGGATTTTACTTCGATAGGGACCACAGAAAGACTGTCATAATCGTCTATCAGATAATCCACCTCTCCCTTGTTGCGGTTGTCATAGTAAAACAGTTTGTATCCATGGGCCGTCAACTCGCTGGCAACAACGCTTTCATATATTGATCCAAGATTGATGCTCCTTTGATCCTCCATGATTGCCCGGATATTATTGCCATAAAGTATACCGCTGAGAATCCCGACATCATTCAGATAGAGTTTCAAGAGGTTTTTCCCGGATGACTCGATAAGCGGAAAGACCGGGTTGGCGATCGCCTGCACAGGCAGTGCAATACCGGCGCTGATCAGATACTCAAATTCATCCTGATAATCGCTGAAGATCTTCCCTCGCTTATTCTCGATGCTCTGGGCGATCACACGCTTTTTCTTGTTCTCCATATTCGAAGGAATAAGATCGTAGATCCGTCGGATTTTCAGTTTGCGTACCTCATCATATTTGGAGGCGTCCGCAGCGTAATAATCGTGGATTTCGGACTGGATCTCACGGACAGATTGAATATTCTTTTCAGCAAGATAGGAATTAACTGCATCCGGAAGCCCTCCGACCAACAGATACTTCCGAAACAGATCCATCATCTTTTCGTGCATCGGCTCATCCAAAGACGCAAGCGCCTCAAATTTTTTCCGAATCGTTGATATGGTATACTCGTTCAGACCATTGGCATACAGAAATTCCTCAAAATCCAGAGGGAACATTCTCACCTTTCTGATGCTACCCATAGGAATGGATGTTGTCTGGGATAGGGTTACGCCAAGCAGCGAGCCGCTGGCGATATAGGTGAAGCGATCATCCTGCGCTAAAAACTTAAGCAGCGTAAGCATATGGGGATAAGCCTGGATCTCATCCAGGAAAACCAATGTGTTTTCCTTTTGACGCATTTTACTGCCGGCAAGCATACTTAACCGCAGATAGAAATCTTCAACCGTTCTGGTGTTGGCAAAAAGCCTGTCGCCAAGGGCGTCTTCTATCAGATTGACTTCAATGAAATTAGAAAAAAGCTTCTTCCCGACATAACGGATGATGTAGGTCTTGCCTACCTGCCGTGCTCCATCGACCAGAAGGATCTTGCTTGTTTTTGATCTCAAATGCTCTTCGATCAAGGCTTCGATTTTACGGAAAAGCATAAATGCACCGCCCCCATATGTACAACTTTTCAATAGTTATTATAGGGTATATTTTAGAACTTTTCAATACATTATTTCCGACAAATATCCTACTTATCAAAAAAATAGTTATATGTACGCGATATGGCAAAGAACACAAAGTCCCGCCGCTGCAGGGAAGGCGGGGAGGGGCGGCAAAAAACAGGGGAAAAGCGTTGCGCTTTTCCCCTGTTTATAACAAAATCGGTTATGCCTTCGAGCGGCTTAATAATTCTGAGCCAAAATGGCGAAATAGGATTGGGGGTGATTGCAGACCGGGCAGACTTCCGGCGCGGCTTTGCCTTCTACGATATGGCCGCAGTTGGCGCATTGCCAAAGCTGGCTTTCGGCTTTGACGAAAACGGCGTTTTCTTTGATATTGGCGGCCAGCTTGCGATATCTGGCTTCATGCTCTTTTTCGATCTGGCCCACGGCGGCGAATTGGTCGGCCAATTGGTCAAAGCCTTCCTCTTTGGCGGTTTTGGCAAAATCGGCGTACATTTCCGTCCATTCATAGTTTTCGCCGGCAGCGGCGTCCAGCAGATTGGTGACGGTATCCGGCACGCCGCCGTCATGCAAAGCTTTGAACCACAGCTTGGCATGTTCTTTTTCGTTATTGGCGGTTTCCGTAAAAATAGCGGCGATTTGTTCATAGCCGTCTTTTTTCGCTCTGGAGGCGTAATAGGTGTATTTGTTTCTGGCCATGGATTCACCGGCGAAAGCGGCTTGCAGATTGGCTTCGGTTTTGCTTCCTTTTAATTCCATAAATAGGCTCCTTTCCTGTATATACATTTCAATCGGCTATATCCATTTTATAATAGCAAAAATCCCTTGTCAATCCATCCGCTTAATATTATTAAGAATCTCTATCAATATTATAAATACGCTTATTTTCCTTGCTTTTCTCAGTGAAAGACTATATAATAAAATAATTAATTTTCTTTATGATTCCCTAAGGTCTTATGCCCAGCCGGGCAGGACCGGTAAAACGGCGGCGGACCCCGAAAGCGCCGTCCGGGATAGACAGGATAAGCTTTAGTTTAGGAGGAAGAGAATGGAAAAGCAAGCAATGTATTATGAACCGGCATATGAATGCGCCTCCAGGGATGTTTTGCATTATATGCAAAGCCAGGCTTTGCGCCGCCTGGTAAAGGCCAATTACGAGCATGTGCCCTCTATGCGCCGCCGCATGGACGAGATGGGTCTGGAACCCGGAGATATCAAATCCATCGACGACATCGTAAATCTGCCGTTTACCGTAAAGAACGATCTGCGCGATACCTATCCTTTCGGCATGTTTGCCGTGGGTAAAGAGGATTTGGTGCGCATCCATGCTTCTTCGGGCACCACCGGCAAACAAACCGTGGTGGGCTATACCGCCGGCGATATCCACAATTGGTCCCGCGGCGCGGCTCGGGCCATCGTGGGCGCCGGGGGCAGCAAAGAGGACCTGATCCACATTTCCTATGGTTACGGCCTGTTTACCGGCGGCATGGGCCTGCATTACGGCGCGGAATTGTTGGGCGCCACCGCTCTGCCGGTCTCTACCGGCAATACCAAACGCCAGGTGCAGATCTTGCAGGACTATAGCTCGGATATCATCTGCTGCACCCCGTCCTATGCTTTGCATATCGGCGAAACCCTGCGGGATATGGGTATCGACGCCCATGAGCTGAAATTGCGGGCGGGCATTTTCGGCGCGGAACCCTGGTCGGAAGAAATGCGCAAGGAAATCGAAAAACTGTTGGACATCAAGGCCTACGATATCTACGGCCTTTCCGAGATCGCCGGCCCCGGCGTGGCCTCGGAATGCTATTTGCAGCAGGGCCTGCATGTGAACGAAGATATGTTCTATCCGGAAGTGGTGGATCCTTCCACCGGCCAGCCTTTGCCCGACGGCGTCTACGGCGAACTGGTGTTCACCTGCATCGGCAAAGAAGCCCTGCCTCTGATGCGCTATCGCACCCGGGATATCTGTATGCTGGATCATAGCAAATGCGAATGCGGCCGCACCCTGGTGCGGATGAGCAAGCCCAAAGGCCGCACCGACGACATGCTGATCATTCGCGGCATCAACGTCTTCCCCTCGCAAATCGAATCCGTGCTGCTGGAATTGGGTATGGATCCCAATTATATGATTATCGTCGACCGCAAAAACAATCTGGACACCATGGAAGTACAAGTAGAATTGACGGATGAAATGTTCTCCGATACCGTGCGGGATATGCAAAGCATGAAAGGCCGTATCGCCGCCGCCCTGCAGAGCACATTGAATATTTCCGCGGATATCAAATTGTTGGAACCCAAATCTCTGCCGCGTTTTGAAGGCAAAGCGGTGCGGGTCAAGGACAACCGGGCATTTTAAGGAGGTATGACTATGACGATTCAACAAATATCTGTTTTTGTGGAGAATAAGCCGGGACGCATGGCGCAGATCACCGCCGTTTTGGCTGCCGCCGGTATCGATATCCGGGCCTTATCTTTGGCCGATACCAATGATTTCGGCATTTTGCGGATGATCGTGGACAAACCCAAACAAGCGGTGGAATGCCTGAAAAAGGCCAATATTGCCGCCACCCTGACGGACGTCATCGGCCTGGGCATCACCGACAAACCGGGTGAATTCTCCAAAGCCCTGGAAAAACTGGGCGCCGCCGGTATCGACGTGGAATATATGTACGCCTTTATCGGCCGGGAAGCCGGCAAAGCTTTCGTCATTTTGCGGGTGAATGAAGTGGAACAGTCCCTGGAAGTCCTGAAAGCCGGCGGCGTCACCATCTTGGATGCCAAAGAAGTGCAGGGCATGTAAATTAAATAAACCGATCGATTTATCGGAACCAAAACCGGCGGTCTTTGCGCAAAGCAGGGCCGCCGGTTTTTATGCGCCGCCGGGCCGCACCTTTGTCCTTCCTATGGCATATGCTAAGATAGCACGTGCAAAATAGGAAAACAGAGGTGATCGTTTTATGAATGGTTTGTATGCTTCTCCGTGCCGGGGCCGGCAACGTGCCGCTTGCGCCCCGGTTTGCCGCCCCGCCGCCTGCATCTCCGACGGATCGCCGGTCTTAGGATTGACCGCCGCCCTTATGTCTTGGAATGCCTGCTGCGGCTGCTCCGGCCCGCCTTGCGGGCAGGGTACGCCGACCCAGTCCCACCGCCGGCCTCAGCCGGATTGCCGGCCGGAAATCCCGCCCTGTCCGCCGCCAAGGCCCGCTTGCTGCACCCGCAGCCTCCGCAGTTTGCTGGATATGCCCAATGGCTATTGCCTGCTGCAGGCGGAGATCGTTCCCTGCCGCTGTATGTGCCGGAACGGCCAGGTCAGCGTGGAATATGAGATCCGGGTGCGCTATCGGGACGCCTGCTGCAAGGAAAAGCAAATTTGCTGCCGGAAAACCGCCTGCTTTGACGGCATCTCTCTGCCGCCGGGGCGGCTGACCGTTGCGGCCGACGGTTGCCCCAGGGCGCTGCAGGGCCGCTGCCATTTGTCCCTGGAGCAAAAAATCAAAATTTGCAGCGAAAACCGTTGCGGGGCCTGAACCCCAGGGTTTGACTTCGCCCTTTGGCGGAAAATCCGCTGCGCCTGCCGGGGGACGTCTATTGCGGCGTCCCCCTTTTGGTTTTGCGGTGCTGGCCCCAGAGAAAAGCCCGGCGGCGGAAAACCGGGATCCCATCGGGGAACAAAAACAGGGGAAAGGGCGTCCTGTAAAAAGAAAAAACGGCTCATTGGTTCATATCCATATAAACGGCGGGCACCGTGCCGACGATGACGCTTTCCGTAAGCAAGACCCGGCTTTCCACAGGGATCTTTTGCCTGTGAAAGGGCGCGGTAAGAATGATTTCGGCGCAAATGCTCAAACTAATGCTATGCCGCACTTGGTTTATGCCGGCGGATTCAAAACGATCCTGCAGCCGGATCTCCGGCGCGGCCGCCGCGGCCAGGCCCACCGTCACATCCGGCCCGGTGGCGGCCAGCAAGGGGCTGCCGAAAACAGAACCCAGCGGCAGGGAGACCCGTTGCTTGCTCAAATGGTCCAGGGCCTGTTCCACCCGGACGGCGATATCGGCGGTCAATCGGTTGATGCGCATGGTATCCGGGCTGAGCAGGACGATTTGCCCATCGTTGTTCTTTTCCACATGGATCAGCTTTTGATACTCCCCATATTCCGGATTTTCTTCCAGGGCTTGCGATACCGCCTGCTGCATGGCGATCAAAGCCGCCGCGTGACATTTTTCTTCCGCGCCGGCTTCCAGCAGCGGCGTCAGCTGCTTTTGGGCCAGGGCGAAGGTGACGGCCGCCGCCGTTGCGAACAAAAGCAGGCGCAGTATCCTCCGGGCCGGTGGGTAAGGCCGGCGTCGCCGCCAAAGTTTTTTCCGGCGCATAGCGTTCCCTCCCCGGCAAAGATTTTATGGCCAGTATATGCCGGAAAGAGAAAAAGGTTACGCTTTCCCGGTTTGCCAAGTTTTTTCAAATATGGTATAATAAAATTTGCTTTATGGAAATATAGGCACGACAACGCTATGGACGAGCACAAGCCAGTGCCAAACCATGGCCGCATCCGGCGGAGGGGCGAAACTTCCTCTGCCGTCAAATGGTTTGTATCGCCGCAAGCAGCGGTTTTATTGGTGGAGGTATAGTACGTATGGTTAACAAAACAGGAAATCCCGCCGGAAACAACCCCCAGGCGCCGCAAAAGAAAAAGAAAAAACGCAAGATCCGGGTTTTTTCCAGCATTCTTTTGACGCTGGTGATGATTTGTATGATCGGCGTTTTGGCGGTGGCCGGTTGGGTGATCGGCCTGACCAAGGAATTGCCGGAGATCACCGCCGAGGATTTGATGTCCGCCCAGACCAGCTTTATTTATGATCAGGACGGTGTGGAAGTCACCGCTTTGCATGGTGCGGAAAACCGCATCTCCGTGGATTTGGACCAAATGCCCTCCTATTTGGTGGACGCGGTTTTGGCTTCCGAGGACGAACGGTTTTATGTCCATCGGGGCGTGGATTTCCGCAGCATGATGCGGGCGGCGGTGGTGGACCTTCGGGATACGCTGACCAAAGGCGAATTGACCTTTAGCCAGGGCGCGTCTACCATCACCATGCAATTGGTCCGCAACGTGGTGGACGATACGGAAAAAACCATGACCCGCAAAGTCAAAGAAGCTTTGCTGGCCCTGGAATTGGAAAAGCATTACCCCAAGGATGAGATCCTTTACTATTATCTGAACGAGATCTATATCGGCCCCAACACCTACGGCATGCAGGCGGCGGCCCAGTATTATTTCGGCAAGGACGTGTCGGAAGTCAGCCTGTCCGAGGCCTGTTTGCTGGCGGGTATTTTGCGCAACCCCGGTTATTATTCGCCCTATTCCAATCCGGAGGGCGCTTTGGCCCTGCGCAATACGGTGCTGAACAATTTGATCCGCTACGATGAGCAAAAATACGGCGTCATTGCCGAAGAGGCCAAATCCGACGAATTGATCGTGGTGGAAACCAATACCAGTTCCGCCACATATGATTATCCCTGGTATATCGATCATGTCATCAGCGAAGCCTCCGACGTCTTGACGGAATTGGGGTACCCCTCCGGCAGCGTCTACACCGGCGGCCTGCGCATTTATACCGGTTTGAACCGCAGCGTGCAGGAAGCCATGGAAAGTTCCTATGCCAATGCCGACAATTTCCCCGCCAGCAACAGCGCGGATCTGGTGGAAAGCGGCATGGTGATCCTGGATCCCTCCAACGGCTGTATGCGGGGCATCGTCGGCGGACGGGAATATAAAACCAAGCGTGGCTTCAACCGGGCCACGGATCTGCGCCGCAGCTCCGGTTCTACCATCAAACCTTTGGTGGCCTACGGCCCGGCGGTGGATCTGGGCTATGGCGCGGGCTATGTCATCAACGACTCGCCCCTGCAGGGCAGCTATTCGCCGAACAATTCCGACGGCACCTTCCGGGGCCGCATCTCCATGCGTCAGGCCATCATGGGCTCCCGCAATGTCTGCGCCGTGCGTATGCTGGCCAAGATCGGCGTGGATGTGGGCTGGGAGTACGGCGTCCGTCTGGGCCTGCCTCTGGTGGATACGGATCGCAACCTTTCCCTGACTTTGGGCGGCTTGACCTACGGGGTATGCCCCATGGAAATGGCCGGCGGTTTTGCCGCTTTTGCCAATCATGGGCTGTTTATCGAGCCTCACTGCATCGAAAAGATCGAAGACGCCCGGGGAAATCTGATATATACGGCGGATCCCGAAACCGATCAGGTGTTTTCGCCCCAAGCGGCGTATATTATGACCGATATGCTGATGTCCGCTGTTTCCGGCGGTACCGGTACCGGGGCCAAACTGTCCGGCTGGCAAGTGGCGGGCAAAACCGGCACCAATGAATTGCCCAGCAGGGACGATCCGGATTATCGGGGCCTCTCCGGTACCAAGGACGCCTGGTTCGTGGGCTATACCCCGGTCCTGGTCGGCGCGGTATGGATGGGATATGACAATAAACGGGACGAAAACGGCAAGCTGCAGTATCTGCGCAATATCTACGGCGGTTCCTATCCGGCCCGTTTGTGGAAGACGGTAATGAGCAAGGCTTTGGCCGGTTATGAGGTGAAAACCTTCGACAAACCGGAAGGCATCACCGGCGTGACCATCGATACCAAATCCGGCATGACCCCCAGTTCGCTGACGCCGGGTCAGTATATCGGCAGCGAAATGTATGACGTCAACCATATGCCCGACGGGCCCAGCGATATTTGGACGGTGGTCACCGTTTGCCAGGACAGCGGCCGCTTGGCCACGCAATACTGCCCCCATACCAGCAGGGCGGTACGGATCGCCCGGGACAAGAACGATCCACCCAGCCCCAAGGCGGCGGATTACGGCCTGTACGCCCCCACCGGCTACTGCGGCATCCATACCAGCGAACAGAGCGCCATGGTAACGGTAAACATTTGTACCGATCCCCGGCATAACGGACAAGCGGTACTGGCTACCAGCGGCTGCCCCAGCCAATATGTGGAAAGCCGCTCCTATTCCCCGGACAGCGTCCCCACCGCCTACTGCACCTTAAGCGACCATCAAGGCAAACCGGCCGCGCCGGATTCCGGTAGCGGCGGCGAAACCGACAGCGGCGAAAACAGCAGCGGCGGCTCAGTGGGCAAACTGAACCGTCCCACCAATGTCAATGCTTCCGTGAAAGGCGGGACCTGCATGGTCAGCTGGTCCTCGGATAACCACAGCGCCGGCACCAAATTCGTGGTGGAACGGGTGACCGACGGCGACAGCAGCACGCAGACCCGCTATGTGGTATACGGCAACAGTTGCATCGACGGCAGCGTGGAAAGCGGACACCGCTACAGCTATCGCCTATACGCCTATAATGAAGAATATGTAGTGGCCAGCAAATGGTCCAAAACCGTGGAGGTGCGCTTATAAGTCCTCCGCAATGATAAAGCAGGCCTGCGTAAAACCGCCATGGGCCGGCCGTGTAAGACAGTTTTATAGCGTTTTGAATAAGGCATGATCTGCGGGTCATGCCTTTTCTTTTTCCGCTGCCTGCAAGCAAGGCGCGGACCGGTATCCCGCCAAACGGCAGGCGGCGCTTCCCCGGGAGCCGGTTGGCGGATCGAAAAGGCGTTGCTTTTTTCAAATATGGTATTGACAAAGAAGGACTAGAATCATATTATAATTATTGTTATATAACAATAGTTATAATCAGAAGAGGGGAAGCTGCCTATGCCGCCTAAGACCAGGATACACAAAGACAGAATCATACAGGCAGCCGTTGAAATCGTACGGCAATACGGCTATGAAAATATCAACGCCAGAACGGTCTCCCAGCTGCTGCACTGCTCAACGCAGCCGGTCATGTATCATTTTGCCACGATCGACAGCCTGAAACGGGCTGCCTTCGCCCGGGCGGATCAACTGCACGGGGAATATTTGATGGATATCCCGGAAGAGCAGGACCCTGTTTTGGGGATCGGCCTCAATTATATCCGCTTCGCCGTGGAAGAACCGCAGCTGTTCCGCTTTCTGTTTCAATCCGGATATGCAGGGGCGAACAATCTGATGGATATGATCGATTCCGAAGACTTGACGCCGGTCATTGCCGCCATGCAGGAAGGCGCCGGGCTGAACAGGAAGCAAACCAAAGATGTGTTCCTAACGGTGGCGCTGTTTGCCCACGGTTATGCCAGTCTCATTGCCAATAACAATTTGGAATATGACGAAAAATTGATTGCCAGACATCTGGAACACTGCTGGGACGGGGCGGTGTTCGCAGCAACCAGGGAGGAAAGACGATGAAAGTGATCATTCATGATCTGGAGCGGCAATATGAATCCATGATCGCCGGCAAATGCGACCGCTCCGTCGCGGCGGATGGGAAATACGCCCCTTGCCAGGGCTGTTTTGGCTGCTGGATCAAGCATCCGGCGGAATGCAAAATCAAGGACAAGCTGCGGCAGATCAGCCGTATCATCGGCCGGGCGGACGAGCTGGTGATCATCACCAGGAATCTGTACGGCGAATACAGCGCCGCCGTAAAAAACGTGCTGGATCGGGCCATCGGCACATCCACGCCGTTCAGCACCTATCGCGGCCGTCAGATGCACCATACGCTGCGCTACGGCAAGCACGACCGCTGGAAAGTAATCGTCTACGGAGACGTCACCGAGGCGGAAAAGGATACCTTCCGCTATCTGGCGCAGCGAAACGCCGTCAACGACGGCTATCAACGGTCCGAAGTGGTGTTCCTGCAGGACCTTTCGGAATTGGAGGGCGTATTATGAAAACGGTATTCATCAACTGCAGCCCCAAAAAACGCTTCTGCGCCTCCGCCTACTTCCTCTGCCTGCAGCGATTGTTTGTGCGCGGAGAAAAAGTCGACGAAACGCTGCGTACGCCGGCGGATCATGACCGCATCCTGGCGCAGCTTCAGGACGCGCAGGCGGTGGTGTTCGCTTTGCCCCTATATGTGGACGGCGTCCCTTCCCATGTGCTTCGGTTTCTGGAAAAAATGGAAAGCTGCTGCAAAGAAAAGGGTTTGCGCCTAAGTGTCTATTGCATCGCCAACAACGGGTTTATCGAAGGGAAGCAGAATGAACCGCTGATGCAGGTTTTTGAGAACTTCTGCGCCCGGGCCGGACTCTCTTGGGGCGGCGGCGTGGGGATCGGCGGCGGCGTGATGCTGAATGTGACCCGACTCCTGTTTGTGCTGCAGATCGGTTTATTGCTGCTGAACGTTGCGCTTAGCCTGATCCATACCGGTAATCTTTTCCCCAAGGAGGCCTGGATCAACTTCGGGGAGAACGCTGCCCTGCTGCTGTTTTTTAATCTAGGCGTGCTGTATTACCTGGCCCGCATGGGCCGGCATATCCGCAAAAAGAGCTTCAGCGGCAAAAAATACACCCGCATCCTGCTCCCGTCCTTTCTCTTTATCCTGTTCGCGGACATCTTCTTCCTCATCGTCTCCGTTTTTGAGGGCGGCATTTTCCGCGGCTGGCTGGCCAAAAAAGAGCTCAGGGAAGTTTGACGGATCCATCGGGAAAACCAGAGATTTCAAAGGTTGAACACAGAAATACCGGTCTGTTCCATAAGCGGCAGGCCGGTATTCCTATGCCGCCCTTGTCCGGCAGAGCTCCCGGTCCGCGGAGGAAGGAAATCCTGCTTATGGCCGCCGCCTTTTTCCATGGCGGAAAGAAAGAAAAACCTCCCCGGGCTTTTCCGCCGCCGGGAAACGGCGGGAAAAACACGGGGAGTCGGTTTATTGAGAGAATATTGTTTTTCGCCAAGCGCAAAACCTCTTGCGCCGGAAGCGGCGGTTTACAGCCAATAATTCGGCGCTTCCTTGGTGATTTGTACGTCGTGGGGATGGCTTTCTTTGAGACCGGCGGCGGTGATGCGGACGAATTCCGTATCTTTTTTCAAAGCTTCGATGTTGGCCGCGCCGCAATAGCCCATGCCGGAACGAAGCCCGCCCAACAGTTGGAACACCGTATCCGATACCGGGCCCTTAAAGGGCACCCGGCCCTCGATGCCTTCCGGCACCAATTTGCTGTTGCCTTCCTGGAAATACCGGTCGGAGCTGCCTTCTTTCATGGCCGCCAGGCTGCCCATGCCCCGATATACCTTAAAGCTGCGGCCCTGATAGATCTCGATATCCCCGGGGCTTTCGCTGGTGCCTGCCAGCAGGCTGCCGATCATCACGCAGTCCGCGCCGGCGGCGATGGCTTTGACGATGTCGCCGGAGTATTTGATGCCGCCGTCGCCGATGACCGGTATGTTCTTTTCCGCCGCCGCTTCCGCCGCGGCCATGATCGCCGAGATCTGCGGCACGCCGATACCGGCGATCACCCGGGTGGTGCAGATGGAGCCGGGGCCCACGCCCACTTTTACGCAATCCGCGCCCGCCGCGATCAAATCTTTGGCGGCGGCGGCGGTGGCGATATTGCCGGCGATGATATCCACAGAGAAGCGATTCTTCAGCCGTTCCACCATTTTCAGCACGTTCAGGGAATGGCCGTGGGCGGTGTCCACCACCAAAGCGTCCGTACCGGCTTCGATCAGGGCGGCGGCCCGTTCCAGCGTATCCTGGGTGACGCCTACCGCGGCGGCCACCCGCAGGCGGCCTTTGGCGTCCTTGGCGGAATTGGGATACTTATGATTCTTCTGAATGTCTTTGATGGTGACCAGGCCCTTTAAATTGCCGTCGGCGTCCACCAAAGGCAGTTTTTCTACCTTATGCTTTCTCAAAATGGCTTCCGCGGCTTTCAGATCCGTGCCCACTGGGGCGGTGATCAGGTTGTCTTTGGTCATTGCCTCATGGATCTTTTTGTTTCTGTCATCCTCAAAGCGCAGATCCCGATTGGTCAATATGCCCACCAATTTGCCGTCCACGGTGATGGGCACGCCGGAAATATGATAATGGGCCATTTTTTCCAGGGCCTGGCCGATGGTATTGTCCGGCCCCAGGCATACCGGGTCGGTGATGACGCCGTTTTCCGAACGTTTTACCCGGTCTACCTCTCTGGCCTGCTCTTCTATGCTCATATTCTTATGGATGACGCCAATGCCGCCTTCCCGGGCCATGGCGATGGCCATGGCGCTGTTGGTCACCGTATCCATACCGGCGCTGATCAGCGGTACGTTGAGGGTGATATTTTTGGTCAAGCGCGTGCTGATGTCGATATCTTTGGGCAAAACCGAGGACGCCCGGGGCACCAGCAGCACATCGTCGAAGGTTAAGCCTTCGGTAATGGTTTTACTGCACCGATTCTCCGCCATACGCATACCTCCATAATCCTATTGTTTTTGTTTTCCTGTTTACAGACGATCGTATACGCAGCGCCGGAAAACAGCAAGGCCTTTTCCGGCGTAAAATCAACCGTTTTTGCTGGCAAAAGCCCGGATATCCCCGGACTTCAGCGGTAAATCTTAGGCAGCCGCAAACGCAAATGGGTCAAAACCTCGTACGATATGGTGTCCGCCCAGGCGGCGAAAGTAGTGGCGGAAATGCTTTCTCCGCCTTGCTGGCCGATCAATGTCGCCAGACTGCCCGGCGCGGCCTGAGGTATATCGCTGACGTCGATCAGCATTTGATCCATGCATACCCGGCCGGCCAGGGGGGCCCGCCGTCCTTCCACCAAAACCCAGCCCCTTTCGCTGATCAGCCGCGGCACGCCGTCGGCGTAGCCCAGGGGGATATCCGCCACCAGGCAGGGACGGTCCAAACGGCGGATGCGGCCATAGCCTGCGCCTTCTCCCGGCTGCAGGCGGTGGATCTGGCTGATGCGGGCGTGCAGGGAAAGCACCGGCCGCAAGCCGATATCCCGGGAACCCGCGTCCGGCGGACAACCGTAAAGGATGATGCCCGGCCGCACCATGTCCAGATAGGTTTGGGGATAATCCAAAATGGCGGCGCTGTTGGCGATGTGGGCCAGCGGGAAATGCAAGCCCTGTTCGCCGCAGCGGCCGATAAAGGATGTGAAAGCGGAAAACTGCTTCTCCGTGAATTCGGGGCTGCTGTCCGCCTCGGCAAAGTGGCTGAATACGCCGGCCACCTGCAAATGGGGCATGGCGAATATGCTTTTGATCTGTTCCAGGGACTGATCGTTCAAAGCAAAGCCCAGCCGGTTCATGCCGGTGTTCAGCTTGATATGCACCGGGGCCACCGTCCGGCACTGTTCCGCCAGGCGATGGATGCCCTGGGCCTGTTCCAGGGAAAATACCGCCGGCGCCAGGTGAAAGCGCACCGCCGTCTCCCAGCCTTCCGGCCCCAGGGGGCCCAGGATCAATATGGGTTCTTCCGCGCCCAGCCGCCGCAGGGCCAGGCCTTCTTCCACGGTGGCTACGGCGTACTGATCCGCGCCGGCCCGGCGCAGCACCTCTACGGTTTCCGCCATGCCATGGCCGTAAGCGTCGGCTTTTACCACGGCCATGATTTGCCGGTCTTTCCCGGCCATAGCGCGTATTTTAAGAAAATTATCGCTGAGCGCCTGGGTATCGATTTCCAGCCAGGCCTGCCGCAGCAGTGGCTCCGTTTTTTCCATGGTTTGCGTCATTGTATTTCCAAAGCCTGATAAGCCAGACCCAGGCAGTCCAGCAAATCCCCAGCCAGGAGGCTGTTTTGGCTGCTCCTTTCCGCTGCGATATCCCCGGCTTTGCCATGCAGCCACACGGCGCAGGCCGCTGCCGCCGCCGCCGGCAACCCTTGGGCCAGCAGGGTGGCGATCATACCGGACAATACGTCTCCCGAGCCGCCGGTACCCATGCCCGGATTGCCGTTGACATTGACGGCTACCCGGCCTTCCGGCGTGGCCACGATGGTGCCCGCGCCTTTCAGCACCACCACCACATTGGTTTGCCGGGCGAAACCTTCCGCCACGCTGATGCGGTTGGCCTGCACGTCTTCCACGGAAACACCCAGCAGCTTGGCCATTTCGCCGGGATGGGGGGTGATCACCAGGGGCGCCTTGGCGTTTTTCAGCAGGCGCAGATGGCCGCAAACCGCAAACAAGGCGTCGGCGTCCAGTACGGCGGGTTTTTCCAGCAAAGGCAGCAGTTCCCGGATCATATTCTGGGCGCTTTCGCTGCGTCCCAGGCCGGGGCCTAATACATAGGCATCGCAGGGGGCGTCGGCGATTTGCCGGCCGCTGTCCGCGCTGATTTCCCCATGAACGTCATCTTCCACGTCCATCACCAATGCTTCCGGCAGGCAGGCGGTAAAGGCGCTGCGGCAGGCGGAGGGCAGCACGGCGCTGACTTTCCCCGCGCCCATGCGGGCCGCGCCGCCGGCGGCCAAGATGGCCGCGCCGGGCATGCCTTTGGAACCGGCGATGACCGTAACTTGTCCGTAGTCGCCTTTATGGCCGTGGATGTCCCGGGGTTTCAGCCAACGGCGGCAATAGGCTTCATCGATCAATTCCCGGCGGGCAGGCGTTTCTTCCGTCAGCTCCGCCGGCAGGGAAATATCCGCCACCACCAGTTCTCCCACATATTCTTTGGCTCTGGGCAGGACCAGGCCCAGCTTGCAGAGGCCGAAGGTCACCGTGGCGTCGGCTTTTACCGCCGCGCCCATGGCTTTGCCGTTGTAGGAGGAAAGCCCGGAAGGGATATCGCAGGCCAGGGCCGGCGCTTTGCTTTCGTTGATCAGATCGATTACCGCGTGAGGCACGTCGCTGACATTATCCCGCAACCCGGTGCCAAAAATGGCGTCGATGATCAGATCCGCATCGTACAGGGCGGTTTTGGCCGCGTCCAGACGGCTGCTTTCGCTGAGGCAGACGCCGCCCACGCCCATTTTCTTTAAAATGGTGTAATTGGCCAGGGCGTCGCCGCGGAAAATATCCGGGTCGGTAAGATAAAACAGGCGCACGTCGCAGCCCCGATTGAACAAATGCCGGGCCGCCACCAGGCCGTCGCCGCCGTTGTTGCCGCCGCCGCAGAATATGGCCACGGTTTTGCCGTTTAAGCCGCCCAGCATCTTTTCGGCTTGCCGTACCACGGCCAAACCGGCGTTTTCCATCAATACCAAGCCGGATATGCCGAAATCGTTGATCGCCGCCTGATCGACCGCGCGCATTTCTTCCGCTGTAACCAATCTCATTCTATATGACCTCCTTGACGGATAATGGATAAAAGGGTTTAGGTTTTAACATCAATATTTCTGCATCAGGCAATAGATTTCCTTTATATAAGAAGCTGTACAGGAAAAGCATTTTGCCGCCGGACGGATGCTATTCGTCTAAATGCAATAAGGCGGCGGCGTTATCGTAAAAAATGGCTTGGTTCTGCTGTTGGCTCAGGCCCAGGCTTAAAAGGAAATCCCGGTTTTCTTCCACGCCTTGCCAGGGGAAATCGGTACCGAAGAGTATCCTCTCCGCGCCATGGTTCAAGATGATCCTTTTTATGACGTCCTTGGGTATCCTTCCCGCCAGGAAAGAAGTGTCGAAATACACGTCTTTGCCCACCAATTCCTTTTCCACCTCGCCCCACAGGGCGTAGCCGCCCATATGGGCAAAAATCAGCCGGGGTTTGCTTACGCCTTGCTTGGCCGCCATCTGCAGCAGATGGGCCGCCCGCCAGGGGGAGGAATACAAAGGATAGGGCTTGGCGATATCCAGGCCGCCGTGGAAGATCACCGGCATATGATAGGCGTCGGCCAGGCAGACCAGGCGTACCATGGCGGGGTCGTCCAGAAATACGCCCTGGAATTGGGGATGGATTTTGATGCCCGGCAGTTTCAGTTGGGCGGCTAAATCGATTTGCGCTTCCATATCCGCCGCGCCGGGAAAGATGCCGGCAAAGCAGATCAGTTTGCTGTAGCGGCTGTTGGTTTCCGCGGAAAAGCGGTTGATATGTTCCACCTGTTTGGCTCGGGTGGCCACCGGCAAACAAACCGAATAGATAACGCCGGATGCCTCCGCCGCCTGCTGCGCTTCCGCCGCGGTACAGCCGGTCAAAGGGCGCAGCGGCCCCTTGGTCAGGGCGGCAATGGCTTTTTGCGCCACCTGATCGGGATATATATGTGTGTGTATGTCCACAATACGCATGGTTTTCCCCCCTTGTTCCCATTTGCCGGAGGGAGATCGGGCTTGGGCAACCGTCACAGGTTGCAAACCGGCAAAACCTTCCACCGGTGTGTTTTCCTTACTATAGCATACTTTTTGCTTTTTCGCCATACGCAATCCGCCGCCGCCGGATTTTTCTTGCCGCCGCCGGGAGGCGGCCGGCCCCGGCATATTCCGCCGCCGGTTTTCGTAAACTGTACAAAAGCCCTGCCTTTTCCGGTCGAGGGCCGGCTTTTGCGCAAGGGATGGAGCAGAGGAGGCTGTTATGGCGGAACATTTGGCGCAAATCAACGCCGTGTTATGGGGATGGCCGATGATCGGCCTGCTGTGCGCCGCGCATCTGCTGCTGACTCTGCGCACCGGTTTTATACAGCGCAAAATGTTTTTGGCGCTGCGCCTGTCTTTTTGCCGGGGCGGCGAAGATGGAGAATGGAGTCCCTTTGCCGCTTTGTCCACCGCCCTGGCTTCCACCGTGGGCACGGGCAGCATTGTCGGCGTGGGGGCGGCCATCGCCTTGGGCGGGCCGGGGGCGGCCTTTTGGCTGTGGATCGCCGGCTTTTTCGCTTTCGCCACCAAATACGGGGAGGCCCTGCTGGGGGTAAAATACCGGGTACGGGACGGCCAGGGCCGGATGCTGGGCGGAGCCATGTATGTTTTATCCCGGGGCCTGGGTTTGCCGGGGGCGGGCATGCTGTTCGCCTTGTGCGCGGTTTTGGCCTCTTTCGGTATCGGCAGCGCCGTGCAGGCCCGGACGGCAGCCTCCCTGCTCTCCGCCGAACTGGGCCTGGAGCCGCTGGCCGCCGGTTTGCTGCTGGCGGTTTTGGCGGCTGTCGTGCTCCGGGGCGGCGGCCGTTCCATCGTCAAAGCCTGCGCCGTCCTGGTGCCGCTGATGACGGCGCTCTATTTGCTGTGCTGCTGTTATATCCTATGGCACAACCGCTGTTTTCTGCTTCCTGCCATGACCTGGATCTGCCGGGACGCCTTTTCCGGCCGGGCGGCGGGGGGCGCTGCCGGCGGCGGCATGCTGCTGGCCCTGCGCTACGGTTTGGCCCGTGGGCTCTTTTCCAATGAGGCGGGCATGGGTTCCGCGCCTTTGGCGGACGCCGCCGCCCAAACCCCCAACGCGCCCCGGCAGGCGCTGATCTCCGCTTCCGCCGTGTTTTGGGATACCCTGGCGGTATGCGCCTTGACCGCCCTGGTGTTGGTCAGCCAAATGCTGGCCCATCCTCAGGCCTTTCCACCGGGACTGGACGGCGGGGCCCTGACCGCTATCGCTTTTCGTCAGATTTCTCCGGCGGGCCCCGTGGTTTTGCTGGGCGGCATGATCGCTTTTGCCTTTTCCAGCGTGCTGGGCTGGCATTTTTACGGCGAACGCTGCTGTTTATACCTGTGGGGCGAAAAAAGCTTGCCCGTCTACCGTCTGCTGTATCTGGCCGCCTTGCCGGCGGGCGCGGTATGCGGCGGCGATTTGGTATGGGGCGCGGCGGATCTGCTGAACGCGTTGATGTGTTTGCCCAATCTGCTCAGTCTGTTTTTGCTTTCCCGGCAAATCTCTCAGGATACAGCCTATTTTGTGTACGGCGGCCGTCTGAAAGAAAGGCAATCGCCCTGGCGGCCGGAATAAAGCGGGGACGCTTTTTCCTAGGACATTCCTAATATTAGGGATTGACTGTTGCAAGGGAATTTGCTAAAATATATGCTATACCGGAACAAGGTAAAACAGTGAAGCATGAGGGAGGCGGAAAACATGTGTGAAGCCAACGCATATACCGTGGAAAACGGTAGGGAAAAGCTGTTGACGGAAACCGTGTACAAACTGGTTCCCGACGGCGGCATGCGGATGCGGAGAAACGTCTTTGGTCAAAAGACGTTTATTCAGTCACGCATAAAAAAGCTGGATTTGGCAGAACCAAAGCTCATCCTCGACAATCGAATGTGACGGCTACTTCCAAACCAGGGAAGTAGCTTTTTCATTTATTTATTGATAAATGCCGGCGCAAGGCCGGCGCCAACACAAAAAACTGTCGAAGAGAGGGAATATATATGACAAAAACAATCGAAGAAATCAATGAAAAGATCCGCGCGGGTAAAGCCGTGGTGGTAAACGCGGAAGAAGTTATCGGCATAGCGGCCGATTTGGGATATAAAAAAGCGGCGGAAAAAATCGACGTGGTCACCACCGGCACCATGGGGGTAATGTGTTCTTCCGGGGCTTTTCTCAATTTCTGGCATACCAAGCCGAAAATCAAAATGCAGCATGTATGGCTGGACGACGTGCCGGCTTACGGCGGCTTGGCCGCGGTGGATTGCTATTTGGGCGCTACGGAGATCCCGGAAAACGACCCGGCCAACGCCCATCATCCCGGCCATTTCCGCTTTGGCGGCGGCCATGTGATCGAAAAGCTGATCGCCGGCAAGGAAGTGCATCTGCGGGCCACCGCCTACGGCACCGACTGCTATCCCCGGCGGGAATATGAGCAAACCCTCACCCTGCAGGATCTGCGGCAGGCTTTCCTCTTCAATCCCCGCAACGCGTATCAGAATTATAACGTGGCCACCAACTGCTCCGATAAAACCATTTATACCTACATGGGCGTGTTGAAGCCCCATATGGAAAACATTCACTATTCCAGCGCCGGCCAGCTTTCCCCGCTGCTTAACGACCCCTATTACCGCACCATCGGCTTGGGCAGCCGCATTTTCCTTGGCGGCGGCCTGGGCTATGTGGCCTGGCCCGGCACCCAGCACGCGCCGGCGGATCCCCGCAACGAACGGGGCATCCCCCTGGGCGGCGCAGGCACCCTGGCGGTGATCGGCGATATGAAACAGATGGATGCCCGTTATATCCGCGGCGTGTCCATGACCGGTTACGGCGTCAGCCTGATGGTGGGCATCGGCGTACCCATCCCCATTATTGACGAAGATATGTTGGCATTCACCGCCATATCCGATGCGGAGATCCAGGCCCCGCTTTGCGATTACGGCTGCGACGGCTATCCCACGGGCGAACCCTGCACCATGGGCTATGTCAATTATCAGCAGCTGAAAAGCGGCCAGGTGGAATGGGAAGGCAAAACCATCCGCACCGCCCCCATGTCCAGCTATAGCCGGGCATTGGAAATCGCCGATATCTTGAAGGAATGGATCTTATCCGGAAAATTTGAATTGTCTCAACCCGTCCAACCGCTGCCCGGCCAGGAACAAATGGAACAATTCGCCGGTTTTTTGGGGAGGTAGATACCATGTCTATAGAAAACAATATCGTCAATCGCAATATCATTCTGCGTTTTTCTCCGGAAATGGTGGATCAGCCGTTGGTTTACCGCCTGGTCAAGGATTTTGACCTGATCCCCAATATCATCAAAGCCAACGTCAATCAGGACCGCAAAGGCAATATGGTTCTTTCCATTTCCGGCTACGAAAACGATTATAAAGAAGCAGTAGAATATATGAAAAGCTGCGGCATGGAAGTATCCTTTTTGGCGGACACCATCCTTTGGGATAAAGACAGCTGCACCCAATGCGGCGCCTGTACCGCGGTTTGCCCTTCCCAGGCGCTGTATATCGAAAGGCCGGATATGACGGTGCATTTCGACAGCGATAAATGCATCGTTTGCCAAATGTGCCTGCAGGCCTGCCCGGTGAAAGCCGTGAAACTGGATATTTGACCATGGAGGAAACAAGAGCCTACCGCCGGTGCTATACCGGAGATTTGCAGCGGCACAGCCTGGTTTTGGGCGAAACGGATTTGGCCATTTGCCTGCCGCCCGGCGTATGGCAGGCCCCGGTGGAACAAGGGCTGCGGGATCATTTGATCCGCCTGCGGGGGCAATTGCAAGCCTATCTGGCCGAAGATCCGGCTTTTGCCGCCACCCACAGTCCCTATACGCCGTCGCTTCATGCGCCGGCTGTGGCGAAAGCCTTGGCCAAAGCGGGCAATCTGGCCAAGACCGGCCCCATGGCCGCGGTAGCCGGTTATTTCGCGGCGGCCGCCGGGACATGGCTGGCCGCTTATAGCGGGGATGTGATCGTGGAAAACGGCGGCGACATTTATCTGCATAGCTGCCAACCCCGCACCGTGGCCATTTACGCCGGGCCGGATAATCCCTTCAGCGGCAAATTGGCATTGCGTTTGCCGCCTGAGAAAATGCCCTGCGGCGTATGCACCAGCTCCGGAACCATTGGCCCGTCCTTCAGCTACGGCGTGGCCGATGCGGCGGTGGTGGTTGCGGCGGACGCCGCCCTGGCCGACGCGGTGGCTACCGCCGCCGGCAATTTGGTGAAAGACGGCGACAGTGTGGCTGCCGCCGTGGAATATGCCCTGCAAGTGTCCGGCGTATGGGGCGGGGTGATGATTTGCGGCGATAAAATGGCCGCCGCCGGCGATATAGAATTGGTACGTCTATAATTAAAACTTAAATACATACTGGAGGTAATCGTTTATGTCTGGACATTCCAAATGGGCCAATATCAAAAGAAAAAAATCCGCCAATGACGCGGAAAAAGGTAAGATATTTACCAAGATCGCCAAAGAGATGCAGGTAGCTGTGAAACAGGGGGGCCCCGATCCAGACGGAAACTTCCGGTTGAAACTGTGCATCCAAAAAGCCAAGGCCAACAATATGCCGGCGGACAATATCAAACGCTGCATCGAAAAGGCCGCCGGCGTAGGCGAAGGCGACAACTATGAAGAATTCTTCTATGAAGGGTACGGCGCTGGCGGCGTGGCCATCATGTGCGCCATGCTGACCGATAACCGCAACCGTACCGCCAGCGAGATACGCTATCTTTTCTCCCGCAACAACGGCAATTTGGGCGAAACCGGCTGCGTCAGCTGGATGTTCGAACGCAAAGGGGAGATATTGGTGGAAGGCGAGTTTGATGAGGACGAACTGATGATGGTAGCTTTGGATAACGGGGCGGAGGATCTGTCCGTCAACGAGGACACGGCTACGATCATTACCGCCGCCGGCGATTTGGAAAACGTGCGGGCCGCTTTGCTGGAAGCCGGCTATCAGATCGCCAGCGCGGAAATCACCATGCGCCCCGGCAACACCGTATCCATCGAAGACGTGGACACCGCCGCCAAACTGATGGCTTTGATCGAAAAGCTGGAGGATAACGAAGACGTGCAGGAAGTATACGCCAATTACGATATCGCCGATGAAATCATGGAACAACTGTAAACAACGGCTTTCGTACTGCCCTTCTGGGCAAATTTGCGGGCAAACAAAAAAGTCCGGTCCTTCTGAAAGAAGGATCGGACTTTTGCTATGCGCCGTTCGCCATGCATCGGATACAAGAGCCGGGCTGCCGCTTAAATCAGCATTTCCGGCACGTCGTAGCCGATGGCCCGCACCGGCGAACCGTCGGCCTGGGCGAAGCTTAAGGGCATGGCGGAAAGCAGGAAATAACCGCCGTGTACCTTGGTGATGCCGGCGCTGAGCCGGTCCAGATTGTTCAGGTTTTCCACCAAAATGAGATTCTGTTGGAATAATATTTTGTGAATGGGATACGCCGTGCTGTCGATGGGATCTACGGAGATGGCGTCCACGCCTACGCCGTTCAAATCAAAGCCGCTCAGCCATTGCGCCGCCTCTTCCGTCATCACCGGGAAATCCCGCAGGTATTCTTCCTTGCCCCAAAGCTGCTGATACCCGGTATGGAATACCAAGAATTTGGCGTCGGCCAGCCTTTCGCCGAAGGAACGCAAAAAGTTCAATTCGATGGTTTTGCCCCGCAAATGGCTGACGTTGATCAACAGGGCCAGCCCGAAAAATTTGTCTATGGTCATTTGATCCAGGCCCGGCCCCTGGGGCAGCATATGCAAAGGGGCGTCCACATGGGTGCCGGTATGGGAAGATAGCGTCAGACTGGTCTCCCGCATCCCCGGCGCGCCGTCGATGGCCAGGGGCTGCAAAATCGGGCCGGGCGAACCGGGGTAAACGGACATTTCCGCGGAAATGGGATGGGATAAATCGAGAATACGCATTGGTTACCTCCATAATGTTGATATCGTTGATTTTGGTGTTTTATTCTCCGGCCGGCGGGATATCCTGGCTGTCGGGGGCCTTGGCGTCTTCGCCGGCTTTATCGGTTTTTTTGCAGAGGACGATCTTATCGCCTTTCAAACGGGCGGAGATGGTATCCCCGGCCTGCCAATCGCCCCGCAGGATGCCGTCGCTGATGGGGTCTTCCAGCAGCCGCAATATGGCCCGGCGCAAAGGCCGCGCCCCGTACACGCTGTCGAAGCCTTCCTGGATCAGGGTTTTGTAGGCGCCGTCGCTGACGGTCAAGGTCAGCTCCTGTTCCGCCAGTCTGTGCTGCAAGTCCTGTATCATCAGGGCGGCGATATCTTTGATTTCCAGGGCGGACAAGGGCTTGAAGACGATGATATCGTCCACCCGGTTGAGGAATTCCGGTTTGAAGGCCCGTTTCAGTTCTTCCAGCATATGCTCTTTCATCTGGATATACTCGTCCCGGGCCTGATCCTGCTCGCTGACGCCGAAGCCCATGGTGCGGCTGCGTCCGCCCGCTTCCGCCCCTACGTTGGAGGTCATGATGATCACCGCGTTGCGGAAATCCACCGTGCGGCCGGAGCCGTCGGTCAGCCGTCCGTCGTCCAGCACCTGCAGCAAGATATTGAACACGTCCGGATGGGCTTTTTCGATCTCGTCCAGCAAAATCACGCAATAGGGATGGCGGCGCACCGCTTCCGTCAGTTGTCCGCCTTCGTCATAGCCCACATATCCAGGGGGCGCGCCCACCAGACGGGATACGGCGTGTTTTTCCATATATTCGCTCATATCCACGCGAACCATGGCCTCGTCGGAGCCGAACATCACATTGGCCAGGGCCCGGGCCAGCTCGGTTTTGCCCACGCCGGTGGGGCCCAGGAAAATAAAGGAGCCCACCGGTTTTTTGGCGTTTTTCAATCCTGCCCGGGAGCGGCGCACGGCTTTGGCCACGCTGTTGACTGCGTCATCCTGGCCGATCACCCGCTGATGCAGCAGTTTTTCCAATTTCAACAGCCGTTCCGCTTCTTCTTCTTTCAGACGGTTCACCGGAATGCCGGTCCATTCCGCCAATACGGCGGCGATATCGTCCGCGTCCACCACCAGATTTTGGCTGTTGGCTTCCTTTTGCCAGCCCTTGCGGCTGCGTTCCAATTCGTCCAGCAGGCGTTTTTCCTTATCCCGGAATTGCGCGGCTTTTTCGTATTCCTGGGCGGCCACTGCCGCGTCTTTTTCTTTTTGCACCACGGCCAGTTCCGTTTCTTTTTCTTTCAGATTGGAGGGGGCCGTATGGGCGGCCAGCCGCACCCGGCTGCCGGCTTCGTCCATCAAATCGATGGCTTTGTCCGGCAAAAATCTTTCGTTGAGATAACGGCTGGAAAGCTTCACCGCCGCTTTCAGGGCATCGTCGCTGATTTGCACCCGATGATGGGCCTCGTATTTGTCCCTGAGGCCGTAGAGGATCAGCAAAGCGTCGGCTTCGCTGGGTTCGTCCACGGTCACCGGCTGGAAGCGCCGGGCCAACGCGGAATCGGCTTCCACATATTCCCGGTATTCGTCCAGGGTGGTAGCGCCTACGCATTGCAGCTCGCCCCGGGAAAGGGCGGGTTTCAATATATTGGCGGCGTCGATGGCCCCTTCCGCGGCCCCTGCGCCTACCAGGGTGTGCAATTCGTCGATAAAGAGGATGATATCCCGGTTTTCCCGGATCTCATCCACCATTTTTTTCATTCTTTCTTCAAAGTCGCCCCGATATTTGGAACCGGCTACCATGGAGGACATATCCATGGTGACCACCCGTTTGTTCAAAAGGATATCCGGCACTTTGTTTTCCACGATGCGTTGGGCCAGGCCTTCCACGATGGCCGTTTTGCCCACGCCGGGTTCGCCGATCAGCGCCGGGTTGTTTTTGGTGCGGCGGGAAAGGATCTGTATCACCCGTTGGATCTCTTTGTCCCGGCCGATCACCGGATCCAGTTTATCCTGCCGGGCCATTTCCGTCAAATCCCGGCCGTATTTGTCCAGGGTAGGGGTTTTGCCGGTTTTTTGGACGCCGCTTTTATCGACCGCCGGGCCGGGGCCTTCCCCTTCCGCCGGCCGTCCCGATCCCTGCTGCAAATATTGGAGTATCATCTGGCGTATCTTCCGCGTATCCGCCCCGGCGGCCTCCATCAGCCAATGGGCGGCGGCCCCTTCTTCCTCATCGGTCAGCCCCAATAGCAAATGCTCCGTGTCCACAAAATTGACGCCCATTTTCACCGCTTCCTGCACGGCCAGCTGCAGGGCCCGTTTGCTTTTCGGCGCCAGGCCCAGATAGCGGCTGCCGTAATTGGCCTGATCGTCTATGGCCTGGGCCAGGTCTTCCTGCCGCAGATTCAGATTCGCCAGGATGCGGGCGGCCAGACCTTCCTCCTCGGCGAACAGCCCCAGCAGCAAATGCTCGGTGTTCAAATAGGTGGAATGCCGCTCCCGGGCGAATTGTTCGCCGTAGGCCAAAGCCCGCCGGGCTTTTTCCGTCAGTCTCTGCACCATGCGGCCCATCACCTGATTGGAACCGGCCAATGCCCCGGAAATAATGCTGCCGAGGCGGCTCAGGCTTTCGCCGCCCAGCAGATCCAATTGACCGGTGGCGGCGGCGCACTGATCGCACAGGAACAATTCTTCCCGTATATTGTTATTGATTCGTAAGATTTTTACCGTGGCCTCTCTTTCGCCACATCTTTGACATTTCATAGTTGTTCCTCCGCATTTATGCTGTATGGTATAGGATGCGTACCGCGCTCAACTAAAATCGTCCCTGAGGAGCAGCAGAAGCAAATGATTCAACAGATCGCCCCGCAACCGTTCCGGGTCGCCGCTTTCTTTCAAAACATTGTCGTCTGTCAAAGCCAAAAGCATCATCGCTTCCCTTTGGCTGATGAATTCTTCTTCCGTCAGACGCTGGATCAGTTTTTCTCCCGCCTGCCGGGACACCCGTTGTCCCTTGGCGTTGTTCAATAAAGCGATCAAGTCGTTGCCGCCGTCCTTGCCCAGCTTGATGATGCGCACATAGCCGCCGCCTCCCCGGCGGCTTTCTATCAAATACCCCTGGCTGCTGGAAAAACGGGTAGACAGGACGTAATTGATTTGGGAGGGGACGCACATAAAGATTTCCGCCAGATCGCTGCGTTTTAATTCCAACACGCCGTTTTCCGACGCCGCCAGCAGCCTTTTGATATACGCTTCGATTTGATTGGCGATGGTGCTCACGATGCCGACGCTCCTTTTCTGTTTTTTTGACTGCCTTTGACCTTTTGACTATTCCTGACTTTATTATAACAGGGAGAAGGCTTTTGTCAAGAGGCAATTTGAGCGGCGCATCCGGACTTTTTCTATCGTTATTCTGTTTTCTTTTCCGCCGTTTCATCCAGGCCTTCTGCGTCCGGCGGATAATTCAGCCGGCGTTGGGGGTGGAGGGCGGCGAAGCGGGCCGCGTCCGCCGGCGTATTGATATTGAACAATTCTTGCGCCGTATCCACATACCGGCATTGGCAGATATCGAATAGGGCCATAAGGCTGCGTTTGCCCCGGCGCAGCAAGTCCGCCGCTTTGTCCCGGCAGCTTTGGGCGTATACGGCGCATACGGGTTGTATCTTCCCGCCGGCGCTGCGGCAGGCGACGATTTCGGCCCGGCTTTGCAGCGCCTCTCGCAGCAGGCGGCGGATCAAGTCCCGGGGGATCAGCGGCATATCGCAGGCCACCGCCAGATTGTAGGGACGGCGGGAGGCGGTCAAACCGGCATGCACGCCGGCCAAAGGCCCGCTGCCGGGAAAAATATCCTGGACGGTCACGGCGCTTTCCGGCAGCGGTATTTCCTTGCCTACGATGATGATATCCGCAAACAAACCCTGCCAGCGTTGGAAATTTTCCGCGGCCAGCGGCAGGCCGTCCAGGGTCAGGCCGCTTTTATCCATACCCAGGCGTTGGGACTGGCCGCCGTTCAACAGTATGGCTGCAAAATATTGATTTTCCTGCATGGCTTTCTCCCGCATGGCATTTTATGGCCTTTTTCCATACTTGCTTTCGTATGGTTCTGCTACCGCCCATTCTTCTGTGAAGGGAAGAATAAATCCTGCCCCTGACAAAAACAGCCGAAACCCCGAGAAAGAGGTTTCGGCTGTTTGCATTTGGATCGCGGCAGCTTATTGGGCTTCAAAGGCGTCTTTGGCCGCGCCGCACAGCGGGCAAACCCAATCCTCCGGCAAATCGGCGAACGCTACGCCGCCGTTTTCCGCCGGGTCATACACATAACCGCATAAAGAACAAACATATTTCTCCATGGTGAAACCTCCTGTGAATTTTATGATTTGCTAAGACAATATCTTTATTGCTTCTGCTTTGGCCATATGTTGATCTATGGCTTTTTTCAATTCCATCGCTTTGGCGGTGGAGCCGATCAGGATCGCGCCCTGCAGGGTTTGTTCCGGTGAGAAAAACAGTTTGGCGAAGTTTTTGGCGGCGGTTTCCCGGCAGCTGAAAGCATCTTCGCCGTTGATATTCCCTTGGGACCAAATGTTCACGCCCATGGCGTTGATGAAATAGGGCGCAGGCTGGGGACGGTAGACGGCGGAACCGCCGGCGGCGTTCTCTCCGGCTACGGCCCCTTGAGCCATGGATACCGGCCAGCGGCCTTCCAGACGGCCCTGGAATTCCGCGCAATCGCCGCAGGCGAAAACCCCAGGATCGTCGGTGGCCATATGCTCGTCCACCACCACGCCTTTGGCGCAGGCCAAGCCGGCGTTCTGGGCCAGGCCGGTCACCGGTTCTGTGCCGGCGGCGAAAATGACCGCTGCCGCTTCAAAAGCCCGGCTGTCCGTCAATACGACGTTTTTTTCATCGATGTAGGATACGTCGCCCCGCAAAGCAATGCCGATACCGGCGCTTTCGGCGATGCGCAGGAAAAAGGCGGCGGCTTCCGGATCCAGCTGCCGCTGCAGCAGCCAATCGCCTCTTTCGATCACCGTTACCGGCCGTCCCTTCAGGGACAAATGCCAGGCGGCTTCCAGGCCCAGCACCCCGCCGCCGATGATCACCGCCGGCCCCGGCGATTCCCGCAGGCGGCGGACGTCGGCCGCCGTGCGGAAGGTGGTTACCCGCTCCTGATCGGAACCGGGCAAAGCAGGATGGCGGCCCTGGCCGCCGGTGGCGATGACCAGTGCGTCGTATGCCAGATTGCTGCCGTCGGCCAATTGGATCTGTTTGTTCTCCCGGTCTATGGCAGTCACCCGGCCGTTGATCACCTGGATGTTTTTATCGATGAACCATTGATAGTTGCGTACAAACAATTTGTCCAAGGGGGTTTCGCCCAACAAATCGTAGATCTTGGTACGGTAATAGGGCACCGTTTTTTCGCCGCAGATCAGATGGATCCGGGCTTCTCCGTCTTTTTCCCGGGCGGCTTGTACAGCCGACAGGCCGGCGATACCGCCGCCGATGACGATGATACGCTTGGCATCCATAGAGGTATTCCCCCTTTGCTTTTAACTTATGCGGATCAGGAGACGTGCAGCAGGTTGCTCAAATGTTCCACATTGATGATGTCGTTCAAATAGGTGAGCAGATAGGAGCGGAAAACGGCAAAGAGTATGCCGCCTACCAGCAGCAGGATCAGGCTGATGATCAGTACGGCCCGGAAGAAATTCCGCTTGGAGGGGTTGATCCTGCGGAAAAAGGCGTAGAACAGCAGCATCAGCACAAATACGGCAGGGATAACCAGGGCGCTGAAATCCGCCAGGCTTTGGTTTTTCAGGCAATAGCCGGTAATAAAATAGAACAGGCCGGCCGCCGCCAGGGGAACGAATAACAGCAGCAGGAAGGTGAGTATCCAGTTGCCGGTGCTGACCGGCGAAAACAGCGGTTCCGGCGCAAAAAAGTCCGGTCTGGGCGCAGCCGTCGTTTCGCTTTCCGCCGCCGGCGCGGCGGGGCCGCTTTCCCGGGCGGTGAAGATATCGGCAGCCGGCGCTTTGCCCGGTTTGGCAGACGCGGCCTTCGGCTTGGGCAGATTGGCCTCGGGTTGCGGTTTGGGCAGATTGGCCTCGGGCTGCGGTTTGGGCAAATTGGCCTCGGGCTGCGGTTTGGGCAGATTGGCTTCGGGCTGCAGCTTGGGCAGATCCACCTCCGGCTGCGGCTTGGGCGCGGCGGCTGTAGCTTCGGCCTGCGGCTGAGCCGGATCGTTCGTAGAGGAAGACGTGGAGCGCAGAAGGCTTGCCATTACCGCCGCGGCCACGGATTCCGGCTGGGAAGCCGCCGCCTCGGTTTCCGGGGGCAAAGCAATACCGCATTTATTGCAATAAGCGCTTCCTTCAACGACATGATTTTTGCAATTTGGGCATATCATTTGCGTTCATCCTTTCCCATAGTTTGTAGGCAAAAATGTATATTTATTAGTGCGATACCATGCTATTATTATATAGGTAAACGGCGTCTAATGCAATACAAACCTAAAAAAAGAAGAAAAAGCCCTGCCTTTTTGCGGCCTTTCTTTCTCTTTTGCGCATATGCCGCCGGATTTTTTAAAGGGAAAGCTCCGCCAACCAGGCGGCGATTTGTTCCGCCATCTGCTTACGGGGGCCGCTGTCCGCCTGCCGGGCGACGGCTTCCGCCATATCCCGGCTGCGATAGGCCACGCCCTGCAGGGCGGCGGCAATGCCTTCGATAAAGTCCGCGTCCAAAGCGTCGGAGTACAGCTGCGCCTGGCGGATCAGGCCTTGCCGGGGCTGCAGGTACATTTGCAGGTTTCCCCAGGGAAAGCCCTGTTCCAATTGGCTTTCAAAGGGCGGGGCCTGGCCAAATATCCATTCCCAGGAGGAAAAACGGCGATAGCTTTCCGCCGGGATCTCACTCCGGGTATCCACCGCGCGGATTTCTCCGCCGGGATAAGCGGCGGCGAAGGCCCGGATCAGGGCGGCTTTTGCCTGCTCCACGCTGAGGGAAGGCTGCAATTCCCGCAAGTTGACCACCCGGGCGCGGACGGAGGCGATGCCTTTGGCCTGCAGCTTTTGGGGCCGGGGATGCAAATACGCGTTCATTTTGTCAAAATCGCCATGGATCAGCAGGGTGCCGTGATGGAGGGCGTTTTCCCGGTTGAAGGCGAAAGCCTGGCCGGAAAATTTCCGCCCCGCCGCCAGGATGTCGTTGCGGCCGCTGAGCGCCGCCGGGATATCCAGCTCTTTCAGGGCAGTCAATAGCAGATCGTTGATCTGCTCCTGGCGGTAGCCGGCTTTGCCGGTGATAAAGGTGTAGTTCAGGTTTCCCATATCATGATACACCGCGCCGCCGCCGCTGATGCGCCGGGCCAGCTGCCCGCCTTGGGCCTTCAGCTTTTGCCAATCGCATTCCAGCCAAGGGTTTTGCAGGCGTCCCATCACCACCGCGCTGCGGTTCTGCCACAGGAAGAGGATGGGCCCGCCGCCGGGAACATTTTGGAAAAGCCATTGCTCATAGGCTTGGTTGGCCCAAACGTCATGACAGGTGGAAATATAAATATCCCCTGCTTTGTCCATCCCGGTCCCCCTCCTTTCCGCCGGCCCTTACCGTCCGGCGCCTATAGGCATTATAGCATGCCGCCCCCCAGCGGTAAACCGTCCCCAGGAGATAAACCGAAATAATAAAACGATAGTATGATTATTTATAACGAAATTTAACGCCGCCGCTATTGCATATTTGGCCTATTGTTTATAATATAGATTTATACCGTCGCCGTCGTTTCCGTGGATTTACATAAGTGATATTGGACAGGGACATGCAAAAAACAAAACGGCAATTGTCGGAAAAACAAAAAAAAGCGATATCCGCCGGGGCTATAGGCCTTTTCCTTCTGTTTACCGCCGCGATATTCTGGTTCGTGGGCCGGCCGATGCTGCATATGCTGGGCCAACCGGAGCTATTCCGCGATTGGGTGGACGGACACGGCTTTTGGGGCCGCTTGGCCTTCATCGGCATGGTGGTTTTGCAGGTATTCGTAGCCGTTATTCCCGGCGAGCCTTTGGAAATGGCGGCGGGGTATGCGTTCGGCATGGCGGAAGGAACCTTGCTTTGTTGGACCGGCGCGGTTTTGGGCAGCTTTTTGGTTTTTCTTTTTGTACGCACCTGGGGCATGAAGGCGGTGGAAGTGTTTTTCCCTAAAGAAAAGATCCGTTCCCTGCGTTTTTTGCACCGTTCTCCCCGGCGGGACGCATTGTTCTTTTTGATTTTCCTCATCCCCGGCACCCCCAAGGATCTGCTCAGCTATGTGGCGGGCCTTACCGATATGAAAGCGGGGACCTGGCTGTTGATCAGCGCTGTGGCCCGCCTGCCGTCTATCATTACCTCCACCGTGGGCGGCGACGCTTTGGGCGTGCAGAATTATTGGTTCGCCGCCATCGTCTTCGGCGTTACTCTGGGCCTCAGCGGCCTGGGGCTGCTGATCTACCGGCGCATCTGCGCCGCGCAGCAGCAGAAGCAAGGAGAAACGCCGGATGAATGCAATTGATTTTGTGCCCGAACAACGGCTGCCTTGGCCCGGCTGGAAAAGCCGGGCCGTTTTTTTATCTTTGGCGGCTCCGGCCAACGGATACGCCGGTTGAGGCTTTTGTTTTAAATCAAAAAGCCTCAACCGATGACAGAACGGCAGGTACAGGTTGGGAAACGTAAAAATGACGGCGAATTTTATTGCGTTTTTTCTTTACAGATCGGCAGAGTCATGTTAAAATAACCAAATAAATATTTGCCGCAGGCCGTTGCTTTCGTGGCGCTGCACAAAGCCCTGTATGGCGTCAGCGGCGGGCGATTTGCGCGATGGCGGCGGCGGCGCGTTTCACCTCCGGCACGGTATTGAACCAACCGGGGGAAAGGCGCACCGTTCCCTCATCCAATGTGCCCAGGGTTTGATGGGCCAAAGGGGCGCAATGATAGCCGGAGCGCACGGCGATATGGAATTCCTTATCCAAAAGCACGGCGGTTTCTTCCGGGGTATGATGGGCCAGAGTGAAGGATACCGCAGGCAGCAGCGGCAGGCCCTTTTCCGTAGGGGTTTGCAGCGTTAGCCTTGGGATACAGGCCAGATCGGTCAGAAGGCTTTGGCTCAGTTCCCGGCAATGCCCGGCCAGCGTTTCCGGGCCTATATCTTGAATAAAATCCACGGCTGCGTTCAACGCCGCTATGCCCAGGGTATTGATGCTGCCGGATTCCAGATGATCGGGATAAAAATCCGGCTGTTCCGGCATTTCGCTTTTGTTGCCGGTGCCGCCGTAGATCAGTGGCCGGAGCTCCACCCGGGGAGAAACGTATAAAAATCCGCTGCCCGGCAAGCCGTATAGATATTTATGTCCGGCCACGGCCAGCAGATCGATATGATCCCGTTCCACGTCCACCGGCAGCAAACCGGCGCTTTGGGCCGTGTCTACCAAAAAAGGTATGCCATGGGCGGCGGCCAACGCGCCTATGGCGGCGATGGGCTGCACCGCGCCGTTGACATTGCTCCCGTGCAAACAGGCGATCAGGGCGGTTTGCGGCCGCAAAGCGGCGGCGAAATCTTCGGCGCGCACATAGCCCTGGCTGTCGGCTTGGATTTGGCTGACGCTGATTTTCCCTTCCCGGGCCAAGGCTGCGGCCGGCCGCCACAGGGCGTTGTGTTCCATGGAGGAGATCAGCAGATGATCGCCGGGCTTGAGCAGCCCGAACAAGGCCATGTTCAAACTGGCGGTGGCCCCGGCGGTAAAGACGATCCGTTCCGGCCGGGCGATATGAAAGAAGCGGGCCAGCTTTTCTCGGGTTTCATTTACCATATAAGCGGTTTGTTTGCTCATCCGGTAGCAACCCCGGCCGGGATTGGCGCCGAATTTGCGGCAGGCTTCCTGCATAGAGCGGATCACCGGCGCCGGTTTGGGATGCGTACCGGCGGCATTGTCCAAATATATCATAAGCATTCCTCGCTTTCACCTAAAATGGGGTATAGCTTTTCCCCTTGTTTACAGCATATGCCGCTGGGGGAAAAACGGTGCGGAAATGGCTGTATATCGTTTTATTGAATCAAACGCGGATCAAGAGGGGGAAGGAATATGACTACGGTGATCTTGGCCTGTGAGATATTGAAACAGGAAGTGGAGGCGGCGCGGGAAAAAGTAAACTGTTCCTATCCCATCGTATATATCGACGGCGGTTTGCATATGGTTCCGCAGAAATTGCGCCAGGAAATAGAAAAAAAGCTGCAGGAGCTGCCGCCGGAGGTGGACACGGTATTGTTGGCCATGGCCCTGTGCGGCAACGCCATCGTCGGTTTTGCCGCTCCCTGCCGTTTGGTGGTGCCGCGCATGGACGATTGCGCTACGATTTTCCTGCACCAGAATGACGAACGTCATGCAAATCTGAAGGAAAAGGGACATTTCTATTTGAATTATGGCTATATCAATATAAAAAATTTTGTCCAGGACGATTACGACTATGCTTTGGAAAAGTACGGCCCCCGGCGCTGTGAAAAAATGACGCGCATACTATATCAAGATTATGTCTCTGTAGATGTAGTGGAAAACGGCGCTTACGACGCCCATGACAAGGATTTTCTCGCTAAGGTGGAAAAAGTGGCTGGCATCATCGGCTGTCCCTACCGGCATGTCCCCGCCAGCAATCTGGTTTTGGAGAAGCTGTTTGCCGGCCGCTGGGACGGACAATTCATGGTGGTGGAAAAAGGGCAGATCCTCCAAACAGAGCAGTTCTTTTAAAAACCATGTCCGGTACGTTGCGCCATATCCGGCAACAATAGATGGACCAAGCGGAGGATAGAATATGACTACGGCAATTTTAGCCTGTGAGATTTTAAAACACGAGGTGGAAGCGGCCTGGGAAAAGGTGAACTGTTCCTTTCCCATCGTATATATCGACGGCGGTTTGCACGCCTATCCGTCGAGATTGCGTAAGGAAATAGAAAAAAAACTGCAGGAATTGCCGCCGGAGGTGGATACGGTGCTGCTGGCCATGGCTCTGTGCGGCAACGCCATCGTCGGTTTTTCCGCCCCCTGCCGTTTGGTGGTGCCGCGTATGGATGATTGCGTAACCATTTTCCTGCATCAGGATGATGAACGCCACGCAAATCTGAAAGAAATAGGCCATATGTATCTGAGCTACGGCTATATTAATGTGAAGAATTTCATTCAGGACGAATATGATTCCGCTTTGGAAAAATTCGGCCCTCGGCGTTGTGAAAAACTGACGCGCATGTTATATAAAGACTATGTTTCTGTGGATATAATGGAGAACGGCACATACGACGCTCACGACAAGGATTTTCTCGCTAAAGTGGAAAAGGTGGCCGCCATAATGGAGTGTCCTTACCGCCATGTTCCCGCCAGCAATCTGATTTTGGAAAAGCTGTTTGCCGGCCGCTGGGATCAGCAATTCATGGTGGTGGAAAAAGGGCAGATCCTCCAAACGGAGCAGTTCTTTTAAAAAACATTGCCGGCGCTTTGCGCCGGCAATATCTTGTCAGAACCGCCCTTTTTTGATATACTAAAATATAATGTAGCCAACTGAAAACATCCGCAAGCGGCGAAAGCTTCCGCTGCTGCGGTGTTTTTGCGTGAAGGCGTATCGCAAGCAAAAGACGAGATAAAACAATTGACAGGGAGGTCGATTTATGTTTACTGCGGCGGAATGCCGGCAAGTGGCCCGACAGGCTTTGTCCGGCAAATGGGCTTCGGCAATTTTGGTTTCTTTTTTGGCGATGCTGGTATGCGCCGGCGTCAGCCCGTATAGCAACGATATTTCGGATATGCTTGCGGACAACATATTGAATAAAACCGTGTTGTATTTTCCCGTCAATTTTAAATTGATTTTGGCGGTGGCTTCTTTGCTTTTTAGCGCAGCCTTTATTTTGGGCGCGGCTTTATTTTTTATCCGAATTGTTTCCGGCGGCGAACCGGGCGTGAAGACGCTGTTTTCCCGCTTTTCCATTTGGCCCAAAGCATTCGGTTTGTATCTTTTTATCGGTCTTTTTATTTTTCTCTGGTCGCTGTTGCTGATCGTGCCGGGCATCATCGCCGCTTTCCGCTATTCGATGGCCTTTTATCTGATGGCGGAAAACCCGGATATGGGCATCCGGGAGTCGGTCAGCCGCTCCAAGCAAATGATGCATGGGCATAAAGGACGGCTGTTTTGCCTGTGGTTGAGCTTTATCGGTTGGGCGCTGCTATCCGTCGTCACTTGCGGTATCGGCTTCTTTTTCTTGATTCCATATGTAGATGCGGCCACGGCGGCTTTCTATTTGAATCTGCAAAACCGTGTGACGCTGTCCGACATGCCGCAAGCGGCAACCCCGGCGGACGCCGCGGAGGAAACGATGGAATAACCGAAAGAATTACGCAAAAAGGTAGGGGCGGTGACTTTTATGCAAATCGGCTTTGACCCGCAATTGTATATGGAATTGCAAACCAAATACATCAAAGAGCGGATCGAGAAATTCAACAACAAATTGTATTTGGAATTCGGCGGCAAATTGTTCGACGATTATCATGCCGCCCGGGTTTTGCCCGGCTTTGCGTCGGACGCCAAAATCAAATTGCTGTTGGAATTAAAGGATATTACGGAAATCATTTTCGCCATATCCGCGGCGGACATCGAAAAGAATAAGATCCGCGCCGATATCGGCATCAGTTATGACATGGATGTGCTGCGCCTGATCGACAACCTGTCGGACTTGGGCCTGCGCATCAACGCCGTGGTGATCACCCAATACACCGACCAGGTGGCTGCTTTGGTGTTTCGCAACCGTCTTACCGCCAGAGGGATCAAAACCTATTTGCACGGTTTGATCAAAGGCTACCCCTACGATGTGGACGCCATCGTCAGCGAGGAAGGCTACGGCGCCAATCCCTACATAGAAACTACCCGTCCCCTGGTGGTGGTGACCGCCCCCGGTCCCGGCTCCGGCAAATTGGCCACCTGCCTCAGCCAGGTCTATCATGAACAAAAGCGGGGCGTGGAAGCCGGCTACGCCAAGTTTGAAACCTTCCCCATCTGGAACATACCGCTGAAGCATCCGGTCAATTTGGCCTACGAGGCGGCCACCGTGGATTTGCGGGATTTCAACGCCATCGACCCCTATCATTTGGAGGCCTATGGGGAAACCACCGTCAATTACAACCGGGATATCGAGATGTTCCCCGTGGTCAAAGCGGTGCTGCAGCGGGTATACGGCAAGGATATCTATAAATCTCCCACCGATATGGGGGTGAATATGGCCGGCAGGGCAATCGTGGACGACGCCGTCGTGCGCCAGGCCGCCCAGCAGGAGATCATCCGCCGCTATTTCAAGACCCGCTGCGAAGCACGGCAGGGCTTGTCCGATAAAGAAAGCGTAGAGCGGATCGAAATGATCATGCAGCAACTGGGCCTGCGAGAAGAGGATCGAGCCGTGGTGGCTCCGGCCCGGGAAAAAGCGAAGCAAAGAGGAGTGACGGCTATCGCTTTCCAGCTGCCCAACGGCCGCATCACCACCGGCCGGGCCTCCGAATTGATGAGCGCCGCCGCCTCCGGCCTGATCAACGCCATCAAAGCCCTGGCCGGTATCGAGGATTCCATCTTGCTGCTTTCCCTGGTGGTGCTGGAACCCATCGTCAACATGAAAAAACAGGTGCTGAACAGCAAGGATTCCGCCCTTACCTTAAGCGACGTGCTGATTGCCCTGTCCCTGTGCGCCGCCACCAGCCCCATTGTGGAAATGGCCATCCAAAAGCTGCCTTTGCTGCGGGGCTGCGAAGCCCACTGCTCCGCCATGCTGCCCGCCGCGGAAGAGGATATGCTGCGCCGTTTGGGCGTGAATTTCACCTGCGACCCGGCATATACCGATAACGCCCTGTATCAGGAAAACTAGCCCTTGGCCGGCGCTTGCCGCCCGGCTCGATTGCAGGCCGCAGGGGCTTCGCGGACCCCCTGCAAGGTTTTACCGGCATAAAACCGTATAACAAAAGAAAAAAGCTTTGGCCGTTGCTGGTCAAAGCTTTTTTGCTTTCTTTTGCGCAAACCCGTGGTTTGCCTATGGATGACGTCCGCCGGCGCAGGCTTGCCCTGCGCGCCGGGACGGCTTGCGTTGCGATCAAGAGTTTCGGTTTACAGACCGTATTTTTTCTTGAATTTATCGACACGCCCGCCCTGTTCCACCAAAAGGCGTTTGGAGCCGGTGTAGAAGGGATGGCATTGAGAGCATACCTCTACTTTGATATCTTTTTTGGTAGAGCCGGTTTTAAAACGGGCGCCGCAAGAACATACCACTTCCGCTTCCTGGTATTTGGGATGAATACCCTCTTTCATGCTGGTCACCTCTTTCTTATCAAATCCGCTGACAATAATCAGCCAGAACATTATATCACAGAGCATTCTCTTTGTAAAGATTTTTTATTGGCTTTCCCAGGGCTTTATTTTTGGTTCCCCGGCCGCCTTGGGCAGGGGATGGGCACAACGGGGACGCAGCTTTTGCCGCGTCCCCGCATGGTCGTTTTACGCTTTTGCCGGCAGTCCTTTATTGCTGCGCGGCGCGATAGAGGAAGGTAACGATTTGCGCCCGGTTGCAGCTTTGGTCGGGGCTGAAGGTGGTGGCGCCGGTGCCTTCGGTGATGCCGTTTTCCACGGCCCAGAGGACGGCCTTTTCATAATAGCTGCCTTTTTCCACATCGGTGAAGGGATTTTCGCTGCTATTGGGCTCGGGAGAACCTGCCGCCCGCCAGAGGAAGGTGACCACTTGTGCCCGGCTGCAGCCCTGATCGGGGCCGAAGGTGGTAGCGCCGGTGCCTTCGGTGACGCCGTTTTCCACGGCCCAGAGGACGGCTTTTTCATAATAGCTGCCTTTTTCCACATCGGTGAAGGGATTTTCGCTGCTATTGGGTTCGGGAGAACCTGCCGCCCGCCAGAGGAAGGTGACCACTTGGGCCCGGCTGCAAACCAGGCCGGGGCTGAAGGTATCCGGGCCGGTGCCTTCGGTGACGCCTTTATCCACCGCCCAGTTTACGGCGTCCGCATAATAGGCGTTGGCGTCCACATCGCGGAAGCGGTTCTTGCCCGCCGCTTCTTTCAGTTGGGCCAGTTTGTTTTCGGCGTCGCGCAGATCGTCGAAGTTCTTCACCTGTTTCTGCTGCGCGTCGCTCAGCGCGTCATAAGCCGTTCTGGCGGCCTGGATGGCGTCTTCTTTGTCCAACGTTACGTCGCCGATTTTTTGGATCAGCGCTTCTACCTTTGCGACTGCGTCGTCGGGCTTGTTCGCGCTGTCGTTATTGCCGCTGCCGCTGTGGCTGCCGCTGTTACCGCTGTTGCTCTCTCTGCGGATCTGTACGGTATAGGTATCCTCACTGTCGCCCTGGCCGTCATTGGCGGTGAATACCAGGGTGGCTCTGTTGCCGTTGGAGAGGAAGGTGTAATAGGGATTGGCGGTCACAGGATCCGCGCCGTTGACGCTTACTTTATAGGTGAGTTCGTCTCCGTCCGCATCGGTGAAGATTTGGTTGAGATTCACGTTGTATCTGCCGCCGGCGGGCAAGGTCACGGTAACCGAGGCCGGTACGCCCTGGGCCAGGGTGGGCAGATGGTTCTCGTCGCTGCCGCCACTGCTGCTTATCTGGATTTCTACGGTATAGGTGTCCTCACTGTCTTCCTTGCCGTCATTGGCGGTGAATACCAGGGTGGCGCCGTCGCCGTCCGGGGTGAAGCTGTAGTTTTCATCCGCAGCCACGGGATCCGCGCCGTTGACGGAGACTTTATAGGTAAGCTCGTCATCGTCCGCATCCGTGAAGATGCTGCTCAAATCTACGCTATAGCTGTCGCCGGCAGGGATCGTGACGGTGGCCGAGGCTGCTACGCCTTCCGCCAGGGTGGGAGCGGTGTTTTCCGGCTCCGCCACGGTGACGGTGGTCAGGGTCAGCAGCTGCATGAACATGCTGTCCTCCGTGCCGTAGGCGGTGATCAGATAACTGCCGGGCTCGGCAAAGTTCAGGGTCACTTCGCCGTCTTCCACTTCCGCGCCTTCTATGGCCGTCAGCGCGCCGGTCTTGGGATCGACGATGTAGACTTGGGCGGAATCCACTTCGCTGGGCCGGGAAGAGGCTACCATTTCCGCTTCATCCTTAAAGATGGAGCTGCTCATGGCGAAGAAGCTCTTCATCACCAGATCCAGGTCCTGGCCGGCCACGGCGTCGAATTCCCGGCTGTATTTTTCGTCTTCATCCAGGAACCAGTTGTAGGAATCGCCGAAGTAGGGGTCTTCGTAAAAGAAGAATTCCACCAGGTCGCCGTCGGTTACCGCCTGGGTGGTAACGGTGGTGGCGTTGTAATTGCTTTGGTCGTACATGGTGCCGTCATTGGCCATGGCATGGTTGAGGAAGAATCCACCCAGATATTTGCCGCTGGCTTCCGGATCCACGCCGAACTGTTTGCTCGGGGAGCCGGAGGCGGCGGATATCTTCAGATAATCTTCCGCGCTAGCGGCGGTGAAGTCGTCTTCATAGACCAATTCATGGGCTTTGACCAGCACGTCCAGGACGGAAACGCCGTCCACGGAATCCGTGTAGCCGTAGCTTTCCGCCAGATTGGAGGCTACCTCTACGCCGAATTGCGGCGCATGCAGGAATTCACCGGATTTCTGGGAGGTGAAGTCCACTTCCGCCGTGGTGACCGCTTTCACGGTGACGGTGCAGGCAGGCGCGGTGATGGCGGTGACCGTTTGGCCGTTCACCTGCTTGGTATCTTTGGCGGAGACCAGGTAAGTACCGGGTTCGTCAAAGCTGAGGGAGACTTTGCCGTTGCGGTCGGTGACTGCGCCGTTGGCTTCTCCGTCCACGGTGATGTCCGCGCCGTCGGTGTAGGGGGTCATCACCGGCATCCAGTTGTCATCGTATTCCTGTTTGCTCAGGGTCAGCTCCAGCGTTTCGCCGGCGAAGACCGTGGCCTGGCTCTTGTCAAAGGTCACATACGCTTCGCTGTCCGGATAATTGCTCTCCAGGATATAGGCTTCCACTTCATTGCCGTCTTCCACAGCTGTGTCGGGCCCCATGACATAAACGTCGCCATGATCGATCTGGTAGGCGATATTGCCGGAGGTATCGTTCCAGAATTTGGTTACGCTGGTGCCCCATTGGGTCTCGCTGGTGGCGTAACCCGCCGTCGCGCCGCCCGGATAATAGGCGTCATGGATGGCGGCGAAAGCGTCGTTTAAGGTGTAGCTCAGCTTGCCGCTGAGGGTCACCGGTTTTTGTACCAGCAGCTCGCCGTTCTTATCGTTGACGAATGCGCCGTATTTGCTGACACTGGCGGTGATCTCAACGGTAACCGGATCTTTTACGGTCAGGGTCACGGTATAGTTTTTGTCGGAATCCAGCTGGCCGTCATTGGCGGTGAAGACCAGGGTGACCCGGCCGTTGCTTTGCGGCGTATAGCTGTAGTCCGCGCTTGCGTCTACGGCGTCCGCGCCGTTGACGGAGACTTTGTAGGTGAGATCGTCTTCTTCCGCGTCGGTGAAGATTTCATCCAGGTTGACTGTGTAGGTTTCGCCCTTGGCTATTTCTTTGGCAGCGGTTTCTTCCACGCCTTCCGCCAGGGTGGGAGCGGTGTTCGCCGCTTGTTCGCCGATGGGGATGACGATATCCGGCAGCATGCCCATATAGGCGATCCGGGTGGAAGCGCTCATGTTGGGATCCTTGCCGCCGGTGTAGGTGATGGCCCGGTGGTTGCCGTAGGGATCGCCGAAACCAAAGGCCATGATCGCGCCGCCGGAGAGGGTAAAGGTATCCTCCGTCCAGTCTTCCGGCACGGCCAGGTCGGCCACCTTGGTGAAGCTGACCCCTGTAAAACCGCCGCTGCCTTGCTTGACCACCCGGTCGATGGTTTGCGCCGCGGCAGTGGAGGCGAATTTATATTGGTTGGCTGTGCCGCCTACCAGCTGGCCGTCCTCCACCGCGTCCACATCGGTGTACAGGGCGATGGCGTTCATGTTGTATACGCCGGCCAGCTTATTGGCGGGATGGTACAGCGTGTCGAAAACGATGCTCAGTTTGTCGCCGGGATTGACCACCGCGCCGTTGTTGACGGTGACGGCGACGGGCTTGGCGGAGATCACCTGGTATTCCGCTTTGCCATCCTTTTCCAGCTTGACGATGTTGCGTCCTTTGGCCAGCGGCACGCTGTAGCTGCCGTCGTCATTGGCGGCAACGGCTTGGAAGCCGCTGTAGGCCAGGCTGCTGCCTCTGGTGATGCTGGGTTTGGCCACGGATACGCTTACGCCCGTGGTGCCCGGCGTGAAGGTGTATTCCCCGCTTTCACCCAGGAAGTAAATGACGTCCAGCTCGGCGTCTAACGCGTCCGCGGACAGCTTCTGGGTAGAGGTATTCTTCCCTTCGTTTATGGTCATGCCGGTGTTGATGCCGCTGGCCGCCGCGCCCACGCTGACCACGAAAACGCCGGTGTTCTCCGGCCACAGCGCGCCGTAGAAGGTGCCGCCTACCGAATTGCCGGCCGGATAGGTCATGGCGTCATAATTGACCAGTACGATGGCCGTGCCTTGGCCCACGGCGTTGATCAGGCCCGTATCGCTGACGGTGACCACATTGCTGGAGGGCCGGCCGTTTTCGTCGATCACGGTATAGTGGTAGTCCGGTTCCACGAAATTATTGCCCGTGGTGCTGTCCACCGCTTCCCAGTTGCGCAGATTGACGATCTGGTAGCTGCTGCCCACATCCGCCAGGCGCAGATAGCCCTGGGCGTTGATGTTGAGGAATACGTCCGCCATATTGTAGCCTTTGTTGGCGCTGGCGTCGTGCTCCACGGTGGCCGGGGTCTTGCCCTCCGGCTTCAGATCCGCGTCGCTGACCGTCAGGCTGTAGCCCGCCGTCTTGGTGAACAGATTGGCATAGGTGACGCAGCCTTCGCCGCTGACCCGAATCCGATAGGCCATGCTGGCGGTTTTGGGTAAATTAAAGTAATAGGTGGTGGTTCCGGCCTGCTGATCCACGGTGGTGGAAACCGGCTGTACCGGATCGAAATATTTGTAGTTGTAGCCGCTGAAGTTCTTTTCTTCCAGCAATAGCGTGGCGTAGCTGGGTACGGTGATGGGGGTCAGATTGGAGACCACCGTCAGGGTCAGCGTGCAGACGTCGTCGGAATACTCCGTGCCGTCATAGGCCCGGAATACCAGGGTATCCGTGCCTTCCGCCGTAGGCGTGTATTTGTAGGCCCGGGCCGCGTCCTGATATTCGCCGCCGTTGATGCTGACCTGGTAAGTCATGGTATCCCGGTCGGGATCGGTGAACATGCTGATGGTAAAGCTGTATTCCCGGTTTATTTCGGCGGTGCCGGTCTTTGTCTTGTTGCTGGCAGTCCGGATGTACGGTTTGCCGTTTTTCTTGAGTTGGACGGTGTAGGTATCTTCGCTGTCAGCCTGGCCGTCATTGGCGGTGAAGACCAGGGTGGCGCTGCTGCCATCCATGGTATAGCTGTAGTTTTCAGCCGCGGCCACAGGGTCTGCGCCGTTGACGCTTACTTTATAGGTAAGCTCATCGCCGTCCGCGTCGGTGAAGATTTGGCTCAGGTCTACGGTGTAGCTGCCGGCGGCGGCTACCTTGGCGTTGACCGAGGCTGCCACCCCTTCCGCCAGGGTGGGCAGGGTGTTCCCGGCAGCGCTCTCCGCCGCTACCGTGACGGTATAGCTGACAGGATCTCCATCGGGGCCGTTCATACTGGGCCATGACGGGTCGCCGCAGGTGACGGTGATGACAGTGCCGTCCTCCACCGTTACCGTCCTGGCGCCCGGGTTCAGGTATTGGCCGTTGCCGCTTTTGATCCGCACCTGGTAATTCTTATTGGCAGCGGTGGGCGTCACCGTTACCTGGCTCGTTCCCGCCGGTACGGTCAGGGTATAGTTTGTGGTATTCGATGCAAAGGCAGGAGACAAAGCGCCTGCGTCAAATGCAAGGGATTTCAGGGTTTTGTTCTGGTTTTCCCAGGTGCCGCCCAGATCCGCGCCATAACCATTGCGGCTATACATGATGTGGATCACGTCGTCGGCCTGCAGTTTGCCGCTGGCTACGGTGAACTCAGGGAAACCCTCGTTGACGAGCCAGTCGTTGAGCAAGCCCATCCAGCCGGATTCTGCGCCACCGTCAAAGGCTTGCAAACCGTTTACTTCGGATATGTAGCCGTCCTCCGCGCCTTCCTGGGTAGCGCCCACCGAATCCAGGGCCGCCACCACGCAGGACATCATGGTGGAGCTGTTATCGATGGCCACCCATGTATCTACCAGCGTGCCATCCCAAGGCGCGCCTTCGGATACAGGATATGTGGCATTCTCCACAATCACCCGCACCTGGCTGCCGGCTTTGGTTGGAGAGTCTGTGGTTCTCATAACCCCCGCCGTCCGGACGATGCTCTCGGATCGTTCTCCGGCGGAAAGCAAATCTTCCACGCCGCCGGCGCCGGGCAAGAGGTTATCTTGGTTCACCGTAATGGTGGAACCGTTCCATACGCTGTTCGCCGAGGGCAGGGACGCGGAAAAGGCGTCCGTAGCCAGTATGCCGGCGGTGGCTATGCCGGCCAGCAGGAACAGCGCTATAAACAAGCTTAGCAATTTCTTTTTCATGCGCTTACTTCCTTTCTTTTATGGATTCTATGGAAATAAAAAAACGCCGCTGTTCGGGGTGAACAGCGGCGTTTGATACCGGATGGTCTTCTTCCGTGCGGTGTTGCTTGACATCGCCAAAAGCCAAAGCGCGCAAGCGCGCCATGTCGCCGGGGAGTTCGAGATTCACGTCGCTCTACCTCCGATTCCCCATAGTGCGATTGTTCTGCCTCACGCTGAAGACGGGCCTTACCCGTCTGCGTCCGTATCCTACCTTCTCGCAGAAATGCCCTTTCTGCAATGGCGGCCTTTCGGCCCGACGATCCGCCAATGGGATCGTTTCGGTACGTCCTCGCGTTCACAGCACCGGTCGTGTTGCTCTCCGGCCGTTTCCGGCCGTGAGCTGTTTCCTCTAAACCGAAACCCTGCCTCGAATATGGGGTTTTGCGGGTTCCGGCACACTATGGTATAGCTCTGTATTCAGTTTTTTAAAAAACTTGCCAATTTAAAACAAAATCCTATGTTACTATATTCTAACATAGGATTTTGTCGCTTGTCAACTGCGGAAAGCGCATTCTTTATGATGCTGTTTATAGGTTTGATGTGCCTGTTAAGCAGGTGAAATTTGGCAAAAGCTATTCCGCTGTGCCTGCCGTCGCGGCATCTTCCTCTTTTTTCGGATGCAGGGCGTCCAAAATCTGCTTTTTCCAGCCCACATAAGCGGGGCTGATGGTAAAGGTCTCGTCCCGTTCCCCGTCGTAGTCGATGCGGATCTCCTGACGGATGCGCCCGGCTTTGCCGTCGCCGGTCATGATATAGATGCGGTCGGCCAATTTCAGGCCTTCGTCGATATCATGGGTCACCATAAATGAGGCGGTGCCGCGATTTAAGGCCAGATGGCGGAACCAGCGATGCATCTCGTTTTTGGTCAAAGCGTCCAATGCGGAAAACGGTTCGTCCATCAGCATGATCTGATCGTTGAACAGATAGCTGCGCAGCAAAGCCGCCCGCTGCCGCATGCCGCCGGAAAGCTGGGCGGGATATTTTTTGGCCGTGCCGGCCAGGTCGAATTCGGGCAGCAGCGCTTCCACCCGGCGGCGGGCCTCCTTTTTGCTCACGCCCTGCAGACGCAGGGGCACGGCGGCGTTATCCGCCACCGTGCGAAAGGGCAAAAGCAAATCTTTTTGCTGCATATAGGCCACTTTGCCGCTTTGTCCGGTAATGTCTTTGCCGTTCAGCAGCACTTGTCCGGTTTCCGGCCGTTCCAATCCGGAAAGGATATTGAACAAGGTGGTTTTGCCCACGCCGCTTTTCCCCAGGATGCATACGGTTTCCCCCGGATAAAGTTCCACGTTGATCCCGGCGATCACCGGTTGTCCCTGAAAGCTTTGACTGAGATCGATCCCTTGCAGGATGGGCTTATTGGGGCAGGTAGTCATTGGTATATCCTTCCGCGCCCACTTCCTTTTCGATCAGGCCCTGGTTATAAAACCAATCATTGAAGGTTTGCCAACGAGCCTGGTCGATATAGCCCCAATACGGCGCGTCGTCCTGATAGAGGGGGGAGAGGATGTTCTGGCTTTTGAGCACCAATTCCTGATTCAGCTCCGGCGCGGCTTCGCACAGGATATCCGCGGCTTCTTCCGGGTTTTCCGCTGCGAACTGATAGCCCTTGGCGGTGGCGGCCAAAAAGGCTTTTGCCGCTTCCGGGTTTTCTTCCAGGAAGGCATTGCCGGCGATCAGCAGCGGGGTGTAATAATCCAATTCCGGGGCTACGTCACGGAAGCGGATGGTGTTGCATTCGATACCGGCCAGTTCAAACATGGGCACTTCCCAGGCCTCGTATACCCATACCGCGTCCACGTCGCCGCCCTGCAGCAAACCGATGGCGTCCACGCCGGGGGCGGGGACCACGTTGACCGTATCAAAATCGCCGCCCTGGATCTCCATGCATTGTTTGACCACGGCCAATTCCGCCAAAGCGCCCCAAGCGGCATAGGTGGCGTTTTCCAGATTCTTAAAGCTGGTGATATTCTTTTCTTTCAAAGAGATCAACGTGGAGGTGTTGTGATCCACCATGGCCGCCACGGCGGTGATGGGCAGGGGATCATCCGAGGCCAAAGCGTTGACCAGTACTTCCTGGAAGCTGACGCCGAATTCGGCCTGGCCGGTGGCTACCGCCATTTCCGTGCCGCCTTCCGCCGGCTGCAGGATGTTTACTTCCAGACCGGCGTCCTGATAATAGCCTTTGGCCATGGCTACGTATACGCCGGTATGATTGGTATTGGGCGTCCAATCCAGCATCAGGGTCACCGGGGTCAAATCGCCGGTGGCGGCGTCGCTGTCCGCGCCGTTATCCGCGCCGTTGTTGGCGCAGCCGCTCAGAGCCAGCAGGCAGCAAAAAACGACGAGACAGAAACATAACATTTTTTTCCAATCCATATCCATTCTCCTTTGTTGCAATATTTTGCGCCGCCATAGGCGGCCAGGTTTTATTTCAGCCTTTTCCAAGGCATGGAACGCTTTTGCAGCAGGTCTACCCCTTTGATCAGCAGCAGGCTCAACAGGCTGACCACGATGATCACCGCGAACATTTTGTCATATGAAAAGGAATTGCGGGCCCGGGTCATGTATACGCCCAGACCTCGATTGCCGCCCAGCCATTCGGCGATGACCGCGCCGACGATGGCATAGGCCACGGCGATGCGCAAGCCGGCGAAAAAGCTGTCCAAGGCGGCGGGCAGCTTCACCTGGAAGAGGATCTGCCGTTTGTTGGCCCCCATGGAACGGTAGAGGCGGACGATATCCCGATCCACCCCCTGCAAGCCGGTGAGCAGGCCGATGGCCAAAGGGAAAAAGCAGGTGATGAAAATCAAGGCCGCTTTGGGCAAAAGGCCGTAGCCCAACCATAATACCAATAACGGGGCGATGGCCACCGGCGGCACCGTTTGGCTCAATACCAGCAGCGGATACAGGGAACGGCGCAGGAAACGGCAGCCGTCCATCAGCAAAGCCAGGAAAAAGGCGGTGACCACCGCCGCCGTCAAGCCGTAAAAGGATTCCTGCAGGGAAACCGCCGCATGCTGCAGCAGCAGCGGCATATCGTGGATCAGGGCCGACACCACTTTCCCCGGAGAAGGCAGCATAAAGCCGGGGACCACCTGCATCCAGCATACGATTTGCCAAAGCAGGATGAACAGGGCGATAAAGCTTAACGGATACAGCTTATCTATAATAGTAGAAAACGTCTTTTTGCGCACGGCGGGGACTCCTTTGCAAACAAAAAACGCAAGGATAAAAACCCTTGCGCAGAAAATAAGTCTTTATTATTTCCCTACGCCGGTATTATCCGGATCAGGTTATGGGTCAGAGGTGCTTTAACCTCACTCTCAGCCGGATTGCTCCAGCGCCCCTGTTATCCAGTTGGAACGTCTATCATTATAGGACAGGTTTGCCGCTTTGTCAAGCCGTCAAAGCCGGCCCGTCGGAAAAACCGGCGAAACCGACGCCGCCAGCCCTCTGTTCATGGGTAGAAAAACAAAAATCCCCGTTTGCCCTGGGGCAAACGGGGATGGAAAAGCGTAGCCCCTTGCGGGAAGGCGGCTCATAGGCTTTAGCTGCGGTGGAGCGTCTTGCCTTGGGAGATCAGATATTCCAGGGCGCTGGAGGCAGCCACCGCGCCGTCGGCCGCGGCGGTCACCACCTGCCGCAAGGGCGTTTCCCGGCAATCGCCGGCGGCGTAAACCCCTGGGCAGGACGTGGCCATTTTGCCGTCTACCAGGATGGCGCCGTTGCCGCTGAGCTCCAGTTGATCCTGGAAAAACTCGGTTTGCGGATTGACGCCCACGGCCACGAACAAACCGGCTACGGGCAGGGTGCGCTGCAAATCGGTAACGGTGCTTTGCAAAACCAGGCCCTGCAATTTGTCTTCGCCGATCAGTTGTTTGGGCACATGGCTCATCACCGTTTCGATATTGGCGGTCTGCTTGACCCGCTGCTGCAGGATGAAGCTGCCGCGAAAAGCGTCCCGGCGATGGATCAAATAGACCCGGGCGGCATAGTTGGCCAAAACCAGGGCGTCGGTCAAAGCGGTGTCGCCGCCGCCCACCACCGCCACCGCCTGATCCCGGAACAAAGCCCCGTCGCAGGTGGCGCAGTAGCTGACGCCCCGGCCGGTCAGGCGTTCTTCGCCGGCCAGGCCGATTTTGCGGGGGCTGGCCCCGGTGGCGATGATGACCGTCTGGGCGGGATAGCGGTTTTTGGCGCTGATCAGAAGCTTTTCTTCCCCCTGTAAATGCAGGCCGGTTATGGTTTCATAGCAAAATTCCACGCCGAAACGGCTGGCCTGCTCCTGCAAAGCCAGGACAAAGTCCACGCCGCTGACGCCCTGGGCAAAACCGGGATAATTTTCCAAATGGCGGATCTTGGCGGATTGGCCACCGGGCAAAAAGCTTTCAAAAACGGTGACCTGGCAACCGCCCCGGGCAGCGTACATGCCGGCGGTCAAACCGGCCGCGCCGCCGCCGATGATGGCGATGTCGATCATCGTTTTACGCCTCCTCTATCAGGGCCAGGATTTCTTGTTTGGGCTTCAGGCCGATGGATTGGGCCACGGCTTGTCCGTCTTTGAAAACGATCAGATTGGGGATGGTCATGATCTGATACTGCTGGGCCAATTCCGGCTGTTCGTCCACGTTCACTTTGCCCACTTTCAAGCCTTCGGCCGCTTCTTCGGCGATTTCATCCACGACGGGGGATAACATACGGCAGGGGCCGCACCAAGTCGCCCAAAAGTCTATCAAAACTTTGCCTTCGGCCTGCAAAACTTCTTCCTGGAAATTGTCTTTGGTGATGGTCAATACGCGCATGGGGTAACCTCCTTGATCGGATTTGTATGATTTGTGTAAAACGATAGCCTATGGGACGGGGCCGGGTACGCGCAGGAAAAGCCGGCCGTCTCCTCTGCCGCCGGCGGCGGGGGCAAGCCTATGGGGCATATGCCGGCAGCCGGGCGGTTCCTGCGATCTCTCAAAATAGTATGAGAGTATTTGTTCATTATATATTGTCATTTTTTTCCGTTTTTGTCAATATGCGGCCGTAGCCGCAGCCATGCATTGGCGGGATTTATTCACTTTGCCGAAAATAAGCATTGTATATTTCCCGCCGGTTTGTTATAATAAAAAAACGGTATAGGATACCGGTTCTTTTGTTTGCGAGTTTACCGTGCAGGACGGGGCGGTAGCGGCTCCCTGAACCTTCAATCCGCTATAGTAGGGTCCATGCTTCGGCCTCGGGCAGGCCTTGTGGGGTCAGCCTTGAATAAGTGGCGTTGAGAATCGGGTCCCGCGCGGCGGGCTGCCGCGAACCCCGTCAGGTCCGGAAGGAAGCAGCGGTAAGCGGATTTGTCCCGGGCGCCGCGGGTTCGCCTGGTTTGAGCCGGCTGTTTGATCAGCGCCTGGAAGGTTTTGTTCAAAGCCAAGCGCACGGTAAATAAAAAAGCGTCCGTCTTCACGACGGACGCTTTTTTGCGCTCCGCTTCCGGCTCGCGGCTCCTGCCGGGAAAAGACCGGTTCCCCCCTGCCGCCGGGGCGGATTCCGGGGTTCGCCGCTGCCAAAAGAAAAGCAGAACCGGATTCATTTTTCAATATGATTTCAATCGATGTTCAACATATTTTCACGCAAGCGGCTTATAGTGTTTAAAGCAAAATAAAGAGTATAAGCTTTTTCATTTTTTTCGCCAAGAAATCAGATGCGAGTAGGAGGTAGAAAATACCATGTTTTTTAAAGACAAAACGGATGCGCTTCCCCATGAAGAGGCGCAAACTGCCGGCGGCGAAGCCGCTTCCCCGGCTGCCGCTTCCGGAGACGGTTTGCCCAATGAAGCGGCAAACGCGATAAAGGACGGGTCTTTTACCGGGGAACCGGCTTATGCTTTCACCGGCGATAGGAAAATCCCCAATACGGATTGGCAGGATACCGTGGAAATGGACGACGCCGCATACGCTTCTTTCACCGGCGCGGAGGCCGCTCCATATGCTGCGGACGCCGGTACGGAGGCCGCTCCATATGTCGCGGACGACGGCGCGGAAGAAGCCCCATACGCTTCTGCTGCCGGTGCGGAGGCCGAAGCCGACGCTTCTGTTGATGGTACGGGAAAAAACAAATCCCGGACAACCTATCATTATAAAGGCGTCAGCGGCAAAAAAGAAAAGCGCCGCTTTGGCTGGGGCACGATCGCTTTAATGGCCTTGCTGTTTGCCTTATGCGCCGCGGCCGCCGCTTTTGCCGCCGCTTCCGTCGCCAACAGTCAGGCCCAGCAAAAAATTGCCGATTTGCTGGAACAAAAGGACACGGGTATACTCTATAGAAGCGTAGGCCTCAGCGGCGAAAGCCAAAACAACGACGCCGCTTCCCTGTCGGTGGCGGATACCTGCGATATCACCGTGGATTCGGTGGTGGAGATCGCCATCCAAACCGTGAATTTCAACTTCTTCGGCCAAAGCGTTTCCGAAGGCGCCGGCTCCGGAGTGATCATCACCGATAACGGCTACATCGTCACCAACAATCATGTGGTGAAAGACGCTTCCGCCATCCGCGTGATCCTGCGCAACGGTGAAGAATACGACGCCACCCTGGTGGGCAGGGACGAACAGGCGGATCTGGCGGTGATCAAGATCGACGCCGAGAATCTGACGCCGGCTGTATTCGGCAGCTCCGATGAATTGCGGGTGGGCGACCGGGTCATCGCCATCGGCAATCCTTTGGGCAGCCTGGGCGGCACCGTTACCGTAGGCTATGTCAGCGCCAAGGACCGGCAGATCACCATTGAGGATCATACCATGACCCTGCTGCAAACCGACGCCACCATCAATTCCGGCAACAGCGGCGGCGGCCTGTTCAATGACAAAGGGGAATTGGTGGGCATCGCCGTGGCCTATGCCAGCGGCATCGGCGTACAGGGCCTGAACTTCTTCATCCCGGTGAATCAGGTGCAGCCGGTGGTGGAGGACTTGATGCAATACGGCTATGTGCGCAACCGCATTTCCCTGGGCGTGTATTTGCTGGACATCAACGATGAGCGCACGGCGGCCAATTACCGGGTAACGGAGTTGGGCGTATACATCCTGGGCTATACGGGCGAGAACACCAACGCCCAATTGGACGGCCTGCGGGCCGGGGACCGTCTGATCAGCATCGACGGCCAGGCGGTGGAAAAAGCCGCCGACGTATCGGATATCATTCAGGCGCATAACGCCAACGACGTGATCACCGTGGTGGTCAGCCGCAACGGCCAGGAAAAGAGCGTCAACGTGGTGCTGCGGGAAGAAGTGCCGCAAGGCATGGAAAACGGCGCCACCACGCCGGCGGGATATTGATGGGACGATCGGGCCCTGGGCCGGGAAACAGGTTCCGCCTGTATGCCCGGCCCTGGCCGCAGTTCGCTTTTGCGGCGATGGCCCGGGCTATCCGGCCTATCCTTTGCGTTATCTTGCGCGATAGTGTAGAATAAAGAGGAGGAGGTTTTGCTTATGGCGCCGGGAGAGAACAAAGGAGTAATACTGGTGGTAGACGATGAAGAAAAAATCCGTTCTCTGATTCGCAAATACGCCGAATTTGAAGGCTATACGGTGAAAGAAGCTGCCGACGGCATGCAGGCGGTGCAAATGGCGGAAGAAGAGGATTTCGATATCATCATCATGGATGTGATGATGCCGGAATTGGACGGCTTTTCCGCCTGCCGGGAGATCCGCAAACATAAACAGACGCCGGTGCTGATGCTTTCGGCCCGGGGCGAAGAATACGATAAAATCCACGGCTTTGAACTGGGCGTAGACGATTATGTGGTGAAACCGTTTTCTCCCCGGGAACTGATGATGCGCATCAATGTGATCGTTTCCCGCCGCCAAGCCCCCGCCCCCGCCGTTCATGAAGTGGCGCAATTCGGCGGTTTGGTCATCGATTTTGCCGCCCGCCTGGTTTATGTGGACGGCGTGCGCACCGATTTGTCGCCCAAGGTTTATGAATTGCTGCATTATCTGGTGAAGAACAAAGGCATCGCCCTGACCAGGGAACAGATCATCAATACGGTTTGGGGCTACGATTTTTACGGCGACGACCGCACCCTGGATACCCATATCAAGCTGCTGCGTTTGAGCCTGGGGCCCTATCGCAACTATATCGTCACCCTCAGAGGAGTTGGCTATCGTTTTGAAGCCTGAAGCAGAACAAAAAAAGCAAAGAAAAATATCCGATCCCCGGGCTTTGGTCAACCGCATACATATGCGCTGGCATATTTTTGCCTATTTTTTGGGGTTTTGCGCTTTTTTGCTGTTGCTGTTGTGGCTGCTGCAAATCGTCTATCTGGACGCCTTTTACCGGCAGATCAAAACCGACCAGATCGCCCGCATCGCCTCGACGCTGGACGACAATATCGACAACCGGGATCTGCCGGATCTGATCGTGCGCATGGCCCAAAGCAACGATGTGTGCATCACCGTGGCTCAGGTCCATACCGTCAACAGATTTCTTTTGGGTGTGGACGTGCTGGAAAAGGCGGATATTTTGGGAAATTGCGTCATCCATCATATGCCGGACGACGAGTATTACCGGTTTTATGAGCTGGCCGAAAAAAACGGCGGCTCCTATTCGTTGTTGTTTTCCCGGCAATGGTTTGCCAACGACGAATACCAATCCGACCGTTTTATCGGCCGGGTGCCGGAAGCGGATCAGGGCCTGTCTTCCAGCCTGATCTATGTCAAGCTGGTGGAAAACGACGCCGGCGATACCATTATGCTGCTGCTGAATTCCAATATTTCCCCGGTGGATTCCACCCGGGAAGCGTTGCGGGTGCAGTTGATCTATATCACCTTGATCTTGGTATTCGTGGCCCTGCTGCTGTCGCTGTTGATTTCCCGGCATTTGGCTTCGCCCATCGCCAGCATCAACAAATCCGCCGCCAAATTGGCCAGAGAGGATTTCTCCGGCGGTTTTGCCGACGGCGGCTATCTGGAGATCAGCGAATTGGCGTCCACGCTGAATTATGTGTCGGCGGAATTGTCCCGGGCGGATAAGCTGCAGCAGGAATTGGTAGCCAATATTTCCCATGATTTGCGCACGCCTTTGACCATGATCGGCGGCTATGCGGAGGCCATGCGGGATATCCCCGGCGAAAACAATAAAGAAAACATCCAACTGATCATCGATGAAACCGCCCGGCTGACTTCCCTGGTCAATAATGTTTTGGATCTGTCCAAGCTCAATGCCGGTATCGTGAATAATAAGCCCTGTTCATTCGATTTGAATGCAGATTTGGCGGCCACGGCGGAAAATTATAACCGTCTGTTGGCCCATGAGGGCTATCAGATCCACTATACGCCGGGGCCTCCCTGTCCGGTGTATGCGGATCAAAGCCAGATATCCCAGGTGACGGGCAATTTGCTGAACAATGCCCTGACCTATACCGGCCCGGACAAGCAGGTGACGCTTCGTCTGGAGCAGCAGGCGGGGCAAGCCCGGGTCAGCGTGATCGACAACGGGCCGGGTATCTCGCCGGAGCAATTGGCGGATATCTGGAAACGCTATTACCGCGTGTCGGAAAGCCATCGCCGTTCCGCTCGCGGCAGCGGCCTGGGCCTTTCCATTGTCAAAAAGCTGGTGGAGCTGAATCACGGCGATTGCGGCGTAAGCAGCCAGGTGGGGCAGGGCAGCGTGTTCTGGTACAGCTTGCCCCTGGCACAGCCGCCGGCAGAGGAAGGAAACGGCAAATAGCAGCGCAGAATGCGCCGGTTTTACCGAAAACATAATAAAAAAAGACGGCGGTTTGACTTTTCCGCCGTCTTTTTGTGTGCTGCACCGTCGGGAAACCCTGTCGTGCGGGGGTTTATACCGTTTCGTCCAAAGCCTGCAACAGCTTGGCCAGGCTTTCTTTGGCGTCTCCCAAAAACAGCACGGTTTTGTCCATATCGTACAGGGGATTTTCCACCCCGGCATAGCCGGGTTTGCGGTCGAAATTGCATACCGCCACCAGAGGCGCGCCGGCGATTTGCAATACCGGCATGCCGTAAATGGGCGTGCCTTCGGCGGTATTGGCGGCGGGATTGATCACGTCGTTGGCGCCCACCGCCACCGCGATATCGCAATGGGCGAACTGTTCGTTGATATCCTGCATTTCATACAATTGCCCGTAGGGAACGTCCGCCTCGCACAGCAAAACATTCATATGCCCGGGCATGCGGCCGGCCACCGGATGGATGGCGAATTTGACTTCTGCGCCCCGCTGCTCCAAAGCGTCGCTCAGTTTTTTGAGCAAATGCTGGGCCTGGGCCAAAGCCATGCCATAGCCGGGGACGATGATCACCTGCCGGGCGGATCGCAAGGCGGCGAAGACGTCGGCTTCCTGTTTTTTGCCGCCGGATGGCGCGCCGCTTTCCTGCTTTTGGCGATCTGTAGAAGCATCGTCTGCCGGCTTTTGGCTGCCGGCGGGATCGCCGCCTGCCTGGAGTTGGCTATCCGCGGAATTGCCGGCCGCTTCGCCGGCCGCATCTGCCGCCGGCAGGGGCTTGACGGCAACGGTAGCGCCGGTAAGGATTTCCGGCAAACGCCGGTTCATACCCCGGCACATGATTTGCGTCAGCAGGATGCCGGAAGCCCCCACCACGCCGCCTACGGCCACCAGCAAGGGTTCGTTCACGGTCATGCCGGCCACGGCCCCCGCCGTGCCGGATAAGGCGTTCAGCAGGGAAATGGCCACGGGCATATCCGCGCCGCCAATGCGCAGGGCAAAAGCGACGCCGAAGAACAGAGAAACCAGAGATAGGACGACGGCCACGGCCCCGCTTCCCTGCCGCCACAGGGGCAGCAGGCAGATCAGAGCCGCCATCACCGCCAGCGTAAGGATGAGGATGCGGCTGTGGCCGGGCCATATCAGCGGCTGTGGCCGGATGCGGTTATGCAGTTTGCCGGCTGCGATCAGGCTGCCGCTGAAGGTGAACCAGCCGATGGCCAGAGTTATGGCCGCCGCCGTGTAGAAAAAGCCGCCGCCGGGCCCGGCCTGCCATACATAAACCGCCGCCACCAAGGCGGAGGCTGCGCCGCCGAAGCCGTTGAGCAAAGCCACCGTCTGGGGCATCTGTATCATTTTTACCTTGACCGCGCCCCATAAGCCCAGGATCAGCCCGATCGCCAGGCAGATCCACAAAGCCCGCAGGCTCACCAGTTCATAGCGGCGCATCACCAGGAGAATGGCCGCCGCCATGCACAGGGCGGAAAGGCCGTTGCCGTAAGGGGCGGTTTTGACCCGGCTGAGCATGGCAATACCGGCCATAACGCCCAGCAGCAGGCCGCCGCAGAGCAGATAGTACAAAACGTCGCTCATTCGCCCCCCGCCTCCTTTTTGCTTTTAAACATGTTCAGCATCCGCGCCGTCACGCCAAATCCCCCGGCCACATTGATCATGGCCAAAACAATGGCGATATAGGCGCAAAAGCGGCTGCCGCTGTAAACGGCGGCCCCGGCGGCGCATAAAGCGCCCAACACCGTGACGCCGGACAAAGCGTTCATCCCCGACATCAGCGGGGTGTGCAGCAAACTGGGCACCTGGCGGATCAGCTTATAGCCGGCCAGGGCGGTTGCGGCAAAAATAACGATCAACCAAATCGGTTCCATACGGGTCCCTCCTTGCCCCAGGGCGGGGCCGGAAAATACCGGCCCGCGGCTTTCAGGCCAAGCCCATGGTTTCCTTGGCCCCTTCGTGGACGATCTCTCCGTTCCAGGTGACCAAAATCTTTTTGACGATCTCATCCTGCAGATCCAAAGCCATGGCTCCGTCCTTCATCAGATAATTGGTCAAATTGTATATATTGTGGGCGAACATCCAGGTGGAGCTGGTTGGCAGCATGCCGGGGATGTTTTTGATCCCTTCGATGATCACGTCATGGACCACGGCCCGTTCTCCGGGTACGGTGGCGGCGCAGTTGCCGCCCTGGTCGATGGAGATATCCACGATCACCGAGCCGGGGGCCATGGAAGCCACCATCGCATCGGTAAGCAGCACCGGGGCCAATTTGCCGGGGATCAGCGCGGAGCAGAAAATGATATCCATTTGCGGGACGATCTCCGCCAGGGCCTTCCGTTCTTTTTCCAGCCATTCGCCGGGCAAAGCGGCGGCATAGCCCCCTTGTCCCACGGCGATCTCCTGGGGCACGTCCAATTCCACCACTTTCGCCCCCAGGGATTTGGCCTGTTCCGCTGCATCGGCCCGGATATCCGCGGCATAAGTCACCGCGCCCAGCCGTTTGGCGGTGGCCAGGGCCTGCAAACCGGCGACGCCTGCGCCGATCACCAGCACATTGCAGGGTTTGATCATGCCTACGGCGCAAAAGATCTGGGGAATGAATTTGCTCAATTCATCCGCCGCCATCAGCATGCCCTTATACCCGGCGCAGGTGCTCATGGAGGTCAAAGCGTCCATGTTTTGCGCCCGGGAAATCCGGGGCACGCCGTCTAAGGTCAGGCCGATGACGCCCCGGCGGGCCATATCCTTGACCATTTGGCTGTTGGCCGGCGCGGCGGGATGGATAAAGGTGATCAGATACTGTCCCGCATGCATCATATCGATTTCGGAACAGTTTTTCTCCGGATTGAACAAAGGTTCCTTGACTTTTAAAATCAAGTCTGCCTGGGCGTACAAAGCCGCCGGATCGTCCAGTATGACAGCGCCGGCGGCCCGGTATTGCTCGTCGCTGTAAAAAGAGCCCAGGCCCGCGCCGGTTTCCACCAGCACCGTTTGGCCGCTTTCCACCCATTTGGCCACCGTTTCCGGTATGGCCGCCACTCTTCTTTCGCCGTGCATGATCTCTTTGGGTATGCCGATCATCATCTTTTTTCCCTCCCATTCTAAACCATAGTCTGTTATACAGCCGCAAAATCTATTTTTGCGCTTGGGGAATGACCGTCAGCTCGTTTTTATGAGTGGCGAAGACGATGGATGTGCGGGTCAAAGACACGCCGCTGATGGATTTGATATCCGTCAGCACGGCGGTCAGATCCTCCATGGAATCCGCCGTCACCTTCAGCAGAAAGTCATAATCCCCAGCCACATAATAACACTCGGTAATATCGTTATGCCGCTGCACCTTTTCGATGAAATTATCGTTGAATTTCGGATGCTCCAGGCAAATATAGATGAAGGCCGCCACGTCCTTGCCGATCCGTTTGTTGTCCAATAGTACAGTATAGCCGCGAATGACGCCGCTATGCTCCATTTTTTTGATCCTTTCGATGACCGCGGATACGGAAAGGTTGATGCGCTCGCTGATTTGCGAGGCGTTCATGCGGGCGTTTTCCTTTAAACAAAGCAGTATTTTTATATCGATATCGTCCATATTGACCGTCCTTCATAAATTTTATAGAAAAAATTCTACATCAACAAAAAAAATCCTACCATCTTACATAAAAAAGATAAAATTTTTCTTAAATCATTAAATTAACAAAAAATATTATAAAAATAAAAAACCAGTGCCGCCCCGGACATGGCTTCTTTGCGGAAAACAGCGGAAAATGCGGGTAGTCGCGGCAGAGGGCCAGGCCGGGCCCTTGAGCGGATACGGCAAATTTATTTGCCATATCCGGTACGTATTTGCTATAATAAAATATACGAAAATATACGCAGTTTGCCGTTTTTGTATACATAAAAGCCAGGAGGCCCATATGAACAGGAAAACCGTGCAGAAAACCGTTTCTTCCCCGCTTGCCATATACAGCGTGGCCGTGGTATGGCTGCTGATGGGATGGTTGTTTCCCATCTACAAGCCGGGCTTTTTTATCGCCGCCTGTCTGCTTTCCTGTCTCAGCTATTTCCTGGTGCGCAAGGCGGTCCCCGGTAAAACCGTAGAGGTCACAGTGGAAGAAGAACCGCCCCAAACCGGCGTCGCCGCCGCCGACGGCATCCTGGCGGAAGGCAGCGACTATTTGCGGCAGTTTGAAGCCCTGCGGCAAAAGGTGAGCGATCCCCAGGTCTCCGCCAAGACCGGCCGTTTGCAGGAGCTCTGTTCTTCCATTTTTGAAGAGATACGCAAAAGCCCCGACAAAGCGCCGCAGATCCGCCGCTTCAGCAATTACTTTTTGCCTACCTCTATAAAATTGCTGCAAACCTATGTGAATCTGGATACTTCCGGCGGAGAAGGGGAGAACATTTCCGGGGCCAAGCGGGATATCGCCGCCGCTTTGGATAATGTGGAAACGGCCTTCAGCAAACAATTGGATATGCTCTTTTCCGGCGAGGCCATGGACGTCAGCGCCGAGGTCTCCGCTTTGCAGGCGGTATTGGCCGGCGACGGCTTGATCGGCAAAACCATGCGGGAAGAGGGGCAATCGACGATAGAATTGAAACTGTAACGGTATTGCAGCCGCATACGATACACGGCACGACCGCTACACGATACTACATAAGAGAAAAGGAAAAAATATGGAACATATAAATCCCTTTGACAGCGGCGCCCAGGCCTATGAAGATTGGTTCGCCGAAAACCCCCAGCTTTTCCAGGCGGAATTGGCGGCGGTGCGGCAATTGCTGCCGCAAGCCGGACAAGGCGTGGAGATCGGCGTAGGCACCGGCCTGTTCGCCGCCGCCCTGGGCATTCCCTGCGGCCTGGAGCCTTCCCTGGATATGGCCCGTCTGGCGCGGCAAAAAGGCATAGAGGTGATACAGGGCTATGCGGAAGATATGCCTTTGCCGGATCAAAGCTATGATTTTGCCCTGATGGTCACGGTGGATTGCTTCCTGCAGGATGTGGCGGCCGCTTTCCGGCAGGTCTGCCGCATACTTAAACCCCAGGGCCGTTTTATCATCGCTTTTTTGGACAAGGGCACGCCCCTGGGACAAATCTATGACCAGCATAAAGATGAGGACGTGAATTACCGTTTCGCCACCTTTCATACCGCCGCGGAGATCGAAGCCTATCTGACCCAGGCAGGCTTTGCCATGGGGCGCAAAATACAAACGGTGTTTTCTTTCGACGCAAAAGAGCAACCTGTACGCGACGGTCACGGCGAAGGCTTGTTCGCCGTGGCGGAAGCGTATAAATTATAATATACTCCCGCCGCCGGCGCTTGCCGCCGGGGCCGGAAAAAACAGGAGAAACGCATATGAACGAAAAAGACCAAATCAAACTCACGCTTTCTATGTCGCCGGAACTGGACGAGATAGAGCAGACCGTTGCCGCTCTTGTCGATTTGCCCGAAGAAGGAACGGCCACAGCCGCTGCCGCCGCGCCTCCCGCGCCGGAGCCCTCCCAAACCCTCACCCCGGAAGAATTGGCCCAGGTAAAAGAGTTTTCTGAGAAAATCGACATCGCCAACAGCAATCAAGTGCTGATGTACGGTTCGGCGGCGCAAAAGAACATCGCCGAGTTCTCCGATCAGGCTTTGGAATCCGTGCGCAGCAAGGATTTGGGCCAGGTGGGGGAAATGATCAGCGATCTGACGGTAGAGCTCCGCGGATTGGGCCTGGATGAGGACAAAAAAGGACTGGCCGCTTTGTTCCGCCGCGGTGCCAATCGGGTGGCTACGATCAAAGCCCGCTACGACAAAGCCGAAGCCAATGTGGATCAAATCTCCGGCGAACTGGAAAAACAGCAGGCCCAATTGCTCAAGGATATCGCCATGCTGGATCAGATGTATGACCGCAACGCCCTGTATCTTAAGGAATTGACCATGTATATCGCCGCGGGACAGCAAAGACTGAACCGGGCCAAAAACGAAGAATTGCCCGCCCTGCTGGCCCAGGCCCAGGCCGGCAACGGCCCGGAAGAAGCCCAGGCTGCCAATGATTACGCGGCTCTGATCGACCGCTTTGAAAAGAAACTGCATGATTTGGATTTGACCCGCACCATCGCCATACAGCTTTCGCCCCAGATCCGTCTGGTGCAGAACAACGACGCTTTGATGGCGGAAAAGATCCAGTCCTCGCTGATGAACGCCATCCCCCTGTGGAAGAACCAAATGGTTTTGGCTTTGGGCATCACCCATTCCCAGCAGGCCCTGGATGCGCAGCATCAGGTGACCGAGCTGACCAATGAATTGCTGAAGAAGAACGCGGAAACTTTACACACCGGGGCAGTTGCCACTGCCAAGGAAACGGAACGGGGCATCGTGGATATCGAGACCCTGGTCCAAACCAACCGTCTGTTGATCGACACCTTGGACGAAGTGGTCAAGATCCAGGACGAAGGCCGGGCCAAACGGCAGGAGGCCGAAGGCAAACTGCGGGCTTTGGAAGGCGAACTGAAGCAAAAACTGTTGCAGTTGAACGCGTAGCCGGGCGTCCGCCCAAAGGCAGGAAGGAGCGATACAGCGATGGCAGACGATTGTATTTTTTGCAAATTGGCCAGCGGCGCCATTCCCACGGATTTTCTCTATGAAGACGAAGACGTAGCGGCTTTTCGGGACATCAGCCCCCGGCAGCCGGTGCATATATTGATCATTCCCAAGGCCCATATCCCTTCTTTGGCGGATATCACGCCGGAACATCAGGCGCTGCTGGGTAAAATCTGCCTGGTGGCAAAAAAACTGGCGGCGGAAAACGGCGTGGCCGAAAGCGGCTACCGCCTGTTGACCAACTGCGGGGCCGATTCCGGGCAAGAAGTGCCCCACCTGCACTTTCATTTGATCGGCGGTCAATATTTAGGGCCTTTTTGTTCATAAAGGTTGACGGATGAACAATTTTAGTTTATACTATGTGGGTACGCGTCTTTGCGCTTTATGGTTTCACGGAGGGAGGGATACTAATGAGTGAAGTTCGAGTTGGCAAAAACGAATCGCTGGACAGCGCCCTCAGGCGTTTTAAACGCACCTGCCAGAAATCAGGCGTTATGGCTGAGATCCGCAAGCATGAGCATTACGAGAAACCCAGCGTCAAAAGGAAAAAGAAAGCTGAAGCGGCCAGAAAACGGAAATGGAACTAACGCCGGCCAGCGAACGTATAACGGGAACGAGCGATCGTTCCCGTTTTTTTGCGCGTATAAATTTTTTGTTTTGCGGCGGATAGTATGATATACTGAATATGGTATGTCGACGGCAACCGCCTTTGCGCTTTTATCCCCGGAAAGGGCTTTATCCGGCGCAAAAGCGGTATATCCGGCGGCGGTTGTCCGCTTCGCTGCGATCCGTCGTTTTGCTTTGACAAAACGTTTGGGGACGATCGGGACGATTTCCCGGACGATAAAGAAAATGCGGGAGGTATGGCAATGAGACGCGTTTTTTCCGGCCTGTGGTTTACCGTTTTGTGCTGGTGCTTTGGTTTGTCCGGCCTGGCTTTGGCCGCCGGGGACGTGGTTGTAGACGGCGGCGGCCTCTACGGTTTGGGCCATTGGTTGACCCATCCGGCGGTAGCGACCCTGCTGTTGATTTTGGGCATTACCGGCATCGTGGTGGAAGTGGCCACGGTGGGCAGCTTCGGCCTGTTCGGCGTGGTGGGCGTGGTCAGCTTTGCTCTGTACTTTTTGGGCAATGTCTGGACCGGCCGGGCCGGCGTCGGTTTGGTGGCCCTGTTCGTGGCCGGATTGATACTGCTGGCACTGGAGATTTTGGTGATCCCCGGTTTCGGCGTGGCGGGCATATGCGGCGTGCTGGCCATCGTCATCTCTTTGATCATGGCCGCCCCCGATCCGGGAACGGCGGCGATCTCTTTCGTGATAGCCCTGGCCGTTTCCATCGTGCTGATCGTGTTTACCCTGAAAAACCGCAAAACCCGAAATATATGGCGGCGCTTGGTGCTGTTTAAGAAGCAGGAAAACCAGGACGGCTACGTCAGCGGCAACGCCGGTCTGAGCCGCCTGGCAGGCGCGTCGGGCCGTTCGGTAACGGTGCTGCGGCCCGCCGGTTCGGCGCTGTTTCAAGGGGAAAAAGTGGATGTGGTGACCCAGGGCGAATTCATCCCCGCGGAGCGGGAAATTGAAGTGATAGCGGTGGAAGGCTCCCGCGTGGTGGTACGGGAAAAACAGTAAGCCTGCGCTAAAGCCGCAGACTGCGGCATAGGCGAGGAGCCGGTAAGTGTAAAAAGAGGTGTAGGGTCAACCATGAAAACGAGCAAGGCGGCAATTTTCGGCGATTCCATCATGCGGGGCGCGTATTGGCATGAAGAAAGCCAAGGCTACAAAATCTGGAACAATACCCGGTATATACAGAATCTGGCGGAACATTTGGGTGTGGATGTGGTCAATTATTCCCAGATGGGCGCCACGGTGGAACGGGGGGAGACCAAGATAGACAATGCCTTGGCCGCCGGCCTGGACTGCCAAACGGCTTTTTTGGAGTACGGCGGCAATGATTCGGATTTTGATTGGGCCGCCGTGGCCGCCGACCCCCGAGGCTCCCATCAGCCGAGAACGGCTTTGCCCCGGTTTCGCCAAAGCTATTTGCGCATCATCGAAACATTGCGCGGCCGGGGGATACAGCCGGTGCTGATGTCCTTGCCGCCTATCGATTCCCGGCGTTACTTCCAGTGGTTTTCCCAGGGACTGGATGGGGAGGCGCTGCGTTCCTGGCTGGAGGATTTGGATAGTATTTACCGCCATCAGGAGGCCTATAGCCTGGAAGTAGAGCGTATCGCCGCCGCTGCCGGCTGTCCGCTGGTGGATCTGCGCCTGCCCCTGTTGCTGCGGCGGGATCTGCCCCGCTTGTTATGCACGGACGGTATCCATCCTTCCCCGGAGGGTTATCATGTGATCTGGCAGGAAATCGAAAAATTCTGCTATGACTTTTGGCAGGCATAAGGCTCAATGGCTGGGCCCTTGAAAGCTATCCAGCAAATCGTCCTGGGGCAAGGGACGGCCCAAAACCCAAAAGAGGATTTCCAATTTGTCGATCAGGGAAAATATGATCAAATCCAGATTGGCTTTATCCGCCGTATAAGGATGCTCCTTTTCTTCTATGGCCAAAGCCAATTGCTTTTTGTAAGCTTCGGTTCGCAGCAGCACTTCCGTTTCATTGCGCAAGGCGGCGTTCCCTCCTTTTCCCGGCCGATCCTATCCGATCCGGTCCCGGCAAAGCGCCGGCGTTTACTGCAGGATATGAAGGGGGCGGCCAAAGGTGCGGCGGAAATAAAAATTTTTTTGCCAGTTGAAAATAAAAAGCTTGCTAAGCCAATTTATTTTTGATATACTATTTAAGCGTTTCAAATCAGGCGTTTGCCGGCCGGACCGCGCCGGTACAGATAGAAAGATATAGAAGGAGGCGCCCCCATGGCTAAATGTGAAATTTGCGGCAAAACCGTTCGCACCGGTATGAACGTCAGCCATTCTCATATTCGCACCAAACGGCAGTGGAAACCCAATTTGCAAACCGTTCGCGCCAACGTGAACGGTACGCCCAAAAAGGTTACCGCTTGCACCCGTTGCCTGCGTTCCGGCAAAGTACAGCGAGCCAACTAAGGTTTTATGCCCAAAAGGTAAGAACGCCGCCTGCGTGTAGGCGGCGTTTTTTAAATCGTTTTTTTGATAAAAACGAAAGAGAAGAAAAGCGTTTGCAACCACATCGGAAGAGGTTCTGTTATGAGCAGTATGCTGTTTGCTTTAGAGGACGGCCGTTGGTTTGATTTCCCCGGCTTGGCTATGGCCGGTGCGGACCGGTCGCCCCGCGCGCCCCGGCGGCAGGAGTTGATCCCCTTGCCTGCGGGGGCGACCTTGACCATGATGCCCGGACTGGCCCCGGTGGGCCTGAATAAAGCCGATGGCAGCCCGGTCGTGCTGTCCCAGGATCCCTATGGCGGCGGCGGGCCGGTTTACGCCCTGGCGGCCCTGTTGCCTCAGGGGTTTACCCGTTTGCTGTGTCCGGCCACGGAAGAAAAGGATTTGCCTCTGCCTTTGCTGGGCTATACGGCGGTAGGCATGGAAAAGGGGCGTTTGGTGGTGGCGGCCCGGCAAACCGACGAGCATAAAAAATGGCATCCCCGGTATTTCAATACGCCGGAGCTGGCCCGGTTGACCGAGGAAAGGATAGCGGAATTCCCGGACAATCGTTTGATCCGCCATTTGGCCCATTGCGCTTTGGAATACGGCTGTTTCACCGCCCAAAACATTTTTTACCGCCGCTGGGAAGGGGGCATACCCGCTTCGCCGGTATGCAATGCCCAATGTCTGGGCTGTATTTCCCTGCAGCCTTCCCAATGCTGCCCCTCGCCCCAGCAACGCATTGCCTTCCGGCCCCATGCGGAGGAAATCGCCGAGATCGCCCTGGCCCATTTGCGCCATGCCGCCGACGCCATCGTCAGCTTCGGCCAGGGCTGCGAAGGGGAGCCCAGCTTGAACCATACCGCCATCGCCGAGGCCATTCGCCGGGTGCGCCGGCAGACCCGGCGGGGCAGCTTTAATATCAATACCAATGCCGGCGATACCCAGGCCATCCACGCCCTGCTGGAAGCGGGCATGGACAGCCTGCGGGTCAGTATGTTTTCCCCGCTGCCCGAAGAATACGCGGCCTATCACCGGCCCTGCGGCTACGGCCTGGCCCAGGTGCGGGAAAGCTTGCTTTTGGCCAAAGAATACCGGCGTCCAGCCTCTTTGAATCTATTGGTTTATCCCGGCTTCAGCGACGATCCCCGCCGTCTGGACGCCTTGACGGATCTGGTTGGGGAAACTGGCGTGGCCCAGATCCAACTGCGCAATCTCAATTGCGGCCCTGCCCTGATGACGCCGTTTTTGGCGGATAGCCAGGGCATGGGCATGCTGCGCTTCATCGAGGAATTGGGCCGCCGTTTGCCCCAGGTGCAGATCGGCAGCTATACCCATGCCGGACAAAACGGTCCTGCCGGCGTTGCCGCCCGGCGGGTGCAGGCCCAAAGGAAAAGCCGCCGCTGAAGAAAGGGCAGGGCAGGCATGGCCTGCCGCCGCAGGAGGAACGGATCATGGATGTTCTCCCATTCGATAGCTGGTGTTTTTCTCAGGCAGGCTTGCATCTCCAGGACGGCCCGCAGGCCATGTTTGCCTATCAGCAGGCGGCTTTGCAAAGGCAGGCCCGTTGGGCCGTCGCCCACAGCCCCTTTTACCGCCGTTTGTACCGGGATGTGGATTGGGCGTATCCTCAAAGCTGGCCTCTGATGACGCAAGAGGATTTGCGCCGCTTTGAGCGGCAGCTGGTGTGCCTGCCCCAAAGCGGCGTGCAGCGCATCGTCAGCCAGTTTACCTCCGGCAGCGCCGGCCCGGCCAAGCGGGTCTATTTCAGCCGGGAGGATTTGGCCGCCAGCGAAGATTTTTTTGTCCAGGGCTTGCAGCCCTGGCTGTCAGCGGGCGGGGCGCTGTGGATCTGTTTGAGCGGCCCGGAGCCGGACGGCTTGGGGCAGACCCTGGCCCAAGCCGGGCGCAGGTTGAACGCGGAAGCGTATGTGCTGGGGGAAAAAGCCGCGCCGGATCAGGCGGCTGCCCTGGCCGCCCAGGCCCCGCCGCAAGTGTTGATCGGCGCGCCCCGGCCCACGCTGGCTTTGGCCCGGGCCTTGCCCGGTTTGCGGCCGCAAACCGTTTTTCTTTCCACCGACGATGTGGAAGAGGCTACCCGCCGGCAGGTGTCGCGGCTGTGGCAATGCCGGACGCTGGCCCATTGGGGGATGACGGAAACCGGCTGGGGCGGCGGCCTGGAATGCGCTCCCGGCAGCGGTTATCATTTGCGCCACGGGGATTTGTATGTGGAGATCATCCATCCTCAAAGCGGCGAGATCCTGCCGCCGGGAGAGGAAGGGGAAGTGGTGATCTCCACCCTGAACCGGCGAGCCATGCCGCTGCTGCGCTACCGCACCGGCGATATCTCTCGCTTATTGCCCGGCCCCTGCCCCTGCTGCGGCGGCGTATTGCCCCGTTTGGGCCCGGTCCGGGGCCACCGTTTGCCCTGAATCATGCCTTGCGGTTGACAAGATGGCAGGCTTTTGCTATACTGTTCTTGTTGTAGAAACAGAACGATCGCATAGTATCGCAACTTTTGAATATAAAGGATTTATCAGCAAGTATGAACGACGATACGGAAGCCGGGCGAAGTTCCAGCCTCTATATCTTCATAAGGTAAATTCCAAGCATAGCCAAGTCTACCGGCTATGCTTGCTTGCGTTTCATTGTAAAAACGCCGTATGGGCGAAGGAGGAATTATGTTGACGGACGACCCTTTAGGATGCCTGGTCATCTGCTTGATTTTGTTTTTGCTGGGCGCGGCGGCGGCCGCTTTGAGCGGCGCTGTGTCGGCGGTGAGCGCCGGTTATGTAAAAAAAGAAGCCGGCGAGGATGAGGAAAAATCAGCGGCTTTGGTAAAGATCGCCGAGGAACCCCGCCGCTATTTGCTGCCTTTGTTCCTGGTTTGCCAGTTTTTCCTTTTGTGCGGTATCGCAGTAGCCGCGGCGGCCTACGGGCCCCGGCTGGCGGCATTTTTGGCCGCCCGTTGGCCGGCGGCAAGCGGCGGCGTCCGCGCCGCGGTGACCGCAGCGGCGGCCCTGGCGGCGTATCTGCTGCTGATTCTGTTTTACCAATTCCCGCAGAATCTGGCCTGCCGCCATCCAGAGGCTTTGTTGTCCCGGACTTTCGGCCCCCTGCGTTTATTGGCTGCCCTGGGACGGCCGGGAACGGCGGCAGCGGCGGCGCTGTGCCGCCTGACCGGCTACGATCCCGCCCGGCAGGCGGACGCCGCTTCGGAAGAAAAGATCCGCCAAATGGTGGATATCAGTGGCGAGACCGGCTTGATCGAGCCTACGGAACGGGAATTGATCGAAAACATCTTCGAGTTCAACAATATGACGGCGGAAGACGTGATGATACACCGCAAGGATATGGTGATGCTGTACGCCGACGACAGCCATGAGGAGATCATGGCCACCATACGCCAAAGCGGCCTCTCCCGTTTCCCCGTATGCGGCGAGGATGTGGACGATATCATCGGCATTTTGCGTACCCGGGAATATCTGCTGAATCTGGAAAACGATCCGCCCCGGCCCTTGCAGGAATTGCTGGCCGCCGCTTATTTCGTGCCGGAATCCGTTCCCACCGACGTGCTGTTCCGGGATATGCAAAAGAAAAAGATCCATATGGCCATCGTGGTGGACGAATACGGCGGCACCTCCGGTTTGATCACTCTGGAAGATTTGCTGGAAGAGATCGTGGGCAATATTTACGACGAATACGATCCCCAGGAACAAAAGGATATCGTCAAGCTGGGCGAAAACTTGTGGAAGGTTTCCGGGGCCGCAGAATTGGAAGAATTGCAAAAAGCCTTGAACTGGCATTACGAGTATCCGGAAGACGAATACGCCACCCTGGGCGGTTTCATTTTCTCCTGCCTCAGCGAGATCCCCGCCGACGGCAGCAAGCCGGAGATCGAAGCCGCCGGCCTGCGTATCCAGGTGGAAGAAGTGAAAGACCGGCGGGTGGAATGGGCCTTGGTCTCTTTGGCCGAAGCCGGCCAGGACGCGCCGGAAGCATAAAGCGGCCGCCGCAGGCCGGCCTTGCGCCGGTTTGTGCCGCTGCCGGAAGAAAACAAAAAGCCGCTTGCGTTTTTGGCGCAAGCGGCTGTCTTTTCTTTTGTCAAGCCTTGCCGCCGTCCTTTTGCGGCAGGGCGCTGGGGCAGAGGGCGGCGGCGGGGCATTGGCCGCATTTGGGCCTTTGGGCGGCGCAGATTTTGCGCCCGTGCCAAATCAGCCAATGGTGGGCGTCGCCCCATTTCTCTTCGGGGATCAGAGCGCAAAGCTGCGCTTCGGTTTGTTCCGGGGTTTTGCTTTGGGCCAGGCCCAAACGGTTGGCCACCCGCTGCACATGGGTGTCCACGGCCAAAGCGGGCAAGCCGAAGCCGACGCTGAGCATCACATTGGCGGTTTTCCGGCCCACGCCGGGCAAGGCCATCAGCTTTTCCCGGTCCGCCGGCACCTGGCCGCCGTATTCGTTGTGAATGATCCTGGCAGCGCCCACGATGTTTTTGGCTTTGTTTTTATACAGGCCGCAGCTGCTGATATAGGGCTCCAATTGGGCCGGTTCCAAGGCGGCGAAGGCGGCGGCGTCGGCGTATTGGGCGAACAAAGGGCCGGTCACCCGGTTGACCTGATTGTCGTTGCATTGGGCGGAAAGGATCACCGCCACCAGCAGTTGAAACACCGATTGGCTGCGCAGGGCGGTGCCGCTGTTTTTATAGGTTTCTTCCAATATGGCTAAAATATCTTGTTTCCGCCGGTCCGCCGGGGAAGGGGCTGGTTTTTTGCAGGGCATGGTTGGGGCTCCTTTGCAGTGGGTAGGGGGAAGCGCTTCCGCCGGGACGGCGGTGCTTCCTCCAGGCTATTATAGCAAAAAGGACAAAATATGACAAATGCTGCCCCCGCCGCAAAATCCCAAAGCGGCGGGAAACATTTTTAGGGAGATAGAGGTCTTTTATGTGGAAAAAGACAAAGACCGCGCCGGCAGGGAAGATGCCCTTCCGGCGCTGACAGCGGATAAAGGAGAGCAATATGCGTTTTATCGGCAATATCCTTTGGTTGATCTTGGGCGGTTTGGTTCTGGGTCTGGCCTGGCTGGCGGTGGGCCTGCTGTGGTGTCTTACCCTGATCGGCATACCAGTGGGCCTGCAGTGCTTCAAACTGTCTTCTCTGGCCTTTTGGCCCTTCGGACGCCAGGCCGTATTCGAAGGCGGCCCGGTTTCCTTTCTGCTGAACGTGGCCTGGTTCTTTTTGGGCGGCCTGGAGCTGGCTTTGATCGCCGCGGCGGTGGGCTTGGTCTATTGCCTTACCGTGGTGGGCATCCCCTTTGGCCTGCAATGCTTCAAATTCGCCTCTTTGTCCATGGCCCCCTTTGGCCGGCAGATCGTGGGCTGTTGACGGCCGCCGCGGCAGACAGCCTGCGGGGCATAGCGGTCAATTTGTCCCGCTTTGCGGCTGGGCTTCCCGGCCTTTCTTTATCCGGTAGCGGACGATGGCCAGGGCCAGGAGCAGGCCGAGGCTGATCCACTGAGAGGTGGAAAGGCCGAAGGTAACGCCTCGCACCGTGTCCCCCCGCAAAAATTCCAAAAGGAATCTGCCTATGGCATAGAGCAGCAGATACAAAGGCAAGGCCTGGCCGCTTTTGTGATGCTTTCGCTCAAAGGCCAGCACGATACCGAAAAGGCACAGATTGCCCAAGCTGCCCAAAAGCTGCACCGGAAAATAGGGGACGCCGTTTTCCGCGGAGGGGCTGTTGACAAAGGCTATGCCGAAGCGTTGGCAAACCATACCGTGACAGCAGCCGGTAAGGAAGCATCCCACTCTGCCGAAAGCATGAAACAGCGGGAAAAGCGGCGCGTAATAATCAAAAACCGCCGCCCGGTCCAGCCGGTATTTGCGGCAATACCACAACAATACGGCCAGCACGCCGAAAAGGCCGCCGTAAAAAACCATGCCGTTGGACAGCACTTCATAGGCCAGATGCGGATGGGCCTTCAAATAGGAAAAGTTTTTCACGATCAACGGCGAAATGCGCAAAAGATAAAGGACCCGCCCGCCGAGGATCATGCCCACCAAACCAAGAGCTGCAGAATTTGTGATATCCACTTCCTGCAGCTCTTTGAATCGTTTGTGCCGGATCAGCGCCGCAATACAGCAGGCCGCCAGGCCTGCCAGTGCGCAGATCCAATAGCTTGGTATGGTTTTATCGAACAGGGTGAACGAAGGATACATTGGTTCCTCGCGTCAGATTAGGCATGCGCGCCCAAAACGCCCAGAGCGCCCAGAGTACCGGCGCAGGCGATGACGCAGAGCAAAGCGGCGGCGCTGCAGATCAAACCGATCAGGCTGCAGACAAAGCCGGCGGTAGCCATGCCCGTCTGGGAGATCTTGCGGGCTTTCGCGCCCAGCACCGTACCGGCAATACCGGTAGCCAAGCCCAGGATCGCGCCCCAACCCAAAAAGGCGCAAACCAGAGAGATGATACCCAAAACCAGAGACGCCACCGCCAGACCATTGCTGGAATTGTCATTGGCCCGGTAGCCGGCGCCGCCCACGGTATCGGCCGTATCCAGCGTTTCGCCTTTTACCGCGGCCTTTACTTCTTCGACGACTTCCCGGGCTTCTTCCCGGACTTCGTCCATGGTTTCTTTGGCCTCGTTCTTGATGTTGTCCATCTCGTCAGACACCGTAAATTCCTCCTTTTTCTTATGAAATAATGTATAATGACCTCATTTTTCATAATACTATTACTTTCGTCAAAATGCAACACCATTTGCCATAAATTTTGCGTATACAAAGCGAAAAAATTGTGAAAAAACAAATCCGGCCGCCGGGAAGCGGCCGTATGATCAAAACGATGCGGCAGGAAAAAACATGGCGGGCAGATATCTCCATCTGCGGTTTTGCCGGCTTCTTTCTTTTCGCGCCGCCGGGCCCCGGGCGGATACAGGCATTCCGGCAGCGAAAAGCCGCCGGAATGCATCTTGGCTTTTTTCTTTTTTCGTGATAAAATATATGTGGAAAATTCTCGAAAGAAGCGATCTCCCGGCGTCCGGCCCAATGGGGCCGGACAAACGACCCGCCGGGAGCAGAGATAGAAGGGAGTGAAACGGTATGAAAATGCCACGGATCGCCAAAGCGGCGATGGGGCTTTTCGCCCTCATTTTCTGCCTGTTGCTTGGCAATATGACCGCTTTCGCGGCTTCCAATACGGCGGAGGTAAAGATACCCGTCTCCTGCACCGGCGCGGATTGTACGGCGGTGCTGTTGAACGCGGATGGCACGGAGATGCAGCGCCTTTCGCTGACGGCGGGACAAACCGCCCAGCTCACATTGACCTGCAAGGGCGCTTTGCCTCAAAGCTTTACCCTGCAGCTGAACAATACCGATACCAACCGCGTCACCTATGACAAAACGGCTTACGGCATCCGGGTATCCTTGGACGCGGGCGGCAACGCCGTCGCCGGCTATACCATAGAGGCCGGTTCCACCGGCAATGCCCCAAGCGGCAAACTGACGGAGCCCGTTTTTCACAATACCGTGCGTCCGGCCGACCCCTCCAGCATCCATATCACCGTCAACAAGCTGTGGGTAGACGACGGCGATCATCCCGACAGCGTCACCGTCAACCTGATGTGCGCCGGCAATATCGCCGGTACGGCGGTGCTGAATGAAGGAAACGGCTGGTCCCATACGTTTACGGAGCTTTCTCCGGCCTATTCCTATACCGTGGTGGAAGCCGATCCGCCGGAGAATTATACGGCCCTTGTCGCCTGGCAGGGCGATGTGTTCATCATCACCAACGTCAAGGAAGGAAAGCCCGTGCCGGTGCTGGACAATCCCGCCCTAAAGGTCAGCAAGACCATTGACGGCCAACCCCAGGGGAACGCGGCCTTTGCCTTTGTTTTGCGGGCCAAAGATCCTGCCTATCCCATGCCCGCCGGCAGCCAAAACGGCGTAAAAGAAACGAGCATCACCGGCCGGGGCGAGGGCGAGTTCGGCGTCATCACCTTTACCAAGCCGGGCGTCTATACCTATACCGTTACGGAAACCGATACCGGCGAAAAAGGCTATACCTATGACGGCAGCGTCTATACCATACAGTACGCGGTGACGGAGCGCAACGGCCGGCTGGTATCCGTCCGCAGCATTTTCAAAGACGGCAAGCGCATGCCGGATATGACCATACCGGTCTTCCAAAACAAATACCGGCAGGACGGGACGGAAAACCCGCCCCAGGCCGGCAGTACGCTGACCGTCAGTAAAGCCGAGAATCCCCAGGATGCGGCGACCCCGCCCACCGGAGACGAAAGCCATGCCCGCCTGTGGCTCAGCCTGATGTTCCTGGCCCTGGCCGGACTGGGCCTGACTCTGATCGCTCTGGCCGCCGGCAAGCGCAAGGCAGCCAAATAGGCAAAGAATCGCAATAAAACATAGATAAATCAAAACGCCCTGTGCCAACAGGGCGTTTTGTTATCGGTGCGATAAAGTTTGGCGGAGCAAAGGGCGGACGGGCTTATTCCAATTCAAAAGCGCCGGTATACAGTTGATAGTATTTGCCTTTTTGCGCCAGCAATTCCTGATGCTCGCCCCGTTCGATGATTTTGCCGTGTTCCAGCACCAATATGGCCTGGGCGTTGCGCACCGTGGACAGGCGGTGGGCGATGACGAAAACGGTGCGGCCCTGCATCAGCGCGTCCATGCCCTTTTGCACGATGGCTTCCGTGCGGGTGTCGATGCTGGAGGTGGCTTCGTCCAGGATCAGCACCGGCGGGTCGGCCACTGCCGCCCGGGCGATGGAAAGCAATTGCCGCTGTCCCTGGGAAAGGCCGGAACCGTCGCCTTCCAAAACCGTATGATAGCCCTGGGGCAGCCGGGTGATGAAGCTGTCCGCGCCGGCGGTTTTGGCGGCGGCGATGCATTCCTTGTCGCTGGCGTCCAGACGGCCGTAGCGGATATTGTCCAGCACCGTGCCGGTAAACAGGTTAACGTCCTGCAAAACGACGCCCAAGGAATGGCGCAGATCGCTTTTGCGGATATGCTGGATATCGATGCCGTCATAGGTGATTTGCCCCTGGTTGACGTCGTAAAAGCGGTTGATCAGATTGGTGATGGTGGTTTTGCCCGCGCCGGTAGCGCCGACGAAAGCGATCTTTTGTCCGGGCTTGGCAAAAAGGCTGACGTCCTGCAGCACGGTTTTTTTGCCGTCATAGCTGAAATCCACGTTGAACAGGCGAACGTCGCCTTTCAATTGGCGATAGCGGCTGACGCCGTTTTCATCGGTTTGCTTCCAGGCCCAAAGACCGGTATGCTCCGGCGTTTCCTGCAGCTCGCCCCCCTCCAAGCAGGCGTTGACCAGGGTCACCGTACCCTGATCCGCTTCCGGCTTTTCGTCCATCAGTTGGAAGATCCGTTCCGCGCCCGCCAGAGCCATCACCACCGAGTTCATCTGCTGGGCCACCTGGGATACGGGCATGGTAAAGCTTTTGCTCAGCTGCAAAAAGCTGGCGATGACGCCCAACGTCAGGCCGGAAATGCCGTGAATGGCCAAAGCGCCGCCTACCACGGCGATCAACACATATTGCAGGTTGCCGATATTGACCATGATCGGCATGAGGATATTGGCGTAGCGGTGGGCCTTGGCTCCGTCCTGGCACAATTCCTCGTTGACCAGGTCGAAGCCTTTTTTGGCTTCGTCCTCATGGCAAAAGGCTTTGATCTCCCTTTGGCCGTTGATCATTTCTTCGATATAGCCGTTTACTTTGCCCAGGGAGTTTTGCTGGCGGAAAAAGTATTCGCCGCTTTTGCCGGTGATCTTGCCGGAAACTTTGATCATCAGAAAGGCCACGGCCACCACCACGATGGTCAGTTGCCAGCTGAGCCGCAGCATGGCGCAGAAAACCGCCACAATGGAAACAATGGAGGATATGCAGTTGGGCAAGCTTTGGGAAATCATTTGCCGCAGGGCGTCGGTATCGTTGGTATAGCGGCTCATGACGTCGCCGAAGGTGTGGGTATCAAAGTAACGCAGGGGCAAGGCCTGCATCAGGCTGAACATATCGTCGCGAATATGCTTCAGCGTGCCCTGGGAAACAATGATCATCAGCCGGTTGTAGGCGAATACGGAAACGATGCCGATCAGATACACGCCGCCCATGATCAGGATGGCCTTCAACAGCGGCGCGAAGTTGGGATGGGCCTGGCCCAGCAAAGGGGTGATATAGTCGTCGATCAGGATCTGCAGGAACAAAGACCCGGCCACCGCCGCCAAAGCGGAAAGGAGGATGCAGAACACCACCACCGCGAAAAGCAGCCGGTAGCGCCCAAAATAGACGAACAGGCGCTTGGCCGTGACCGGCGAAAACCGCCGCGCCGGCGCGGTGGCATAGGCGGCGCGCCGTCCGGACATGGGCATGGATTTAGGCGGCATGATCGTCCCCTCCTTTGGTTTGGGAATAGTAAACTTCCTGATAAATGGCATTGTTGGCTAACAATTCCTGATGGTTGCCGATGGCGTTGATTTCGCCGTGATCCAAAACAATAATTTGATCGGCGTCCATAATGGAAGACACCCTTTGGGCAATGATGATTTTGGTTACGCCCGCCAGATTGCTTTGGAAGGCCTGGCGGATCAAAGCTTCCGTTTTGGTATCCACCGCTGAGGTGCTGTCGTCCAAAATGAGGATTTTGGGCTTTTTCAGCAAAGCTCTGGCAATGCACAGCCGCTGCCGCTGCCCACCGGAAACATTGTTGCCGCCCTGTTCGATCTGATAATCGTAGCCGCCGGGGAATTCGCCGACAAAGCCGTCAGCCTGGGCCATGACGCAGGCTTCTTTCATTTCTTCCTCGCCGGCGCCGGCGTCGCCCCAGCGCAAATTGTCTTTGACGGTACCGCTGAAGAGGATGTTTTTCTGCAAAACCATGGCCACCTGTTGCCGCAGGGCCTGCAGATCGTAATCCCTGACATCCACGCCGCCCACCTTTACCGCCCCTTGGGTCACATCGTAAAAGCGGGGGATCAATTGCACCAGCGTGCTTTTGGAGCTGCCGGTGCCGCCGATGACGCCCACGGTTTGCCCGGAGCGGATATGCAGATCGATATGGCTCAGGCACAGCTTACCGGCGTCCTTGGCATAGCTGAAGCCCACATTTTCAAAATCGATATCGCCGTTGGCCACGGTATATTGAGGCTCGGCGGGATTGGTGATATCCGGGGTTTCGTTCAGCGCTTCGCAGATCCGTTCCGCCGAGGCCTGGGAAATGGTGATCATGACGAATACCAAAGACAGCATCATCAGGGACATCAGCACCTGCATGGCATAGGAAATCAGGCTGACCAGCTGGCCGGTGGTCAAATTGCCGGCCACGATATGCACCGCGCCGAACCAGGAGATCAAAAGGATGGCGCTGTATATGCAAAGCTGCATCAGCGGGCCATTGAAGGCCAGCAGCTTTTCCGCTTTGGAAAACTGTTCATATATCCTTTGGGAAATGGAGCGGAATTTTTCTTTTTCGTAGTCCTCCCGGACGAAAGATTTTACCACGCGAATGCCCCGCAGGTTTTCCTGCACCACATTGTTCAGTTTATCGTAGGTGCGGAAAACCGATTCGAATATAGGATGGGCTTTGCGGATGATCAGGTAAAGTCCGCCGGCCAGTACCGGTAAAATCAGCAAAAAGATCAGGGACAGTCTGGCGCTGATGGAAAAGGACATGATCAGGGCAAAAACCAGCATCACCGGGCAGCGCACCCCCAGGCGTATGATCATCATAAAGGCCATTTGCACATTGGTGATATCGGTGGTCAAACGGGTGATCAAACTGCCGGTGGAAAACTTGTCGATGTTATAAAACGAATAATCCTGGATTTTATAATACAGGCCTTTGCGCAGGTTTTTGGCGTATCCGGCGGAGCCGCTGGCCGCGTAGCAGCCGGCCAAAGCGCCGAACAGCAGGGACAGCAAGGCGGCCACAACCAAACAGGCCCCCAATTTGATGATCACGTTCATATCCCCCGGCTCGATGCCGAAATCGATCAAATAGGCCATGGCATAAGGGATCAGCACCTCCATGATCACTTCCAGAATGACGAAAGTGGGAGAGAGCAGCACGTCCTTTTTGTATTCGCCGATAAAGGCGCTGAGTTGCTTGATCATAAAGCCTCCTGTTTCAGCCTCCTGCCGCCGCTTTGCCGCCGGTCATGGGCAAAGCCCCTGGGCGAGGGGCATTATAACGACTAATTATAGAACGGATACGATTTTGCTGTCAATATATATTAAATATATGAAACGTTTGCTTGGTCATTCCCGCCTGATACCGCCTAATACGACAGTACACCGTACCTGCAGCGTCAAGGGCCGCCCCTGCAAAACAAAAGCGGCGGCAGGAGGGAGAGGCTCTTCTCCATCCTGCCGCCTTTTCGCTTCGGGTGTCCCGGCCGGGGCTCCCGGCCTTGGGGGGACTTTTGGCTTTAGCTTAGATTCAGTTTGTTTTTCAACAGCAGCCAGCAGGGGATGTACAGTATCGCGCATTCGACCAGGGCGCCCAGGCAGGAGCCCAGCAGCACCCCATGGATGGCGGCCTGGGGACTCATGGAGTCGATCCAGGCGCTGATACTCGTGCTCAGCCAGGCGGCGTTGTGACTCAAAAAGATGACGGACAAAGTGCTGATCACGACCTGCAGCGCCAGGAAGGCCGCCACCGACAATAACAGCTTTTGCCGGTTGGCCAATTGGCCGATGGACATGGATAAGTAGCACAGCAGGACAAAAGAGGCCAGGCTGAGCAAGACCAGCAGGCAGATTTCCAGGAGGACGAAAACTGCTCCCAGTTCAAAGCCGCTGAAAGTCCGGGATACCCAATCGATGATATCCGATATCTGCCAGGTGGAGGAGAAGGTGAGCAGCAGCACGGAGAGGAAAAACACGAGCATGCTGGCGATGATCCAAAAGATGGCCGAAATCAATTTGGCAAACAGGTTGGCGGAGGTGCTCACTGGCAGGGTAAACATCAAATAGCCTTCCTGGCCCAGCAGATTATGATAAAAGCGCACCAGGATGCCGACGCCGGTGACCACGAACAGGCTGATGGAAAGCAGCACATAAAAGAACATCAGCAGCCCTTCCCAGGTGGAGCTTCCGGGCATATTCTGCAGCCACAGGGCGCCCAGACGGTTGACGACGGCCAGGATCAATACGGATACATACAAGGGCAATAAATAACGGGCCGAACTCTTCATTTCGTATTTGATCAATTTTCCTAACATTTGAAAACCTCCCGAAACATGGCGTCCAAGGACTTGCCGCTTTGTTCCCGCAAAACGTCCACCGGCGCGTTCACTACGATTTTACCGTGGTTGAGGAACACCGCCTGATCCAAAATCTGTTCCACTTCGCTGATCAGATGGGTGGAAATGAGAATGGTGGACTGTTCATTGTAGTTCTTGATGATGGTGCGCAGGATATAATCCCGGGCCGCCGGATCCACGCCGCCGATGGGTTCGTCCAGCAAATACAGCTTGGCCCGGCGGCTCATGACCAGGATCAGCTGCACCTTTTCCTGGGTGCCTTTGGACAGGGTCTTCAGGCGGGCCCTTTCGTCGATCTGCAGATTGGCCAGCATTTCTTTGGCGGTTTCCAGAGAAAAATCCGCGTAAAAATCTTTGAACATGGCGAGGATATCGTTGACCCGCATCCAGCCGTTGAGATAAGTCTTTTCCGGCAGGAAAGAAACGATTTTTTTGCTTTCTATACCGGGGCGCAGGCCCTGAATCAAAATTTCTCCCGAGGTGGGCGGGATCAGTCCGCAGGCCAGCTTCAGCAGAGTGGTTTTGCCGCTGCCGTTGGGGCCCAGCAGGCCGATGATTTTGCCGGAGGGCAAATCCAGATCCACACCGGCCAAAGCGGGGTTGCCGCCGTATTGCTTGACCAGATGTTTGCAGGATAAAATTGCCGCCGTGCTTTCCTCGGCCCGGTTGTCCGAAACCGGGGCCATAGCGGTCTCGGGCACGGTTTGGGGGGTAAATTCGCCGTTTTGTGTTTGTTCCATAGCTCTACCTCATTTCTTTTCGTTTACATACCGTTGGGCCAAAGCCAGGGCCTGCTCCGGCTCCACGCCCAATTGGCGCATTTGGTTGAAAAAAGCTTCGATCTGTTTTTCCGCCAAATGGCTTTTGGTTTGCTGCAGCAGTTCCTCATCTTCGGTAACATACCGGCCGGCGGTGCGTTCCACCCGTACCAGGCCGGTTTTTTCCAGCTCGCTTAAGGCCCGCTGCATGGTGTTGGGGTTGACGCCCGCCTGATTCGCCATATCTCGCACCGAGGGCAATCGATAGCCCGGCATATATTCGCCGCAAATGATTTTTTGGCTGATATGATCGATGATTTGGCTGTAGATCGGGCGATCCGTTTGAAAATCCCAGCTCACGCAATCACCTCTTTTATGATTTTGTATGATTGTATTAAGCAACCAATACAATAATACACGCGGCCGCCGCTTTTGTCAAGGGAATTTTGTCACGGAAAAGAAAAAATTTTTTTCGCATATTTTTGAGGTTGGACAATAGGATAAGGCAGGGGGGTGATGGAATGTATGCGTGGCAAAGCCTGTTGATCCTTTTGGCCGGTTTGGCCTTGGTATTCGGCGTATGCGTCGCGCCGCAAAAGTTTTTCCGTCTGGCGGGGCGCTTTTTGACCAATGCCGCGGTGGGGCTGCTGTTGCTTTTTTTGATCAACGTTTGTTCCGGTTGGACCGATCTGCTGCTGCCGGTGAACGCCCTGACCATGGCGGTCAGCGGGATCATGGGCGCGCCGGGCGTGGTGGCTTTGGCCGTCATTTCCGCCGTTTGAAAGGCGGGGATAGTATACCTGCGTTTGCACGGAAGAGAAGAAAAACCAGACGCCCGGCTGCCATGGCGGCCGGGCGTTTTTCCGGCAGGCCGCCGGGCTTACGGCAAACTTTTGCTGTATTTACGCCCAAAATATGATATACTGACAATGTATGCTGTTATAATAGGGAAGATTCCCGGCTGAAGCTTTTGCCGGCGTTTATTCTCTGGATTGAAAAATCGGAGGTTGCGGCGATGTTAAGCAAATGTATGGATACGATCAAAGGCTTGAAATTACGAAAAATGTACGAAGGGGATTTTTTCCTCACCTGGGAAAAAACCATGGACGAGCTGCAAGGCGTTTTTGCGGTGGCCGACGCTTTGCGGGCCCTGCGGGAGCATAATATTTCGCCGCGGATCTTTGACAGCGGCCTGGGGGTTTCCCTGTTTCGGGACAATTCTACCCGCACCCGCTTTTCTTTCGCTTCCGCCTGCAATTTGCTGGGCCTGGCCGTCCAGGATCTGGATGAAGGAAAATCCCAATTGGCCCATGGGGAAACGGTACGGGAGACCGCCAATATGGTTTCCTTTATGGCCGACGTCATCGGCATCCGCGACGATATGTTCATCGGCCGGGGCAACGCCTATATGCGCCAGGTGGCGGAAGCCGTGCGCCAGGGACATGCCGACGGTATTTTGGCGCAAAAGCCCACCCTGGTCAATCTGCAATGCGATATCGACCATCCCACTCAGACCATGGCCGACACGCTGCATTTGATCCATGAGCTGGGCGGTATAGAACAGCTGCGGGGCAAAAAAATCGCCATGACCTGGGCCTATTCCCCCTCCTACGGCAAACCCCTGTCCGTGCCCCAGGGCATTATCGGACTGCTGAGCCGCTTCGGGGCCGATATCGTTTTGGCCCACCCGCAAGGCTATGAGATCATGCCGGAAATCGAAGCTTTGGCCGCCCGCCAGGCGGCGGAAAACGGCGGCAGCTTCCGCCGGGCCGATTCCATGGAAGAGGCCTTCGACGGCGCGGACGTGGTGTATCCCAAGAGCTGGGCGCCCTTTGCCGCCATGGAACGGCGCACCCAGTTGTTCGATCAGGGGGATCAGGCCGGCATCGACCGCTTGGAACAGGAGATGCTGGCCCAGAACAGCCGGCATAAGGATTGGCAATGTACGGAGGAAAAAATGCGCTTGACCAAGGAGGGCAAAGGCCTGTACCTGCACTGCCTGCCGGCGGATATCAGCGGCGTCTCCTGTGAAAGCGGCGAGGTCAGCCGGGAAGTATTCGACCGCAACCGCATTTCTTTGTATAAACAAGCCAGTTACAAGCCCTATATTATCGCAGCCATGATCTTCCTGGCGAAAATTCAAGACCCCAGCGCCGCTTTGCTGGCTTTGGCCGCCGGACAAATGCCGCGGCAAATGAAATAGGCCGGGGCCGGAAAGGACGGAGAAAATGGACACGGAAAAATTTGACGTATATTGCCGGTTCAATAAATTTGTATTGGAAGGGGAAGAAAAAGAGGAATTGCGCGATCTGATCCGGTGGCAGTTGTCGCAATTGGCCCCTTTGGCCGAACTGGATTGCGGCGACACGCCGCCGATGATTTATTTGACCTCCCTGCGCCAGGTTCTGCGGGAAGATGTGGCGGAGCAAACCGTCAGCCGTGAGGAAATACTGGCCTGCGCCCCGGAAGAAATGGACGGCGCTTATGTGACGCCCCGGGTGGCGGATTAGAAAGGGGAGGAAAAATATGGCAGCTAAGGGATTTTGCGACGATTGGAAAGCCGGCGAAAACGCCGCCATGGCCTGGACGGAAAAAGCTTTGGCCGCCGCCGGGGCGGATACATTGAACTGTTTGACTTTGGTGGACAGGCAGCGGGCGGAAGCCCAAAGCCGGGAAGCGCAGCGGCGTATCGACGCCGGCCTGACCGGCCCTTTGACCGGTTTGCCCTATGTGGCGGAAGACGGCATCATGGTGGAACATCAAATCAGCAGCGGCGGCAGCCGCATGCTGGCCAATTTCGCGCCGCCCTTTGGCGCGGAAGTCATACGCCGTCTGGACGAGGCCGGTTTGGTGCTGCTGGGCAAAGCCAATATGGGCGAATTGAAAATGGGCGGGGAGGAAAGCTCCTATTTCGGGCCGGTGACCCATCCGCTGGACGCGGGACGGCGCTCCGGCGGCGCGGCCGCCGCGGTGGCCGCCGGCATCGTGCCCCTGGCTTTGGCCGTGGACAGCCTGGGCGAAGTGCGCCGGCAGGCGGCCCAGGCCGGGGTGGTTTGCTGTAAACCCTCTTATGGCACGGTATCCCGCTTCGGCGTGATCGCCAATGTGTCTTCCTGCGAGCAGATCGCCGCCATTGCGCCGGTCGTGGCCGAGGCGGCGGAACTGCTGCATCTGGCGGCCGGGCATGACCCCAAAGACGGCGCCAGCTTGCCCCAGGAAGCGTATACCTATGATTTGTCCCAGGAAATCGCCGGTAAAAAAGCGGCGGTGCTGGTGGACTATCAAACCAATGACTATGACCGCCGTTGTTTGGAGCAAGGCGTCTCCCTGCTGCGCCGGGCCGGTATCGAACCGGTGGAAGTCAAAACCCGTTACGCCGCTTACGCCCATTTGGCGCTGACGGCCATCGCCGCGGCGGAGGGCTGCAATAACGTTTCCCGTTTCGACGGGGTGAAATACGGCTACCGGGCGCCGGAATATAAAAACATGGAAGAACTGTATTGCAACAGCCGCAGCCAGGGCCTGGGCATGGAAGTGAAGCGGGACGCGGTGTTGGGCGTATATGTGCTGGCCAAAGAGCAGTATCAAACCTATTACTATAAGGCTTTGCAGGTCCGGCATTTGCTGTGGCAGGAAATGAACGATTTGTTCCGGGAATATCCGCTGGTGCTGACCCCCTTGGCCGCTGGGCCGCCTTATGCGGCCGGGGAAGACCGGGGCGGCAGGCTTTCCTTCCGCGACCGCTTCTACGCGGCCATTCCCAGCCTGCTGGGATTGCCGGCAGTCGCTTTCAGCGTTGGCCGGGATCAGGCGGGGCTGCCTTTGCCCTGCCAGCTGTTTGGGGCGCAGGGGCAGGACGGCGCTGTGTTTGCCGCCGCAGCCGCTTTGGGCAAATAAGCAAAGGAGGGAATGGAGAATGGCTTATGAAGTGGTAATGGGGTTGGAAGTACATGCCGAATTGGCCACCAATTCCAAGATTTTTTGCGCTTGTCCGGTAGGCTACGGGGCGGAAGCGAATCAAAATGTTTGTCCGGCTTGCGCCGGTATGCCGGGACTGCTGCCGGTCACCAATAAAAAAGTGGTGGAATTGGCCATCGCCGCCGGTTTGGTCACCAATTGTAAAATCAGTCCGGTGACCACCTTTGACAAAAAGAATTATTATTATCCGGATTTATCCAATTCCTATCAAATCACCCAGTTGTACGCGCCGATTTGCCGCGACGGCTATGTGGAGGTGCGTACTTCCCAAGGGGTGAAACGCATCGGCATCAAACAGATCCATATGGAAGAAGACGCGGGCAAACTGACCCATGACGACACCCTGGGCGTCTCTTTGGTGGATTACAACCGCTGCAGCGTGCCTTTGGTGGAAATCGTCAGCAAACCGGATTTTCGCAGCGCCGAGGAAGTCATCGCCTATTTGGAAAAACTTCGTTCCCTGCTGCGTTTTGCCGGCGTGGCCAGGGCCCGCTTTGAGGAAGGCTCCATCCGCTGCGACGTCAATTTGTCCGTGCGGGAAAAGGGCGATCCCAATTTCGGCGTGCGCACGGAAATCAAGAACATGAATTCCCTTTCCGCCATCGAAAGGGCCATCGCCTATGAAACGGAGCGGCATATCGACGCCATCGAGTGGGGAGAGCCGCTGATCCAGGAGACCCGCCGTTGGGACGACGCCAAAAATGCCAGCTTCGCCATGCGGGAAAAGGAAAACGCCGGGGATTATTTCTATTTCCCCGACGCGGACTTGGCCCCCATCGAGATTTCCTCCCAATGGATAGAGCAGGTGCGGGCCGCTTTGCCGGAAATGCCCGATCGCAAGCAGGAACGCTATGTGCAGGAATGGGGCATCCGCGACAAGGACGCGGCCCTGCTGAGCCAAAGCCCCTCCCTGGCCCGGATCTTCGAGCAAAGCGCGGATCTGTGCGGCAATCCCAAGGAAGCGGCCAACTGGCTGGTGGGCGAAGGTTTGGCCCTGGCCAAAAAGCATGCGGTGCCCATCGACGATTTGGAATTGGATCCGCATAAATTGGCCTATTTGATTCGGGCGGTGGAGGACCGTACCTTGACCCGGGTCAACGGCAAAAAGCTTTTTGCCGCGATTTTCAGCGACGATGTGGACCCGGAAGCCTATGTCAAGGAGCATAATTTGGACGCCGCGGTGGATCAGGGCGCTTTGGAAAAACTGCTGGCCTCTATCGTGGCGGAGAATCCCAAGTCGGTGGCGGATTATCAGGGGGGCAAAACCAAAGCCCTGGATTTCCTGTTCGGCCAGGCCATGCGGCAATTGAAAGGCGCCGGCGACCCGGGAGAGATCCGGCGCATTCTGGAAGAACTGCTGCGTCCGCAATAAAAAAACCGGTGGCCAACGGTAGCAAAATGCCTTGCGGCGGCCTTAAACGGTAAAACCATGAAAACGCGTTTGCCAAAGGGCGCGGCGTGACAGAAATCATACCGCGCCCTCTTTGTTTTTAAAAGGCAACCGTGGGATAGCCCCATGGTTGCCAAAAGCCTAAGCATAAATCAATCGGAATTCGTCCGCAGGGTATAGCAAAATACCGGCGCGTTGCCGTCAATCTCTCGAAAGCAGAAGCAGCCGTTTTCAACGGAGGAATACAATCCCGCACGCACAATAATCGACGTTTCGTAGCGCGTCGGCTCCACGTTTTCCAGCAGCAGTTTGCCTTGGCTGTCGAACAGAGCATAGCGTCCGTAGTCGTTTTCGTTGTCTCGGTAAAGGCCGTAGAAATACGTCTCTCCCGTTATCTTATCGGAAATGGGCTGGAGATAATTGCATCCTTGGATCACCGGCGGCTCAGGCGTATGGTCCGCATCGGTCGTATAGTACATCTGGCTGGGGTAACCCGCAGGCGGGGTATCGGCAACCGTACCGTTCGTAAAGTCAAGATAAAGACGGATGGCTTGCTCTTGTTCTTCGCCGTCCACATAGTAGGCCGTGACATAGCCCACCTTGTCGTCTGGCCAATCGATAAAGGGGCCGCCCTCCTCGCCCCAAAGGAAACCCTTGCCGAAGCGGGAGGTGAACGGAGCGCCGTCAAAGTGGGTTACGATTTCGCCATCTCTGTTCCAAAGGTCGAGGGAGCCGTCGCTGGCGGCGGTCAGCAGCAGGCCGTGACCGTTGCCTATATAATAGCTGCCGGTCAACGCATGAGCCCAACGACCGTCCGGGGCGGCAAGCGTTCGGGAAAACGTTCCGCCTGCGTAAGCGTCTCCGCCGCTGTCGCCCGAAGGGTCGCCGCGGTAGAGTACAAGAAAATCGTCATAGAAATCGATACGGCTGTACACGGGATCTGTCACCAACTCCCCTTTGTCCGTCACAAGACCGTAAAAAGGCAATGCCTCAATCACATACCGATCCATCGCGGAATATTTACCGATGTAGGGCAGCAGCGCGCCATAGTCGTCCCGGGCCGCCAAGGCGCCGTTTTCGCTGTATCCCGGGTGATAAGTATAGATGGTTTGGGCAGGTTCATAGGGTGTGAGCTTTGACCAATCGCTGTATACGGGAGATAGCGCCTCCTGCTGCCTGCCGCAGCCGGCCAGGATCAGCAGCAGCAACAAGACGGCAATCCGTTTTTTCATGGCGTGTCGCCTACTTCCAGGATGCTTACATAGCCCTCGTGGGCGATGAGCTTCTGCCCCTCCTCGCTTATGAGCCAGTTATAAAGTATCTTGGCGGGGGCGTCTTCGGCAAGGCCTGCCGCTATGACGACATAGGAATCGTTGATGAACGGATAGTCGCGGCTACGGATCGTCTCCGCGCTGGGCTGTACGCCGTCCACGGCCAGCAGTTTCAGGCCCTCCGCCATTTTCATGTCGTGGGCGTAGTAATAGACCGTGTAGCCGATGGCGGCGGCGGAGTCATTGTAGGAGGCGACGACCTCCACAAGATCGCCCATGGCGCCGCTGACATATTCCTTGGGCGCTTCCATTAAAGGGATATCGCCCATGACCAGCTTTTTCATGGCCGTCTGGCTGCCGGCTTCTTCATTGCGCTGGAAGGGGACGATTTCCACATCGTTGCCGCCCACCTGGCTCCAGTTGGTGATCTTACCGCTGTAAATATCCTGTATCTGCCGGGTGGTAAGGCTATCCACAGGGTTGTCCGCATTGACGATGAACACCAGCCCGTCCACGGCAAAGGTAGAGATTTCCCATTCAAAGCCCAGCGCCTCTTTTTCCTCGTAGATGCCCTCGGGCGGCGCGCCGGAAATGAGCAGATCCGCCTGGCCGTTCATCAGTTCGCGGTAGGACTGGGTGGTGCGGGAAAATTGGATCAGATCGGCGACCTCTTCCCGGGTCTCGCCCAGCAGAACGCTGGCGATGGCTTGTCCCAGCGGTACCATGGCGGTGGAGCCGTTTAGCCGCGGAAAATTATCGCGGGTGAAAACAAATTGCTCCGCCTGGGAGGCGCCCGTCTCTTCCGGCAGAACGGATCTCTCGCCGCAGGCGGCAAGGCTCAGCAAAAACAGGATACATAGTATGCTCGCAACCAGTCTTTTCATTTGCCTCCTCCTATCGCTTCTTTTTTCATTGTTTTCAAAAAGCCCCGTCTGACAGCATTCCGTAATCGCAATCTTTTCGGACTGCGGGCGTCTGTCAGCCGGGGCTTTCGGCAAGGAGATGGTTCCCCTTCTTTATAATACAATGTTTGAAATAACGCTTCTATAACGTTCCTATGGCGTAAATTTGCCTATCCTATTTGCGGCAGGGAAGCGAATCCCGGTTCCAAATCGGCGTCGCTGGGGATGTAGTCGGTCATTTTGCCTTCGTTGAACGATTGATAGGCGGCCATATCGAAATAGCCCGTGCCGGTCAGACCGAAGAGGATGGTCTTGGCTTCGCCGGTCTCCCGGCATCGGATGGCTTCGTCCATGGCCACTTTCAAAGCATGGCAGGATTCCGGCGCAGGCAGGGTGCCTTCGGCGCGGATGAAGGTCTGTGCCGCGGCGAACACTTGGCTTTGCTCCACAGCCCGGGCTTCCAGATAGCCGTCATGATACAGCTTGGAGAGGATGGGGTTCATACCGTGATAGCGCAGGCCGCCGGCATGATTGGGGGAGGGCATAAAGCCGGACCCCAGGGTATACATCTTCAACAGCGGCGTGGTGCGGCCGGTGTCGCCGAAATCGTAGGCGTAGCGGCCCCGGGTCAGGGACGGGCAGGAGGCCGGTTCCACGGCGATAAACTGGATGTCGTTTTTCCCCTGCAGCCGTTGGCTCATAAAGGGGGCGATCAAACCGGCCAGATTGGAGCCGCCGCCGGCGCAGCCGATGATCATATCCGGCTGAATATCGTATTTGTCCATGGCGATTTTGGCTTCTTGGCCGATAATGGATTGGTGCAGGATCACATGATTCAGCACGCTGCCCAAAACATAGCGGCATTTATCGCTTTGCAGGGCTTTTTCCAGGGCTTCGGAAATGGCGCAGCCCAGAGAACCGCCGGTATCCGGATTCTGGCTGAGGATTTTCCGGCCTACTTCCGTAGTGTCGGAAGGCGAGGCGATCACTTTCGCGCCGTAGGTTTCCATAATGGCTTTGCGATAGGGCTTTTGTTCCGAGGAAACCTTGACCATATAGACGGTGAGGTTCATTTTGAAAAAGCCGCAGGCCATAGCCATGGCCGTACCCCATTGGCCGGCGCCGGTTTCCGTGGTCAGGTCGGTGATGCCCTGTTCCTTGGCATAATACACCTGGGCTACCGCCGAATTGAGCTTGTGGCTGCCGGAGGTGTTGTTGCCTTCAAATTTGTAATAAATATGGGCCGGGGTGTCCAGTTCCCGCTCCAGATTGTAGGCCCGTACCAAAGGCGAGGGCCGGTACATGTGATAAAAGTCCAAAATCGGTTGGGGAATGTCCACATAGGGATCGGTATCGTTCAGTTCCTGTTCGATCAGCTTTTCACAGAACACGGGGGCCAGGTCTTGGGCTGTACACGGCTTCATGGTGGCGGGATTCAGCATCGGATCCGGTAATTCCTTCATGAAAGCGCGTATATTCTGCCATTGACGAGGCATCTCGCTTTCTTCCAGATAGATTTTGTAAGGGATGTTCGTCATGGGTATTCTCCTTTCTTAGCATAGCTTTTTAATCTAAAATATAAAAAAACTTTGTCCCAATCTTGGGACAAAGAATTTTCTCTGCGGTGCCACCCAAATTGCCCGAAGGCCGCTTTTATCGTATGCCATCACATACGCTCTGCATGATAACGGACAGAGTGCCGTCGGCCATTACGCCGCCCTCATGAGTCCATTCGCCTTTGCCCGTTTTGCCGCCATCCCACCATCGGCGGCTCTCTGGGAAAACGGTTCCCAAAGGGTACTATTCTCAATCACCGGTTTGCATAATTCAATTGAGTCAAATGATAACACCGGTTTTTTGCTTTGTCAATAGGCAAAATAAAATTATTTTAAAAAATTTTTTGCAAAAATTATTTTAAGTCGTTGATGGTCAGACCGGCGATCACTTTGGGATAGAAGAAAGTGGATTTTTGCGGCATTTTGTCTCCGGCGTCGGCTACGGCCAGCAATTCTTCCACTTTGGTGGCGTTCAGCAACAGGGCGAATTGATATTCGCCGCTGTCCACGGCGGCTATGGTTTCTTCGGTGTTACGGCTGTAGGAAAGGTATTGGCCGGAGGCCGCTTCCGCGTCGCCGATGCCGCAGCAGTATTCCAGAACCATTTTATGTACCACGGTAACGTCCAGTTGGCTGTAGGCGGCGGAATGACCGGCGGCGGCGCGGGACAGCGCCGGATCGGTTTTATCCATACGCAGGGCGTAATAGGCGCCGTCCAGGTATAAGCCGAACACGGTTTCCCGGGCTCCGGCGGCGGCCATGACCTCTTCCAGCCGGCGCAGGCCGCTTTCTTTGTCTTGGCCGGAGAGCTCTTCCAGATGCAGCGGGCCGTTGCGCAATTGGGACAGCAGCGCTTCCCCGCGGAAACCGGCTACGTTGCGCACCATACGATGGGTGGGCAAAACGATGAGTCCCGGGTCGTAGAGATTGACCAGATGTATCATCACATAGGCCGCGTTTTCCTGGCCGGGGGCGATTTCCCGGGCGAAACGGGAAGCGGTCTCATAGCGGTGATGGCCGTCGGCAATATAGATCTTCAGTCCGGCCAATTGCTCCTCCACCTGCCGCAGCACCTGGGGCTGGGTGATCGGTTGCAGACGGTGGCGCACCTGGTATTCGTCGGTAAAATCGATTTCCGTCCGTCCGGCGGCGGCTTCCACCAAAGCCTTGTCGATTTCCCGGCCGGGTTGGGCGTAAAGGCCGAAAATGGGGCTGAAATTGGCATATGTGGCCTGCATCATCAAAAACCGGTCCTGTTTATGGCCGGGCAGGGTCTCTTCATGAGGGGCTACCTGGCCGCTGGCATAGCCTTCCGCTTTCAGCCGGGCCAAAAAGCCGGTGCGGCAGATGCGTTGTCCCCCTTCGGTAAATTCCTGGCTGTACAGGTAAAAAGCCGGTCGATCGTCCCGGCGCAAAACGCCTTGCTTTTGCCAGTCCTGAAAGACGGCGGCCGCGCCGCTGTATATATCCTCCCGGTCTTTTTTCGGCAATTCCAGGCGGATCATATTGTAGGGATGTCTTTGATAGTATTGCTCCTGTTGGCTGGGGTTGATCACGTCGTAGGGTTGGCAAACCAATTGATCTATCGGTAACGCCGGATCGTAGCGCCAGGCGGCGAAAGGTTTGACGGTAGCCATAGTCGACCTCCAATCGTCTGTTGTGCCGGATTGCTCCGGTAATTGTTTTTATTCTAATCCATTCGCCGTTTAATTGCAAGCAGGGAAAGCAATCCCAGCGGCGAACCTCTACAATAATTCGGGCTTCGTCCCGCTATGGAAAGAAATGAGCTTTAAAGGGTGGATGGCATGCTTGCTTTGGTCAATAGCTGCGCCTTGATGGGCGTGGACGGGTATCCCTTAACGGTGGAGGTGGACGTCAGTCCCGGCATCGCCCGCTTCGATATCGTGGGCTTGCCGGATGCGGCGGTGAAAGAAAGCCGGGAACGGGTGCGGGCCGCTTTGCGCAATTCCGGTTTTGAATTCCCCTTGCGCCGGCTTACCGTAAATCTGGCTCCGGCCAATATCCGGAAAGAAGGATCCGTGTTGGATTTGCCTATCGCCGTGGGGATTTTGGCCGCCACCGGCCAATTGTCCTGCGACGAATCTTTTTTGCGCCAGGGGGTCTTTGTGGGCGAACTGTCTTTGGAAGGGGCCGTGCGGCCCATCAGCGGCGCTTTGTCCATGGCTGCCTGCGTGGCCCGGCAGGGTTTATCCTCCTTTTTCTTGCCTGCCGCCAATGCCAAAGAGGCGGCCATTGCCCAGGGCGTTCAGGTTTACGGCGTGGAGGAATTGCGGCAGTTGACGGAGCAGTTGTCCGGCGATGCCTTGTGCAGCCCGGTCACCGTAGACGTGCAGGCCTTGTTCCGGCAATCCTTGAACAAAGAAGAAGAATTGGATATGGCGGACGTCAAGGGGCAGGAAGGGGTCAAACGGGCCTTGACGGTGGCGGCGGCCGGCGGCCATAACGTGCTGATGATCGGCCCGCCGGGCAGCGGCAAAACCATGTTGGCCAAGCGTATGCCCGGTTTGCTGCCCCCGCTTTCCCTGGAAGAGAGCATAGAAGCCACCAAATTATACAGCGTCAGCGGCCTGCTGCCCAAGGATCAGCCTTTGCTGACGGTCCGTCCTTTTCGCGCCCCCCATCACGGCGCTTCCGCCGCCAGCATCATCGGCGGCGGCGCCAATCCCCGTCCCGGCGAGATCAGTCTGGCCAGCCACGGCATACTGTTTATGGACGAATTGCCGGAGTTCTCCCGGGATGTGTTGGAGGCTTTGCGGCAGCCTTTGGAAGAGCGCCGGGTGACGGTGGCCCGGGTCAACGCCCGGGTGAACTATCCGGCGGATTTTCAGCTGATCGCGGCCATGAATCCCTGCCCTTGCGGCTATTACGGGGACGGGCTGAAGGAATGCACCTGCACGCCCTATGCCCGGGAACGCTATATGCAGCGTTTGTCCGGCCCTCTGCTGGATCGGATCGATTTGCATATCTCGGTGCCCCGCACCGAATACCGGCAGCTTTCCGGGAAGGAAAAATCCGTAAGCAGCGCGGAGCTGCGCCGCCAGGTGACGGCGGCCAGGGAAATCCAGGCCAAACGTTTCCCCGGCAAAGCATCGCCGCTCAACGCCTCCATGACCCGCCGGGAACTGGAGCAGTTCTGCCGCTGCGACCGGCAGGCGTCGGTCTTGCTGGAGCAGGCCTTCCGCATGCTGAAAATGAGCGCCCGGGCCCATGACCGCATCCTGAAAGTGGCCAGGACCATTGCGGATCTGGATGGCGCGGAGCAAATCGGCCAGGCCCATATCGCCGAAGCCATCCAATATCGCAGTTTGGACAGAAAAGAGGTATAGCATGCCTGCGACCCGCCCTTTGGTGGCGGCTGCGCCCATGGCCGGGATCAGCAATCGGGCGTATCGGGACATATGCCGCGCCCACGGCGCCGATTTGGTTTACGGCGAAATGGTCAGCGCCACCGCTTTGCATTATCAAAACCGGCGCACCCGGGAACTGCTGGATCTGCAGGGGGAAAAATCCCTGCGCCTTGTGCAGCTGTTCGGTTCCGTGCCGGAATATATGGCGGAGGCCGCCTATATTGTTAAGGATTTGGGGGCCGAAGCCATCGATATCAATATGGGCTGCCCCGTGCCGAAAGTGGTAAAAAACGGCGAAGGGGCGGCTTTGATGCAAAACCCCGCCTTGGCCCAGGCCTTGGTGCAGGCGGCGGCCCGCTCCGGTTTGCCGGTCAGCGTGAAGATCCGTTTGGGCTGGGACGAGGCCCAACGCAACGCCGCGGATTTTGCCCAAAGCATGGAGGCGGCCGGCGCGGTTTGCGTGGCTGTGCATTGCCGCACCCGCATGCAGATGTATCAGGGGCAGGCGGATTGGCCCATGGCGGCGGAAGTGAAACGGCGGCTCTCCATACCCGTGCTGGTGAACGGCGATATTTTCAGTCCGGCCCAAGCCCTGGCCGCCCTGGAGCAAAGCGGCTGCGACGGGGTGATGATCGGCCGGGGCATGTTGGGCAACCCCTGGCTGTTCCGGCAAACCGTCGCCGTTTTGCAGGGCAAAACGCCGCCGCCCCCGCCTACGTCGGCGGAAATCATCCGCCAGGCCATGAGCCATTTGCGGCAGCATAGGGGACGCTGCCGCTATTGGTCCTGTTGGCGGCATGGCTCCTCCGGCCCGGAGGCCCTGGCCGATGGGGAATTGGCGGCGGTGCGTTCCATGCGCACGCCCCTGGCCTGGTATGTGCGGGGCCTGCCCCATGCGGCGGCCTTGCGCCGGGATTTGAACCGATTGACTTCCGTGGCGGAGATCGAGGCTTTGTTCGCCGCCTATTTGGATGGAAAGTATGGCCCGTAATATTTGCAGCGGCAGGCTTGCCGCCGCAAGGCTTGGATCAGCAGATACGGATCCCGGGGCCGCCGTTTGAGCGCGCAAAACAGCGCCGCCTCCGCCAAAGGCCCGTCGCAAACGCCTGCTTCCATAGCAGCCTGCGGCGCCGGCAGGACAAAATCCGCCGCCGTAGGCTGCCAGCCGGGCCGGAAGGCCGCGCCTGCCGGCCGCAGCAGGATATCGCCCCGGCCCGCCCTTACCACCAGCCCGCTTTCCCGGTAGATTTGCCGGGCGGTAGCGGCGATCTGCTCCGGCGCGCCGCCCCACAGGCAAAAGCGATGCAAAAAAGAGGGGGCCAAACGGGCCAGCAGCCGGCCTTCCGCCAAGCTTATATCCACGGCGGGCAGCATATCTCCGGCGCTGCCATAGCGGCTGCGCCAGGCTTCCGCCGCCCAGGCCAGAGCCAGCAGGCGGCCGTCCGCGACAAAGCAACGGAGGCCTTCCGGCGGGCATAGCGCCGCAGCGGACAGGGGCAGGGCCAGTATGGGTATCCTTTGCTGCTGTACGGTTTGGTATAGGCCGGCCAGCGCCTTTGGACGCAAAGGACAGGCGATTTCCGTCACTTTCAAGCGTTTGTTTCCCGCCGGCAGATCATACTGCCGGGGTTTCGGCGGAAAAAAAGAGGGTTGGCTGCCGGGTGCGGCGACAAAATGAATGATATCCGGTTTCTCTTTCATATTTTGTTTGGATAGACTGAAATATATTGACAAAAAGCGGCTGAAAGAATATAATAGCTCGACAGGCGTAAAACGAAACGGCACGACCGGGCCGTCAAGGCTTCGTATACCGTATACAGGCACTTCCGCTATAGAAGTGCCAATTGGCGGTTTGGCTTGTTGGCAAGAAAAGGAATCCGAAAGGTGGTTTAACGGATGGCGGAAGAAATGCTGATTACCGAAGAAGGCTTAAAGCAAATGGAGGAAGACCTGGAGAATTTGAAAACGGTACGGCGCAAAGAAGTGGCCGACCGGATCAAACAGGCGATCGAATTTGGGGATATCAGTGAAAACTCCGAATATGAAGACGCCAAAAACGAACAGGCCTTTATCGAAGGGCAGATTTTGGCCCTGGAAAAACAATTGAAAAACGCCAGGATCATCAACGAGGACGACGTGATCACCACGGCGGTTTCCGAATACAGCACGGTGCGCTTGAAATTTTTCGAGGACGGCTCGGAAAAAGAGATCCAAATCGTCGGCTCGGTGGAAGCCAAACCCTTTGAAGGCAAGATATCCAACGAAAGCCCGGTGGGCAAAGCCGTTTTGGGACATAAAATCGGCGATGTTTTGGAGATCAACGTGCCGGCCGGCGTGGTAAAAGTGGAAATATTGGACATTCGCAAATAAATACGGTCAGTGGAGCCGGGGAGGATATACGTGGCTGAATTAGAAAACTCTGAACAAATGCAAGTCCGTCTGGACAAAGCGGCCCAATTGCAGGCTGCCGGTATCGATCCCTACGGGGAAAGTTTTGTCCGCACCCATACTTCGACGGAGATCCTCAACCGTTTTGAGGAACTGGAAGGCAGCCAGGCCACTGTGGCCGGGCGCATCATGGCCATTCGCGGGCACGGCAAAGCCTGCTTTATCGTTTTGGCGGATAAAGAAGGACAGATCCAGCTTTATGTGAAGCTGGACGAATTGGGCGAAGAAGCCTTTGCCCAAGTCAAATTGTGGGATATCGGCGATATCATCGGCGTTACCGGCGAGGTTTTCCGCACCCAGCGGGGGGAAATCTCCGTCAAAGCGCAAAAGGTCACCTTTTTGACCAAATGCCTGCGGCCTTTGCCGGAAAAATGGCATGGCCTTACCGACGTGGAACTGCGCTACCGCCAACGCTACCTGGATTTGATCGTCAATCCCCAGGTCAAGAATGCTTTTGTCATTCGCAGCAAAATGATCAGCGCCATCCGCGCCTTTTTGGACGGCCGGGACTTTTTGGAAGTGGAAACGCCCACCCTGCACAATATTGCTGGCGGCGCGGCCGCCAGACCCTTCATTACCCATCATAATGCCTTGAACATCGATTTATACATGCGTATCGCCCTGGAACTGCATTTGAAACGCTTGATCGTCGGCGGTATGGAGCGGGTGTATGAAATCGGCCGGGTGTTCCGCAACGAAGGCATATCCATACGCCACAACCCGGAATTCACTCTGCTGGAGCTGTATCAAGCCTACAGCGATTATCAAGGCATGATGGAATTGCTGGAGAATATGGTCTCCACCGTAGCCAAACAGGTATTGGGCAGCGATACGGTGCAATATCAGGGCACGGAGATCAGCTTCGCCCCGCCCTGGCGGCGTCTGACCATGTTTGAGGCCATTCGCCAATACGCCGGCGTCGATTTCGATCAGATCGCCGATGACGCCGCCGCCCGGGAAGCCGCCCAGTCCATCGGTTTGCATCCGGAGGCGGATATGAGCCGTGGCAATGTCATCAATTTGATTTTTGAAGAAAAAGTGGAAGAACATCTGGTAGAACCTACGTTCATCCTGGATTATCCCATTGAGATCTCTCCTTTGGTCAAACGGAAAAGCGACGACCCCGATTTCGTTTACCGTTTCGAGGCCTTTGTTTACGGCCGGGAATTGGCCAATGCCTACAGCGAATTGAACGATCCCATCGACCAGCGGCAGCGTTTTGAAAAACAGATGGAGCAGCGGGCCAAAGGGGATGAAGAAGCCAATGAAACCGACGAAGATTTCCTGCGGGCCCTGGAATACGGCATGCCGCCTACCGGCGGTTTGGGCGTGGGCATCGACCGGCTGGTGATGTATTTTACCGACGCGCCCTCCATTCGCGACGTGATTTTGTTCCCGACTTTGAAACCGTTGGCCGGCGACAGGAAGGCCAAACCGGCGGGAGACGGAAAAGCGGCCATTGATTTCAGCAAGGTAGCCGTGGAACCGCTTTTCCAGGATTTCGTGGATTTCGAGACCTTCAGCAAAAGCGATTTCCGGGTGGTGAAGGTATTGTCCTGTGAAGAAGTGCCGAAATCCAAAAAACTGCTGAAATTCGTTCTGGACGACGGCACGCCGGAAAAGCGCGTGATTTTAAGCGGCATCAAGGAGTTCTATGCCCCGGATGATCTGGTGGGCAAAACCTGTGTGGCCATTGTCAATCTGCCTCCCAGAAAGATGATGGGCATAGAATCCAACGGCATGCTGATCTCCGCGGTGAACGAGTACGACGGAAAAGAGATGCTGAATCTGCTTATGCTGGACGACAGCATCCCGGCCGGCGCCAAACTATATTGATTTACATATTCGTAACACCTGAAAGCATCGAGTAATTTGCCAAAAATTGCTCGATGCTTTCTCAAAACCGAAGCTTGAAAAAATCGCATAGGGAACGGATCGCAGAATGAAAAAAATCTCCCTGGAGAAAAAGATACAGGGCGCCATGGTCCTGCTGGTGATCGGCATGCTGCTGGCCACAGGCGCCATCTTTGCGCTTACCATACAAAATGTTTCGGATACGCTGGCTTCCTCCAACCGCAGCCTCAGCCAGACCATCGGTGAGACGTCCTCGGCCTATTTGGCCGAACAGTCCCAGACCCGGCTTTTGGAACTTGCCGGAGAAAAAGCGGAGATCGCGGATGAAATTTTTGCCGGTTTTCAACGGAAAGTGGGTATCGTGGCCTCCATCGCGGAGCAGATTTATAATAACCCGCAGCTTTATGCAGCCAAGACCGTGGCTTTGCCGGACGCGAAAAACGATGGAAAGCTGACGACGCAGGTGTTGTATTCCGCCGCTGTCGATCCGGCGGATGCGAAAATCGCCAAAGAACTGGCTTTGATTGGCAATGTGCAGGATGTGCTGATGGCCGTCAACGCCAGCCAGGACAGTATGGCTTCCATTTACGTGGCCACGGAGTCCGGCTTTATGGTGCAGGCGGACTATATCTCGGCCAAAAAGTTTGACGGATCCGGGAAGCTGATGCCCCTGGAAGCCAAAGAACGCCCCTGGTATAAAGGGGCCGCCGAAAGCGGCGCGCCCTATTTTACCCCCGTTACCAAGGATGCCCATACCCCGCGTCTGGGTATCATGTGCGGCGTGCCGGTTTACGCCGGCGAAAGGCTGATGGGCGTGGCCGGCGCAGGGATGTATCTGGATGAAATGGAAGATTTGATCCAAAGCGTGGATCTGGGCGACAGCGGCAACGCCTGTATCATCAACGAAAACGGTCAGGTGCTGTTTTCCACATACGAGGAAGGCGTCCTGGCTGCGGTGGCGTCCGGGCCGGATCTGCGGCAATCCCAGGATACGGCTCTTGCCGATATAGCGGCCAAAGCCACGGTAGGCGGAACCGGGGTAAAGCTGCTGTCCGTTGACGGCGTGCCCAGCTATGCGGCGTATGCGCCCATGGAGACCGTAGGCTGGTCGATGATGGTCTTTTTGACCCAGGAGGCGGTGGA